>NZ_CP114905.1:5489000-6151000 GCF_027497195.1 Streptomyces sp. WMMC500
TGAAGCGGCCCGCGGGAGCGCAGCAGGAGGAGGACGAGATCACCGACCTCAAGGTGCTCGTCGACGCGGTCAACGAGGCCAACGAGCGCCTGGGCATCCCCGAGCAGCACAGCCCGTGGCTGCCCGCGCTCCCGGACAGCATCGAACTCGACGCGCTGCCCGCGCCGCAGGGCGCCGGCCCGCTGCCCCCCGCCCCGTACGGGATCGAGGACCTGCCCGCGCAGCAGGCCCGGCGCACCGTCGCCATCGACTTCGCCGACTTCGGCCACCTCATCGTCGGCGGCGCCCCGCGCAGTGGACGTTCGCAGATGCTCCGTACGATCGCCGCCTCCCTGGCGCGTACGCACTCGATAGCCGACCTGCACCTGTACGGCATCGACTGCGGCAACGGCGCGCTCAACGCGCTGACCCGGCTGCCGCACTGCGGCGCCGTCGTCAGCCGCAACCAGACGGAGCGCGCGGTGCGCCTCATCGGCCGGCTCAAGCAGGAGCTGGGCCGCCGTCAGGAGCTGCTCGCCGCCGACGGCTTCGCCGACATCGCCGAGCAGCGGGCCGCGGCGGCGGACCCGGAGCAGAAGCTGCCGTACACCGTGGTGCTCCTCGACCGCTGGGAGGGCTGGCTGCCCACCCTGGGCGAGATCAACCACGGCGACCTGACCGACGAGATCTACGGGCTGCTGCGCGAGGGCGCGAGCGTCGGCATCCACATGATCATCACCGGTGACCGCAGCGTGCTCACCGGCCGGATCAGCACGCTGACCGAGGACAAGTTCGCCTTCCGGCTGCCCGACCGCTCCGACTTCTCCATGATCAGCCTCAACGCCCGGAACATCCCCGAGGACATCGAGCCCGGCCGGATGTTCCGCGCGGAGAGCGGGCTGGAGACCCAGATCGCGGTCCTGAGCGACGACCTGTCCGGCGCCGCCCAGGCCGCCGCCGTCGCCGCCGTCGGCGAGGCCGCGACGGCGCGGGACGCGGCGGTGCCGCGCTCGCTGCGCCCGTTCCGCGTCGACGTGCTGCCCAGCCGCCTCGGCTTCGAGGAGGCGTGGGAGATGCGCGACGTACAGGCCCAGGAGAGCTCCAAGCTGTGGGCGCTGGTCGGCGTCGGCGGCGACGAGCTGATGGGCTTCGGCCCCGACCTGGCCGAGGGCATCCCGGCGTTCATCATCGGCGGCCCGGCCAAGTCCGGGCGGAGCACGGTGCTGAAGTCGATGGCGCTGACCTACCTCCAGCAGGGCGTGCGCCTGGTCATCGCCGCGCCGCGCCCGTCGCCGATGCGCGAACTGGCGGGCCGCGAGGGCGTGTTGCAGGTCTTCACCGAGGACGACATCGACGAGGACGAGATGCACGACCTGCTCAAGCAGGCGTCGCCGGACGCGCCGATAGCCGTGCTCGTGGACGACGCGGAGATGCTGACGAACTGCGACGCGGGCGACGAGTTCAAGGCCATCCCCCGCCGCGGCGCGGAGCGCGGCTGGGCGCTGGTGCTCGCGGGGGACGAGGAGGAGGTCGCGTCGGGCTTCTCCGGCTGGCAGGTGGAGGCCAAGAAGGCCCGCCGCGGCGTCGCCCTGTCCCCGCAGGACCCGTCGGCGGGCGACCTCATCGGCATCCGGCTCAACCGCGGTTCGGTGGGCGACCAGGTGTCGCCCGGCAAGGGCCTGCTGCACCTGGGCGACGGCGAGCCGTTCGCGGTGACGACGCCGCTGGCGTAACTGCCGTCACACGGCCGGATCGACCCTGCAACCGCGGGGGCGGCGGATTGCGTCTACGGTTGCGAGTTACGAAAAAATGCATGACTGACGTCTCGGGGAGGGCCCTCGCGACGACGACAAAAACGGGAGGGTAGCTGCCATGGGCAAGGCCGATGTCGATGTTACATATCAGGACATGCGGGATGCCGCCAAGCGACTCAAGGACGAGCGGCAGGACATCGACCGCAAGCTGGATGATCTGCGCAAGTACATCCAGAGCCTGGTGAGCGACGGCTACGTGACCGGTCGGTCCTCGAAGCAGTTCGACCAGTCCTTCGACGAGTTCACCACCGGTGCGAAGAAGACCATCGAGGGCCTTGAGGGAATGGGCGACTTCCTGAAGTCCGCCGCAGACGCCTTCGAGAACCTGGACTCCGAGCTGGAGAAGGGCCTCAAGGGCTGACCTTCGCGATTCGGTTCGTTTCGCTTGGCCGGGGCGCCGTGGCATCGTGTTCGGTGCGGCGGCGCCCCGCTTCGTAGTGACTGGGGGAGAGGCTCATGGGCAACGACGGCGACAGGCTGGCGATCCCGCTCAGCGAGCTCGACGGCTTCGGCGGCCGGCTACGCAGCATCAAGAACCGGATGAACCGCACGAAGGCCACCTTCGAGTCGTACCGCGACGACATCGGCGACGGCGGCGTGGTCGACAAGCTGGAGGACTTCGAGTCGGGCTGGAAGGACGGCCGCGGCGACATCGACGACCAGTTGACGAGCCTGGCGGAGATGTCGGACACGGTGGTGCGCGAGGCGCACAAGGTCGACGTGGACCTGGAGAACGAGCTCAAGAAGGGCACGAAGAAGGAGGAGAGCCAGGTGGGCGGCGGCCAGTAGCCGCCCGCGCCCGCTCTCCCGGCCGGCGACCGCCGCCGGGCCGGCGTCGCATGCCCGCACCCTCCGGCGGAGGAGGCCATGCCGCTACGCCCCGGAATCCGGTCCCGACTGCGGGAGTTGCTGGCGGCGGGCGCGCAGGGCGCCGCGACGTACACGACGATCAACCCATGGAACTCCCGGCGGACCTTCGCGGCCTTCGCCTACGTAGCCGAGCAGTACGGATACGGCTACGCCGGCCTCTCCCCGGCCCACTCCCCGGCCCGCGCCCACCCGGTCTTCGTCTTCCGCCGTCTCCCGGACGCGGCGGACCGCGCGCGCCGCACGCGCGCCCGCTACCCGGACGCCCCGCTGGGCGGCCCGCTTCCGGGACTGGCCCCCGGCCGCAGGCCGGTGCCGCTGCCGACGGCGCGCCGGGAGGTGGAGTTGCTCCACGCGCGGATCATGGTGGACCTGTACGGCACGTCGAGCCGCCGGCGGCTCCGGATGCTTGCGGCGGCGGTGCCGCTGGGCGTCCTGCTCGCCCTCGCGGCCAACGGCGCCCTGCGCCCGGTGCCGCTGGCGGTGGCGGGCGGGGTCGCGGTGGGCTGGTGGCTGTACCTGTGGCTGGCGGCCGTGCTCATGCGCCGCCGGCGGCGCGGGTACGCACGCATGCTGGAGCGGGCGGGGTGAGGCGGCAACCCGTACGCGCGCGGCCATGACGGGGTGCCCGACGGGTCGGCGGCGGAGGTCAGTGCGCCGCGGCCGGCGGGTGCGCGGGAGGCTCGACGAGGAGGCCGTTGGCGATCATGTGCGCGGTCTCGGTCAGCGGCTCCTCCAGTTCCGGGTGCGTCCAGGAGAAGGTGAGCAGGACCGCACTCTCGCGGCCCGTCGGCCGGATCCCGTAGATCACCGAGTACACGAGCGGCGACGTACCGAACGGGCCTTTCCCTGCGGCGGCCACGAACTGCCGGACCCGAACGGCGGCCCCCGGCTCCAGCGCGACCTCCTCTACGTCCGGCGGGCCGACGTCGTGCGCCGGGTCGCGGGTGGTGAGCATCTGGGCGAGCCAGGGCAGAGTGATCTCGGGGGTGTCCGCGTCCGGCTGCACCAGCCGGATCTCCAGGGCGGCCACGCGGCTGTCGTAGCCGCTGAGGTAGAGGCCGAAGGCGGCGAGCGCACCCTGTCTGCGGCTGGTGGCGGCCGCCTCCTCCAGGTCGCGGGCGAGCCGGCGGACCCGGGCTCGTCTGCCCTCGGCCTCGTATCGCCTGCGCAGCTCCGCCGCCTGCTCGTCGGCCCACGACGACAGGTCTTCGTCCGGGGCGAGCGACAGGGGCACCCAGTCGGCCGGGCAGTTCACCGTGATGTCCAGGAGTTCGGCCACGATCAGGTCATTCCGTCCAGGTCAGCGAAGCGGCGACGGCGTCGAACAGGGCCGCCATGTCGTCGGCGATCGGGTCGAGCGGACTGGAGAAGGCCAGCAGCAGAAAGGCGTTCGTGCCGGGCACGGGCAGGTGGTAGTCGACCGAGGTGACGGGCAGCGGGTTGCCGCTGGGATCGTCCGCCGGCGGGACGGTCCGGGTGCGGACGCGGACCGCGCGGCCCGCGGGCAACTCCTCGATCGTCACGTCCTGGTCCACGGGGCCGTCGTCGGCTATGGCCTTGGCCAGGGCCTCCAGCGGCACCTGCCCCTCGTGCGGCGGCGGGGCGAGGGTGACGACGAGCGAGGCGGGGATGCCCACCGGGCCCGCCGTCTGCAGGCTGATGTAGAGCTCGATGCCGCCGCCGCGGTGCGCTTCCGCCGCCCGGTCGAGCAGTTCCCGGCGGGTCTGCTCCTTCAGGTGCGGAGCGTTGTCGATGCCCCGGTACTGCTGCTCGACGAGCGCGCCGACCGCCGCCTTCCGGTGTTCGGGTTCCAGCAGGATGCGGAACCAGCCGTCCGGGACCAGCAAGCGGTAGTCCGAGGGCGGCCGGGGTTCTTCGGGGTGCTCCTCGGTCATGCGGGCGCCTCCGTTCCTTCTGCTGCTCGCCGGTCCAGCCGCAGCCGGCTGTCCAGATACGGGATCAGCCGTGACAGCCCGGCCGTGAGGGCCATGAGCCCGCCGAGCACCACCGTGGCCCACCCGGCGGCGGAACCGCCGTCCCGGAGCAGGCCGGAGCCGTAGGCCAGGGCGAGCAGCGGCCCGATGACGCACAGCGCGCCGGTGGTGGCGACCGGCAGCGGTCCTTCGGGGATACGGGCCGACCTGCGGGCTGCGCCGGGTGGCAGCGGGGCCATGGTCACGGTGTCGGCCGTCGCCAGCGGGTCCGTCGGCCAGAGGGCGTTCCTGCCGAGTTCGCTCTCGCGTACGGGCAGGCCCGACGTTCTCCCGAGGTCGCGCCACCGATCCGCCCCGGCGGCGCCCGCGAACCAGGCGCCCCACGGCAGCGCCCCGCGCACCGCCCCGTCACGGCCGCGCAGTTCCACGCCCAGCGGCTCCCGCTGCCCGGTGCGGCGCACCCGGACGAACCCGGTCACGGCGTGCGGGCCGGCGAGCGGCAGCCAGCGTTCGCGGCCGGCGCTGTCGACCAGGACGATGTCGTCCTTCTGTACCCGCACCGCGGCGGTGGTGAGGAAGCGCGGAGTCGCGCCCGCGTCCGCTCCCGGTGCCGGGGCGTACCGGGCCAGCACCTCGGGGCGGCTGCGCCGCTCCACCCACCTGCTCCACGGGCGCAGGGCGGCGTGATTCAGGGTCCAGACGCATCCGGCCGCGGCCATCAGGACGGCGAGCCAGGGCGGTGAGCTGTCGGTGAGGATCACCGCGACCATCGAGAGGGTCCAGAGCGGGAGTGCCAGTCGGCGTGTGTACAGGTACCAGTCCGGCAGCGCGTGCCCCGGCCGGAGCTGTCTGCCCCTGCGCCGCGACGTCCGGTCCAGCAGGGCGTCTTCCGGGTCGGTCACGGTACGGAGCGGGACGCCGCAGGATGTCAGCAGCGCGTCGAGCCCGGTACGGGTGAGCAGGGCCGTCCCCCCGGCGTGCCGGTCGAAGAGGGCCGGCGACTCGGGCAGCCAGTCTCCGACGGGGATCTCCCGCACCAGCCTGCCGTCCGCGTCCTGCAACTGCACCCGGCCCCAGGAACCGGCGACCGGCGGTCCACCGTGTCCCCACGCGGGCGCGGCCTGCGCGTCGAGGAACACGGCCCCGGTGATCCCGCCGTCCCCCACCGGGTAACGGCGCCGTCTGCCGCTCCTCGTGGTCAGGACCAGCCCGGTGCCGTCGTGGCCGAGCCGTGCGCGGCGTGCGATGTCCAGGCCGGGCGGCCCCGCGGCGTACGGCCGCAGCACGGGGGCGGCCACGTGTGTTCTCCTCTCCCGGGTGGTCACCGTCAGCCGCCGACCGGGGCTGTCGTCATGTCCTTCAGGGGAGTGAACCGGCCCCATGCGTCGACCACGTCGGTGTTCGAAACGGCGACACTGACTCCGGTCACGTTGGCGACGTTGAAGATCTTCATCTGCTCGGTGAACATCCTGGTCGCGTTGGCGACATCCGCGTTCTTGAGGGCGGCGGGTGCGATGCCCTCCAGAGACCGGCCTACGGCGCCCATGTCGGGCACGTCGAACTTGCCCGGCTTGACGACCGCCTTGCCGGCATCCCACGTCTCCTTGACGATCGCCTTCGGATTGAAGCCTTCGAGGATTCCCTTCACGCCCTGAAGCCTGCTGGCCGGCATGCCGGCGACCGCCGCGGCGTGCGCCGAGCCGCGCGCGGACCCCGAGCCGGCGTTCGCGATCTTCCACGACTTGTTGACGCCCTTTCCGGACGCCCGTGCGGCCTGGTACAGGGAGGTGCGCGAGAACGCCTTCGCTCCGGCCGCGGCTCCGCGGGCGCCCGCGATGGCTGCCCGGCCGATGCCGAACGTCGCGATGCCGACGACGTCCAGAGCCACGTCCAGCCAGCTTCCCTCGCCGGCGAGCGCGAGGGTCAGGTTCGCGGCGAGCGAGACGATCCCGGCGACCAGCGCGAGCGCGGCGAAGACCGCGGACAGCGCCTGGCCGATGACGGGAATGCAGTTCACGACGAGCGAGAGCACGCCGAGCGCCGCCGCCAGCCGGCCCGCCCACTTGCTGATCTCCTTGATCCAGCCGGAGTTCTCCGAGACCCAGTTCTTGAACTTGTCCCAGCGGCTGTCCTTCAGCCCGTCGTTGTCGATCACGTCCCGGATGGCGTCGGCGGCCTTCTTCGCCGCACGGTCGCGTACACCCTTCGCCTCTTCCAGATCCCGCTTGGCCCGGGCCAGCGCCGCATCGGCGTCGTCGGCCCGCGACTCCTGCTTCCTGGTCTCGGGGTCGTCCTTGGGCGTGTCCTCGGGCTGGCCGTCCAGGGCCTTCTTCGCGGCGGCCTTGTCGCCGTCCGCCTGCTCGGCGTCCGACAGCGCCTTGTCCGCCTGGTCCTGGGCGCGCCGGAGTTCCGAGGCGTACTCGTTGCTGCACACGCCCGGCTGGACGCTCTCGCCGAGCGCCTCCGCGGCCACGTCGTAGCGGCGGAACGCCTTGCGCAGCTTGCCCTCGGCGTCGTCCGCCGCGTCACGGAAGGCGTTCGCCGCCTTGCCCTTCCAGTTCTCCACGGAGGCGAGCGCCTTGATCTCGTCGGCCTGCCGCTGGATCGTGTCGGCCGTCCTGCGCAGCTCGCGTCCGAGCTGTGCGACCTCGTCCGGGCTGCCGGGGACGGGGTCGGAGTCCTCACCGAGGACGGCCCAGCGGTGCGCCGCAGGTCGCCGTCCCATCAGTTCTGCTTCTTCCTGCTGTGGGAGTCGTCCTCTTTGCGCAGCGCGTTGGCAAGGTCCGTGTCCACCTTGTCGTACGACTCGGCAGCCGCCGCGGTGATCTTGCCGAGCTTCTCCAGCTCCTCGGTGAGCTTCCCGCGGTGAATCTTCCAGTTGCTCCCGAAGTCCGAGAAGGTGTCGACGAGCTGCTGCGAGCCGATCTCTCCCGTGCCGTAGCCGTCGGCCGGGTTGGCATGGTGGCTGAAAGTTCGGTGGATGCGGCCGAGCGCACGGGAGCACTCGCGTATGCGCTCCAGATCGGCCTTGATGTCGCTCACAACCATCCCCCCTTGCCGGTCATCGACAGCGACGTCTACCACAGTGGGGCTGGAAATGCTATGCGGCCGCGGTCGGGGTGGTGCGGACGCCGATCGGCCGGGGCCCGTTGACGGGCACCGGGCAGCGGACTCCGCCCCCGCGGCACCCGTCACGCGGGTCGTGACACCACGCGGGTCGTGGTACGCGGCCGTCGCATGTGTATCCCATTCCCACCGGATCGCAGTGACCGCCGACTTCTCTCATCGCGCCCCGACGCCGACGGAATTCCATTCCCATGACGAGTTGGCGAGTGCACATATCCGGATTCGCCAATACCCCGTTCACAGGTCTGTCGCAGAGCCCCCTGCCGACCCCGCCACCGGCCCTGCGCCCGGCGTGCGCGCGGGTCCGAGCCGCCGCCCCGGCCGGCCTCGTGCGCCCCCGCAAGCTGGTGGTTTGCGCCCCGGGCAAGGTCGTCGTCTCAGCCATCGGAACTGTCGATGGGCTGTGACGCTCTCGTTGCCCAGCGCGGGTTGAGGGGGGTTTAGGCTACTGCTACGGTTCGATGGCTTGACAACCTGTTGCGGCGTTCTCGGCCGATCAGGTAGGGGAATTTCGGCCAGGAAACGGCGAGTTACGGGGTGATTCTGTGAAGACCAGGGAACGCACGGCAGCCGCGGGCGGCAGGTCGGCCGCCCCTGTCCCGCAGTCCGGCGACAGGTTGCCGTTTGCTCCTCGCGAACGCAAACCCGCGCTGGCGGCGCTGGCCGTGCTGCTCATCCTCGCGGGCGCGTTGGGCACGGCCGTGCTCGTGCTGCGCGCCGGCAACCAGGTGGCCGCCGTGCAGATCTCCCAGCGCATCCCCGCCGGCCAGGGCATCTCCGAAGAGCACATCGAGCAGGTGATGATGCCGGAGGACAGCGACATCCCGTACATCCGCTGGAACCAGCGGGGCGGTCTTGACGAGTTCTACGCCACCACCGACCTGGTCCCCGGCAGCGTGCTGGTCTCGGAGATGATCCAGGAGGGCAAGGGCCTGGAGGACGGCCAGACCGTGGTCGGCGTGACCATGGAGTCCGGGCAGATGCCCGGCGGCCTGACCGACGGCGCCCGCGTCGACGCCTACTTCGTCGGCGACAACGCCACTTCCACGGACGAGACCGGCACCGGCTCCACCGGCACCGTCGCGACCGGCGAGGTGCTCGCCGAGGGCGTCAAGGTGCAGAGCATCGTCGAGGGCGACGAGGGCACGGTCACCAGTGGAACCGTCACCGTCAATCTCCTCGTCGACAAGACACAGGCAGGTCCTCTCGTGGCGGCGGCGTCCGAGAAGGAAGTCGGCCTGACTCTCGTATCCAGCACGAGCTGACGTCGTCACGGGTCTTCACGGGTCTTCAGGGGAGCGAGGGAACTCACCATGGCGCTGATCGCAGTCGCGGCCGACAAGGGCGCACCCGGCGTGACGACGACCGCCGTCGCGCTGGCCGCCGTCTGGCCCCGGCGTGCGCTGCTCGCCGAGGCGGACCCGGCGGGCGGCGACCTCGTCTACCGCTCGGTCGGGCAGAACGGCAATCCGCTGGACCCGAACACCGGCATGCTGTCGCTGGGCGCCACCGCCCGCCGCGGGATCGCCGCGGAGCAGTTGTGGGACCACGCGCAGCCGATGTCCGGCGGGCTCGACGTCATCGTCGGCCTCGGCAACTCCGACCAGTCCGCCGGCCTCACCCGCCTCTGGCCCACGCTGGGCCGCGCGTTCGCCGCGCTCGCCGAGTCGCCGCACGGCGGCGCGGACGTGATCGCGGACTGCGGGCGCGTCGGCGTGGACTCGGGGACGGTCGAGCTGTTCTCGCACGCCGCGCTGGTGCTGCTGGTGGCCCGCGCGCTGCCCGAGCAGATCGCGCGGGTACGGGACCGGGCATCGTCGCTGTCCGCACGGCTGCACGGCACGCAGCGCGGCGCGGCGGCGCTGGGCACGCCGCTGATCGGCGTGCTGCTGGTCAGCGAGCCGTCGGGCGCCGCGAAGGTCGCCGCGCAGGTCAACGACATGCTCACGGCGTCGCAGTCGGGCGCCCGCGTGCTCGGGGTGGTCGCCGACGACGCGGCGGGCGCCGAGCAGTTGGCGGGGCGGCGGCGCGGGCGGCCGGAGAAGTCGATGCTCGTACGGTCCATCCGCAAGGTCGCCAGCGACCTGCACCAGCACTTCGGCAGCTCGCTGCTGGCAGAGCCCGCGTCCGCGGGCGCCCCGCAGGCGCCGTACGGCGGCGGGGCACCGCAGGCACCGTACGGCGGCGCCGCGCCGGGCCCCGTACCGCAGCCCGGCCAGCCCGGCCAGCCCGGCCAGCCCGGCCACCCGGGTCAGCAGCCCCACGGCACGCAGCCCGCGGCCCCCGGCCAGCCGGCCCAGCCCGGTCACGCCGGCCAGCCCGGTCAGCCCGGCCAGCCCGCGGCCCCCGGCCAGCACCCCGCCTACGGCGCCCCCGGCGCCACCCCCGGCCCCGGCCCCGGCACCACGCAGGGCCCCGGCCCCCGCCATGGAGCCGCCCGATGACCAGCGGACCCGCAGTCGACCACGGCCTCGTCAAACGCTTCCGCCAGGAAGCCGGCGACCGCATCGCCCGCCAGCGCCACGAGGACCAGCTCGCCGGCGTCACCCCCATGTCCGCCGAGGACGAGCGGCACTTCGCCCGCGCCGTCATCGCGCAGATCCTGGAGGACTACGCCCGCGCCGAGATCAACTACGGCCGCACGCCCCTCGACGCCGAGACCGAGGAGGCGTACGCCGCGGCCGTGCACGCGGCCCTCTTCGGCGTCGGCCGGCTGCAGCCGCTGCTGGACGACCCCGAGGTCGAGAACATCGACATCAACGGCTTCGACCAGGTCTTCGTCGGCTACGCCGACGGGCGCGAGGTCAAGGTCGATCCGGTGGCCGAGAGCGACGAGGAACTCGTCGAGCTGATCCAGATACTCGGCGCCTACTCCGGCCTGTCCTCCCGCCCCTTCGACTCGGCCAACCCGCAGCTCGACCTGCGCCTGCCCGACGGCTCCCGGCTCTCGGCGGTCATGGACGTCACCCGCCGCCCGGCGCTGTCCATCCGCCGCGCCCGCCTGGGCAAGGTCTTCCTGCCGGACCTGATAGGCAACGCGACGATCACCCCGGAGCTGGGCTCCTTCCTGACCTGCGCGGTACGGGCCCGTAAGAACATCATGATCGCCGGCGCCACCAACGCGGGGAAGACGACGCTGCTGCGCGCGCTGGCCAACGAGATCCCCGCCCCCGAGCGCCTGATCACCGTGGAACGGGCGCTGGAGCTGGGCCTGGACCAGTTCCCCGAACTGCACCCCAACGTGGTCGCGTTCGAGGAGCGGCTGCCCAACTCCGAGGGCCACGGCGCCATCACGATGGCCGAGCTGGTGCGCAGGTCGCTGCGCATGAACCCGTCCCGCGTCATCGTCGGCGAGGTGCTCGGCGACGAGATCGTCACCATGCTCAACGCGATGTCGCAGGGCAACGACGGTTCGCTGTCCACGATCCACGCCAACAGCTCCTCCGAGGTCTTCAACCGCATCTCGACGTACGCCCTCCAGGCCAGCGAGCGGCTGCCGGTGGAGGCCAGCCAGATGCTGGTCGCCGGCGCCATCGACTTCGTCGTCTTCATCGAGCGGCGCAACCTCTACCACCAGGGCGGCGGCCTCCAGCGCTCGGTCACCTCCGTGCGCGAGGTCAACGGCGTCGACGGCCGCGTGATGTCGTCCGAGGTCTTCAAGGAGGGCCCGGACGGCCTGCTGCACCCGCACGCGCCGATCCACTGCATCGAGGAGCTCATTCCGTTCGGTTACCAGCCCAGCGGGAATTGGAGGTAGCGGCGCATGGAAGGCGAAGTCTTCTCCGCCACGATGGGCTACGGGCTGCTCGCCGGCGCGGTGATCGGCGGCGGCATCGCGCTGCTCGTCGTCGCGCTCCGCGGGCTGCCGGCGAAGCCGGAGCACGAGAAGGCGCAGCAGGGCGAACGGGCCACGGAGCTGGTGCGGTTCGCCAGCCAGCGGGCGACGCTCGCGTCGGTCTCCGGGCTGCTGGTGCTGCTGCTGACCCGCTGGCCGGTCGCCGGCCTGGCCACCGGCGTGCTGGTGGCGTTCTGGGACAAGCTCTTCGGCGGCGCATCGGCCGAGCGGATGGCGATGAAGCGGGTCGAGGCGCTGGCCCAGTGGACGGAGTCGCTGCGCGACACGATCGCCGGCGCGGTCGGCCTGGAGCAGGCCATTCCGGCCTCCGCCCGGGCCGCGGCGCCCGCGCTGCGGCCGCACCTGGACGCGATGGTCGACCGCCTGCGGTCCCGTACGCCGCTGCCGGACGCCCTGCAGCACCTCGCCGACGACCTCGACGACGCCTCCGCCGACCTGATCATCGCCGCCCTGATCCTCAACGCCCGGCTGCGCGGCCCCGGCCTGCGCGAGGTGCTGGGCGCGCTGGCGAAGTCGGCGCGCGAGGAGGTCGACATGCGCCAGCGCGTGATGGCGCAGCGCGCCTCGACGCGGCGCAGCGTGCAGATCGTCGTCAGCGTCTCGGTGGCGTTCGTGCTCGGCCTGTCCGTCTTCAACCGCGGCTTCGTCGAGCCGTACGGCTCGCCCATGGGCCAGGCGGTCCTGGCCTGCGTCTGCGGGCTGTTCGCGGCCGGCTTCTGGTGGCTGCGCAAGCTGTCGACGATCGAGACGCCGGAGCGCTTTCTGGCCGGCGCGAAGCAGCAGCCGCAGCAGGTCGCCTTCGTCCGGCCGCGTGAGGAGGTCTCCTGATGGAGTTCCAGGGTGCGGACACACTGACGTACTCCGTCGTCATCGGCGCGGTCATGGGTCTGGGCATCTACCTGCTCGTACGGGCCATCGCGCCCGGCCGCCGCGGCGCCGTCGCGACGGTCGCGCGGGTCGACGCGCTGCGCGCCCGCGGCTCCGGCCGGACGACGACGTCCTCGCCGCAGCAGCAGGAGGAGGGGCGTTTCGGCGGGCTGCGCGCGCAGGTCGGCGAGCGGGCCGCGGAGTTCTATCTGCGGCAGGGCTGGGAGCAGCGCTCGCTCCGCTCCGACCTGGCGGTGCTGGACCGGTCCTGGGAGAGCTTCCTGGCGACCAAGGTGCTGCTGTCCGCGGTGGGGCTGGTCTTCGGCCCCGGCGTGTACGCGCTGATCTCGGTGGCCGGCTTCGGCCTGAACCCGGTCATCCCGGTCTGGCTCGCGCTGGTCGCCGCGCTCCTGTTCTTCCTCCTGCCCGACCTGGAGGTACGCAGGGACGCCGCCGACAAGCGCAAGGACCTGCGCCGCGTCGTCGGCGCGTACCTGGACCTGGTGGCGATGAACCTGGCGGGCGGGCGCGGCCTGCCCGAGGCCCTGATGGCCGCGGCCGACATCAGCGACGGCTGGGCCCTGCGCAGGGTGCGCAACGCACTTGCCGACGCCCGCATCACCGGCACCAGCCAGTGGCAGGCGCTCGGCAATCTCGGCGACGAGCTGGGGATCGAAGAGCTGAAGGACCTGTCGGCGTCGCTGGCGCTGGTCTCCGACGACGGCGCGAAGGTGCGCGAGTCGCTGGCGGCCAGGGCGGAGACCATGAGGCACCGCGAGCTTGCCGAAATCGAGGGGGCGGCAGGCGAGAAGTCGCAGTCCATGCTCGTCGCACAACTACTGCTGTGCGCCGGGTTCCTGGTCTTCCTGGTCTATCCCGCGGCGATCCGCGTGCTGCAGGTCTGAGTCATCCCCCCACTACGCAGAGAGGACGTAACGACGTCATGAAGAACCGCTTCACCAGCACCGGACACCCGGCACTCGACTTCCTGGTCACCTTCCTGCGCGGCCGCGTGGAGCGCGCCCGCTCGGGCGAACTGGACCGCGGCGCCTCCGCCGTGGAGTGGGTGATCATCTCGGCCGTCGTGGTCGCGATCGTCAGCGCGGTCGCGGTCATCATCAACCGAGCGCTGAGCGACGGTGCAAGCGATGTCGAGGACTGCATCAGCAACGCCGGCGCCGACGGCTGCTGAGCCGCGGGCCCATCGGCTGACGAGACGGGCTGACGATCATGATGACGACGGCACAGTCACGGCCGCAGCCGCCGGCGTGGCTGCGGCGCAGGCTCGACGCCTGCCGCGGCGACGGCGGCGGCGGTGACACGGGGCCCGGGAGCGGGCGGCACGGCGTGGGCGGAGGCGACCGCGGCATGTCCGCGATCGAGTTCGTGCTCCTCACCCCGGTGCTGTACTTCATGATCTTCGCCACCGTGCAGTTCGGGCTGTACTTCTTCGCGGACCACGTCGCGCAGGCCACCGCGCAGCACGGGGCGCGCGAGGCGCGCAGGACCGCCGAGTCGAACCCGGGCGGCTGGCAGGGCCTGGCCCAGCAGGCGGCGCAGGAGCGGCTGAACACGGTCGGCCCGAAGCTGCTCACCAGCCCGGACATCCGGGTGTACGAGGCCGCGGACGACCGGGTCGGGGTGGAGGTGGAGGGCGGCGTGGTCAACGTCTTCCCGTTCATCGACCTCACGGCGCGGGCGGAGTCGGAGGGTCCGATCGAACGGTTCGTACCGGATCTGGGATGACGGGGGACGGGGACGCATGGCTGTGAGCGAGGCGCGCGGCGACCGGGGGGAGAACGGCGCCGGGGAGCCGGGGGAGCGCCGGGACCTCGGGTCCGACCGGGGGGTCACGACCATCGAGGTGGTGATCCTCGCCCCGGTGATGTTCCTGTTCATCCTCGTCCTCGTCGCGTTCGGCCAGTTGGTCGACGGCCGCGGCGGGGTCGACGGCGCGGCGCGCGACGCGGTACGTGCCGCGTCCCTGCAGCGCTCCGTGGGCGAGGCGCAGACGGCCGCGCAGCGGGCGGCGGAGTCGCAGTTGGAGGGCGACGTGTGCAAGGGCCCGGTGGACGTGGACCTGTCCGGGGACTTCTCGCCGCCGGAGCCGGGCGCCGCCAGCAACATCATCACCGTGGAGGTGACCTGCGAGGTGAAGGGCCTGGGGATGCTGGGCCTGGACATCGACCCGCGGATGACGGGGTCGTCGTCCGCGCCGCTCGACCCGTACCGGAGGGCGGCATGACGCGCGTACGCGGCCTGGCCGCGCGGCTGCGCGACCGCCTGGCGGAGCGGGCGGACCGCCTGGACGACCGGGGCTCGGGCGCGGGCGCGGTCATCATCTTCGCGTTCCTGTTCATGGCGCTGGCCGCGTTCGTGGTGGACGGCGGCCTGGCGATCTCGCAGCGCGAGCGGGCCGCGGACATCGCGGAGCAGGCGGCCCGGTACGCGGCGCAGGACACCGACAAGGAAGCGCTCTACGAGGGGCAGACCGACCTGGAGGCGCCGATCCGGTTCGAGAACTGCGACAGCCGCGTCCAGGAGTTCATGTCCCATGTGACGGTCCACAACGGCGATGTCGAGGCCGCGACGTGTACGAGCGCCGCGGCCGACCACGTCGAGGTCGAGATCGTCCTCAGCTACCGCCCGCTGCTGACGGGCCTGGCCCTCAGCGGCCCCCTGGAGGCCACCGGTACGGCCCGCGCGGAGCCCCGCACCGAGGTCGGCGAGCCGTAGACCCGCGCGTCCGGAGGAGCCGCGGAGCGGGTCTGTGGGCCGTACGCGGGAGGCTGTCCTGCCAATCGGGGGAATTGGCCCCGCCGCGGCACGCTCTGCCCCGGACATCGGTCAGATAGTCATACAAACCGGACCGAGGCGACCGCCTCACTCCGCTGACTGTCTAGGGGCATCTGTGCTGAAGAGAACGAAGACTGCCGTCGCGCTCGCCGCGGGAGCCATGGCGCTGGGAGTGCTGGGCGCGGCTCCCGTGGCGGCCACCACGACGACGGGCCACGCGCCCTCGATGAAGACCTGGGACGACTGGCGCCACGAGCAGCGCGGCGTGGTGATCGCCAAGCCCGGCGTCCTGATCCGCGAGCAGCCCACCACCGCCTCCCGCCAGAAGGGCTTCATCCCGCGCGGTGAGATCGTCTGGATCGACTGCAAGGTCGAAGGCCAGGACGTATTCGGTAACTCCCTCTGGTACAAGATCAAGTCCCACAACGGCTTCGTCGCCGCGCGCTGGGTCAAGAACGTGGACCACATCCCGTTCTGCTGACCGCGCGGACGCTGCCCGTACCGTGTGGGCCGCCGGAGCCGCACCGCCGAGCGCGGGGCGGCTCCGGCGGCCCTGCCGCGCGCTGGCGGCCCGCACGGCGGGCACACGCTGCACGGCCGCGGTGACGAGGTCGTGACGAGGCAGTCACCTGCCTGGGCTCGACCCCCAAAAGGGCCTTCGGTAACGTCAGGTGGGCAAGTACGGGGACGCCGCCCAGCGGCCTGCGCACGAAGGGCGCGCGCCGGGGGGGTCGCGGTCCGCGCCGCGCCGACCGGGAGGGCTCAGGACCAGCGATGGCACGCAGCAGCGCGAACAGGACTCCGGTACCGGTACGCATCCGGCGCAGGACCTTCGGCGACGTCCTGAGGGCGTTCTTCGCCTTCCTCGCGCTCGTGGTGCTGGTCGTCGGCGTACCGGGCGCGCTGGCCTACTTCGTCGGCTGGCCGCTGCCCGACTCCGCGCCCACCCTCAGCATGCTCAACGAGGACGTGACCGCCGACGTCTTCGTCAAGGTCTTCGCGGTCGTCGTCTGGCTGGCCTGGGCGCAGTTCGCCGCCTGCGTGCTCGTCGAGGCCAAGGCCGCCGTCTCCGGCATGGGCATGCCGGGACGGGTGCCCGGCTCCGGCGCCAGCCAGGCGCTCGCCCGCCAGCTCGTCGCCGCCGTGCTGCTGCTCACCGCCAGCGCCGCCAGCTTCGCGCCGGGCCTGTCCCAGCTCGGCGAGCAGCTCGACCAGCACAAGCAGCCGCCCGTCGCCGCCGCCCAGCAGACCCCGGGCCAGCAGGTCGACACCAGGCCCGCGGTGGACGTCGAGACCCCCGGGGGCCAGGGCGCCGGCGGCGAGGTCCACAAGGACACCCGCGAACAGGCCGAGCGGGACACGAAGTTCTACCGCATCCAGCCGCCCGAGGGCCGCCACCACGACTCGCTGTGGGAGATCGCCGAACGGCACCTGGGCGATGGCCGCCGCTACGGCGAGATCTACCAGCTCAACAAGGACCGCATCCAGCCCGACGGCTCCAAGCTCAGCCAGGCCAGCCTCATCCGCCCCGGCTGGATCATGGAGATGCCGGCCGACGCCCACGGCGGCGACCTGGTCGAGATGCCCGAGGACCGCGACGAGGTGTCGAAGTCCGAGGCCGCGCAGATCGACGAGTACGACAAGTCCAGCCCCACGCTCGACGAGCGCGGCAAGGGCGGCGACGACGGGCACGCCACCTCCGGCCGCGGCGAGCGCCTCGTGCCCGACACCCCGGCCGTCGACCGCGACGCCGGCGACCGGACCGGCGGGCAGTCGGTCCAGCAGATACCCACCCGCGAGAGCGACGGCGACGACGCCGGTGCGGACCACGGCGACCGGGTGGCGCCCGAGGTGCACGGCGACGGCGGCGGCATCGGGCTGCCGGAGGTGCTCATCGCCGCGCCGCTGCTCGCCGCCGGCGTGCTCGGCGCGCTGAGCCGGCGCCGCCGGCAGGCGCTGTGGCAGGCGGCGTTCCAGACCGGCGGCGCGGGCCGTACGGGCGCGGAGCCCACCGGGCGCGCCGCGCTCGCCCGCGACGCGCTGCTCGTGGGCGCCGACCCCGGCGGCGTGCGCTTCCTCGACCGCGCCCTGCGCGGCCTGTCCGCCTCGCTGACCGAGGCCGCCCGCCCGCTGCCCACGATCTACGCCGCCTGGCTGACCGAGGGCGACCTGTACCTGCAACTGGCCGGCGTGGCGGGCGAGCCGCCCGCCCCGTGGCGTACCGGCCAGGACCAGACGTTCTGGCGCATCGACCGCGCCGACGTGGAGAGCTATCCGCAGCCCGAGGAGGCCGACGACGCCGCGGCCCCGTACCCCGGTCTCGCCAGCCTCGGCACCCGCGAGGAGGCCCGGCTGCTGCTGAACCTGGAGGCCGTCCCCGGCATCGCCGCCGTCAAGGGCGCCCCCGCGGACCGGCTCGCCGTGCTGTCGTCGATCGCCGCGGAGCTGGCCACCAACGGGTGGTCGGACCGGATGTCGGTGACCGTCGTCGGCTTCGGCGCGCGGCTGACGGAGCTGGCGCCGACGCGCGTGCGCTACCTGGAGGACGTGCCGGCGCTCATCGAGGTCATGGAGGCCGAGTCCGCCCAGCGCGCCAACGCCCTCGGCAACGCCGGCCACGACAGCGTGCTCACCGGCCGCGCGGGACACGCGGGCCGTACGCAGTGGGCGCCGCACCTCGTCCTCGTCGCCGTCGAGCCCACCGCCGCCGAGGCCGACCAACTCGCCCACCTCGCCGGCGGCTCCTCGCGGCTGGGCATCGGCTACCTCGTCGGCACCGGCCAGGAGGAACTGGCCGGCGCCTCCTGGGAGTTCGAGATCACCCGCGACGGGCGGCTGCGCGCCCCGCTGCTGGGCCTGGAGCTGGCCGCACAGCGGCTGCCGCAGGAGCAGCACGACGCGCTGGTGGACCTCTTCTCGCAGGTGGAGGTCGAGGGGGCGGCGACGAGCGGCACGGACGGGCGCGGGATCTCCGTCACGCGCGCGGCGGGCGAGGTGGGCTTCACCGTGGACCTGTCGGAGCAGGGGCGGCCGGCGGTGTACGCGCGGCTGCTCGGTTCGTACGAGATCATGGGCCTGGCCGAGCCGGACGGCGAGCGCAGCCCGCTGCTCCGGGAGGCGCTGGCGCTGCTGCTGTTCCACCGCGAGGGCGTGCACCCGCAGGTGCTCGCCGCGGCGCTGTGGCCGCGCGGCGTGACGGACGACGTGCGCGACGCCTTCGTCGAGCGGCTGGTGGACTGGCTGGGCCGCGACCCCTCCGGAGCGGCACGGCTCGCGCCGGACGCGGACGGGCGGCTGGCGCTGTCCAGGTCGGTGGTCTCCGACTGGGACGTGCTGCGCACGCTGCACCTCGAAGCGACCGACCCCACCCGGCAGTCGAGCCCCCAGACGCGGGAGCGGCTGCTCAACGACGCGCTGGCGCTGGCCGCGGGCCCGCTGCTCGCGGACCGGCCGCAGGGGCGGTACGGCTGGCTGTCCAACGAGATCGTGGAGGCCCAACTGCCGCTGCTCGTCGCCGACGCGGGCCTGGCGCTCTCCGCGCTGCGCCGCGAGTCGGGGCAGGCGGACGGCGCGGTCGCCGCCGTGCAGGCGGCACTGGTCGTCGCGCCGGCGGACGAGCGGCTGTGGAACGAACTGCTGCGCGCGGTGCACGCCACCGGCGAGACCGCCCGCCTCCAGGCCACCGCCTCCGACCTCCTCGACCGCTCCGCGGCCCTGCACGGAGCCCGCGGCCTGCCGCCGCGAACGGAGGCGCTGCTGGACGAGTTGCTGCCGGGCTGGCGCGCCCACGCGGGGACGGCGGGCGCGGCGAGCTGAGCGCGGCCCCGTCCGGCGGGCCGCGGCGTGCGCCGTGCGCCGTGCGCCGTGCGCCGCGCCCGGGTCCGGCGCGGCGTCGACGTGACCTTCGGGCCGTCCGACCGCGTAGGGTGCGGCGGGAGCCGGCCCGTACCGCGAAGGAGTCACCGCATGCGTACCCGCATACTCGGCCGGACCGGGGTCGAAGTCACCGAACTCGGCTTCGGCGGCGGCCCGCTGGGCGGCCTGTTCGAGCCGCTGGACGACGCCACCGCGGCGCAGGCCCTGGCCGCGGCGTGGGACGGCGGGATCCGCTACTTCGACACCTCGCCGCACTACGGCATCGGCCACTCCGAGCGCCGCCTCGGCGACCTGCTGCGCGCCAAGCCGCGGACGGGGTTCACGCTGTCGACGAAGGTCGGCCGGCTGCTCGTGCCCCAGGATCCGGCCGGCCGCATGGACGAGGCGTTCGCCGTGCCGGCCACGCATCGCCGGGTGTGGGACTTCTCCCGCGACGGCATCCGGCGCAGCGTCGAGGACTCCCTCGCTCGCATGGGCGTGGACCGGATCGACGTGCTGTATCTGCACGACGCCGAGGAGCACTTCGAGGCCGCGCTGCGCGACGGCTACCCGGCGCTCGCCGAGCTGCGCGCCGAGGGCGTGGTCGGCGCGGTCGGCGCGGGGATGTACGACCCCGGCAAGCTGACCCGCCTGGTGCGCGAGACCGACGTGGACGTCGTGATGCTCTCCGGCCGGTACACCCTGCTGGACCACAGCGCTCTGGACGAGCTGCTGCCCGCCTGTGCGGAGCGCGGGGTCTCGGTCCTCGCGGCCTCCGTCTTCAACTCCGGGCTGCTGGCGACCGACCGGCCCGAGCCGGGAGCCCGCTTCGACTACGCGCCCGCCGCGCCCGAGCTGCTGCGGCGGGCGCACCGGATCGCGGACATGTGCGAGGCGCACGGGGTGACCGCGCCGCAGGCGGCCATGGCCTTCCCGCTGCTGCACCCCGTCGTCGCCGGCGTCGTGGTGGGCATGCGCAGCGCGGACGAGGTGCGGCGCAACCTCGCCGCGTTCGGCGCGGAGATCCCGGCACAGGTGTGGGCCGACCTGCGGACGGCGGGCCTGCTGGACGAGCGGGCCCCCACCGCCCCGTAGCGCCGCCCCGCACCCGCGGGGCTACCGCCGCCGCGCGGCTATCCGCTCCCGGCCGCACGCGTACGCCAGCGTGCTGATCAGGTCGGCCACGTCCGGCAGCCACGTGTTCGACACCGTGGGCCGCCGCACCCACTGCACCGAGCCACTCGTCCCGAACCGCGTCGGCGGTGCCGCCACCCAGCCGCCCTCGCCCCGTACGCCGAGGTCCAGGGCCGCCGGCGAGACGTAGCCCAGCGCGTGCAGCCCCTCCAGCACCTTCGCCGTGGCGCCCGGCAGCACGAAGAAATGAATCCGCCGGTCCGGCGTCGCCGCCACCGGCCCCGGCTCCGTGCGCTCCCGCTCCAGCCGCGCCAGCGCCAGGCACCCGGCGTCCTCCGCCACGTCCACGACGTCGAACGCCCGCCCGGTGGGCAGCAGGACGGCCGCCCGCGGGTGCTTCGCCCACATGCGGCGCACGGTGGTGGGGCCGGACGTGGCCGCCGCCTGCCAGTCGCGCCGCGCGGGGTGCGCGCCCGGCGCGCGGCACGCCGCGTCGCCGCAGGAGCACCGCTGTGCGCCGGCCCCGTCCCCGGTCTCGGTCCATGTGCCCGGCACGACGTCCCAGTGCTGGTCCTCCGCGTACCGCAGGGCTGCGGACAGCAGTTCTTCGCTCCGATCGTGCGAGTTCTCCTGTCGGGGTACGTGCGTCGCCTCTGCTCCCGGGGTCTCGTTCACGAACGGCTCAACTCCAGCCGTGAGCAGGGGTTACGGGCCCTCGCCGGCTTCGCGCGAAGCAACGTTCCGGCAGTGGGGCGCACGGATGCGCGGATGGGGAGCATGGCGTTTTCCGCTGATTTTGCGGGAAATGATCGTCCTGGCGGTTCCGTCAGGAGCCGGCCGAGCACGGCCCCCTGAGGGAGGACTACCCATGGCCGCCAGGCCAATCGAGGCACGCACGCCGAACGTACGACTTCAGGTGGTGATCGAAGAGGCCGGCTGCTCCAACGCGGGGCTGGCCCGCCGCGTCAACATGTGCGGCCGCGAACACGGCCTCGACCTGCGCTACGACAAGACCTCCGTGGCCCGCTGGCTGCGCGGCCAGCGCCCCCGCGGCCAGGCGCCCGCGATGATCGCCGAGGCGCTGGGCCGCAAGCTCGGCCGCGCGGTCACCCTGGACGAGGTCGGCATGGCCGACTCCCGGCACTCCGGCACCGCGCTGGGCCTCATCTACGCCCCGACCGTCACCGCCGCCGTGGAGCAGGTCAGCGAGCTGTGGCGCGCCGATGTGGGCCGGCGCGAGGTGCTGACCCGCGCGACCCCCGTGGCCTCCGCGCTCGTCGAGCCCAGCCGCGACTGGCTGATCAGCGCGCCGGGGCCGCCGCTCGCCCGGACCTCGGGCCGGCTCGTCACCCGCTCCGACGTGACCGCCGTACGGGAGACGACCGCCACCCTCGCCGCCCTCGACCGCCGGTACGGCAGCGGCCACTACCGGCCGGTGACCGTGCACTACCTCAACTCCGTCGTCTCCGGCCTGCTCTCCGGCCGCTACGACGACGCGGTCGGCCGCGAACTCCTCGCCGCCGCCGCCCGGATGACCGAGCTGGCCGGCGGCATGGCCGCCGACACGGGCCTGCCGGGCGTCGCCCAGCGCTACTACGTCCAGGCCCTGCGCCTCGCCGACGCGGCCGGCGACCGCGCCTTCGGCGGCTACGTCCTGGCCGCCGGCATGAGCCGGCTGGCCGCCGCGCTGGGCAACCACCGGGAGGTCGTCCAACTGGCCCGTACCGCGCGCGAGGGCACGCGCGACCGCGTGCCGCCGCGCGCCGAGGCGCTGTTCAGCGCCGCCGAGGCGCGCGGCGCGGCGGGACTCGGCGACGAGGCGGCGTTCCGCGAGGCGGCGGCGCGGGCCCTGGCCGCGCTGGAGCAGGCGGAGTCGAGCGGGACGCGCGGGGGGAGCGCGACGGCCGGGGCGGGCGGGGCGGGGAGGGCGGCCGGGATGAGCGCGACGGGCGGGGCGAGTACGACCGTGGGCGCGGGTGCGACGGGCGGTGCGGGTGCGACAGGCAGTGCGAGTACGGCGGGTGCGACGGGCGGTGCGGGTGCGACAGGCAGTGCGAGTACGGCGGGTGCGGCGGGCGGTGCGGGTGCGGCGGGCGGTGCGCGGGATCCCGGGCGCGACCCGGCGCGCGGGCGCGAACCCGCGTGGCTGGCCCGCTTCGGCCGCCCCGCGCTCGCCTACGAACTGGCCTGCAGCCTGCTCGAACTGGGCCGGTACGAGGCCGCCCAGCGGCGCGCGGAGGAGGCGCTCGCCGGACTGCCGGAGTCGTCGGCGCGGCTGCGCTGCCTCGCGCTCGTCGCGCTGGGGCGGGCGCAGTGCGGGCGGCGCGAGCCTGCTCAGGCGTGCCGTACGGGCGCGCGGGCGCTGCGGATGCTCGACGGGCTCGCCTCGGGCCGGGCGGCGGCCGAACTGGCGCGGCTGGCGCGGGGCCTGGAGCCGTACGAGGCGGAGCCGGCGGTGCGGGAGTTCGCCGCCCGGTGCCATGGGCTGGGCTCTTGGCTCACCGTGGCACCGAGCAGGTAGTGTCCGGACGGTCAGAGTCCGTACCCATGAGGAGTCCCGTTGACCCACAACGGACACGGCAGCGAGCCGGACGGCGCCGGGCCGCCCCCGGGCGGCGAGCCGTGGTGGGCTGCACAGGATCCGTCCCCGTCCCCGGCCGCGGCACCCGCGGAGACCGAGGACGAGTCGACGCAGCAGATACGTCACCTCGGCAACCGCCCGGAGCGCCCGCGGCCGCAGGGCGCCCCGCCGGCCGACCCGCAGCAGCCCTGGCCGCTCCCGGCCACCCCGGGAGCGCCGGGAGCCGCGGGCCCGGCCGGCGGCCCCCCGGCCGGTACGGGCCGGCCCCAGCCGTCGTACGGCGGCCCCCCGCACCAGCCGCCGGCCGGCCCGCCCCCGGGCGCGGCGGACGACGCGGCCGCGACCCAGCTCATCCCCCCGGTGTCCGCCGCACCGCAGCAGAGACCCGGGGACGACGCCGACGCCACCCAGCTCATCCCGCCGCTCCCCGGCCCGTACGAGGCCGCGGGGCCCGGCTACGACCCGCAGGCCGCCGGCCGGCAGCCGCCCCCGCACCCCGGCGCCGCGCCCGCGCAGCCCCCGGCGCAGCCGCCGTACACCCCGCCGTCCTTCGAGGACGACTCCCCGCGGCCGGCCCGGCACGCGGCACCGGTGCACACGCAGTTCGAGGGCCTCTTCCGCGACGCGCCCGGCGGACCGGGCGCCCCCGGCGGAGCCGGGGCACCCGGCGGCGACCCCGGCGCCACGCAGAAGCTCCCCCCGGTCCTCCGTCCCGGCGGCGGCCCCCCGCCCGCGTACGCCGCCCAGCAGCCCGGCGTCCGGCAGCCCGCCCCGCACGGCCCCGGCGCCCACGGCCCCGGTCCCCACGGCTCCGCCGCCCACCCCGGCGGCCCGCCCCCGGGCCCGTACGGCAACGGCCCCGGCGGCCCGGGCGGCCGCTACTACGACGAGGGCGACGACCACCGCGGCGGCATCCCCCGCTGGGCGGCCATCGCCATCGGCACCGCCGCCTGCGCCGCCGTCGGCATCACCGCCGGCTGGCTCCTCAGCAGCGGCGACGGCGGCGGCGACACCGCCAGCGGCGCCACGCCGAGCGCCAGCGCCAGCGAGGACCCCGGCGGCGACGGCAAGGACGACGGCGGCGGCGGCGACAAGCCGGTCAAGGACGACCCCGCCGAGTCGCAGGCCGAGGATCTGGACGCGCTGCTCGCCGAGAGCAACGACAGCCGCGACGCGGTCATCAGCTCGGTGGAGAACATCCGCCAGTGCAAGGCGCTCGGCAAGGCCGCCAAGGACCTCCGCGACGCGGCCGGCCAGCGCCGCGACCTCGTCGACCGGCTCGCGGACCTGAGCGTCGACAAGCTCCCGTCGCACCAGGACCTGACCCGCTCGCTCACCGACGCCTGGAACGCCAGCGCCTCCGCCGACGACCACTACGCGAACTGGGCGGACGCCGCCAAGCGCGGCAGGGGCTGCGGCGGCGGCGGGAACCACCTGTCGGCGGGCAACCGCGCCAGCGGCGACGCCACCACCGCCAAGGAGGAGGCCGCCGGACTCTGGAACCCGATCGCCGACGAGTACGGCCTCACGCAACGCCAGGCGACGCAACTGTGAGCCCCGCGGACGGCGCGGGAGGCGACGGCGGCGGTCCCGTCGGTGAAAGGGCTTCCCGCCGCGACCGCCGTTACTCCACCATGGAGTCCATGCCCATCAACGACATGCCGTGGTGGCGCTGGCGCGCCAATGTGCGCTCCGCGCTGCACATGCTCTCCGACCCCGGTTTCCAGCAGGAGTACTGGATGGCGGGGACGGCGGGGTACGGGGACGTCACCGACGCCGTCTACCGCCTGGTCGAGGACACCTGGCTGGACAACTGGTCGGCGGAGAAGTACGTGGGGACGATCTTCCGCGACTCCCGCGAGGCCGCGCTCGTCGACGTCGCCGTCCTGCGCGTGCTGCGGATCATGCACCAGGTCGGCGCCGACTCGCCGTTCTCCGCGTACCTGGAGAACCACGCCTGGCCCGAGGCCGTGCGCGCGGCGCGCGAGGCGCACGTACGGCTCGCGGAGAACGACGGCGACGACCCCGACGCGCCGCCGCGCTCCCTCGAAGTGCTGGCGATCATGACCGGTGCCGCCTGACGGGTGTGGGATCGTAGGCCCATGAGCGAGTACGTACTGACGCTGTCCTGCCCGGACAAAAAGGGCATCGTGCATGCAGTCTCCAGTTACCTCTTCATGACGGACTGCAACATCGAGGACAGCCAGCAGTACGGCGACCCCACCACCGGCCTGTTCTTCATGCGGGTGCACTTCTCCGCCGAGGCGCAGGCAAACGTCGAGAAGCTGAGGGCCAGCTTCGCGGCGGTGGCGGAGTCGTGGGGGATGGACTGGCAGATCCACGAGCAGGGCACCCGGATGCGGGTGCTGCTCATGGTCAGCAAGTTCGGGCACTGCCTCAACGACCTGCTCTTCCGCGCGCGCACCGGCGCGCTGCCGGTGGAGATCGCGGCCGTCGTCTCCAACCACACCGACTTCGAGGAGCTGGTCGGCTCCTACGGCATCCCGTTCCACCACCTGCCGGTCACCAGGGACACCAAGCCGGAAGCGGAGCAGCGGCTGCTGGAGCTGGTCCGGGCCGAGGACGTGGAGCTGGTGGTGCTCGCGCGCTACATGCAGGTGATCTCCGACGACCTGTGCAAGCAACTGGAGGGGCGGATCATCAACATCCACCACTCCTTCCTGCCGAGCTTCAAGGGCGCGAAGCCGTACCACCAGGCGCACGCCCGCGGGGTCAAGCTGATCGGCGCCACCGCGCACTACGTGACGGCGGATCTGGACGAGGGCCCGATCATCGAGCAGGAGGTCGAACGGGTCGGGCACGAGGTGACGCCGGAGCAGTTGGTGGCCGTCGGCCGGGACGTGGAGTGCCAGGCGCTGGCGCGGGCGGTGAAGTGGCACAGCGAGCACCGGGTGCTGCTCAACGGCACGCGCACGGTCGTCTTCCCGTAGCCGGCGGCCGTCCTACAGCCGCGACAGCGACACCGTCGCGTACAGGAAGTCGTCCACGGCCTCCCGCTCCCCGTCGCGGCCCACCGCCGCCTCCTCCGGCGAGACGTGCCCCGCCGCCAGGCGGCAGAACTCCAGACCCTCCAGCGCCACATGGGCGACCGCCCGGTCCGGCTCCCCGACCGCCGCCGGCGAGTCCAGCGGGAGGTACCAGTTCCCGCCGCCCTTGCCCTCCACCTCCAGGTGCAGCGTCCGCCCCGGCGCCCCCGCCGCCACCAGCGTGCGCGGCGGTGCCGCGAGCCCGGAGCGGCGCCGGGCCGCCAGCGTCTGCGGGAGGAGCCGCGCCGCCAGGTCGATCATGAGGTGCATGTGCTCGGGCGTCGGCGGCACGTACGGGTAGTCGACGGCCTCCGCGATGTCCCAGGCGTGCATCCAGCACTCGAAGGCCCGGTCCAGGAAGGCGTCGCGCAGCGGCAGCGACACCCCGCCGCCGTACGGCACGGGCAGGTCGGCGACGCCGCCGCCGGCGAACCCTGCGGTCCTTATCAGCGCGTACGTCTGGTCCCGCCACTCGCCGCGCATCTTGCTCGCGTGCCTGCGCCGGAACTCCGGTGCGAGCGACTGCTGTTCCGCGTGCGAAGAACCGGCCGCCCGCCACAGCGTCTCGGTGCGCTCGGCGGGTGAGGAGACCGTGCGCGGCTGCGTCTCGTCGGCGGGCGCGTCCGCGGCCAGCGGATCGGGGAGGCCGAGCGTGAGGGCCAGCAGCCCGTCGACGGCCAGGAGATGGCCGATGACGCCGGCCACCGAGGTCTCGCGTACCGACGGGCGGTCGTCGTCGTACCACGTGAGCTGAACCGGAGCTCCCCAGTCGGCCTCGCCCATGTCGTCCAGCAGCGCGTCGAGCCGGGCCGCCTCGGCGTCGTACGGCACCGACCAGCCCGGCATCGGGATGCCCGGCATCCGCCGCGTCAGACACAGCTCCAGCACCCGGCTGCGCAGGCCCGCGTCCACGTCGAGGTTGTCGTGCGGGTGCAGGAGGCGTACGGCATCGCGCAGCCGGAGCGCCTCGTCGGCGCAGGGCGCGCAGTCGGTCAAGTGCGCCTCCACGGCGGCCGTTTCCTCGGGTGCGCAGGCCGACAGCGCCCAGGCGCCGAGGAGGGACTTCAGCCGGCGGTGGTCGTAGGGGCCCATGATCATGCGGGCCGCCCGGCCTCGGTGTGCGCGGTGGCGAGCATCTGCAGCCCGAGGCGGAGCCGGCGGCGGGCCTCCTCGGCGGAGACGCCGAGTTCGGCGGCGGTCTGGCGGTAGTCGCGGCGCTTGAAGTACGCCAGCTCCAGCGCGGCGCGCAGCGGTTCCGGCATGGACGTGACGATGTAGTCGGCGCGGGCGGCGGCGGAGACGGCGCGGATGCGCTCCTCGCTGTCCTCGATCTCGCCGGCCGCGCCGGCCTGGATCACGGCCCAGCGCAGCCGCCGCACGGCGTGCTTGTGCGCGAGACCGGCGAGGAACGAACGGAGTTGGCCGCGCTTCGGGTCGTACGCGTCCGGGTGCTGCCACACGTACGAGAACACCTCGGACAGCACGCCGCTCGCCTCCTCCTCGTCCTCCAGCACGCGCAGCGCGAGGCCGTAGACGAGGGGCGCGAAGCGGTCGTAGAGCTCACTCAGCGCCGCGGCCTCGCCGCGCGCCAGCCGCTGCTGCATCTTGCGGTTCCAGCGGGGCGGCACGGCGCCCTCTCCGGTGCCGTGCGGTCCGGTGCCGTGCGCCATGCGCTCCCCATCCGTCGCCCGCCCCTGGTTACCGGTGTCAACGAATGTAGCGCCGGGGAGTGGGGGCGTACGCCCTCGGAGCGTTATCTGTACCGCATGACGTGCAACAGAAGGCAACGAATTGCCAACGGTTATCCAGTGCTGACCGGAATGCGGGGGACGTGTGGGGCGATTGCGCATAGGGTCGGTGTTTCATCTTGTGTGCTGTGGGCACAGCAGGTGACACGTGCAACACAGCAGATGACGGGTATACGGAACGGACGGGCGAGCGGGCGCGACAGGCTGACAGGCGACGGAAGGACAGCGACCGGGTGTCTTTGCTGCAGGTGACCACCGACAACCGAGGCGACTGGTACGTCCTGTGGGTCTGCGGCGAGCTGGACCTGGTCACCTCGCCCCGCGTACGGCAGCACGTGCACGACGCCGTCGCCGAGGGCCGCCGCCGTCTCGTCCTCGACCTCTCCGCGGTCCGCTTCTGCGACTCCAGCGGCGTCGGCGTGCTCATCGCCGCGCGCCGCCTGCTGAGTTCCTGCGGCGGCGAGTTCCGCCTGATCCTGCCGGCGGAGGGCGGCGCGGGGGCCGCCGGTGCGACCGGGGGCGTCTCGCGAAGCGCGATCTCCGACGGGGCGCACGTCAACCGGGTGCTCGCGGCGCTGGGCGTACGGCGGCTGTTCGCGGTCTACGCGGACGTGGACGACGCGACGAGCGGCACGGCGGAGCCGCTGTCGGCATAGCGGCGGGGGACGCGGGCCGCGCCGCCCGCCCCGCGGCCCCGGGCCGGGCCCGTGGCGTACGGACCACGCCCCGGCCACGTCAGGCCCGGAGGAGCCCCGCCCCACCGGCTCTCACCCGCTCTCACCCGCTCTCACCCGTCCTCGGATTCCTCCGCCGGCTCGTCCCGCGCCTGCAGCCCGGCGACCCACAGCGGCATCAGCCAGACCGCCGCCAGCGCGTACACCAGCACCCACACCCCCGGCACCCCCGGCAGCCCGTCCGCGCCCGCCGCCTCGCCGAGCACGAACACCGCCGCCGCCAGAGCCAGCAGCGCCGTCGCCGCCCGGTGGGCCACGGCCCGCGCGCGGTCGCGGTCGGCGAGCTGCCGCTCGTCCAGCATCCGCGTCCGCAGCTCCAGCAGGCCGCGCGTGCCGCCGTTCAGGAAGCCGGTGGCGACCATCCACGGCACCAGCAGGACCGCCAACGGCGCGATGAGCCAGGCGTCGTCGAGGGCGTACAGCAGGGTGACGGACGCCAGCGTCGCGCCCGTGAGCGCCACGTGCGCGGCGACGACCGCGCGGCGCCGTGCGGCGGTGGCGAACACCGGGCGCCCGGCGGGGTCGTTCATGAGCCGGAACATCGCGCGGTCGTGCTTCGTGGCCTGCTTCGTCCCTCCGAAGGCGGGCCGGGTGGGCTGGGTCATCGCGTTCCCCTGTCTGCACGGTTGTCTGCGCTGCTGCCTGTGCTGCTGTCTGCGCTGTCCCGCCTGTCGGCCGGCCCGTACAGCTCGTCGCTGAGCGGGCGGAACGGCCGGAGGGCGAACAGCACTTCCACCGGCAGCTCGAAGTACTCCGCTATGCGCAGAGCGAGGTCGAGGCTCGGGTTGTACTGCCCGCGCTCGATGTGCCCGATCGTCTGGTAGTGCGCGCCGACGGCCTCGGCCAACTGCTTCCGCGACACGCTCCGCTCTGCGCGGATCACCGCCAGTCTGTTGTGCACCTGCTCGCTCATGTATAAGAAGTTATACATCGATGCCGGCCCGCGCAAGGGGAGGCATCCGGCGATTCGACTACGGAGAGTGCCGAAACTGGGCAGAGCCCCAACACGCTTGGGCGAACTGTTCCGTTACGCAGCGAAGTCGGCCCCGACTCCACTACCCTTCCTCGGGTGCGAGTTGTCATGCGGCGACACGGACCCGCGGCCCGCGAAAAGGTGGCCGCGGCGGTGCGGACTTGCCGGACTCGTACAAGGTCACAGCAGCACGAGTGGTCGACGCCAGACCGGCGTTCGACCGTCTGGCGCGAGCGTCGCACAGTATGCCGCAAGCGCACTCTTTCGCGCTGGGATATGCCCGAAGCGCTTGTTGTCGTGACGCTACGTCAATCATCCTGGACGGCAGAGAGATCACGCAGCGTGATCCCGAGGATGGTGTGAGCGGTGCAGACCCTGCAGGTACAGCTCAAGGTGTGGCCCGACCCCGTCGAGGTCGGCCGGGCCAGGCGGTGGACGCGGGCGCGGCTGGCGTGGACCGGGGTGACGGCCGACGAGCCGTACGCCGAGTCGCTGGTGATGCTCGTCTCGGAGCTCGTCACCAACGCCGTCGTGCACACCGACCGCCCCGCGGAGCTCCGCCTGGCCCTCCCCGCGTCGCCCGCGGACTGCGGCCCGTACCGCGTGGAGGTCGTCGACTCCTGCGCCGCCCCGCCGCGGCAGCGGCGCGCGCAGGAGTACGAGACGCACGGCCGCGGGCTGGAGCTGGTCGATGCCATCGCCGACCGCTGGGGGTGGCAGGCGGAAGGATTCGGCAAGGTCATCTGGTGCGAGATCGACCGCGCTTGCGCCTTCGCCCAGCCCACGGGGGAGCGCGCGGACGGCGCGGACGGCGCATTGTTCGCGGGCGCACACGAACACGCACGCGCCGGCACGAACAGCACGTGACACCTCCGGTACGGAACAGGTGTTGACGAGCCGTACGGGGCTGATCACCCTTGTGGGCAGCGATTCGTCGTGAGGGGACGCCGAGGGCCGCCGGCCGGTCGGACGCCCTTGGCGAAGGCGGGTCGCGCATCCGGCGCTCGTCCCCATCCGCCGATGCCGGGTGGCGGTTCGCCGTGCAGGGCTCGGGGTTGCACGGGCGCACCGCCACTCGACCCTCTCTGTCCGCGCGGGTGATCCCGGGGGCGTCGGCGCCGCCCCCGCGGGGCTCGTGGCGCGATTCTTGCGAATGATGGCGATCCGGCTCTCGTCGTCGGCCCGCGGCGGCGCCAGGCTCGAAGCATGAACATTCTCTGGCTCTTCGCCCACCCCGAACACCGCTCCCTCAACGCCGCACTCCGCGACGACGGCATCCGCGCGCTGCGCGCCGCCGGGCACGAGGTCCGGCAGAGCGATCTGTACGCCATGGGCTTCAAGGCCGTGCTCGACGCGGACGACTACGCCGACAGCGACTACGCCGACAGCGGTCGCTTCCTTGTCGGCGACGCTCAGGAGGACGCCTGGCGGGCCGGGGAGGTCAGCCCCGACATCGCGGCCGAGCACGAGAAGCTGGCGTGGGCGGACGCGCTGGTCGTGCACTTCCCGCTGTGGTGGTTCGGGCCGCCGGCGATCCTCAAGGGCTGGTTCGACCGGGTGCTCGTGCAGGGGCTCGCGTCCAAGGTGAAGGACGCGGACGGCAGGACGCGCCGCTACGGGGACGGGGGCCTGGCCGGGAAGCGCGCGCTGGTGGTCACCTCGGTCGGCGCCCGCGCGGCGAGCTTCGGCCCCCGCGGCATCCACGGCCACATCGACGAGGTGCTGTGGCCGCTGCACCACGGCACGTTCTTCTACACGGGCATGGCACCGCTGCCGCCCTTCGTCGTCTACGGCGCGGACCGCCTCACGCGGGACGCGTACCCGCCGGTGGCGGCGGCGCTGCGCGAGCGGCTGCACGGACTGTGGACGACGGCCCCGCTGCCGTACCGGACGGAGCGGGGCGGGGACTACGACGACGGGCTGGAGCTGCGGCCGGAACTGGCACCGGGCGAAAGGGGCTTGGGCATCCACAGCGCACAGCCGGCCCACCCGCACCCGACGACCACGCCCGCCCCCACCTCCCCACACACCCGCCCAAGGGTAGGCCGCTGCGCTGACAACTCCGGGGCACCGCAGGAGGCGGCCGGACGCACACGGTGAGGCCCGGGCGGACCAGGCGCAGCAGGGGAAACAGCCCGCGGCCCACCTCCCCGCACACCCACCCAAGGGTAGGCAGCCCCACTGACAAGCCCGCCCCGCCGACAAGGCGGCCCCGCAAACCGCGGGCGCCCCCGCCTCACGCCGCGGCCCCGCCGCCCTCCGCACGGAAGGTGCGCCGGTACGCGCTGGGTGACACGCCCAGCGCCGCCTGCATGTGCTGCCGCAGCGACGCCGCCGTCCCGAACCCCGCGTCCGCCGCGATCCGGTCCACCGCCAGGTCCGTGTCCTCCAGCAACTGCCGCGCCCGCTCCACGCGCTGCACCGTCAGCCACTGCCCCGGGCTCATCCCCACCTCGTCCCGGAACCGCCGCGTGAACGTCCGCACCGACATCGACTCGCACGCCGCCAGGTCCCGCAGCGCCAGCGGCTCGTGCAGCCGCGTCAGCGCCCACGCCCGCGCCCTCGCGGTCGTCGACACCGCCGGCTCCGGCACCGGCCGCCGGACGAACTGCGCCTGCCCGCCGTCCCGGTGCGGCGGCACGACCGTGCGCCGCGCCACGTCGTTGGCCACGGCGGAGCCGTGGTCGCGCCGGACCATGTGCAGGCACAGGTCGACCCCGGAGGCCACCCCGGCGGACGTCAGCACGTCACCGTCGTCCACGTACAACACGTCGGGGTCGAAGCGCACCTTCGGGAACAGCGCCCGGAACCGGTCGCCCGCCGTCCAGTGCGTAGTCGCCGGCCGCCCGTCGAGCAGCCCGGCGGAGGCGAGCACGAACGCCCCGGTGCAGATCGACGCGAGCCGCGTCCCCGGCCGCACGTACGCCAGCGCGCCCGCCAGGTCCGCCGGCAACCGCCCGTGCGTGTACGCCTCGTCCGCCTCGTGCGACGCGGGCACGAGCACCGTACGGGCCTGGGCCAGCGCCTCCGGCCCGTGCCGGACGTTGACGCTCACGTCCGCGTCCGTACGCACCTCACCCGGCTCGACCGTGCAGGTCACGACCTCGTACAACGGCTCTCCCGCCGCACTGCGGGCCCGGCCGAAGAGGCGGTGCACGATGCCCAGTTCGATGGGCAGCATCCCGTGCCGTACGAAGACGGCGACGGGGTGCCGCTCCGGATGCCGGAACGCAGGCACCGGGGCGGCGTCCGGCGGGTCGGCGTCCGGTGGGGCGGGGTGGCGGCCGAAACTCATGGCCCAATCCTTGCACACCTTGGCCCTCGGGCCACTGGTCCGTGCAGGAGCCCCGGGCCACCCTCGATGAGTGACGCAGCCACCCCCGCCCTCCGCCGAGACCCGGTCCGAACCGCACGATCAGCCCCCGGCCCGGACCGCAGCCGACGCCCCCGGCAAGCACCCGCGCAAGCACCCCACCCGCCGCCCCGCCCTGCGGCGCCCGCACCGCGCCTGGTTCGTCGCGGCGGTGACCTTCGTGACCGTCGTGGCCGCCGCCTCCTTCGTCGCGCTCCCCGGGCTGCTGATCGGCCCCCTCCACGACGAGTTCGGCTGGTCCCGCGGCACGATCGGCCTCGCCGCCTCGGTCAACCTCACGCTGTACGGCGTCACCGCCCCCTTCGCCGCCGCGCTCATGGACCGCTTCGGCATACGCCGCGTGGTGGCCGCGGCGCTCGTGATGATCGCCACGGGTGCCCTCCTGAGCCACTGGATGACGGCGAGCTGGCAACTGATCCTCTACTGGGGCCTGCTCATCGGCCTCGGCACCGGCTCCATGGCCCTGGCCTTCTCCGCCACCGTCACCGACCGCTGGTTCGTCAAACACCGCGGCCTGGTCACCGGCCTGCTCACCGCCGCCACGGCCTCCGGGCAACTCGTCTTCCTCCCCCTGCTGTCCTGGGTCGTGGAGACCCACGGCTGGCGACCGGCCACGGTGACCGTCGCGCTGGTCTCCGCCGCCGCCATCCCGTTCGTCTGGCTCCTCCTCCGCGACCACCCCGCCGACGTCGGCCTCGCCCCCTACGGCTCCGCCGAGTTCGTCCCCAAGCCCCCGCCCCGGCGCGGCGCGGCGGGACGCGCCCTGCACGTCCTGCGCGACGCCTCGCGCAGCGGCACGTTCTGGCTGCTCTGCGGCGCGTTCGCGATCTGCGGCGCGTCCACGAACGGCATCATCCGCACCCACTTCGTGCCCTCCGCCCACGACCACGGCATGGCCATGACCGCGGCCGCCTCGCTCCTCGCGGTCGTCGGCATCTTCGACATCATCGGCACGATCGCCAGCGGCTGGCTCACCGACCGCTACGACGCCCGCCGGCTGCTCGCCGTCTACTACGGGCTCCGCGGCCTGAGCCTGATGTTCCTGCCGCTGCTGCTCGCCCCGTCGATCCACCCGCCGATGATCTTCTTCATCGTCTTCTACGGCCTCGACTGGGTCGCCACCGTCCCCCCGACGCTCGCGCTCTGCCGCGAGCACTTCGGCGAGGACAGCGCGATCGTCTTCGGCTGGGTCCTCGCCTCCCACCAGATCGGCGCGGCGCTGGTCGCCTGGCTCGGCGGCGTGGCGCGCGACGTGACGGGCTCGTACGACACGGTCTGGCTGGCGTCGGGCGGCCTGTGCGCGCTGGCGGCGATGATGTCGCTGGTGGTGAGGCGCGTACCCCCCGAGGAGAAGGTGCAGGCGGCGGCGTAGGACCTACCGGACCCTCGCCGAACGGATGCCCACACAGCCGATACACCCATCCCTCCATGTAGGGCGAGATCGGACCGGAATCACCACTCCAGGTCGACCGTCTCGACCGAGCGGTCATCTGTGTGCACCAGATACTCGTCTGGGTCGAGGTTCATTGCATTGCGTTCCGGCGAGGCCCAGTAGAGCGCGTTCCGTTCGGCGAACGTCTCGGGGCCGTCATACGAGATGAGCCAGACGAACTGGTTACGCTCCCGGTCCGCCCAGGCGCCACCGATGGTGAAACCCAGCCTCCGGCGCAGCGGCACGATCTCCGCACGCCACCGCTCCACCCACTCATCGAGCATCCCCTCCCTGACGGTGTAGGTGCGAAGCTGAGTGGTCTTGGGCATCCGAGTCCTCCTGAATCGCAGCTCCTGGACCGCGGCGTACAGGTCGCGGAGGGGCCAGAGCGATGCTGCGCCACAGATCCAGAACACCGAGGAGGCGGCGCAGTCGGCCTTTATGACTGGTCGACTGCGCTGCCGCCCACGAAGCCTGCGGTTCCGGACCTGCTCGGACGCGTCAGGTATCAAGCTCGCACCACACGATCTTTCCCACGCCTTGCCGCTCGGCCACCCCCCACCGGGCCGCCATCGCCTCCACGAGCAGCAACCCCCGCCCGCACTCCTCCTCCACGTCGTACGGCCGGCCCCGCACCGGCACCCGCTCCCGCCGCGCGTCGGCCACCTCGATACGGATCACGCCGTCGACGCGGAGTCGCATCGCGAGGTGGAAGTCCCGCCCGGGGACCCGCCCGTGCAACACGGCGTTCGCACACAACTCCGCGACCACCGTCTCCACGGTCAGCGACACCTCGCCCCCGCGTGGAAACCCCCAGGTGCCGAGCCGCCGCACGGCAAGCAGACGAGCAAGGCGGGCGCCGCGGCGGCTGGACGTGAACTGCATCGCGAACGTCCGGGCGAGCGCGATTGGTTGTGCGCCAGGGGCGCGTTCCGGTTCTCGTGCAATCGTTGAGGGGTTCATGCGTCCCCACGGTGCCGCTGATGCGAATAGCCTGGCCAGGCGTACAGATCTTACGCACAGTGATGTATGGATCACGTACTGCAAGTGGGGAGGCGGTTCAGTATGGCGGAATCCAAGCGTCCGAGTCGACCGGTCGAGGGCGACGGGGCGGGGGTTCTCCGCGCTTTCGGTCGACAGCAGAAAATCCTCCGGGATCGAGCCGGTGTCACACAGCCGCAGTTGGCCGACCGGATCGGCTACAGCGAGTACATGGTCGGGGCGGTCGAGCAGGGGAGCAGGATCCCGCGGCCGGAGTACGTCGACCAGGCGGATGTGGCGCTCGACGCGGGCGGGCTGCTGAAGGTGATGAAGCCGGAGTTACTGCGGGTCAAGTATCCGGCGTTCTTCGAGGACTTCGCGGTCCTGGAGAAGGAGGCGGTGGAGCTGCACGCGTACGACTCGCAGGTTGTCTGGGGTCTGTTGCAGACCGAGGAGTACGCCCGCGCAGTCCTGGAGGCCCGCCGTCCAGCAGTACATGAGGACATCATCCAGCAGCGAGTCGCCGCCCGACTGGACCGACAGGCGGTCTTCGACCGCCAGCCCGCGCCCATTCTGAGCTTCGTACTCGAAGAGACCGTGCTGCGACGGCCGATCGGTGGAAAGGCCGTCCTGCGAAGCCAGTTGGAGCACCTGCTCCTGATCGGTCGGCGGCCGAACGTGGAGATCCAGGTCATGCCCACAGACCGCGAGGAGCATGCCGGGCTGGCAGGCCCGTTGACCTTGCTTGAGACCGAGGACCAGCGCAGGATTGCGTACGTCGAGGTGCAGGGCACCAGCCAACTGATCGTGGAGCGGAAAACGGTTCGTGAGATCGAGGCGCGGTACGGCATCATCCGGGCGCAGGCGCTGACGCCTCGCGAATCACTGGACTTCATCGAGAAGGTCTTGGGAGGGCTATGAGCACGCTGGCTTGGTTCAAGAGCAGCTACAGCGACAGCGAAGGCGGCAACTGCATCGAGGTCGCCCTCGACTGGCACAAGTCGTCCTACAGCGGCAGCGAAGGCGGCGCCTGCGTCGAGGTCGCCACCACCCCCACCACCATCCACGTCCGTGACTCCAAGGACCCCGAAGGCCCGGTGCTCACCTTCTCCGCCGACGCCTGGCAAGCCTTCACCGCCTACGCCGCCACCTCACCCCACTAACAGCAACCCACCCCTGCAACCGGGCCCTGCGTTCTGGCCCGGTTCAGGCGGTGCGGGGCGGGCCCACCAGCTCTTCCCGAGATCGTTGACATCGCCCGCCACACCCGCGCCTGGCTGGGCCGGGTGATCCGCTACCTGGCCGGCGAGGAGGGGGTCCGGCAGTTCCTGGACATCGGCACCGGGCCGCCGACCGTCGACAACACCCATGAGGTCGCCCAGCGGGTGGCGACTGAGTTACGGATCGTCTAGGTCGACAACGACCCCCTGGTCCTAGCCCACGCCCGCGCCCTGCTGACCTCCACCTCCGAGGGCGCCACCGACTACGTGGACGCCGATTTGCGTGCCCCTGAACACATCCTCGCTCAGGCCGCGAAGACGCTGGACTTCAGCCGGCGAGTAGCGATCACCATGCTGGGCGTCCTGCCGTTCGTCGGTGACGACGACCAGGCGCGGACGATCATCCAGACGTTGCTCGACGCCGTGCCGTCCGGCAGCTTCCTGGCCGTCTGCCACAGCACCACCGAGATCACCGGGGACCGCATGGCGGAGTCCGTGCGCCGCTGGAACGAAGCCGGCTCGGCCGTCTACCACCTGCGCACCCCGGAGCGGATCGCCTCCCTCTTCGACGGCCTGGAACTGCTGGAGCCCGGCGTGGTCACGCTGACGAAGTGGCGGCCCGAGCCCAACATCTTCGGCCAGGCACCTGACACGGACGAGTTCTGCGCAGTCGGCCGCATGCCCTAGCAACGGCTTGCTGCTCGGCGTCTCTACCGAGCCCGGCACCGTCGTGGGCCCTGTCGTTACCACATCGGATGGTGCGGTAGGCGTCGCGCCAGGCAGGCTGTTGGCGTAGGTGTCTGCCTGGGTTCGCCACAGAGTCGCATCCTTTCGTGGTCGAGCAGCGATTCGTGCCTGCCTTCCTCGGCGATCACGCCGCCGTCGAGACGGCCGGACCTTGTCTCGCTGAACCACCGCCAGCGGGGAAGACTGCACGTACACGCCGGCGAAATGAGGAGGGGGCGGTGCCCGTGGTCGCGGCCAACGGGGCGGATTCGGCGCTCAGGCGGGCCCGGGTGGCGCGGAACATGACGCTGGAGGAGGCGGCTGACGCCCTGAACGCAATTACCGGGGGCGCATCGGACGCGAGCCTGATGAGCGCGTGGGAGTCCGGTCGGCGCCGAACCGGCAAGCGGAATCGGGCAGGGCTGTGCCAGCTCTACCGGGAGCGCCCGGAGGTGCTGTTCGCCCATCAGGACGGCGCGGAGGCCACCAGCGTGCTGGAGTCCTCCGGCACCGCGGTGGTGGTCAAGGTGCTCACCCGCTGGACCGACTTGGTCGAGGCGATGGTGGACGTCGCCGCCGCGGCACGCGAGCACCTGGTCGTCACCGGCTCCCGGAGCCGGGAGAAGGCGTATCTGGCGGCGATTGAGACTGCCGTGGCCCAGCACCCGGACCTGTTGCACTACCGGGTGCTGTACGGTCCGCCGCGCCACCGTGTGCTGGCCGACCACCTGTTGCGGCTGCTGGAGCTGCGTGACCCGTCCGCTCGCCGCAACGGTGTCAAGACGCTGCGCATCGGGATGGTGGAGCAGGTTGAGGCGCTGGAGAGGTTCTTCGTCGCTTCCGAGACCGCTGCCGTGGCGCCGCTGCCGTCGTTCCATGGGGCCGAGGGCTTCGACTGCGGCGTGTTACTCGGCCGGGAGGCGGCAGTCGGGCTGGTCCACCATGGGCGGGAAGCGTGCGCGTCCGCGCGGCCGGTGGAGACGATCAAGGCCGTCCGCGCGTTGCCGGTACGGCACAGCTAATCGGGCGAGGAGTGGCGTGAGCGACAACCTTCAGCAGGTGGCCAAGGCCCGCGTGGCATCCGTGATCGGGCTGGCCCAGGAGCTGATCCGGCGCCCCAGTCGGGCCGGGATCGACGGCTACGGGCCAGTTCTGGGCGTGCTGGAGGACTGGCTCGCCGTCCGCAATTTGCCGCACCGTCGCCTGCGCGACCCGGCGGGTGAGCTGGTTGGGCTGTTGGTGGAGATCCCCGGCGGCCGACCGGGAAAGTGGTGGACGCTTGACGCGTGTGTCGATACCGCCCCCTATGGCGACGAGGCCGCCTGGTCGTTCCCGCCGGCCGCGGGTGACGTGGTGGACGGCTGGCTGCGGGGCCGGGGTGCGGCGGACTCCAAGCTGGCCGCCGCGGTGTTCTGCCACATTGCCGCCGACCTCGCCCCCCGGGCCGCCGAGTTCAGCGGCGGGCTTGCCGTGCTCCTGGACGTCGACGAGCACACCGGTGTTTTCGGCGGTGCGCGCGCCTATCTCGCCGACGAGGCCGCGCATCGTCCAGCCGGGGTGATGATCGGCTACCCGGGCCTGGAGGAGGTCGTGGTCGGTGGCCGGGGCCTGTGGCGGGCCACGGTGACCGTGTACGCGCCCTCCGGGCACTCGGGTTCCAGCAGGACCGTGGTCGGCGCGATCTCGCGGGCGGCGCATCTCGTGCAGCTCCTGGACGCGGCCGATCTGCCCGGTGTGGCTGGCGGCGGCGGGTTCCCGCTGCCTCCGAAGGTTTCGGTCACCGCGTTTCACGGCGGCGAGGGCTTCTCCGTCATTCCGGACCGGGTCGACCTCAACGTCGATGTGCGCACCACCCCGGGTTTCGACGCGCATGACGCGGAGACCCTCGTCCGCAAGACTGTCGCCGAACTTGACGCGGAGCTGCCCGCCCCGGCTCCCACCGAGGTCGCCCCCGTCGCTGTGTGGCCGCCTTTCCGCCTGGCTGAGGACGAGCAGCCCGCCGGAGCCCTGCTGAACGCTGCTGCGGCTGCCGGGCTGACGGTGCGGGCGAAGACCGCGGGCCCGTCGAACATCGGCAACCTGCTGGCCGGGGAGGGCATCCCGGCGACCGCCGGCTTCGGGGTGCCGTATGAAGGGCTGCACGGCATCGACGAACGTGCCCACCTCGACGAACTCCCCTCGGTGTATGCCGTCTACCACCAGAGCGTCCTTGACCTTCTCCAGGCGGGCTGACATCCCAAGCGCGTCCCAGGTTTCTCCCAGATCCACTCCCAGCAAGTCCCCATCTCCGTCTCTGGGAACGTGCCCTCGTCCGCGGTGACATAGAGGCAGCACCACCTCTACATCCACCGAGACAAGGGAGGCCGGTCATGGCCGAGCAGACCCCCGTCACCGCCAAGCCCAAGCCCGCTGCCAAGGGCACCCCCGTGACGCCGCCGAGGAGCACTGGCGGCTTCGCGCCGCAGGTCAGCACCTACCCGGTGCCGGCCCTCACCCTGGGCCGGCAGACGTTCAACGACTCGGACAAGGACAACTACTTCGAGGGCTGACGCCCAGGACAGCACCGGGCAGCCCCGGGGGCCGGTCGCTACGGCGGGCGGCCCCCGGGCGCGTCTGAAGGGGAGGCGAGCAGATGGAACGGGAGTGGATGACCGGCGGCACCGCCGCCGTGAGCGGAACGGGAATCGAGGGGCTCGAAGGTGTGCGCCGCCCGCCGGCTGCGCGTGTGCGTTCGGCCGGGGAAGGGCAGGCCGTGGTCGCGGTCGTCGGCGACTGCCCGGTCGCCGAGCAGGACCTCCGCAGCGCCCTTCCGGCCGTGCGGGCGGGCCGGTGGGCCGAACTGAGCCGGTGGCCCGGCTCGTACTGGGTGCTCGCCGCCTGCGGGCGGCAGCGGTTCGTGTGCGGTGACCTCGCCGGAATCCGGACCCTCTACTACACGCCGCACCGGGAGGGGACGGCGTGGGCGACCGCGCCCGGCCTTCTCCCCGCATCGCTCGTGCCGGACCTGCCGCACTTGGCGGCACGGCTGGCGGCGGGCGAGCACCACTGGCCGCACCGCAGCCTGTACGAGCGGGTCCGGCAGGTACCCGGCGGATCCGGGATGCTCCTCACCCCCGGTGTGCCCCCGCAGCTCGTCGACGTTCGTCGCGCCGAGTCCGTCGCGGAACTCGGTCAGGGCGCCGAGCGGTTCGGCCGCGCGCTCACTGATGCCGTGGGGTACCGGGTCCGCGCGGCCGGCTCGGTGGTGGGGGCGGATCTGTCCGGCGGGCTCGACTCCTCCGCGGCCGTCGTCCTCGCCGCCGAGGTCGGCGACGTGCACGCGGTGACATACACCGACGGCTACACCAGCGCCGAAGACGCCTCGTACGCCGCCCGCGTCGCCGAGCACACCGGCGTCACGCACACCATCGCTGCGGGCGGTCTGCCGCAGCTGCCCTTCGGCTTCGGCTCGGGGCAGCCCACCGGTGGCGAGCCGGTGCTGGGGGCGGCCATGTACGCCATGGACAGCGCGTACCTTCAGCCGGTGCGGGGGCTGCCGCTGCACCTGACCGGGCACGGCGGGGACATCGTGCTGGACGCCTCCAGTGCTTGCTGGGTGCGGCTGGTGCAGGACGGCGGGTGGCGTGAGGCCCGCCGTCAGGTCGTGGCGTTCGCCCGGCTGCGCAATACCGCCCCGGGCCCTTACTGGAAGGCACTCAAACAGGCCGCTGAACTGGGACGTGCCGGCTCGCTGGGACGTGCCGCCGACGCCCTGGAACGCGGGCCCGTGACTGCGGATCCGGCTGTGGCGGGCTGGTCATGGTGTCGTCTGGGAGCCGGGGCGTCGTGGCTGACCGGGGAGGGCCGGCAGCAGGTCGCCGTGCAGTTGCGGCAGGCCGCCGGTGAACGGCAGCCGGAGATGGCGGACGAATTCGAGCAGTGGAGCGCCCTGCGGTCGGTCGGCGCCTCCGCCCGTGGCTGGACCCCGTACGCCGAAGCCCTCGGTGTGACACTGGCGTACCCGTACCTGGACAACGAGGTAGTGCGGGCCGCGTTCGCCATCCCGGCGCTCGCCCGCCGCGGGGTGGTCACGTACAAGCCGCTGCTACGCGCCGCGTTACCGCAGTTGCCCCAGTGGCTGACCGAGCGGCGCTCGAAGGGCTCCTTCACCGCCCAGCGCATCGCCGGACTCGCCCGCCACCGGGAGCGCCTCGACGAGTTGATCGCGGCCAGTCCGTTCGTCGGCGCGGGGCTCATCGACCATGCGGCGGTGAGCGCGGCGCTCGCGCAGGCCGCCCGCGGTCAGAACGCCACGGTCATCGCCGACCTGCACCGGCTCCTCGTCACGTGCTGGTGGCTCTCCGGCGAGCAGGCTGGCCGGAAGGTGGCGGCATGCTGACCCTCGCGTCACACGTCCATCACGCCACCGGCCCGGACGGTACGGCGGTGCTCGACACCCGGCGCGGCTCATGGCTCATGCTCGACCCGGACGCCTCGCAGGTCTGGCGCGCGATCACCGTTCGCGGCGGCACCGATGGGCTCGCGGACGAGATCGCCGTCCCCACCGGCCAGGACCCGCAGGTCGTCGCCGAGCACATCACCACGTTCGTCGCCGAGCTGGTGGCCGCCGGGGTACTCGTCGACACCGCACAACCGGCCCCGCAGAAGAAAAGGAGGTGGTGGCGGTGACGGTCATGGTCCCCGGCGCCCGGCCCACCACGACCCGATACGACCGCATCGTCGCAGCCGCGGCCCTCGCGCTCTCTCTGGCGCTGGGCCGGCTGCCGCTGCGCCGGCAGATCGCCGCCGTACGTCTGCTGCGCGGCCTGCCCCACGCGGGCCTGGCCCGCCTCGAAGCCCTGAACGCCGCGGTCCTCGCGGTGGCCCCGGTGTGGTGGCGGGGCCGTATCGCCTGCATGGAGGTCAGCCGCGCCACGGTTATCGCTGCCGCGCTGACCGGCCGTCAGGCGCACTGGGTGCTTGGCGCTCGGTTCCTGCCCGACGGTGCGCACGCCTGGGCCGAAGTCCCCGAAGGCGCGGTCGGCCGGGACACGGGCGACGCCGTCGACCGGCCCTGGATGCCCGCCCTCACCGTGCCGTAGTAGGCGTCACCGCGGCCGTGGCCCGGTGTGACTGAGGATTCCAGTCCGCAGGTTGACAGTTCAGGCGGCTGAACCCACTGCCCTGGCTGCGCGAAGGTGCTGTGACCTGCACAGACCACGTGGGTACCGTACTGTCGTGGCCCGCGGCGGTGCCGAACCACGCCGGAGCCAATCCGCTACGATCTGCTGATGCCCTGTGTCTTCTGCGGCGGTTCTCCCGTCACCAAGGAACACGTTTTCCCTCAGTGGCTGAACCAGTATCTTCCGCCAGGGCCACAACGGACCGAACAGGCCCGCTACGGGGCGGGCGCCTTCGACGTGACCAGGCAGAGCGTGGGCCTGGACTTCACGGTCAGGAAGGTGTGTGCCCCGTGCAACAGCGGCTGGATGTCGGAGCTTGAAGGCTCCTCTAAGGAGGCTCTCGAACCACGGATCATCCGGCAGGACCTCGATCTCATATCCCTCCGGCAACAACGCAAGATCGCGCTCTGGGCCACAAAGACAGCGATGATGGCCGACCAGGTTCAACTGGAGCCCCTCCTGCCGTCCCATCAGCTCCGGAGAATGCGGACTCACCAAGCGATTCCTGGTGGAACGCGCGTCTGGCTCGGGTCCTGCCCCGAACGCAACCCCACCGTCACCAGTCAGACCGTGAGGATTGACCTCTCAGGCGTATCCCGCGAACGTCGTGATACAGCACGCACCTGAGTTCCGCGCCTCCGTCGCCCGGATCTGGCCCCCCGTTCCAGCGATCTACCTTTTCCGCCACCTGTCCAGCCACGAGACGGCGAAGCCTTCGAATTACTCGCCGACGCGTTTCGCGAGAGTCTCTACCTCCACACACCCGAGCAGGCGGCCGAGCATGGGCTCAAGGAATCCTAAGATCGAACTGCACAGCCGCGCCCTGGGTCAGGGAGCCTCCCGCCCAGACGAACCACCCGAACGAGTGAAAAGCAAACTGTGAGGGCTGACGGCTGGCCGGGTGACCGGGGGCGATTCGGAACACCCCGAACAATTCCGTTGCCCGGCTTGATACGTGGCCCCTTGATGGGGGCGTGAATTCTTTCGCATCTATACCACCGGCCGCCGGCGCGGGCCAGCCGCCCGTGATGCGCTTGGCCTCCGATCGTCACCTGAAGGCGAGCGTCACCCTGTCCACGTGGGCGATAGCGCGCCGCCTGCCCCGTACCCTCGCCGCGGCGGCGCGCCTCGCATGGCGCACCGACCGCCGCGCCGCCCTGGCGCTGCTCGGCTGCCAGATCGGTGCCGCCGCCCTGACTGCGACCGCCCTCGCAGCCACCACCCGCGTGCTGGCCGCGGTGTTCACCGGCGACGACATCGCCGCCGGGCTGCGCGAGAACCTGACCGCCGTGCTGGTCCTCGCCCTTGCCGGCTGCGGCCGCTATCTCCTCGACGGGGGCGCCCGCGCCGCCGCGGCCCAGCTCGCCCCTGCAGCCGTACGCGAAGCCGACCTCCAGGTCATCACCGCAGCGACGGGTGCCGAGTTGGTCGCGTACGAGGACCCCGACTTCGAGGACGCTCTCGCCGCCGCCTCGGACGGAGCGGAGATGACCGGCGCCCTCATCGTCGACTCCCAGGTGCTGACCTCCGCCGCAGCCCAACTGGCCGCCGCCGCCACGGTTGTCACCTTCTTGCACCCGGTGCTCCTGCCGCTGCTGGTCCTGGCCGTCGTCCCGTGCGCCTGGGGCGCCGTACGGGGTGCACGGATCGAACACGCCGCGCACCATCGCAACCTGGGGGACTCCCGTCTGCGCAGCGTGTTCCGCTCCTACACCACCGAGCGGAAAACCGCCGACGAGGTCCGCGCCGGCACCATGGCCGGCTTCCTGACCCGGCAGTACCGCATCGTCTCCGGACGCCTGGAGGCCGAACAGCTCGCGGCCACCCGGCAGGCCCTGGTCGCGCAGGGCATCGGTGACGCTCTCACGGCCGCCGGAATGCTCGCGACCTGGGGGGCGCTCGTGCTCCTGGTGACGGCCGGCCGCATGGAACTCGCAGCCGCGGGAACCGCCGCCCTGGCGGTGCGGGCCTCCGGCGCGGCCCTCACTACCACGGTCAGGGCCGGGGCCCGGCTGTTCCGCACGTCGCTGTCCTTGGACGACTGGACGCGGTTTTTGACCGTGGCCCAGGCGTGGACCGCCCGACGAGGCAGCACCGCCGTCGCCGACGACGGCCCGAACGTGATCACCGCCCACGGCGTTTCCTTCACCTACCCCGGCGCCACCCGGCCGGCCCTCGACGGCATCGACCTGGACCTCAAGCGCGGCGAAGTCATCGCCCTCGTGGGCGAGAACGGCGCCGGCAAGAGCACCCTCGCCCGCATCCTCACCGGCCTGTTCCTCCCCACCACCGGCACCGTGCGCTGGGACGGCCTGGACCTGGCAGACGCCGAACCCGCTGCTGTGCTGTCCAAGGTCGCGCTCGTCCCGCAGGACTACACCCGCTGGCCCCTGGCCGCCCGGGAGAACATCACCCTCGGCCAGCCCCGCCCCGACGGCGACGCCGCCGTGCACGCCGCCGCCGAAGCCGCCGGCGCCGACACCGTCATCGCCGACCTGCCGAACGGCCTGAACACGTCCCTGGCGCGCTCCTGGTGGGGAGGACACGACCTCTCCGGCGGACAGTGGCAGCGCATCGCCGTCGCCCGAGCCTTCCACCGCAACGCACCCGTCCTGGTGATGGACGAACCGACTGCCGCGCTCGACGCGCGCGCAGAGCACCGCATCTACACCCGGCTCAAGGCGCTGGCCGCCGGCCGGACCACTGTGTTCATTACCCACCGGCTTGCCAACGTGCGTCTCGCCGACCGCATCATCGTCCTCGACCACGGCCGCATCGCCGAGACGGGCACTTTCGACGAACTCGTAAGCCAGGGAGGCACGTCGATCTTCTTCGAGCTGCTCAAGCTCCAGGAAGATCGATGACCCCGCACTCCGTTGCTCTCCAGCGAGTACCGCTGGCACACCGGCCCGGCGCACCCTGGCCGGCCACCAGGAGCAGTGCGCCGTACGCGACTTCCGTAAACGCCTCGCTACGACCCTGACCGATCCGGTCTGGACGAGATTGGTCAGTTACGAAGGCTTCCCGTCGCGGCTCAACGAGATCACGCTCCCCCGCTGGGTTTGGGCAGGCGCAGGTTGGCGCAGAGGAAGTCCAGCCGGGCGGCGGCGGAGTCGGGGGGAACGAACACCGGTTCGTAGCCGGCGTCGTAGTAGCCCTGCACGATCAGCTCGTGGACACGGCGGATCTCGCGGTCCTTGGCCCAGACGATGTCGTCGGGATCCTCGAAGGTGTCGAGCGGGTCGAGCACGAAGACCGCGTCGTATCGGTAGCGTCGCGTGGCGTCTTCCAACTGCGGGGTCGGCCGCAACCCGAAGAACCCCTCCCAGCCGTAGCCGTCCGGGATTCCCCGGTTGTAGAAGCGAATCCCGTGTTCGTGCGCGGTGTACTCGGCGATGAAGGCGTCGAGGACTTCCAGGGAGTAGGCCCGGCGGTCCTCTTTGAGCAGGTGACGGCCGAGCTTTTCCCGGTGCCTGCGGTAGATCTCCCGACCGGGTTCTTCGGTCATGCAGGGGACTCCGGCGACGTGGACCGCCTCAAGAAGGTCGTCCTTGCCGGACGACGGGCCGCCGGTGATGACGTAGCGGCGTGGCTGGCCGCTAGCCGCCGCGCGGAGGGCGGCGGCGAGGGCCGGGTTGGTGGTGGTCAAGGCTGTAGTCCGTTCTCTTCGTCGGGGGTGGCTTCGGACGGCTCGGGGCGGGTGAGGAGCCCGTCGAACCAGGCGTCTGCCAGCGCGGTCTCGCTGTGCAGGACGGCGACGAACTGTTCGCGGCCCCCTCCGCTGGCGGCGGCCTCGGTCAGCCGGGACTCCTGTGCCTCGGTCAGGGCAGGGGTCCAACCGGCCAGCGCGACCAGTTCGTCCACGGAGGACTCCGGACCTGGGGCGAACGCGGTGCTGTAGCTGATCGCTTCGGCGCGGGCCGCGGCCCACCGCCACGCGGCGGTCGTCGTCGTGTGCAAGAGGGTCGCCCGGTCGGCCCGGAGACTGATCAGCCGCTCGACGGCGAGCAGTTCGGCGCGGGCAGCGTAGATCGCCGACCAGAGTCTGCTGAGTTGCTCCTCCTGCTCTGCCACTTCCCAGGCGAACGGGTCGGCCTGCACCGGCTGCCGCCCGGCGGTGGGGGCGAGTCGGGGCGCGATCATCGGGGAACGGACGAACCGGTCGGCGTCGGCCAGCAACTCCCAGGCGATCTTCTCGATCAGTTTGGGCTCGACGCGCTTGCGGAAGTGGTGGACCTCGTGCCCGGCCTCCTTTGCCGCCAGTTCGCGGCGAACGGTCAGGCTCTGGCCCGGTTCGGCCGGGGGTAGCGCGAACAGTGCCCGTGCCGCCGCGGCGTAGCGGGCGTCGGGGAACCGCGCGAGCAGGCCGCGCAGGGCCCCGTCGAGGGCCGTGGTGCGACTGGCCTCGTCGGCGGGGTCGACGGCCCTGGCGACGATCCCGCGCAGGCCGAGCAGAGTCGCGTCCACGGTGGCGGGGGTGACCGGCAACCCGCGCCGCAGCAGTCGCCCGACCGCGGTGACCACCTCGTTCTCCGCTGGGCTTTTTCTGGGCATGTACCGAGTGAAGCATGATGCCCAGAAAAAGCCCAATACCGGCGCCGGTGGCGGAGGGGGTGGTTCGGTCGTAGCGTCGGATGGGGGACTACGGCATCGGAGGAGTACGAAGATGCTGGAGAACAAGGCGAGCAACAAGCGCTACGTCGTCGGAGCCGTCCTCGTGGTGATCGGCGCGGTGGCCGTGGTCTGGAGTCTCTGGTTGCCCTGGTACAACGGCCGGGACGGGCGGCACTACGCGTTCGGGAGCATCTTCGACGGGATCTCGGAGACCCGGGCGCAGCTCTTCGGGTCGATCTTCTCGCCGATCGCGATCGGCGCGTTGCTGGCCCTCTACGGGGCGAGAACGCGCTCGCGCGGCTTCGTCATCCTGGCCGCGCTGCTGGTGCTGGCCGTCACCGGGCTGTGGATGTTCCGGCAGAACCAGGCGGTCGAGGCGGTCGGCGGTCTGGACGTCAACACCGACGGCACCGGTCTGGACGTCGGGAGTGCCCTCGTCGTCTTCGGGGCGGCGTTGATGCTGATCGGTGTGGGCGTCTGGGGCAGGCAGCGCCGCCGGCCCCTCACCCGCCCCGCGGAGGACGCCCCGTCCGAGCCCAACCTCCGTACGGTCTTCGCCAATGGCGGCTCGCGGAAGGACGAGGAGGGTGCCACCCCGGATCACCCCTCCGACCGGCCCGAGGAGCCGCCCCGCGCCGCCTAGGGAGCGGGTGGTTTCGGCGCGGTGTGTACGAGAAGACCGCCGCCTCCTGGGAAGCGGCGGTCTTCCTCGTACCGTTCGGTTGGGCTCTACTCCGCCCTGCCCCCCGGCTGGAAGTGGACGCGTTCCCTCACGACCGGGTATCCGGCCTTGGCGAAGTTCGCGGCCATCGGGAAGTTGCCCCGGTCCGTCGCGCCGCTGATGAACTCCGCGCCGTGGCCGGCGAGGACGTGCGTGCATTCGGCGAGAAGGTCGTAGGCGTAGCCGTGGCCGCGGTGTTCGGGGACGACTCCGATGAAGCCGACCGTCGGGCCGGAGGGGTTGTGGGCGGGGATGTGGATGCCCGCCAGGTCGCCGTCCGGGGTGTGCGCGGTCTGCCACCACTCCCGCGGGGAGGGGCACCAGTGGAAGAAGTCGAGCTCCTCCTGCGCGGCCTGGTCGAGGCCGCCCTCCTTGATGGCCCTGAGCGCGTGGGCGTCCAGGGTGGCGGAGTGGATGCGGCGCAGGGCGTCGAAGAACACCGCGTCGTCGGGTTCGGGGGAGAACCGCAGGCGGCCGGGGCGTTCGGGGAGGCCGTCGGCCGGGGTCCAGCGGTAGATGAAGCGTTCGACGAGGAGTTCGTACCCGGCGGCGCGCGCGGCGGCGAAGCGGGTGTCGGCGGCGGCGCGCAGCGCGGGGTCGTCGCGCCAGTCGCCGGGCAGGTTGACCTCGAGTTCGACCTGCCAGGGCGCGGTGCGCAGGAGCAGGGCCCCCGCCTCCTCCTCGCCCTCGGCCACGTCGAACCAGTTGACGTTGATCGGCTCCGCGTCGTCGGGGCCGCCCCACCATGCGCCGCGGGCGACGACCTCGCCGTCGCGCAGGGCGACGCGCTTCCATTCCGTACGGAAACGGGTGTGCCGGTGGCTTTCGCGGGCGTGGAGGGGGTCGGGCAGTGCGTCGAAGAGCTGGGCGTCGCTCGCGGAGAGCGCGCGGATGACCGGATCGGTCATGGATTCCTCCGGGTTACGGCTGCTTGGCGCGCTCCCCGGTCAGAATCTACGAACCACGCCGGGGCTGCGGACGAGGAGAGCGCTCGAAAGGTGTGAACTGCACGGCACTCGCCTCCTTCCGTCCGTCTCAGGGCGTGACGTCACACGGTAAGTGATCACCCGCCGATCTGTCGACGGGTTTTCCCGGCCGTCCCGCACGTGGCCTCCCCGGCGGCTGCCGGCGGGCAGGTCACGTGCCGGACACGCAGCCCGGTCAGGCGACGGCGGTGGCTTCGAGTTCGACCAGCAGGGGCGGGACGGCCAGGCGGGTCACGCCGAGCATCGTCGTCGCCGGGGCCGCCTGCGCGGCGGCCAGGCGGGCGGCCAGCGCGCCGTAGTGCTGGAAGAGGAGGTCGACGTCGGTGGTGCAGACGTTGAGCCGTACGAGGTTCGCCAGGGACATGTCCGCGGCGGCGAGGACCGCTTCCAGGTTGTCGAGGCTGAGCGCGAGCTGTGCGGCCATGTCGCCGTCGTGCCGGGGGCGGCCGTCGGGGCCCATGGCGGCCTGGCCGGAGACGAAGAGGGTGCGGGTGTGGCCGGAGACGAGTTCGCCCTGGTTGAAGCCCATCTCCGTCGACCAGGTGACCGGGTTTATCGCTGTGCGTTCCATGGGCGGCAGCCTCGCAGCGAATGACGACATCCTGTGTCGTATATCCTGCTAGATTTTTTCGCATGCGCGCCGATCGTCTGGTCTCGCTGGTCCTGCTGCTGCGCCAGCGCGGCCGGCTGTCCGCGGCCACGCTCGCCCGCGAGCTGGAGGTCTCCACCCGCACCGTGCTGCGCGACATCGACGCGCTGTCCGCAGCCGGCGTGCCGGTCCACTCCGAGCGCGGCCGGCACGGCGGGTTCGCGCTGCTGCCCGGGTTCCGTACGGAGCTGACCGGGCTGAACCACGACGAGGCCCTCGCCCTGCTGATCGCCGGATCGCGGCGCGGCGCGCAGGCGTTCGGGCTCGGCTCCGCGCTCGCGTCGGCGATGCTCAAGGTGGTCGACGCGCTGCCGCCCGGCTACCGCGACACCGCCGCCGGCGTGGCCGAACGGCTCCTCGTCGACCCCGAGACCGACCTCCTCGCGCGCCCGCTCACCGCCGAGGACGTACCCGACGACGTGCTGGCCGCCCTCCGCGGCGCCGTGTTCGCCGGGCGGAAGCTTCGGATCCGCTACGCGCCCGAAGGGCGGGCCGCGGCGTGGCGCACGGTGGACCCGATCGGCCTGGTGACCGTACGGGACAAGGGTTACCTGCTCGCCACCCGGGCCGGCGCCGACCGCACCTACCGCCTCTCGCGGGTACGCGCCGCGGAGGAACTCCCCGAACCGGCGCAGCGCCCCGAGCGCGTCGACCTCGACCGGGCCTGGCAGGAGCGCAGCGCCCGGTTCCGCACCGGCGGCGAGCAGGTCGCCGCGGTGGTACGGGTCACGCCGCGGCGCCGCGAGGAGCTGGTGGGCACCGCGCTCGCCGTACTCGCCGAGGAGGTGGAGCCCGACGGCCGGCTGCGGCTGGAGGCGGCGTTCCAGGACGCGCGGCACGCCGAGTGGGCGGTGTGGCAACTCGCCACGGACGCGGAGGCGGTGGCGCCGGAGTGGCTGCGCACGGCCCTGCGCGACCGCGCCGCGGCCCTCGCCGCCCGCTACTCCGGCGGGTCGGCTACGGCGGCGGCGGGGTCAGGCTGATCCGGAACTCCCGGTCCGCGGCGTCGGAGCAGGGCGCCTGCACGATCTCGGCGCCGGCCGCGGTCTCTTCGTCGCGCAGCCCCAGGCACTCGCCCGTGCCCAGGCGGATGCGGAAGTGCGTCGCGCCCCGCCGGCCGCCCGCCTCGACGTGGAAGCGCTGGGCCGGATCGTCGTCGGCGCACGCCTCGCGAGGCTCGACCAAGCCGCGTCCGCGCCCCTCGCGCATGGCGGTCAGACACCCGATGCCGTGCTTCGGGTGGTGCCACTGGATCTGCACCGCGCCGTCACCGACGGGTTCGAGGTAGACCCGGGGCTGGACGGACTGCGCGCACGGCTGCTGGGCCGCCACCGCGCTGCGGTAGCGGCCCGAGCGGTCCGTGCCCTCCGTGACGCAGAGGCTCGGCGTACGGGCCGGATGGATCTGCGCCCAACTGCCCACCGCCTTGATGTCCAGCCCCGGCACCGGGTCGCCGCCGATCGTCGTGCGCGGCGGGTCGGGTTCCGCGTCGTCCGGCAGCAGCGCCTGGACGCCCAGCGTGCCGCCGGCGCCGATCCCGGCCGCCGCCAGCAGCCCGGCCGCCCACCGCCATCGCCACCGCCACCGCGAGGCGGTCGCGGGAGGCGGCGCGGCGCGGTCGCCGTTCCCGGACGGGGCCGGGTGCGGGCCCGGGGACGGGGCCGGCTGCGGGTGCGACCGCGGTTGCGGCGCCGCGGGCGCCGGCTCGGCGGCGGGGGCCGCGTGTTCGTGGGTGGCGATACGGCGGCGGGCCTCCAGCCACGCGGCGACGTCCTGCTCGGCGAGGCCGCAGGCGCGGGTGAAGGCGTCGACGAAGCGTTCCCGCGGCAGCGTGGCGCGGCCGAGGGTGGTGGCGATCGTGCTGGCCGGGAGGGAGTCGGCGTGCGTGGTGGCCTTGGCCTCCAGCTCGCGGTACGTCAGCCCGGACCACGTACGCAACGCCCGCAGCGCCGCGACGTACTCGGCCCGCGTACGAAGCTCTGCCGGCTGCGGCGCCGGCGACTGCGACGATCCCGGTAAGCCGCCGTCCCTGTCGCTCATGACCCCAGCATGGCGGCACCGGCGGCTGCCCGGCGACCTTGAAACCGGCCTTGTTCGCGCGCGTTCGGAACAGGTGAGCACCGTTCCGAACGCACCCGAACGCCCGGGTGCCTTGTCAACGTCGCGGTGCGGCGCACATTCTCGGTTCAGTGCGAGCGGCTGGTCGCAGGCACACCGGCGGCGCGTGCGACAGGGGGGATGCGGTCCGGGACCCCGGACGGGGGTCGGGGTCCCGGACCGACGGGTCGTGGCACGCCTCGGGGGACGGCTCGCTGAACGGCTCGCGGAACGGGAGGATCAGCCCGGTGTGCGACCGTGCGTCCAGCGGGCCCGCTCCGCACCGCCGTGCGCGGCCGGCACGCCGGCGGCTCCCGCGCCCGCGGTTCCCGCGCCGACTGCTCCCGCGCCGACTGCTCCCGCGCCGACTGCTCCCGCGCCGGCGACGCGCTCGCGGCCCCATGCGGCCAGCGGCCCCAGCGCGGCGTTCAGCCGCGTGCCGGAATCCGTCAGCGAGTACTCGACGCGGGGCGGCACCTCCTCGTACGCCGTCCGCCGGACGATCCCGTCCGCCTCCATCTCGCGCAGGTGCGACGCGAGGACCTTCTCCGTGATCCCCGGCAGCAGCCGGCGCAACTCGCCGAAGCGGCGGTCCTGCCGGTCGTCCAGCGCCCAGAGGATCAGCACCTTCCACTTGCCGCCGATGATCTCCATCGCGGCGTCGATGCCGCAGACGTGGCCGTCCGGTGCACCGGGCCGGTTCAGCGTGGTCATGCGTACCCCTCCCACTCCCGCACCCCGCCGAGGTGCTCGCTCACCTCAGGGTAACCACCCACTCCGAAGTGCGTACTTGATCGTCTACGGGCCTGTGACCAGCATGGTCGCCATGACACCGCACACCGAGCACACCAAAGACACAGCCCCCGTGACCCTCCTCGGCCTCGGCGCCATGGGCACCGCGCTGGCCCGCGCCTGGCTCGCCGCCGGCCACCCGACGACCGTCTGGAACCGCACGCCCGCCCGCGCCGAGGCCCTGGCCGCCGAGGGCGCCCGTACGGCGGACACCGCCGCCGCGGCGGTCGCGGCGGGCGGCCCGGTCGTCGTCTGCCTGCTGGACGACGCGTCGGTCGGGGAGGTCCTGGGCGGCACGGACCTCGCCGGCAGGGACGTGGTCAACCTGACGACGTGCACGCCGGAGCAGGCCCGCGCCCGCGCCGCGTGGGCGGGCGAGCGCGGCGCCCGCTACCTGGACGGCGGGATCATGGCCGTACCGCCGATGATCGGCGTCCCGGAGAGCGGCGCCTACGTGTTCTACAGCGGCCCGCGCGCGCTGTTCGACCGCCACCGGGAGGTGCTCGCGGTCCCGGCCGGCACCACCTACGCCGGCGAGGACCCGGGCTACGCGGCGCTTCAGGACATGGCTCTGCTCAGCGCCATGTACGGCATGTTCGCCGGCGTCACGCACGCCTTCGCGCTGGTACGCAAGGAGGACGTGGACCCGGCGGCGTTCGCCGGGCTGCTGGCCGGCTGGCTCACCGCGATGGCCCCCGCGGCGCACGGGATCGCCGCCGAACTCACCGGAGGTGCGGACCCGCAGGAGGAGGTCTCCGCCCTGGCCATGCAGGTGGCGGGCATCCCCACGTTCCTCGACACCGCCCGCCAGCAGGGCGTCAGCGCCGAGCTGCTGACCCCGTACTTCGAGCTGATGCGCCGCTGCCTGGCGGAGCAGCGCGCGGCGCGGGACCCGAAGGGCATGGTCGACCTCCTGCGGCGCTGACGGCACGGGCGCGCGGGAGCCGCGCGGGTGGTCAGCGGCGGGCGGTGCCCTTCTCGGCGTCCAGGGCGTAGACGCAGCGGTCCTTGCTGCAGGCGTAGACGACGCCGCCCGCGACGACCGGGGAGCCGGTGATCTCGCCGTCCGTGGCGAGTTTCCAGCGGAGCTGGCCGCCGACCGCGTCGACCGCGTAGATGCAGTGGTCCGCGGAGCCGAAGTGGACGCGGCCGTCCGCGGCGACCGGGGCGCCGATCAGGTCGCCCCGGGTGGCGAAGCGCCACATCGGGGTGCCGGCGACGGCGTCGAGGGTGTAGAGGGCGGAGCCACTGCCGACGTGCACGTGGCCGTCCGCGACGAGGACGGGCTCGATGGACTGGCGGGCCTCCGTGGCGATGCGCCAGCGCTCGCGGCCGTCGGCGGCGTCGAGGGCGTAGACCGTGCCCAGGTGGTCGGCGACGAAGACGCCGCCGCCGGTGAGGGCCGCGCCGGGGGCGAACGCGGGCGGGCTCAGGATCACCGCCGGGGCCTCGAACGTCCAGCGCAGCGTGCCGTACGCCGCGTCCAGCGCCAGGACCCGCTTGCCCGCCGCGGCGAACACCGTGGGGCCCGCCGCCACGTCGTCGGCCGGGAGCAGCCGCACCGGGACGCCGCCGCAGGCGGCGGCGTCGCCGATCGGGTACGACCAGCGCTCTGCGCCGGATCTGATGTCCAGGGCGCGCAGCCGGCCCTCACCCCAGACGTAGACCGTGCCGTGGTGGGCCACCGGCCCGGCCTCCTGCGTCTCGAACTCCGTCTGCGCGCCGCTCAGCTCCCACAGCGGCTCGCCGGTCGCCGCCTGCCGGGCCCGCATGCCGCCGCCGCTGGTGCCGGTGACGACGGTGCCGGCGGCGACCTGAAGCGAGTACACGAAGCCCCCGGCGGCCTGGCGCCAGCGCTCGCGGCCGTCCGCGGCGTCGAGCGCGTACAGGCTCGGGCCGTCCGAGGCGTGGATGAGGCCCTCGGACAGGGCCATGGACCAGGCGACCTCGCGGGTCTTGAACTGCCGCCGGCCGCTGGTCACGTCCAGGGCGTGGACCTCGAAGGAGGTGACGTAGAGCAGGTTTCCGGAGACGACGGGCTTGCCCCAGACGTCGTTGGACATCCGGAACCGCCAGGGCCGCCACCGCGCCGGCTCCTGCCCCGCGGCCTCCGCGGGAGCGGCGGGGCGGTGGCCGGAGTGCGGGTCGTGCGCCGGCTGCGCGCCGTGCGCCGCGCCGCCGCGGGGGCGGGCCCAGCCCAGGTCGAGCCCGCCGTCCGCGGCGGCGCGGGCGCGCGCGGCGCGGGCGTCGACGACGCGGGGGCCGGGGCCGATGGGCACGGGGGCGCCGGCCAGTTGGACCTCGGCGCCGGCGTGCGCCGGCGCGGCGGGGGCGGCGGCGGCCGGCTGGGCGGGCACGTGCTCCGGTGCCGCCGCGGAGTGCGGCGCCGGGGCGCCACCGGGCGCGGCATGGGCGGGCCCCGCACCGCCGCCGTGGCGTGCGCCGGACCCGGGCGGCCCGGCGTGCCGCCCGGGGGCGGAGTGCGGTGCGGACTGCGGTACGGAACGGGGCGCCGGGTGCGGCGGGGACTGCGGTACGGCCCCCGCCCCGGGACCCGCGGACGGCGCCTCCGGCGGCGGCCCCGGCGGGTGCGGGGGCCGCGGCGGCATCGACCGGCGCGACGCGGAGGACCCCCGCGACCCCCCGACCCGCCCCGACCCGCCGTGCCCGGGTCCGCCCAGCGTGGCCGCGGCACCGCGGCGCGCCTCGATCATCCGGATCGCCGTACGCGGCAGCCACGCCGAGGCCGTACCGCTGTCGTCGCCCGCGGCGCCGAACAGGTGCGGCGCCAGGTCGGACTGGAGCGCCTCCGGCGTGGGCCGGTGGTCGGCCGTCATCTGCATGCACGCCTCGATGAGCGGGCGCAGCTCACCCGGCAGCCCCTCCAGGTCGGGCCCCTCGCGCAGCAGCATGAACACGGTCTCGACGGGGTTCGCGCCGTGGAACGGCGCGTGCCCGGTGGCCGCGAAGACGAGGGTGGAGCCGAGCGAGAAGACGTCGCTGGCGCCCGTCACGCTGCGCGAGTCGCGGGCCTGCTCCGGCGACATGTAGGCGGGCGTGCCGACGGCGACGTTGGTCATGGTCAGCCGGGTGTTGGAGACGCCGGACGCGATGCCGAAGTCGATCACGCGCGGCCCGTCCTCCAGGACCAGGACGTTGGACGGCTTGAGGTCGCGGTGGACGAGCCCGGCGCCGTGGATGGACTGCAGCGCCTCCGCGACCCCCGCGGCCACCCACCGCACGGCCTGCGGCGGCAGCGGCCCGCAGTCGTTGACGATCTCCTCCAGCGAGGGCGCGGGCATGTACGCGGTGGCGAGCCACGGCACCGCGGCCCGCGGGTCGGCGTCGACGACGGGGGCGGTGTAGAAGCCGCTGACGGCCCGGGCGGCCTCGACCTCGCGGGTGAAGCGCACGCGGAAGAGCTGGTCCTCGGCCAGTTCGGTGCGGACAGTCTTGATCGCTACGCGGCGGCCGGAGGCCGACCGCGCGAGGTAGACGAGCCCCATCCCGCCGGCGCCCAGCCTGCCGAGCACCTCGAAAGGACCGATCCGCCTCGGGTCGTGCTGCGCAAGCTGCTCGACCACGTAACCATCCACCTCCCCGTCGGGGGCTCCCGGAACCGGGCCCCCCTGCAGCCTCTCACCGCAGGCGTACGGCCGTCAGTCCCGAAAGTACGCCTGCCGATTCTCCACTCCGGAACGCGCCGGGGCTAACCCGGGGGGCGGCTCCGGGCACCGCCGCCCCTGGAACCGCCGGGTCCGGCGGGGCGCCGCGGGCCGCGCGGCCCGCGGGGCGGGGGAGAGCACCGGGTCAGGTCCCGTCGGCGCTGGTGGCGGGGGTGTCCGCGGCTGCGGCACCGCCCGCGTCGCCGGGCTCGTCAGCCTCGCCGGATTCACCGTCCATCACCGCGAACGCCGCCCCCTGGTTGTCCGCGACCACCGCGAACGTCGCCCCCGGGATCTCCTGCCGGTCCACCAGTACCCGCCCGCCCCCGCGCCGCACCGTCCCGAGCGCGTCGCCGACGTCCCCGACCCGGAAGTAGACGAGGAAGTGCGGCGGCATCTCCGCCGGCAGCATGTCGCCGACCAGCGCCCGCCCCGCCACCTCCCGGCCGGAGCCCGGCAGCGCCCACGCCTTGAAGTCGCCCGCGTCGAACGGGGGATCGGCCAGCTCGTAGCCGAAGACGGCCGGATAGAAGGCGTCGGCCGCGTCGGCGTTCCGCACGTAGACCTCGGTCCAGCAGAAGGCGCCCGGCACGTCGGTCGCGCCGAAGCCCCGCCGCGTACCGCCCTGCCAGAGTGCGAACACCGCGCCGTCCGGGTCCGCGGCGACCGCCTTGCGGCCGGCCCCCGAGGCCGCCTCCGGCTCGGTGAGCACGGTGCCGCCGGCCCGCCGGATCTTCTCCACGGTGCCGGCGAGGTCGGGGGTGGCCAGGTGGACGCCCCATGCCGTGGGCATCCGGCCGTCCTGCTTCGCGACGAGCGCGGCGACCGGCCTGCCGTCGAGGAGCGCCCGGGAGTGCCGGGGGAAGCCGGGGCCGGTGTCCGTACCCGCGCCGCCCTCCGTGAACGTCCAGCCGAAGAGCTGACCGTAGAAGCGCTCACCGGCGCGCAGGTCGGGCAGGGTGGCGTCGGCCCAGCAGGGTGAGCCCTCGGCGAATGCGTCCATGGCCGTCGTCGTCCTTCCATGGGACGTTGGTGGGGGCTGGCGTGACGGGGGACAGGCGTGACGGGGACGGTGCGATGGCTCGCATCGCCAACGTAATCGGAACGTGCGTCGGGTGGTGCGAAAGTACCCTGAACATCGGGTCAATTCTGTTCGAGAGTGGCAATTCGCGCACTTCCGACGGTCTGGCCTCCCCGTTTGCCCTCGTCAGATCGCGGTTCGATCACGCGTCGGTAAGCTGACGACATGACAGGTCAAGTTCGGACGGTCGACGGCCGTGTCGCCGGCCGGCGCGGCCAGGCGACCCGCACCAAGTTGCTCGCATGCCTCGGAGAGATGCTCGACTCCTCACCGTACCGGGATGTGAAAGTGATCGACGTCGCCCGCAGGGCGGGCACGTCACCCGCGACCTTCTACCAGTATTTCCCGGACGTCGAGGGTGCAGTCCTGGAGCTCGCGGAGGAGACGGCCAGGGAGGGCGCCGGCCTGACCGAGCTGGTGGCCGGCCGCTCGTGGGCCGGCAAGTCCGGGGCCCTGGCCGCGGAGGAGCTGGTCGACGGGTTCCTCGGGTACTGGCGGCGGAACGACGCGATCCTGCGGGTCGTCGACCTCGGTGCCGCGGAGGGCGACAAGCGGTTCTACAAGCTCCGGATGAAGATCCTCAACTCCGTCACCCGGTCCCTCACCCAGTCGATCAGGGAGCTGCAGGAGAAGGGCAAGGTCGACGAGACCGTGCACCCGGCGGCGGTCGCCGGGTCGCTGGTGGTGATGCTCGCCGGGGTGGCGGCGCACCAGAAGGCGTTCCAGACGTGGGGCGTGAAGCAGGCGGACCTGAAGCCGTCACTGGCGCTGCTCGTGCACCTCGGGGTGACGGGGCGGAAGCCGCCGAAGCAGGTGTGAGCGCGCAGCGTAGCCGCTGCTGAATCGTTAGTGCAGCGAGCCGTGCAAGCCGCCGGACGGCGGCCCCCGCCGCACTACGCTCACCCGCATGTCTCATGACCGTGTCCATGCAGAACCCGGCCGGCCGGACGGCCGGGACGACCGCCCGGTGCTCGTCGTCGGCGGCGGCCCCGCCGGGCTCGCGACCGCTGCGGCTCTGCGCGCGGCCGGGATCCGGGCGGTGGTCCTGGAGCGCGGCGCCCGGGTCGGCGACTCGTGGCGCCGGCACTACGACGCGCTGCGGCTGCACACGCCGCGGGGGATGTCGGGGCTGCCGGGCGCGCCGATCCCGCGCCGCTACGGGCGGTGGGTGGGGCGCGACCAGTTCGCGCGCCACCTGGAGGAGTTCGCGGAGAGCCACGAGCTGGAGATCGTGCACAACGTGGAGGTGGCGCGGATCGACCGCGCGGCCGGCTCGTCGTCCGGCGGGTCGTCCGGGCCGTCCTCCGGCGCGGGCCCGGGCTGGCAGGTGGCCGCGACCGGCGGCCGGGTCCTCGACGCCCGCCGCGTCGTCGTCGCCACCGGCTACTGCCGCACGCCGTACGTGCCGGACTGGGCGGGGCGCGACTCGTACCGCGGCGAACTGCTGCACGCCGCGTACTACCGCAACCCCGCCCCGTACGAGGGCAAGGACGTCCTTGTCGTGGGCGCGGGCAACACGGGCGCGGAGATAGCCGTGGACCTGGCGGACGGCGGCGCGAAGCGCGTGCGGCTGGCGGTGCGGACGCTGCCGCACCTCGTACGCAGGCCGGCGGCGGGCTGGTGCGCGGTGACGGCCCGGCGCCTGAGCGGCGTCCTGCCGGCCCGCGCGGTGGACCGGCTGGCCGGCCGGGTGAGCCGCATCGGGGTCCCGGACCTCGGCGCGTACGGCCTGCCCCGCCCGGCGAGCGGCCTCTGCACCCGGCTGCGGGAGGGAGCGGTCCCGGTCGTGGACACGGGCCTGGTCGCGGCCGTCCGCGACCGCCGGGTCCTGCCGGTGCCGGCGGTGGCGGCGCTGGACGCCGCGGGCGTGATCCTGGCGGACGGCGACCGCGCGGAACCGGACGCGGTGATCGCGGCGACGGGCTGGCGGCGCGGCCTGGAGGAACTGGTCGGCCACCTCGACGTCCTGGACGGCCGGGGCCTGCCGCGCACCCGGGGGTGGCGGTCGCCGGCGGGGGCGCAGGGTCTGCACTTCGTGGGGTACGCGCCGCCGTTGAGCGGAAGCCTGCGGGAAATCGGCCTGGAGGCCGGAAAGTTGGCGAAGGAAGTGGCGAGAACCGGAGGCTGAGCCGTCCGGGAGCGGCGCGGCGTGGGAAAAGGAGGACGGTGCCCGTCCGACGACTTCCCCTGAAGGTCATCGGCCGGGCACCGTATGGGCCGCTCACCTGACCGGTGTAGATAGCGGCCGACCGCTCGGCCCGGCAGTTCCCCCTGCTGCGGGCCTGATACGAGGATGGCAGGGGCGGGTCAACGTTTGATTAACGCCCACGTCAAGGTTTCGTTCAGCGCGCCCCGGGGGTGCCGGCCCCTGGTCAAGGGCCGTGCGGGGCGGGACGGATGGGGCGTACGGGACGCTGCCGCAAGGGCGCCGCGGGCATAGTGGCGAGTCATCGCCAGCATTGCGCGGGGACGCCCGGATTCCTTGACCCGCGTCCGGCCGCCGGAATACTTTCGCGGCTGCCGTGACACTGCGAAACGGGGGGCTGGGAGGGCTGACTGTCGTGGGCCAAGGGAAGGCGAGCCCGTGTGAGGCCGCCGCGGAAGGGCGGTTACGGGCGCCGGGAGATCCCGGCGGAATCCCGCTGCTGACCGATCGCGAGCGGCAGACGCTCTATCTCGTCGGTACGGGCGCGGGGAACCGCCTCATCGCCCGCCGGCTCGGAATATCGGAACGGACGGTGCGCGCGCATCTCAGCAACGCCGTACGGAAGATCGAGGTCCGCTCGCGCTCGGAGGCCGCGGTCTTCGCGTTCGCCTATCTGGACCTCGTCGACATCCCGGCCCCGCGGGAGCCCCGGGAACCGCCGCGACCGCGCACCGCGGGCGGCACCCGGTCACCGGCGAACTCCGGCCGCCGGTGACCGGGCCGCGGGGACTGCCCCGTACGCCCCGTACGCCGCCCGCCGCCCGCCCGCGGTGAGGGGGCGCCGTCCGATGGCCTCGAAACCGCTGCGCCCGCCGCCGGACCACCCGGGGCTGACGCTCACCGTCTACCACGTCACGCGGTCCGGCCGCCGCGGCCCCGCGCGCCGTACCCGCTACCTGCCCTCGGACCCGGAACCGGTGCCGCTGCCCCGGCGCTGGCCGCCGTGCCGCTGCCCGCGCTGCCGGGGCACGGCCCGTACCTGAGAGGGGACTCGGGGCGCAGATCCCGGGGCTTCGCGGATCAGCCGCCCTCCGCCGTACCGGCGAGGCAGGCCCCCACCAGCCACCCCCGCCGCACCGCCTGCGCCCCGCCCTGGAACCGGCTCTGCGCGCCGAGGCACTCCAGCAGTTCCGCCACCCGCCTGCTGTACGTCCGCGGGGACATGTGCAGGTTGCGGCAGGCGACCGTGTCGGGCGTGCCGCGCGACAACTCGGCGAGCACCGGCACCAGGTGCGGCGGCGGTGGTGCGGGGAGCCGCCGCGCGGGCCGGGGGGCGAACAGCTCGTCCGGGAACGCGTCGACGAGGCGGAGACCGTGTGCCTGCGAATCTTTCCGGGGAGTCGAGTCGCTCATGCCGTACAGCGAAACGGACGGCCATGGACACGCCGTTGACGGTGCGTCGAGGGTCGTCAATCCGCTGGTGACCGCGCCCGCCCGGCTGTCGCGAAAGGGCCGGTGGCGGGGGATGTCGCGGGTGCGGCAGACTGGGTGCGCGGGACGGGACAGGGGGTGGCGATGTCCGACGGTGAGCGCGCCGGGTTATCCGGCGACGGCCCGGCGGAGGGCGCGCCGGTGCGCTTCGCCCTGCTGGGACCGGTGCGGGTCACCCGCGCAGGACAGCCCCTGGGCATGGGCTCACCGCAGCAGCGGGCCGTGCTCGCCGTGCTGTTGCTGCGGGGCGGCCGGCACGTGGCCGTGGAAGAGCTGGTCGACGCGGTGTGGGGCGAGGACCCGCCGCGCGACGCGACGGGCACGATACGCACCTACGTCTCCCGCCTGCGCCGCGCCCTCGGCCCCGACGCCGACCTGCTGCGCGGCGAGGCGGGGGGCTACGCCGTACACCTGCACCCGGGCGCCGAACTGGACGTCCAGACGGCCACCCGCCTCGCGGCCGAGGCGGACGCCGCCCACACGGCGGGCGACCCCGAGCGGGCCGGGGAGCTGCGCCGCGGCGCGCTGGACCTGTGGGACGGCGAACCGCTCGCCGGCCTGCCCGGCCCGTACGCCGAGAGGCAGCGCACGCGGCTGGCCGAGTGGCGGCTGTCGCTGCTGGAGGCGCAGTTGGCGCTGGACGTCGAGGTGGGCCGGCGCGCGGAGGCGATCTCGGAGCTGACGGCGCTGACGGCGGCGCACCCGCTGCGGGAGCGGTTCCGGGAGCTGCTGATGCTGGCGCTCTACCGGAGCGGCCGGCAGGCGGAGGCGCTCGCCGTCTACACCGACACGCGGCGCCAGCTCACCGACGAACTGGGCGTCGAACCGGGCCCGGAGCTGGCGGCGCTCCAGCAGCGGATCCTGCGCGGCACGGACCAGCCGGCCCCCGCATCGGTCACGGCCTCGGTGGCCCCGGCCCAACTGCCCGCCACGCTGCCGGACTTCACCGGCCGCGGCCACGTGGTGGAGGAGCTGGGCAAACAACTCGTGCAGGCGCCGCACATGGTGATGGCGGTCTCGTCGGTCTCGGGCATCGGCGGCGTGGGCAAGACGACGCTGGCCGTACACGTCGCGCACGCGGCCCGGGAGTCCTTCCCGGACGGCCAGTTGTACGTCGACCTGCAGGGCTGGGGCCCGTCACCGGCCGATCCGGCGGGCGTCCTCGGCTCGTTCCTGCGCGCCCTCAACGTCCCGGACGCCGACATCCCCGAAACCCTCACGGAACGCGCCGCGCTGTACCGCTCGGTCCTGGCGGGCCGCCGCGTCCTGGCCCTGCTCGACAACGCCCGCGACGCCGCCCAGGTACGCCCCCTGCTTCCGGGGACGGAGGGCTGCGCGGCGCTGATCACTTCCCGCGCCCGCATGGCCCACCTCGTCGGCGCCCACCACGTCGACCTGGACGTGATGAACCCGGACGAGGCCCTGCTGCTCTTCACCCGCATCGTCGGCGCCGACCGGGTGGAGCCCCACCGCGGCGCGGCCATGGACGTGGTCGCGGCCTGCGGCTTCCTCCCCCTGGCGATCCGCATCGCCGCCTCGCGGCTGGCGGCCCGGCGGACATGGACGGTCGCGGTGCTGGCGCGGAAGCTGTCGGACGAACACCGGCGTCTGGACGAGCTCCAGGTCGGGGATCTGGCGGTGAAGGCGACGTTCGAGCTGGGCTACGGCCAGTTGGAACCGGAACAGGCGCGTGCCTTCCGGCTGCTGGGACTGGTCGACGGCCCGGACGTGTCGCTGAGCGCGGCGGCGGCGGTCCTGGACCGTACGGAGGACGACGCCGAGGAACTCCTGGAAGACCTGGTGGACACCAGCCTCCTGGAATCCGCAGCCCCGGGCCGCTACCGCTACCACGACCTGTTGCGCCTGTTCGCGCGCACGTGTGCGGAGCGGGAGGAACCGCCGGGGGAGCGGGGAGCGGCACAGTCCCGCCTGCTGGACTTCTACCTGGCGACGGCGGCACGGGTCTACGAACTGGACCGCCCAGGTGACAACCTCACCTCGCACCTCGCCCCCGTGGAGTACCGGGGCCTGAGCTTCGCCGACCGGCACACCGCGCAGGACTGGCGCCTGGGGGAGGCGGACTGCCTGCTGGCCACCGCGCGCCAGCTCGCCAGCGAACGCACTCTCGCCCGGGCCGTCGACCTGCTGATGGTGACCGCCGACCTGGCCGAGTCGGGCACGTACTCGCACCAGTTCGCGCGGGTCGCCGGGCACCTGCTGACGGCCGCCCAGCGCTCGGGCGACCCCCGCAGCGAGGGCCGGGCGCACGACGTGCTCTCCGCCTCGCACATCTACTCCGGCCGCTTCGAACAGGCCGACAAGCACGCCGCGGAGGCCATGCGGCTGGCGCACGCCAGCGGAGACCCGGTCATCTGCGGCCACGCCGCCTCCGACCGTGGCATCATCGCCGACCTCCAGGGCCGCTCCGCCGACGCCGCGACCCACCTGGAGGACGCGCTCGTCGCCTACCGCACCGACGGGAACCTGTCGGGCGAGGCGACCGCGCTGAGCAACCTCTCACGGATGCACGGCGATGCCGGGCGGTCGACACTCGCCCTCGACCTCGCGAAGCAGGCACTTGCCATTCACCACAAACTGGGCCCTAGCTTCCGGATGGCCAACTGCCTGTACGCACTCGGCATCGCCCTCACCGTGGCCGGGCGAGCGGACGACGCGCTCACGGAACTCGACGCGGCGCGGAAGCTCTTCCTCGAGAACCGGATGCACCTCTGGTACGGCATGACCCACTTCCGGATGGCCGAGGCACACCTGACCGTAGAGCGGCCCGCCGAAGCCGCCAGGTACGCCGAGCAGGCGCTCTCCCAGCTCCGCGGCATGGGCGGGGACTGGCACCGGGGCAGCGTGCTGACCGTGCTCGGCCGGGCCCTGGACGAACTCGGGCAGGCGGACCGGGCGCGGGCGTGCCTGGCCGAGGCCCGTGACCTTCAGAAATCGGGCTCGACGCAGGCCCCGCAGGGCTGAGGCTTCGGGCCTCCCAGTCAGTCCGCCTGACAGACTGCGGCGCTCTGCGCGGTGGCGCTGCCTCGACGGCCGCCGGTGTCGCTCCCACCCTCGTGCGCTGCTGGCAGCGGCGGGACCTCATGCCTGTTGAGCCTGTGTCGATCCGGACTCACGCAGAGCACGGGCCTCGGACAGACACGCCTGTGCCCGGTCGGGTTGTCCGAGTTCGCCGAGGGCCCGGCCGAGCACCGTGAGCGCACTGCCGCGGTGCCAGTCGCCGCCGATGCCCCGGAACCGAGACAGGGCCTTCTCGGCGTACGCGGCGGACTCGGCCGGTGCGCGCACAGCGAGGTGGACCTGCGCGATCCGGAAGTAGGCCAGGCCCTCCCAGAGCTCCATGCGGTTCTCGCGGAAGAGCATCGCGGCCGCGTCCAGTTGGGTGAGTGCTTCGAGATGTCTGTCCGCTGTGTTGAGCACGACGCCCAGGGAGTACCTGCTACTCGCCAGGCGGAGCGGAGCCTTGGCCTGGTCGTCGAGCCTCACGGTCTGCTCCGCCAGCTCGATCGCTCTGGTCGTCGAGCCCGTTTCGCCGTGGATGCGGGCGAGGTTGCGCAGTGCGCAGGACTCCCCGTCCAGGTTCCGGTCCTCCCGGTAGGCGACGAGGGCCTGTTCGAGGCAGTCTGTTGCTTCCTCCTGACGTCCCAGGAGGGAAGCGGTGACACCGCGGTCGTTCGCGGCCTCGCCGGTCACCCAGATGTCACCGCAGGCATCGGCGAGGCGATGGGCGTCGGTGGCGTGCTCGTACGACAGCTCGAACCGCCCCGTGAACTGGCGGGCCGACGACAGGACGACGTGGGCACGGGCCTGGCTGCGAACGTCACCCGACTGCTCCGCCGCCTGGAGCACAGCGGTGGCCAGGGGGACGAACCGTGGCGAGTAGAGGCCGGACTCCGCGAGGTCCTTGGCGGTGAGCAACAGGTCTACGGTGCGAGGGAGCGAGTCGCCGTGGGCGAACTGACGGACGGCGGCGAGTAGGCACTCCGCCTCACTGAAGAGCCAGTTCTGTGCCGCCTCGCGGCTCTCGAAGTCCAGGCCGGCGCGGGTTACGGGACTCAGGTGCCGGATCAGGGTGTCGCCGGGGCGGCCGAGTTCGTAGACGCGGGCGGCCGTGGCCAGGTAGAAGTCCAGCAGGCGGGACTGTGCCGCGTCGCGGTCCGCCGACGGTTCTTCGCGGTCGGCGCAGGTGCGGGCGAAGAGGCGCAGGAGGTCGTGGTAGCGGTAGCGGCCGGGGGCTGCGGATTCGAGGAGGCTGGTGTCCACCAGGTCTTCGAGGAGTTCCTCCGTGTCGTCTTCCGTGCGGTCCAGGACCGCCGCCGCCGCGCTCAGAGACACGTCCGGGCCGTCGATCAGGCCCAGGAGGCGGAAGGCGCGGGCCTGTTCCGGTTCCAACTGGCCGTAGCCCAGCTCGAAGGTGGCCTTGACCGCCAGGTCCCCGACGCGGAGTTCATCGAGGCGCCGGTGTTCGTCGGACAGCTTCCGCGCCAGCACCGCGACCGTCCAGGTCCGCCGGGCCGCCAGCCGCGAGGCGGCGATGCGTATGGCCAGGGGCAGGAAGCCGCAGGCGGCGACCACGTCCATGGCCGCGTCGCGTTCCGGGGTGACGCGGTGGGCGCCGACGATGCGGGTGAAGAGCAGCAGTGCCTCGTCCGGGGCCATGACGTCCAGGTCGACGTGGTGGGCTCCGGCCAGGTCCGTCATGCGGGCGCGGGAGGTGATCACCGCGGCGCAGCCTTCGGTGCCGGGGAGCAGGGGGCGTACCTGGGCGGCGTCGCGGGCGTTGTCGAGTAAGGCCAGGACGCGGCGGCCGGCGAGCATCGACCGGAAGAGGGCGGCGCGTTCCTCCAGCGGCTCGGGGATCTCCGCGTCCGGGGTGCCCAGGGAGCGCAGGAACGAGCCGAGGACGGCAGCGGGCTCGGCCGGGGACGCACCCGCGCCCTGCAGGTCCGCGTAGAGCTGGCCGTCGGGGAACGACTCCCGTACGGCGTGCCCGACGTGCACGGCAAGGGTGGTCTTGCCGACGCCGCCGATCCCGGAGACCGAGGACACCGCCATCACCATGCCGGACGTCTGCTCCAACTGCTTGCCCAGCTCGTCGACGAACGCGTCCCGCCCGGTGAAGTCCGCCAACCTCGCCGGCAACTGAGCAGGCGACAGCCGCGGGGTCGTGGTGGCCACCGGTGCCACGGGCTGTTCACCTCCCCGGAGGATCCGCTGCTGCAGGTCCGCCAACTTCGGGCCGGGCTCGACGCCCAGCTCATCGATCAGAAGACGCCGGCTGTCCGTGTAGACCGCCAGTGCCTCCGCCTGCCGGCCGCTGCGGGACAACGAGAGCATCAGCAGCTCCCGGAACCGCTCCCGCAGCGGATACGCCGCCGTCAACGCCGTCAGCTCCGAGATCGCGTCGGCGTAGTCGTGCGCCTCGATGTCGAGCGCCAGCCGGCGCTCCAGCAGCGACAGCCGCCACTCGGTGAGCCGCGCGCGCTCGGTCTCCGCGAACGCCCCGGGCAGCCCGGCGAGCGGTTCGCCGTCCCAGAGGGCAAGGGCCTCGCGGAGCAGCGCACGGGTGCTTGCGGCGTCCCCGCGCTGGGTCGCCGAGTCGGCGTGGGCGACGGCCTGTTCGGCGACCGCCGCGTCCGATACGGCGCCGGCTCCCGGCCGCAGGACGTAGCCGCCTGCCTGGCCGGTGATGAGGTCCGCGTCCGGCCCGAGGGCTTTGCGCAGCCGCGAGACGTAGGTCCGTACCGTCCCCACGGCGTCGCGCGGAGGGTCCTCGCCCCAGATCGCGTCGACCAACTCGTGCGTGGTGGCGTGGTGACCGGAGCCGATCAGCAGCGCGGCAAGGACGGTGCGCTGCTGGGGCGGTCCGACGTTGATCGGCGTGGCGCCGCGCCAGGCGGCCAACGGTCCGAGCAGGCCGAAGTACAGTAACTCGCCGCCCCCGTCGCGCGTCGCCATCACCTCCCGACGCCCGGCCATACCTCACCCCCTCCGGTACACCCCGCCTCGATCGACAGTCTGTCGTGGAGTACGGCGCTGTGTCAGCAGCGCCGGGGTGTACGTCCTGATGTCGACGGACGGTGTGGCTGGGAGAAGGCAAGTCGGGCTCCGAGTCAGAGGAAGGCCCGGCCGCAGCAGTCCCCATCTTGCTGCCGCGACCGGGCCGTTTCGGCCCCCCCTCGGGCCGTTCAGTGATGTCAATCAGGGCCTGTGCTTGTCGAGAGGCTTGAAGATGTCCTCGTCGTCATCCTTCGACGGGTCATCCGGCAGCGTCGGCTCATCGACGTCGATCGGCTCGATCTTGCGCGGCGGAAGGGTCTTGCGCCTTTCCCGCTCCACCTCGGACTCTGTCGACTTCTTCTCCGGCATGGTGCTCCCCCAGTCTCTGCTTTGGGCGTTCCGCAGCCGCCCGCCCGGCGACTCCCCCGCGGATCGCCGGACGGGCCTTGCGTGGCCCCTCCGCCGGATCGTGCCGGTGAGTGACCTCGCGTGACCCGCCATTCCCCCGACGTGACGAGCCACTGACAAAGAGCATGACGGCTGGCGATAAACGTTCGATGAATGACTTCGTAGAGGAGACGTTCAGGCAGTCGTGGCGGGTTCCAGGAGAGCACGTACGTCTGCGGCTTCCGGCGAGTTCGTCTTCTCGTGCAGCACCGCCGCCTCGCTCCAGCACGCTTGCGCTCGTCCCTGCTGTCCGATCTGCTGAAGGCTTCGGCCGAGGGCAGTGAGCACCTGGGCGCGGTGCCAGTCGCCGCCGATGCCGTGAAGCCTCGTGAGCGCCTGCTCGGCGAGGGTCGCCGCCTGGGTGGGCTGCTCGGCCGCGAGGTGTGCTTCAGCCATACGGAACTGGGTCATGCCGTACCAGAGGTGCATCCTGTTCTCGCGGAAGAGCTTCAGGGCCGCGTCCAGTTGAGCGAGCGCGTGGTCCGGTCGGCCCGCGCCGGTGAGGATGATGCCCAGCGCGTACATGCAGTTGGCCATGCGGAAGCTGGGGCCCAGCTTGTGGTGGATGGCGAGAGCCTGCTCCGCGAGGTCGACGGCGAGTGCCGGCCGCCCGGCGTCGCTGTGCATGCGCGACAGATTGCTGAGTGCGCTTGCTTCGCCCGACAGGTTCCCGTCGGCGCGGTACGCGGCGAGGGCGTCCTCTAGGTAGACGGCGGCGTCGGCGGAGCGCCCCTGGAGGTCGGCGATGATGCCCCGGTCGGAGGCCGCATGGCCGCAGATGACCGGATCCCCACTTGCGCGTGCCAGGCCCATCGCCGCGGCCGCGTGCTTGTCCGCCTGTTCGAACCGGCCGGAGTCGATGTGCGAGGCAGCCAGCACATCGTGTGCCCGGCCTTCGCTGCGGGAATCGCCCAAGTGCCGGGCAGCCACGAGGAGGTGACCGGCGATCTGCGCGAACTGGTACGAATACGTTCCCGACTCGGCCAGGTCGACAGTGACCATCAGCAGGTCGACGGCGCGTGCGAGGGTGCCCTCGCCGGAAAGCTGCCGGGCGGTGGCCATTAGGCAGTCCGCCTCGGCCAGGCGCCAGTCCTGCGCACTATGCCGGTCGGCAAAGTGCAGGCCCTGATACGCCACCGGCGCCAGGTGCGAGGTGAGGGTGTCACCGGGGCGGTCCAGTTCGTACACCCGCGCCGCCGTCGCCAGGTAGAAGTCCAGCAACCGCGACAGCGCCGCCTCGCGCTCGCTCGCCGGCTCCTCGCGCTCCGCGCAGTCGCGGGCGAACAGCCTGACCAGATCATGGAAGCGGTAGCGGCCCGGGGCCGCGGACTCCACGAGGCTGGCGTCGACCAGGTCTTCCAGAAGCGCTTCCGCCTTCTCCGCCGTGCGGTCGACGATTGCCGCAGCGGAGGTGACCGAGATGTCCGGGCCGTCGGCCAGGCCCAGGAGGCGGAAGGCGCGGGCCTGTTCCGGTTCCAACTGGCCGTAGCCCAGCTCGAACGTGGCCTTCACCGCCAGGTCGCCCACGCGCAGCTCGTCCAGGCGGCGGTGTTCGTCCGACAGCTTCCGCGCCAGCACCGACACCGTCCACGTCCGGCGGGCCGCGAGCCGGGAGGCCGCGATGCGGATGGCCAGGGGGAGGAAGCCGCAGGCGGCGACCACGTCCATGGCCGCGTCGCGTTCCGGGGTCACGCGTTCTGCGCCGACGATGCGGGTGAAGAGCAGCAGCGCCTCGTCCGGGGCCATCACGTCCAGGTCGACGTGGTGGGCGCCCGCCAGGTCCGTCATCCGCGTGCGGGACGTGATCAGGGCCGCGCAGCCCTCCGTGCCGGGGAGGAGGGGGCGGATCTGGGCGGCGTCGCGGGCGTTGTCGAGGAGGGTCAGTATGCGGCGGCCGGCGAGGACCGAGCGGTACAGGGCCGCGCGTTCGTCGACCGGTTCCGGGATGTCCGCGTCCGGGGTGCCGAGGGCGCGGAGGAACGCGCCGAGGACCGCGGCCGGTTCCGCCGGGGACGGGCCCGAGCCCTGGAGGTCCGCGTAGAGCTGGCCGTCGGGGAACGACTCGCGGGCGGCGTGTGCGACGTGCACCGCGAGCGTCGTCTTGCCGACCCCGCCGATGCCCGACACCGACGACACCGCCATCACCGTGTCCGGCGCGTTCGCCAGCTCCTTGCCCAGCTCCTCCACGACCCCCACGCGCCCCGTGAAGTCCGAGACGGTTGCGGGCAGTTGCGCCGGGCGTACGACCCGGAACGGGGCGTCGCCCGCCAGGGGTTCCGCCTTCGGCGCGGCCAGTTCCTCGTCGGCCTGGAGGATGCGCTGCTGGAGGTCGGAGAGCTCCGGGCGCGGGTCGACGCCCAGCTCGTCCTGGAGGAGGCGGCGGGTGTCCGCGTACACGGCCAACGCCTCGGCCTGCCGGCCGCTGCGGTACAGCGCGAGCATCAGCAGCTCGCGGAACCGTTCCCGCAGCGGGTGGCCCGCGGTCAGCGCCGTCAGTTCCGAGACGGCCTCCGCGTGCTTGGCGGCGTCGAGGTCCAGCTCGATGCGGTGTTCCAGCAGGCTCAGGCGCAGCTCTTCGAGGCGGTCGCGGTGCCAGTCGGCGTACGGGCCGGGCACGCCGGCCAGCGGTTCGCCGGTGAACTGCGCGACCGCGCCCGCGTACAGCTCGCGGGCCTGCGCGAAGTCACCCGCCGTGGCGGCGGATTCCGCGGAGCTGGCCAGCTTCTCCGCGGTGGCGACGTCGACCTCGGTGCCGTGGGCCCGGATCGCGTAGCCGCCGGCCTCGCTGACGAGCGCGTCGGCGCCGAGGGTGCGGCGCAGCCGGGACGCGTACGTCCGCAGCGCGGACACCGCGCGCGGCGGGGGCTCCTCGCCCCAGATGCCGTCGACCAGTTCCTGGGCCGTGGCGGTACGGCCGCCGCGCAGCAGCAGCGCCGCGAGCATCGCCCGCTGCTGCGGCGTGCCGACCGGGAGGGACTCCTCGCCGCGCCACGCACGAACGGGACCGAGCACGGCGAAGCGCAGCGCACTCGTCTCGTCAGTGTGGGCCATGGCCGCCCCCTCCCCGGTCCCGGTGATTCCAGATAGCCAAGTCTGCCCTGCCGGGGGTGTTTTAGTCAGCAGCGACAGCGCTGTGGCCGGGCCAATGGCCCAGTAAGTGGACGTTTTTCGGCCTTCAGGAGCACACCCCGCGCAGCAGCGCATCGTGTGATCCTCGCCGTGCGCCCCCGTCCACGTACGGCGGGTGAGCTGACGCCTCGTCAGGAGGGTGGTGCGGTCGGTCCGCGCCGACCACCTTGGCGAAGACGATCACGGTGGACGACCACATAGGCCAAACCTGTCGTGTACGGCAGTTCGGCTGGATTCTATATGCCCGGAAGAGGCGTTGCCCGTGCGGGCACGTCCGGAACAGGGGTGTCCGAAACCCGGGGGCGTGGCGGGGGCCCTGTAGTAGGGCCCACCGCCCTGTGCCCGGGTGCCGGAGCACCTTCTGCCAAGCGCCCCGGCTCCCCGCGTCAACACCCCGTCTCAGCCCTCGTGTCAGCCCTTGTCTCAGCCCTCCGCCTCAGCGCCCCAGCCAGATCGGGTTCGTCATCGCCACCATCGCCCCCGGCAGGCCGCTCGCCCCGCCGTCCGCCGCCGGGTGGCGGACCTCCGCGCGGACGAACGCCGCGTACGACGGCGTCGTCGGAGCCGGGGAGTGCTCACACCGGCCGGTTCTGTTGCTCGGTGTACTGCCTGACCACGGAGAGCGGGGTGCCACCCACCGTCCCGGCGAAGTAGGACCGACCATAGTTTACTGGCCCGCCAGTAGTGGCGGGCCAGGTCGGGGAACTCCTGGCGCAGGCGGCGCGAGGGGACGCCCTTGAGGGAGTTCACGAGCTTGGTGACGGTGACCTTGGGCGGGAAGTTCACCAGGAGGTGTACGTGGTTGTCCTCGCCGTTGAACTCCACCAGCTCGCACTCGAAGTCCGCGCACACCGACCGCATGATCTTCTCCATGTGTACCAGATAAATATCCGTGAACACCTTGTGTCGGAACTTGGTCACAAAGACCAAGTGGACATCATCACGAAAGCACAGTGCCGACCAGCTCTGATCTTCTGCGACTCTCCCGTAACCCAAATATGTATCGTGACCGTCATGCAGCTTCGGTACAGCTTCCGCCTGTACCCGGACACCGGCCAACGCGTCGCATTGGCGAGGGCGTTCGGGTGCGCCCGTGTCGTCTTCAACGACGCGGTGCGCGCTCGCGAGGACGCCCGTGCGGCGGGGGGAGCCTTCCCGAAGGCGGGTGAGCTCTCGAAGAAGCTGATCACTGCCGCGAAGCAGAGCCCGGCACGGTCTTGGCTGGGCGAGGTCTCCTCGGTCGTCCTCCAGCAGTCCTTGCGGGACGCCGAGACGGCCTACCGCAACTTCTTCGCCTCCCTCAAGGGCACCCGCAAGGGCCCGAAGCTGGGCCCGCCCCGCTTCAAGTCCCGCAAGGATAAGCGGCAGTCGATCCGGTTCACCGCGAACGCCCGCTGGTCCCTCACCGACCGTCGTCAGCTGAGTCTGCCCAAGATCGGGGCGGTGAAGGTCAAGTGGTCGCGCACCCTGCCGACCACTCCCGCCACCGTCACCGTGATCAAGGACGCGGCGGGCAGGTACTTCGCCTCCTTCGTCATCGACACCGACCCCGCCGCCGACGCTGCCCGCATGCCCGACACGGACCACACCATCGGCATCGACCTGGGCCTGACCCATTTCGCGGTCCTGTCCACCGGCGAGAAGATCGACTCTCCCAGGTTCCTGCGCCGGGCGGAGAAGAAGCTCAAAAGGGCCCAGCGGGAGTTGTCCCGCAAGAAGAAGGGAAGCAAGAACCGGGACAAGGCCCGCCTGAAGGTCGCCCGCGCCCACGCGAAAGTGACCGACGCCCGCCACGAGTTCCACCATCAGCTCTCCACCCGCCTGATCCGCGAGAACCAAGCAATCGGCGTGGAAGACCTGGCGGTCACCGCCCTGGCGCGCACCAAAATGGCCAAGTCCGTCCACGACGCGGGCTGGTCGAAGTTCATCAGCATGCTCGAATACAAAGCGGCCCGGTACGGCCGCACCCTAATCAAGATCGGCCGGTTCGAACCGACCTCCCAGACCTGCTCGGCCTGCGGACACCGAGACGGACCCAAACCACTCCACGTCCGGGAATGGACCTGCTCGGCCTGCGGCACGGTCCACGACCGGGACGTCAACGCGGCGACCAACGTGAAGAAGGCCGCCGGACTCGGCGGTGACAGCCTGCGGAGCGTAGATAAGACCGGACCTGATCCGGCACCACGTGAAGAAACAGGAAGCCACGGATTCCCGACCGAACCCCGTGCCGCGTAGCGGCACTGCAACGATCGAGAAGGCCAGAATCCCCGCCCTCGAGGGCAGGGTTGCAAGTCAAACGGGTCCTATACGCGCGCGGAAAGGGAACACTGCGGGACGCGTGGGTCGTGGGGCTACGGGCGGGACGGCCCGTACGGCCGGGACCCGCCGTCAGCGCCCGCGCACCCGCCCGCCGCGGCGCACGGCGCCCGCCGCGGCGCCGACCAGGCGCAGCACGTGGCCGCCCAAGGCGTAGACCAGGACCAGGGCGCCGACGAGGAGCAACGGCCGTCCCCAGCCGACGTCGCCGTCCCCGTCCGTGGTCCCGGAGCCGCCGGACGTGGTGGTGCTCCCCGTGCCCGCCGAGAACCCGCCCGAGAACGTCCCCGTCCCCACGGTCGCGCCCATCGTCGACCCCGCGTTCATGCCGGGGTCGACGTAGCGCCCGGCCGCGCTGCTCGCGCTGCCGATGCCGCCGCCCGACGTCTGCGCCACCGCGGTCCCGGGCAGCAGGAACACGCACGACGCGAGGGCGCACCCCGTCCCTGACGCGAGCATCCTCAGCCGATGCCGTCGAACGCGCATGACGAACCTCCCGGATCAGGGCGGGGGAATCGCTGCCGTGGGTTCTTTCCAGCGTACGGCTCCCGCCGGATACTGCGCGAATGCGTATCTCCATGACGATCTTCCTCACCGACGAGACCGTCCGTCCCCCGGCCCTCGCGCGTGCGCTGGAGGAACGCGGCTTCCACGGGCTCTACCTGCCCGAGCACACGCACATCCCCGTCAGCCGCGACACCCCCTATCCGGCGGGTGAACCGCTGCCCCGCGAGTACGGGCGCACCCTCGACCCCTTCGTCGCCCTCGGCCAGGCCGCCGCCGTCACCGAGCGGCTGGCGCTCGGCACCGGCATCACGCTCGTGGCCCAGCACGACCCGATCGTGCTGGCGAAGCAGGTCGCGACGCTCGACTTCCTCTCCGGCGGCCGGTTCACCCTGGGCGTCGGCTTCGGCTGGAACGTCGAGGAGGCCGACGACCACGGCGTCGACTGGCGCGGCCGGCGGGAGCTGGGGCGGCGGCGGATGGGGCTGATGAACGCCCTCTGGGCGCCGGAGCCCACGGCGTACGACGCGGCGGAGGACCCGGCCGGCGCGGGTGACACGGCCGCCACGGCCGGCGGCGGCGGCGCGGTCCGTACCGCCGTACGGGCCTCCGAGGCGCACCCGAAGCCCGTCCAGGCACCCCGCGCGCGCAAGGGCGCGCCCCCGCTCCACGGGCCGCGCACCCTCCTCGGCGGCCGGCCGGGGCCGAACCTCTTCGCGCACGTCGCCGAGTACGCCGACGGCTGGATGCCCATCGGCGGCGGCGGGCTCGCCGACAGCGTCCCGCGGCTGCGGCAGGTGTGGGAGGACGCCGGGCGGGACCCGGCGGCGCTGGAGGTGGTGCCGTACGCCGTGCGGCCGAGCGAGGGCAAGCTCGCGTACTTCGCCGAGCAGGGCGTACGGGAGACCGTCGTCCAACTCCCGCCCGCCGGTGAGACGGAGGTGCTGCGCCAGCTCGACGCATACGCCCGCTTCCTCTGATCCGGCCGCAACCCCGCCCGCCGCGCCCGCCACCGCGGCCCCACCGCGGCCCACCCGCGACCACCGTCGCCGCCCCGCGGTCGGCCACGGTGTCCGACCTGCCTCGTATGCTCGAATGATGAAGCCGCCGCCCGTCCCCGCCCCCACCGCCAACGCCATGCGCCGCGCGCTCAGGCGCGCCCGCGACGGCGTCGCCCTCGACGTGTCCGAGGTCGCCGTGCTGCTCCAGGCCCGCGGCGACGACCTGACCGACCTCTCCGCCTCCGCCGCCCGGGTGCGGGACGCGGGACTGGCGGCGGCCGGCCGGCCCGGCGTCATCACGTACTCGCGCAGCGTCTTCCTGCCGCTGACCCGGCTGTGCCGCGACCGCTGTCACTACTGCACGTTCGTCACCGTTCCCGGCCGGCTCCGGCGCGACGGCCACGGGATGTTCATGTCCCCCGACGAGGTGCTGGACGTCGCCCGCCGCGGCGCCGCGCTCGGCTGCAAGGAGGCGCTGTTCACGCTCGGGGACCGGCCCGAGGACCGCTGGCCCGAGGCGCGCGAGTGGCTGGAGGCGCACGGGTACGACGACACGCAGGCGTACGTCCGCGCGATGGCCGTCCGCGTGCTGGAGGAGACCGGTCTCCTGCCCCACCTCAACCCGGGCGTCGTCACCTGGGCGGGCTTCCAGCGGCTCAAGCCGGTGGCCGCGTCCATGGGGATGATGCTGGAGACCACCGCCGAGCGGCTGTGGAGCGAGCCCGGCGGGCCGCATTTCGGCTCGCCCGACAAGGAGCCCGCCGTCCGCCTGCGGGTGCTTCAGGACGCGGGGCGCTCCTCCGTGCCGTTCACCAGCGGGCTGCTCATCGGCATCGGCGAGACGCCGGCCGAGCGCGCCGAGTCGCTGTTCGCGCTGCGCCGGGTGCAGCGGGCGTACCAGGGGCTGCAGGAGGTCATCGTGCAGAACTTCCGCGCCAAGCCGGACACGGCGATGCGCGGCATGCCGGACGCCGAGCTGGACGACCTCGCCGCCACCGTCGCCGTCACCCGGCTCATCCTGGGCCCGGCGATCGGGGTGCAGGCGCCGCCGAACCTCGTGGACGCGGAGTACGGCAAGCTCATCGCGGCCGGCATCGACGACTGGGGCGGGGTCTCGCCGCTGACGCCGGACCACGTCAACCCGGAGCGGCCCTGGCCGCGGCTGGACGAGCTGGCGGAGCGGTCGGCGGCGGCCGGGTTCGAGCTGAGGGAACGGCTCGCGGTCTACCCGGAGTTCGTGCGGCGCGGCGAGCCGTGGCTCGACCCGCGGATCCTGCCGCACGTCACCGCCCTGGCCGACCCGGAGACGGGCCTCGCGCGGGACGTACGCCCGCGGGGGCTGCCGTGGCAGGAGCCGGACGGCGGCCTCGCCGCCGGCGGCCGTACGGACCTGCACCGCACCATCGACACCGAGGGCCGCACGGGCGACCGGCGCGCCGACTTCGACGCGGTGTACGGCGACTGGGAGGCCCTGCGCGAGACGGCCCGGGAGCTGGCGCCCGACACCGCGCCCGACACCGCGCCGGACGCCGCGCCGGCCGCCGCGACCGCCCCCGACCGCCTCGACCCCGACGTACGCGCCGCCCTCGCCCGCGCCGCCGACGACCCCACCCGGCTCACCGACGCCCAGGCCATGGCCCTGCTGCACGCCGACGGCCCCGCCCTCGACGCCCTCTGCGGCATCGCCGACGACCTCCGCCGCGCCACGGTCGGCGACGACGTCACGTACATCGTCACGCGGAACATCAACTTCACCAATGTCTGCTACACCGGCTGCCGCTTCTGCGCCTTCGCCCAGCGCCGCACCGACGCCGACGCCTACACCCTCTCCCTCGACCAGGTCGCCGACCGCGCGGAACAGGCTTGGGACGTGGGCGCCGTCGAGGTCTGCATGCAGGGCGGCATCCACCCCGACCTGCCGGGCACGGCGTACTTCGACATCGCCCGCGCGGTCAGGGAGCGCGTGCCCGGCATCCACGTGCACGCGTTCTCGCCCATGGAGGTCATGAACGGCGCCGCCCGCACCGGCATGTCCGTGCGCGACTGGCTGACCGCCGCCAAGGAGGCCGGCCTCGGCTCGATCCCGGGCACGGCCGCCGAGATCCTCGACGACGAGGTGCGCTGGATCCTCACCAAGGGCAAGCTGCCCGCGGCCGACTGGATCGAGGTCGTCACCACGGCGCACGACCTGGGGCTCAGGTCGTCGTCCACGATGATGTACGGGCACGTGGACCAGCCCCGCCACTGGCTGGGCCACCTGCGGCTGCTCGCGGAGCTGCAGCAGCGCACGGGCGGCTTCACGGAGTTCGTCACGCTGCCGTTCATCCACACCAACGCCCCGGTGTACCTGGCGGGCATCGCCCGGCCGGGGCCCACGATGCGCGACAACCGCGCGGTCACCGCCATGGCCCGGCTGCTGCTCCACCCGCACATTACGAACATCCAGACGAGCTGGGTCAAGCTCGGTGCGGACGGCGCGGCGCAGATGCTCCGCTCCGGCGCCAACGACCTCGGCGGCACGCTGATGGAGGAGACGATCTCGCGGATGGCGGGCTCGTCCTACGGGTCGTACCGCTCGGTGAAGGACCTCGTCGCCATCGCCGCCGCCGCGGGCCGCCCGGCCCGGCCGCGGACGACGACGTACGGGGAGGTGCCGGCGGAGCGGCGGCGGGCGGCGGAGGCGGCGGACGGCCGGCTGCCGGAACTGCTGCCGGTGCTGGGGCAGTAGCGGGCGGTACGGACCGGGGGCGCCCGGCGCGTACGGAAGGGGGCGTCCGGCCCCGTACGGAACGGGCCGCCCGGCCCGTACGGAACCCGGTGGCGGGCCTGCCCCGCCGCTCCCGAGGCTCTAAGCTCGCCCCGGGGGAGGTGGCGCCGTGCCCGAAGTGCGTCCGTCCATGCAGGACTTGATCCGCGACCGCCGCAGGACCGGCTTCGTCGGCCGGCAGCGTGAGATCGCCGCGTACCGGGACAACTTCCGCTGTCCCCCGGAGGATCCCGCGCACCGCTTCCTCTTCCACTTCCACGGCGTCGCCGGCGTCGGCAAGACGTCGCTGCTGCGCCGGCTGCTGCAACTCGCGGGGGAGCAGGGGGCGCTGACCGCGCAGGTCGACGAGGCGGCGGGCAGCGTGCCCGAGGCGATGGAGGCGATCAGCACCCAACTCGCCCGCCAGGGACACCCGCTGAAGGGCTTCGACCGGCTCTTGCAGCGCTACCGCCAGCGGCGCCACGAGGCGGACTCCGTCGTCGCCACCTTCGACGGCGCCCAGGGCCCGCCCGGCGCGGTCGGCGGCCTCGGCGCGGTGGCCCCCGGCCTGCCGGGCCCGGCAGGCCCGGTGGATGCGGCAGGACCCGTCCCCGTGGCCCAGGCGCCCGCGGCCGCCTCGCCCGCCGCCGCGTCGACCGCCGCCGGCATCGCCGCCACGGCGGGGCTGGCCGGCCTCGGCCTCGTCCCCGGACTCGGCGCCGTCGCGGGCGCGATGGACCCGCAGCAGGTCGCGCAGAGCCTCGACCGCTGGCGCGCCGCGCTCTCCACCCGGCTGCGCAGCCACGACGACGTGCAGCTCGTCCTCTCCCCGCTCCAGACCCTCACCCCCGCCTTCCTGGACGACCTGCGCGCCGTCGGCACCGCCGTGCCGTGGATCGCGCTCTTCTTCGACACGTACGAGAGGACCGGGCCGGTCCTCGACGCCTGGCTGTGCGACGTCATGACCAGCGACCGCTACGGCACGCTGCCCGCCAACGTCGTGGTGACCCGCGCCGGGCAGCAGCGGCTCGACCCCGCGCGCTGGCCGGCCGGCGACTTCGCGGCGGAACTGGAGCTGGAGCTCTTCACCGAGGAGGAGGCCCGCGGGCTCATCGCCGCCAGGGGCATCGCCGACACCCGGGTCGTGGACGAGATCCTGCACCTGTCCGGACGGCTGCCGGTGCTCACCTCGATGCTCGCCGAGACGCCGCCGGCCCGCCCGGGCGGCGGCGGGGATCCGAGCCGCACGGCGGTGGAGCGGTTCTTGAAGTGGGTGGCGGACCCGGTGCAGAAGTCCGCGGCGCAGGCCGCCGCGCTGCCGCCGGCGCTGGACGAGGACGTGTTCCGCGTCGCCGTCGAGCCGGCGGCCGGCGGGCTGTACGGGTGGCTGCGCGCGCTGCCGTTCGTCAGCGACGAGGCGGGCCGGGTGCAGTACCACGACGTGGTGCGCTCGGCGATGCTGCGGGTGCAGCGCACCCGGTCGCCGCAGCGGTGGCGCGAACAGCACCGCGCGCTCGCGGCGGCGCACGCAGGCTGGTGCGCGGAGCTGGAGGCGAGCCTCCCGGAGGGGAGCAACCGGGCGGAGGACCGCTGGATGGACGAGCGGTGGTTCGGCCACCGCCGCAACGAGACGTACCACCTGCTGTGCGCCGACCCCCAGGGCGCCCTGCCGCGCGCCCGCCGCGACGCGCTGCAGACCGCCGACGTCGGCCCGGCCGAGACCCGGCGGTGGGCGCAGACGCTGGAGCAGGCCGGCACGGACGCGGACAGCGAGCCCGTACGGGACTGGGGCCGGCGGCTGCTGGCGGCGCTGGGGGAGGACGCGCGCGACATCGCCGGGGTGTGCACGTTCCTGCTGCGGGAGGCGGAGCTGACGGAGCCGGAGCGGGTGCTCGCGTACACGCTGCGCGGGCGGGAGCGCCGCAACGGCGACGACGTCGACGCCAGCGTCGTGGACTTCGACCGGGCGCTGGCGCTCGACCCGGACTTCACCCGCGCGTACGCGGGCCGCGGCCAGGCGTACGTCCACCTCAACCGCCACCTGGAGGCGGACGCCGACTTCACGCACTGCGTCGCGCACGACCCCGACCGCGCCTGGGCGCTGACCCAGCGCGGCCGGGCGCGGCTCTACCTGGAGCGCTTCGACGACGCGAAGGCCGACCTGAACCAGGCGATCGAGCTGAGCCCCTCCCCGGTGACCTGGGCGATGCGCGGCGAGACGCACCGCCTCACCGGCGCCCTGGAACAGGCGATCACCGACTTCGACCGGGCCGTCGAGGCGGCGGACGGCGCCTACGCGTACGCCATCGCCAGCCGCGGCCAGTGCCACGCCGAGCTGGGCCGGGCCGAGGAGGCGCTCGCGGATCTGGACCGGGCGCTGGAGGTCGATCCGCAGTGGGCGTGGTGCTGGGTCGAACGCGGCCTGCTGCACCAGAACGCCCAACGCCACGAGGCGGCCATCGCCGACTACACCCGCGCGCTGGAGCTGGCGCCGGCATACGACTGGGCGTACGCCAACCGCGCGCTGTGCTACCGGCACATGGAGCGGTTCGACGAGGCGCTGGCGGACCTGGACCGGGCGCTGGAGCTGGATCCGCAGTGGGCCGAGCGCTGGGCGGAGCGCGGGGAGTTGCACCGCCTCCAGGGGCACCTGGAGCAGGCGCTCGCGGACTTCGACCGCGCCGTGGAGATCAGGGGCGACTACGCCTGGGCGATCGCCAGCCGGGGCCAGTGCCTGGTGACGCTGGACCGCTTCGACGAGGCGCTGGCCGAGTTCGACCGCGCGCTGGCGGCCGACCCGGACCTGGCGTGGGTGCTGGAGGAGCGCGGCGCCCTCAACCGGATACTCGACCGCTTCGACGACTCGCTCGCGGACTACGCGCGCGCCCTGGAGATCGACACCACACGCAGATGGGCGCGGCTCGGCCGGGCCCGCACCCTCGGCCACCTCGGCAGGACGGCGGAGGCCCACGCCGAGATCGACGTGATCCTCGCGGACCGGCCGGACCACGACGCCGCGCTGCGCTGGCGGGGCCGGCTGCTCGCGCTGGAGGGGCGGCACGAGGAGGCGCTCGGCGCACTCGACGCGGTGCTCGCGGCGGATCCCGGCCACGACGCGGCGCACTCGGACAGGGCCGAGACGCTGATGGAACTCGGGCGGTACGAGGAGGCCGTTCCGCACGTCGCGACGGCGCTGGCGGCGGATCCGGAGGACGGCTTCTACCAGTTCGACGACGCCCTGCTGGCGCGGCTGACGCGGGGCCCGCAGCCGTCTGAGCGCTGGGCGGCGGTGGAGGCGGCGATGCAGGCGGGCGGCGTCACCGACCCGGACCGGGCCGGAGCCCGGCTGGTGTGCCGGGCCGCCGCAGGGGACTGGGCCGCGGCGGACGGGGCGCTGGCGGAGCTGGTGGCCGGGGCGACGTACTGGCTGCTGCTCGCGGACCTGCGCAACATGCTCGGCGTGCTCGCCGCGGCCCCGGAAACGTCGGCGGCCGACCGCGCCCGGATCGAGGAGTATCGGCGGGTACTCGGCGATTTGCTCCGCGCACTGCCCGGCGCTTGACGCACATTCCCCTTCTGGCCTCTCGGTTTCCCTCGATTACAGTGCTGGGCCGGAACATGTGACGACAGAGCGCGATCCGGCAGAGCGAAACCGAACGAGCGAGACCGAACGAGCGAGACCGAACGAGCGAGACCGAACGAGCGAGACCGAACGAGCGAGACCTGACCGAACGTCCGGACTGAGGTGGCCAGTGACGACCGCACGCCGCACCTGGGGCCGCGCCGAGCAGCAGGACTTCCGCAGCAGAGTGCGCGGCTGCCTGCTCGGCGGCGCGATAGGCGACGCCCTCGGCGCCGGCGTCGCGGACGACTCCCTGGCGGAGATACGGGCCGCGCACGGACCCCCGGGCGCCGCCGACTTCGCCCCGGCGTACGGCCGCCGCGGCGCGGTCACCGACGGCACCCAGATGACCCTGTTCACCGTCGACGGCCTCATCCGCGCCCAGGTGCGCCGCGACGGCGGCAAGTGGCACCCGCCGACCGACGTGCACGCCGCGTACCGCCGCTGGTACGCCACGCAGAAGGACTGGGGCCCCGACGAGCGCAAGGCCGAGGACGGCTGGCTCGCCCGCGAGGAGTGGCTGTACGCGCAGCGCGGCGCGCCCCGCTCCTGCCTGCGCGGCCTGGCCGACGACCGCATGGGCACCCTGCAGCAGCCCCGCAACCCCGAGGCGAAGGACCCGGGCGCCGTGGTGCGCTCCGCGCCGTTCGGGCTGCTGGTGGGCTGGGAGCCGCAGTTGGTCTTCCAGCTCGCCGCCGAGTGCGCCACGCAGACCCACGGCCACCCGACCGGCTATCTGGCGGCGGGCGCGTACGCGGTCGTGGTGCACGGCCTCGCCCGCGGGGACGCGCCGGAGGCGGCGGTGGCGCGGGCGCTGGAGATCCTCGCCGCCCGCCCCGGCCACGAGGAGACCACGGCCGCCGTCCGGGGCGCGCTCGACGCCCGCGAGGGCCCGGCCCCCGGCCCGGAGCAGGTGGAGCGGCTCGGCACCGGCGAGAGCGCCGCGGAGGCCGTCGCCCTCGCCCTGTACTGCGCCCTGGCCGCCACCGACGTACGCCACGGCCTGCTCCTCGCCGTCAACCACGGCGGCGCCTCCGACACCGCCGGCTCCCTCTGCGGCAGCCTCCTCGGCGCGCAGCACGGTGAGACGGCGCTGCCCCCGGCGTGGGTGGCGGAGGTCGAGGGCCGCGGCACGATCCTGCAACTGGCGGACGACTTCGCGCTGGAGATGACGCTGGGCCCGGCGCTCCACGGCGAGACGGCGCCCAACGAGGCGTGGCTGCAGCGCTATCCGCGCTGACCCCGCGCCGTCCGCTCCCCTGCGGCCGGCCGGACAGGGCCGAGCCCTCTCGGCCGGGACGGCGGACCAGTCGAGAGGGCCTTCAGCGATGTGGTGGGGGGATTCCGGCTACGTCACGCAGCCACCGCGGTCACGCCGTACGGAAAGCGCCGCCGGCCGCCTCGGCCACGAAGGCGGCCCACGAGTCGGGGGTGAAGTCCAGGACCGGCCCGTCCGGGACCTTGGAGTCGCGCACCGAGACCAGCCCGGGAGCGGTCGAACGCACCTCGATGCACTCGCCGTTGCCCGCGGAATAGGTCGATTTGGTCCATGCGCCGGTGGCGCCGAGTTCGATTGCCATGTTCTCTCCGGTGTGGTGAAGGACTCAACTTGTTCCGTGCCCGTTCCGGGCCGGAGTGTTGTCGACGCCCCGGCCCGACGCCGAGACGCTACCGCTCACCCACCCGCCGGTCAGGGGGCTTTCACTCGACCGGATGGCGAAAAGGCCGCTGCTCTTCCGGCGCGTCCCGGTACGGGTGTACCGTGCCTCCGTTTCGGGATACCCGGACCCGCGCGCGATTATCAGCGGGCGTACTTCTTCGCCGCATCCACGATGAATTTACGGGTCTGTTCTGCATTGAGCGCCTGTGCCCGCAAATGCTCGTACATCATGCTGTAGTTGTGGACGTCGTCGCTCTTCTCCAGGTAGAGATCGCTGGTGACGCCCTCCAGATAGATCACGCTGGAGTCGGACTCCTCGGGGAACTCCAGGATCGCGTACTGCCCCGTCACCCCCGGGTGCGCGCCCGTCTCGAACGGCAGCACCTGCACGGTGACGTGCGGCAGCTCCGACACCTCGATCAGGTGGTCCAACTGCTCGCGCATGATGTGCTCGTTGCCCACCACGCGCCGCAGCGCGGCCTCGTCGAACACCGCCCACAGCCGCAGCGGCTGCTCCGCCTCCTTTATCCGGTCCTGCCGCCGCATCCGCACGTTCACCCGCTTCTCGACGTCCGCCGCGGTCACCTCCGGCGAACTGCCCGCGATGACGGCCTCCGCGTACGCGCGCGTCTGCAGCAGCCCGGGCACGACCAGCGACTGATAGATGCGCAGCGAGGCCGCGGCGGTCTCCAGGCCGATGTAGACGCTGTACGGCACGTCCCCGAAGGCATTCCACCAGCCCTGCTGGCGGGACTCCTTCGCCATCTGCATCAGCGAGTTGACGATCCGCTCGTCCTCCACCTCGTACACCCCGCACAGGTCGCGCACGTCCCGCTGGCTGATGCTGCGCCGGCCGTTCTCCAGCCGGCTGATCTTCGACTGCGAGACCAGCAGCCGGTCCGCGACCTGTTCCGCGGTCATGTTCTTCTGTTCGCGCAGTCTGCGCAGCTCCTGGCCGAGGCGGCGGCGCCTGACGGTGGGGTTGACGTTGGACGCCAAGGGGGTTGCACCTCCGGGGGCGTAATCCGCGTACGGACGTATCTCATTACTGGGTGCAGCCTGCCACCGACGGAGCGTGTGCCGCTGCGATCGTCGGGAAATCGCCGCAGCGGGGAAAGGTTTGGCCCACAATGTGCGCTGCACCGGCGCGCGGGCGGTTTCCGGGGCCGGCCCCAGGCACGGCAGGGCCCCGTCCGGGCCGAGTGGTCTCGGCCGGACGGGGCCCTGCACTGCGGCTCCCGTTCCCGGACCGGGGCACCGCGCGCCGCGCCTCGCCCGTACGCACGGGTGCGTACGGGCTCGGCGTCGCTCGCGGCCCTCCGGCGGGCTCAGCGCACCGCGGCCGTCCGGATCATCCCCGCGCGGCGGGACCCCGCGGGAACTCCGGCAGGCTGCGCGACAGCCGGCGGACGAGCCGCTGGACGGCTGCCTCCGGGAGTGCGCCGCGGCTGAGCGGTGACGCCGTTCTGCACGTCCATCACGGCGTGCGCCACCAGACCGCCCATCGGGTCGTGCCTGATCAGATCCCGGAGCCGGGAGCGCGCGGAGCGCCCCTCGTTCCCGGGGTAGAGATGCTTGCCGAGTCCGACCGCGTGGGCCAGCGCGGCGAGCGCCGCGGTCCGCGGGTCCGGCGGGACGCCGGTGCGGATCGCGCTGTCCAGCCGGGCACGTATCTCCCGGCTGATGGCGGTGTCCGTTGCCTGATATCGAGTAGTCGGTAGGACCCCGCACATCTGGCTCTCCACGGCATGCACCATGCCGCAGCGCTCCAGATGAGCGAGATACGTCTGGCGCAACCCCAGGCGTGGCCCACCTATCCAGTTGACCGCGCGCACGGGACTGCCCCGGCGACGCAGCAGCTCGAGCGCTGTGTCCAAAGTGGGGTCCCCGGTCGGACGCGGAAGTATCACGGCGATACGATCCCCGTCCGGGGCTATTCGCCCGGCCAGAGCGAGCTCGACGAGCTGTGCTCCTGCCAGGCCGAGGTCGAGCGACTGCGGCTGTGCAGTGGTACCCGTGGCCGGGTCCAGTGCCAGCAGCAGAAGCTCCTCCGGAAGTGTTCTGCGGCTCCTGCCCATCCATGCCTCCCCGCGTGGATGAATGACAGGGTGACGCCTCTCACATTGGTCTGTCGAGAGTGCGTGGGCACTTTGATCGGGAACCTGTAGGTATGTCGTTCTCGTCTCTCAGATGCGGGCGAGAGACGGCGGCGTCCCCGTAGGGTGGGTTTCCACGCCAGGGTTGACGCGGTTGTGCGGTTGTGACGCAGGAGGAGGAAGTCGGTGGCGGTCGAGTCCCCCGGGAGGTCCGAGGAGCAGCAACCGTCGGGGTCGGCGACCGTGGACGGACGGGAACCTCGCGGTTCGCGTGACTCGGGCGGCGGACGTGACCCGCGCCTGGCGTTCACGTCTCCCTCGGACAACGCCTCCGCCCCCGCGTCGGTTCCCGCTCAGCCGGACGCGGAGCAGGCGGAGCGCCGGGGTGACGCGGACCCAACTGGGCCCGGGACGGCGGCGGATGGGGCGACGGGAGCCGAGTCGGCGGAAGCGGAGTCGGCGGGTGCCGAGTCGGGGGGAGCCGAGTCGGAGGCCGCCCGTACGCCGCGGGCCGGCGGTAAGAAGCCCGGTCCGGCTGCCGCGCCCCGGCGGAAGGCGGGGGACGCGCCTGCGGCGCGGGGCGGCGCGGGAAGCCGGGGCGGCGCGGGAAGCGCCGAGGACCGCCCGGACACCGAGGCGGGATCCCGACCGGAGTCGGCGGGCACGCCGGGCACGTCGGCCGGCGCGGAGCCGCCGGCGGACGCGAACGGCTCCGGCGGGAAGAAGCGCGCGCGGCCGAAGGCGAAGGACGAGGGCGACGCGGACAGCGCGGACGCGAAGGGGGCGACCGGGAAGGGCGAGGCGCCCGGCCCGGCGCGCACCGGATCCCGCCCGAAGGGCGGCGCCGCGGGGAAGGCCGAGGGCGACGGCGGCAAGTCGGGCGCACCGGCCGGAGCCGAGCGGCCCGCGGCCGGCGAAGGCACGGACGCGGCCGGCTCCGGCCGGAAGGGCGCCACGGCCTCTGCCGCCAAGTCCGCGCCCGCTCCCGGCCGCTCACGTCCGAAGCCCGGCGGACCGGCCAAGGGAGACGAGGCCGGTAAGGCCGGCCCGTCGGCCGACGCCGAGCAGCCGAAGGACGACGGCGGCTCCGGCGCGAAGACGGCGCCCCGGCCGAAGCGCAAGGACGCACCGGCGCCGCGAAGCGAGGCCGCCGCGCCCAAGCCTGCCGCGCGGCCGGAGGCCGCGGACGGGCCCGGGCTGCGGCGCGCCGCCGGGGCAAAGGGCGGCACGACGCCTGGTGCAGCCACGTCTGCCGGTGACCTGGGCACCGACTCCGCGCCGGGTTCCTCCCGGCCGGAGGCCGGGGTCCCGGCCGGTGCCGGGTCGGCGGCTCGCGGCGGCGGTTCGGGCGCGCGGTCCGCGTCCCGACCGGGGGCCGAGAGCGGTTCTGCGGGGGACGATTCCCGGCAGCCGGGCAGGTCGGCCGGTACGGAGTCGCCTGCGGCCCGCGGCGGTTCCGGTGCGGGGAAGGCGTCCGGGCCGAAGGCCGAGGCCGCCTCCGGAACGACGAGCGACACAGCGGGCAGCCGCGGCAACGCGGGCGGCCCGGCCGGCGGCGGCGCGACCGCGCGCGGCGATGCCCCGGAGGGTGCCGGCTCCGGTCCGAAGCGCGGGGCGGCGGCTGCCGCCGAGTCCGCGGCCGATCCGGGTCGGTCCCGCCCGAAGTCCGGCGGACGGGCTGATGCCGAATCGCCGGCGGATGGCAGCGGTCCCGCCGCGGAGGAGACGTCCCGGCCGAAGCCCGCGGATGCGCCTGCGGCGACAGGGGACGCTGACGCGACAGGCGGTGCGGGTTCCGCAGCGTCCAAGTCGGCGGTCGGCGCCGCGGACGTGGCTGCGGCGCGGGGCGGGGCACAGGACCGTACGGCGACCGGCGCGCCCGAATCTGCCGCCGGTGACCCGGGGACCGACTCCGCGACGGGCTCCCCCCGGCCGGAGACCAGGGCTCGGGCCGACACGGCGACTGCCGCGTTCAGGGTCGGGGCCGTCGCTCCCGACGCGGGCGGCGGTTCTGACGCAGGGCCCGCGAAGCGGACCGAGGACTGCCCCCGGGCCGGGGGCGCGTCCGGCGCGAGCGCCTCCGTGCCCGGGGCTCGGGCCGAGGAGGGCTCTGAGGGGGCTCTGGGCGTCTCTCGCGGGACGCGTGAAGGCTCGGGTGGGTCCGGGGGCTCTGCGGCGGCTGAGGCGCGCGTGGAGGGCGATTCCGCCCCCGGCCGTGCCCGGGAGCGCGAGGGTGACGCCTCCCGCGGCTCCGGCACCTCCGCGAGCGCCCCGGCTACGGGATCCCGCGGCTCGGGCACCTCCGAGGACGCCGCCGGGGAAGCCGCTCCCAAGGACTCCGCCACCGCCAGCTTCCGGCTCGTCGCCGAGGCCGACGCCGCCAGGGTCGAAGGCGACGACCGGCTGCGTGCCGCGGTCGCCGCCTGGGTGACGAAGGCCGACTCCCCGGCGCCCGCCGTCGAGGACGAGCCCGATGACGCCGTGCCCGCCGCGCCCGGTGACGTCGAAGACGAGTCCGCCGAAGACGAGTCCGTGGAAGACGGGCCCGCCGACGCCGTGCCCGGCGCGGACGACGACGACGCCTCCGACACCCCGCCCGCCGGGAAGCTCGCCGGGCCGCCCGGCAGCACCTTCGTGCCGCTCAAGATCGACTCCGATCTGCCCGCCAAGCCGGCCGCCCCGCCGCCGCCCCCCGCCGCGCCCCCGGCGATCCCCGCGCCTCCGTCGATCCCCGCCCCCGCGGCGGCCCCCGACGCGGCAGCGGCCCCCGACTCCGCGCCGCCCAAGCCCTCCGGCCGCCCCGCGGCCCCGCCCAAGCCCCCCGCCGCGCCGCCCAAGCCCCCCGGCGGGCCCGACGCGCCGCCCGGGTGGGAGCGCACGCAGCAGCAGCCCCTCCCGCCGTACGAGGAGAAGCGGCCGCTCGACCTGCTCGCCGAGCTGACCAACACCCCGCCGCCGCCCGAGACCCTCGCCCGTACCGTCGTACGGCGCGTGAAGATCTGGACGCCGCTGGTCATCCTGCTCGCGATCGTCCTCGGCGTGGTCCAGATGCTCCGCCCGCTGCCCGCCCCGACGCTCACCCTCACCGCACCCGCCAGCTACGCCTTCGAGGGCGGTACGCCCGAGATGCCCTGGCCCAGCGAGGGGCAGGCGTCGATGGACGTCGCGGGGCTCGGCAGCCTCGGTTCGTACGGGAAGCAGAAGCCCGTGCCGATCGGCAGCGTCGCCAAGGTCATGACCGCGTACATCATCCTGCGCGACCACCCCATGAAGCCCGGCGGCAAGGGCGCGAGCATCCCGGTCGACGACACCGCCGTCGACGAGGCCGCCCTCAGCGCCGAGGGCGAGACGACCGTCGAGCTGGACCCGGACTCCGAGCTCAGCCAGAAGGAGGCCCTGCAGGCCCTCCTCATCGCCTCCGCCAACAACGTCGCCCGCTTGCTCGCCCGCTGGCACTCGGACGGCGACATGCAGGCGTTCGTGGACGAGATGAACAAGACCGCCGAGGAACTCGGCATGGACGGCACCACCTACACCGACCCCAGCGGCCTGAAGGACACCACCGTCTCCACCGCCGAGGACCAGGTGATCCTGGGCAAGGCGGCGATGAAGGACCCGCTGCTCAAGCAGATCGTCGCGATGCCGGTCTACACCGACAGCCGCGGCGACGAGCACGACAACAGCAACAAGATGGTTCCGCTGCACGGCATCGGCATCAAGGTCGGCTCGACCACCAAGGCCGGCGGAAACTTCCTCTTCGCCACCGAGAAGAAGGTGGCGGGGCAGCAGCAGTTGATCGTCGGCGCGGTCCTCGGGCAGTACGCGGTGCCGCAGCTTCCGACCGCCATGGAGTTCGGCCGCCAACTGATGGCGGAGGGCGAGAAGACGCTCACGGACATGACCGTCGTGAAGAAGGGCGACGTCGTCGGCGAGGTCGACGACGGGCTCGGGGGTACGACGCCGGTGGTGGCGACCGAGGACGTCGTCGCGCCGGGCTGGGGCGGGCTGAAGGTGGGCCTGGAGATCGGCACGGACCGCTCCGGAGAGGTGCCGCACGAAGGTGCGAAGGGCGACCCGGTCGGGGTATTGACGATGGGCTCTGGCCAGGGGGAAGTGCGGGTGCCGGTGGCGCTGGCGGAGGACATGGCGGAGCCTGGCACAGGGGCGAAGCTCAGCAGGCTCGGTTAGCGTCCGGGAGCGTCGTACGCCCGTGCTAGCGTCGCTGGCACCGCCCCCGGGGACGCCAAGGGAAGACGGGGAGTCGTCGCAGTGACCACCGTGCAGCCGGACCGTGAAGCCGCGGCCGGCGGCCGATCAGCAGCAGGAGCCGCCGCGCGCGGGTCCGGGTCCGCGTCCGCGGAATCCGGCGACCCGGCGACCCTCGCGCGCTCCGCGGGCACCGCCCGGAAGCGCGCCCCGGGCGCGGCGGAGCCGGGCGAGGACGGCGACGGTGCTGACGTGAACCGGCGCGGAGACGACGCCACCGCCGCGACCACCGACGTCCCAGGCGTCACGGACTTCACCGACGGCGGCGGCACCGGCCGTACGGAAGCCGCCGGCGCCACCGCCGCCGCCCGCGTCCCGTTCGCCGAGCGGCTGCGCTTCACGCCGCCCGACCGGCTCCGGCCGCACCTGCGCTGGCTCGCCCAGCGCCCCGTGCTCACCACCCTCGTGACCGCCGGCGTCCTGCACATCCTGTGGCTGCTGCTCCTCGCCAACGAGGGCGGCGACCTGGCGGCGCAGGACGCCTGGGCCGAGTTCGCCGGCCGGCATCCCTCCACGGCGTACAACTTCGCCTGGTACGGGGGCATGCACCCGGTCTCGTACAGCGTCGTCTCGCCGTATCTGATGGCCGTGCTCGGCGTGCGCACGACCATGATGCTCGCCGGCACGCTGTCCGCCGGCGTGCTGGCGCTGATCCTGGCCCGCAGCCGGCATGTGCGGCGCCCGCTGGTGCCGTCGCTGTGGGGCGCCGTGGCGCTCCTGGGCAACGCGGCGTCCGGCCGCGTGACGTTCGCGCTCGGGCTGCTCTTCGCGCTGGTCGCGATCGCGCTGGTCTTCCGCGGCGACCGCGACGACGAGGAGGACAAGCACGGCGCGGCCGGCGCGGACGGTGCGGGCGCGGCGGCGGGGAAGGCCCGGCGGCGCGTGGGCGGCTGGCGGGGGACCGCGGTCGTGCTGTCCAGCATGCTGGCGACGGCGGCGAGCCCCGTGGCCGGGATGTTCGTCGGGCTGGTCGCGGTGGCGCTGTTCCTGCAGAAGCGGCGCGTCGAGGCGTACCTGCTGGGGGCGACGCCTCCGGTGGTCGTCGCGCTGTCGAGCTGGCTCTTCCCGTTCCAGGGGACGCAGCCGATGCCGTGGATCTCCGCGGTGGCGCCGATGATCTGCTGCGCCCTGATCTGGCTGCTGACGCCGGAGTCGTGGCGTACGGTCCGGATCTGCGCGGTGATCTACTTCTTCGGCACGCTCGCCGCGTGGATCATCCCGTCGCCGATCGGCAGCAACATCGAGCGGCTGGCGCTGATCTTCGCCGGCACGGTGCTGCTGGTCGTCGCGCAGACGGGGGCGCGGCCGAGGGCGCCGAGGGTGATGCGGTCCGTGGCGGCGGTGTATCTGGCGTTCGGGGCCATCACGGTGTGGGTGGTCGTCAAGCCCGTCGTCGACCTCGTGCTCACCAGCCCGACCGCGGCCTGGACGCGCGAGCTGGCGCCGCTGGTGGACCAGTTGCGGCAGGTGGACGCGGAGGCGGGCCGGGTCGAGGTCGTGCCCGTACGCAGCCACCGGGAGGCCTCCGCGCTGCAGCCGTACGTGAGCCTGGCGCGCGGCTGGAACCGGCAGGCGGACCTGGACCGGCACGAGATCTTCTACGACGGCAGCCTGACCCCGAAGACGTACCACGCCTGGCTGAAGAACTGGGCGGTGCGGTACGTGGTCCTGCCGGTGGAGGACCGGCCGGACACCGGGGCGCACGAGGAGGCGAAGATCGTCGCCAAGGGGCAGCCGTACCTGACGGAGATCTGGGCGGACGCGAACTGGCGGCTGTTCCGGGTGAACGACCCCACGCCGCTGGTCGAGGCGCCCGCGGAGGTGCGGCGGGCGGACGAGGGCGAGCTGGTCATCGACGTGAAGTACGCGGGGCCCGTGCTGGTGCGGGTGCCGTTCTCGCCGTGGCTCGGGCTCGTCGACGAGGACGGCGAGGGCGTCGAGGCGCCGGAGGTGCTGGAGGGCGACGGGTCGGACGAGGCGGACGTCGACGGGGTCCGGGAGTGGTCGGAGAGCGGGCAGCTCTACGTCAACCTGGAGGGCTGCGTGACGAAGGCCGGCGAGTGGACCCGCCTGCACGCCCCCCGCCCCGGCACGTACCGCATCTCGGCCCCGTACCAACTCCCCCGCGGGACGCACTGCCCGGACTAGGCGGCGCGCCGAGGCACGGGCCCGGGTCAGTGGCGGCCGGTGTGGTGGCGGGTGGCCGCGGAGCAGCGGCGGTCGCGTGCGGGAGGTCTCGTGGGCGGGCCGCAGCGTCTCGGGGCCGGCGTGCGTCGGTAGCGCCTGGTTGTGCAACGGCGCGAGTTCCACGAGCTACATGCCATCGGCGACCACCTCCTCGGCCCGCGCCGCTTCCCCGCGCGCCGGACCGTGACCCCAGTGTGCCGGGGGAGCGGGGGGGCGGGCCGATTCCGTGGAAAACGGGCGTGTTCGGGTGGGGCCGGTGGTAGGGGACGGGCGGCGGGGTGCCGTGTGGGTGAATCGCGCACGGAATCGCGGCTGGATTGCGGACGGGGTTGCGGACGGGATGACGGACCAGATTGCGGACGGGATCTGACCGGAAGTCGTCCTACGGTCGGTCCGTTCGGGCCGGCGGCAGTGAGGAGAGACGGCGGATGGGTACGCGGACGATGACGTGGGCGCAGGCCAGCGCGCGACGGCTGGCGCGCAGCGGGCTGGCGGTGCCGTCGGAGCGGAGGGCGTCGGAGGGTGCCGCGGGCGCGCCCGGCGCCGCGGGCGGCGGCCCCGCGGACGGCGGGCCCTCGAACAGCGGGGCGGCCGCCGGCCTGCCCGCCGGGACCCCCGCCGCCGTCCTCCGCGCCCTCTGCGGCGCCCAGGCCCAGGTGCTCTCCGCCGCCGAGTCGTCCGTCGGCATGCGCATCGACGGCGCCACCCGCGCCGACGTGCGCCGCGCGCTCTGGGACGACCGCACCGTCGTCAAGACCTTCGGCCCCCGCGGCACCGTCCACCTGCTCCCCGCCGCCGACCTGCCCCTGTGGACCGGTGCCCTCGGCGCGCTGCCGAGCGGCTCCGGCAACGGCGGCAGCGCACTCGGCGGCACCCTCGGCCTGCTCACCCCCGACCAGGCCGAGGCCGTCGTCGCCGCCGCGGCCGACGCCCTCGCCGACGCGGAGCTCACCGTCGACGAGCTGACCGACGCCATCGCCGCGCGCGCCGGGTCCTGGGCGGCGGACCCGGTGATGGAGGCGTTCCAGACGAAGTGGCCGCGCTGGCGGGCCGCCACGGCGCTCGCCGCGCACCGCGGCGCCCTGTGCTTCGGCCCGAACAAGGGCCGGAAGGTGACGTACACGAGCCCGCAGCGCTGGCTGCCGGGCTTCGCCCCCGCGGCCCCCGACGAGGCGCTCGGCACGCTCGTACGCCGCTACCTCCACTCCTACGGCCCGGCCACCCCGCAGGACTTCGCCCGCTGGCTCGCTGCCCCGGCGGGCTGGGCCCGGACCCTCTTCGCCGCCCGGGCGGAGGCGGGCGAGATCGAGCCGGTGGAGCTGGCGGGGGTGCCGTCGTGGGTGGTGGCGGGAGACCACGCGGAGGCGCCGGCCGGGCCGGCGCGCGGGGTGCGGCTGCTGCCGTACTTCGACGCGTACGCCATCGCCTGCCGCCCCCGCGAACTCCTCTTCCCCGGGCGGGCCTACGAGCGCGCCCTCGCCGGCGGCCAGGCGGGCAACTTCCCGGTGCTGCTGATCGACGGCGAGGTCGCGGGCGTGTGGCACCAGCGCCGCTCGGGCCGCCGGATCGCCGTCACCGTCGAACCGCTCGACGCGCTCGCGGCGCCGCGCAGGCGGGCGCTGGAGGAGGAGGTGGCACGGCTGGGGCAGATCATGGAGGGCCGCGCCGAGCTGACGGTGGGCCGGGTGGCGGTGGGCGCGCACGCGTAGCGGCCGTCCGGTGCGGTGTGCGGCAGCACGTGCGGTCGGTGCGGGTCGCCGGCACCGGTGCACCAGGGCTGGGCAGGTGCGTGTGTCCCGGATGAGTCCCTGCGGAAGGGCCCGGCGCGCGGGCCCCGCCCGGGCCGCGGGCCGTGAGCCCGGCGCCCGGCCCGCGGCCCGGGCACGACCCTCGGCAGACCGCTGCCCCGGCATGCCCGGGCGTCCCCGGGCGCCCGGCCCGTGCGATCCGTGCCCCGTGCGCCCGGGCCGCGCCGTTGGTACGACGAGCCCCTGTCACCGTGCGGCCCCGTGCCCTCCCGTACCGGCCCCCGTCCCCGCCTCCCCCGGCGGGAGTCAGCTCCGGACCGCCGCTCCGATCAGCTCCCGCTGGCCGGGCGCCAGGCTGCGCAGCCTGCGGCTGTCCGACAGGCCCAGCTTCGTCATCAGCTTCGCCGTCTGCGCCGGCCCCACCCCCGGCAGCGCCAGCAGGAAGTCCTTCGCCAGCATGTCCCCGGCCAGGGCGTCCCGCGCCGCGCGCTCCAGCGCCTGTACGCAGTCGACCTCCCCGTTCTTGATCGCCCGGACGAGAGCGGTCCGGGCTCGCTGGGCCTCAAGTGCCTGGTCCAAGGCGCGCGCACACTCCACCGGACTGCGCTGTCCCGGAATCCTCTTCATCGGCCCCATGCGCACTACTCCCCTCTAGCTTCTGCGACTTGAGGAGAACAGTAGCCGGAGTATCCGGATTTGATCCGCCATTTGAGTGTGTGCCGCTAAAGTCAGTTGTGCTGAAAAGAGGGTGACTTGGGCGTTTAGTCGCGATGTCGGACGGTCTGCTGTACGTATGCACGGCTCCGCCGAATGGCTGACCTGCGCGTCCGGTACGCCCCGGCCGGACCACCTCCGCCGCAGCCCCGCCCGTGCGCGGCCTCCCCCCGACGCGTTCCGCCCGGGTGACCCCGCGCCCGCCGCCCGCACCCCCGCGGGGCCCTCGCGGGACGCCGGCGGACGCCCGCGAACACCTGAGCCCCCCGCGGGCGGGCCCCGCACCGCCACCTGAATTCACCCGAAAGGAAAATCCGGCCCCCCGCGCCCCCGCCGCCCGGCGAGGGCGGGCGCACGTGTTCAATGGAGGGTGCGGCGTCGCTCCGCCACGGACGCCCGGAGGGAGCAAGCACATGGACACGGACACCGCAGCCGGCAGCCGGACCGACCTGGTCGAGGGCCTGATGGCCCGCTTCCCGCACGTGCCCAGGGAAGCCGTGATCAAGGAGGACCTGCTGCGGGGCGGGATGGCCTTCGACGACTCCGCGCTCAGCGGCGCGGGCGAGGACGGCTCCGGCGAGGTGAAGCCGAAGTCGTACTTCATCTTCTCCTTCGACCACGGCACGCTCCCCGAGCTGGGTGCCGCCGCCCTCAACCGCCCGCCGGAGGAGGTCGTCCTCACCGGCGGCCCGTACGACCTGCGCCGCACCGTCGTCTCCGTACGGGTCAACCCGGCGTCCCCGTACCGCGTCAAGCCCGGCGACGACGGCGCCCTCGGCCTCTACCTCGACGGCGTCCGCATCGCCGACGTCGGCCTGCCGCCGATGCCGGACTACTACCGGCACAAGCTCGCCAACGGGAAGTCGGTCATGGAGGTCGCGCCCACCATCCAGTGGGGCTACCTGATCTACCTCACGGTCTTCCGCGTCTGCCAGTACTTCGGCGCCAAGGAGGAGTGCCAGTACTGCGACATCAACCACAACTGGCGCCAGCACAAGGCGGCGGGCCGCCCGTACACGGGCGTGAAGCCGGTGGAGGAGGTGCTGGAGGCGCTGGAGATCATCGACCGGTACGACACCGCGAAGACCTCCACCGCGTACACCCTCACCGGCGGCGCCGTCACCCGCCACATCGGCGGCAAGGACGAGGCCGACTTCTACGGCCAGTACGCCAAGGCCATCGAGGAGCGCTTCCCGGGCCGCTGGATCGGCAAGGTCGTCGCCCAGGCGCTGCCGAAGGCCGACGTGCAGCGCTTCCGCGACTACGGCGCGCAGATCTACCACCCCAACTTCGAGGTGTGGGACCGGCGGCTGTTCGAGCTGTACTGCCCCGGCAAGGAGCGCTACGTCGGCCGCGACGAGTGGCACCGCCGCATCCTCGACTCCGCGGAGGTCTTCGGCCCCGCGAACGTCATCCCCAACTTCGTCGCGGGCGTGGAGATGGCCGAGCCGTTCGGCTTCACGACGGTCGACGAGGCCATCGCGTCGACGCGCGAGGGGCTGGACTTCTTCATGTCGCACGGGGTCGTGCCGCGGTTCACCACCTGGTGCCCGGAGCCGACGACGCCTCTGGGCAAGGCCAACCCCCAGGGCGCGCCGCTGGAGTACCACATCCGGCTGCTGGAGACGTACCAGGACGCGCTGGACACCCACGGGCTGTCGTCCCCGCCCGGATACGGGCCGCCGGGACCGGGGCGCGCGGTGTTCTCGGTCAGCTCCTTCATGGACTCGATGCCGCTGCCCGACGACGCGGCGGAGGCGGCCGTCCCGGCCCGCGCCTGACCGCCCTGGCCTGACCGCCCCGGCCCGGGCGCCGTGGGATGCTGGGCGCCATGACCGACGAGGGGAACGACGCGCGGGCGTCGGTGCGGAACACCTACGACGCGGTGGCCGAGTCGTACCTCGACACCATCGGCGGTGAGCTGGCGTACAAGCCGCTGGACCGGGCGCTGCTCGCGGCGCTCTTGGAGCAGGCCGAGGACGGCGCGCCGGTCGCGGACCTGGGCTGCGGGCCCGGGCACGTCACTGGGTGGCTCGCGGCGCACGGGGCGCGGGCGGTCGGGATCGACCTGTCGCCGGGCATGGTCGCGCTCGCCCGGCGCGAGCACCCGGCGGCGGAGTTCCGCGTGGGCGACCTGCTGCGGCTGCCCGCCGCGGACGGCGAGTTCGGCGCGGCGGTCGCGCTGTACTCGGTGATCCACCTCGAACCCGGCGAGCTGGCGCCCGCGTTCGCCGAGGCGCGGCGCGTGCTGCGGCCGGGCGGGCGGCTGCTGGTCGCGTTCCACGTGGGCACCGAGGTGCGGCACCTGGACGACTGGTGGGGGCACCCGGTGGACGTGGACTTCCGCTTCCTGGAGCCGGCGGCGGTCACCGCCCTGCTCGGGGCGGCCGGCTTCGACGTCGAGGCGACGCTGGAGCGGGCCCACCATCCCGAGGAACCCGAGACGACGCGCGCGTACATCCTCGCCCGCCTGCCGGAGGAGTAGCCGCCGGCGCTTGTCCTGATGTCGGGGCTTGTCCTGACGTCGGCGTCAACGTCTAACGTCGGCCGTATGCGCATCGGGGAACTCGCCGAGAGAGCCGGGGTCAGCACGCGGACCCTGCGCTACTACGAGTCGCGCGGGCTGCTGCCCGCCGCCGACCGCGGCGCCAACGGCCACCGCGTGTACGGCGACGACGCGCTGCGGCTCGTCGCGCAGATCCGCACGCTGCAGGACTTCGGCTTCGAGCTGGAGGACACGCGGCCGTTCGTGGAGTGCCTGCGCGCCGGCCATCCGGCGGGCGACTCGTGCCCCGACGCGCGGGCCGTGTACCGCAGGAAGATCGCCGAGCTGGACGAGCTGATGGCCGAGCTGCGGGCGGCGCGCGACCACCTGACCGCGCAGTTGGCGCGGGCGGAGGCGCTGCCGTCGCCGTGCGGCGCCGGCGGGGCCGAGTCGGACGTGCCGCTGTGCGGCGGCTGAGGGGAGAGGTCACATGACGACGACATCGCAGACGACGGCGGAGGGCGTTCCGTACGTCACGGACGAGACGTTCACCGAGGAGGTGCTGCGCGCGGACGTACCGGTGCTGGTGCAGTTCACCGCCGCGTGGTGCCCGTCGTGCAGGCAGCTCACCCCCGTCCTCGGCGCGCTCGCCGCGGAGCTGGGCGACCGGGTCAGGGCCGTACGCCTCGACGTCGACCACAACCCGCGGACGACCGTCGCCCACGGCGTCCTCGCCGTGCCGACGCTGCTCGTCTTCCAGGGCGGCGAGCCCGTACGCTCCGTGGTCGGCGCCCGCTCCAGGGCCCGCCTCCTGCGGGACCTCGACGGCGTGATCTGACCCCTCCGCCCCCTGTCGCGTACGGGACTCCGTACGAGATGCTCTCTGCGACCGTGCAGAGGAGGGGCGTTGATCTCCCGCTTGATCCACCGCGACCGGCAGAGTCGGCTGCAGAGGCAGTTCACGAAGGCCGACGGGCTCATGGACAAGGCCGAGATGGACAAGGCCCTGCCCCTCCTCGAAGAGCTGCACGGCGAGCTGGCCGGCGAGGAGGACAACCCGCTCGCCTCACCCGTCGCGTACCGGCTGGCGTTCTGCCACTGGGTGAGGGGTGACGAGGACAAGGCCGTTCCGCTCGCGGAGCACGAGTACCGCACGCACACCGACCCGTTCGAGAAGGGCTGCCGCGGCCGGCTCCTCGGCATGTGCCACCTCACCACGGGCCGTACGGAGGAGGGCACCCGCCTCTTCGAGGAGAGCCTCGTCCACCTGGAGGCCGGCCGGCCCCTGGCCGGGCTGACCACCCGGCACACGCGCGAGCTGGCGGATCTCTGCGTGGAGGCGGAGCGCTGGGCCGATGTCGCGGTGCTGCTGGAGAAGGTGCTGAAGGGATACCGGGAGGGCCAGGCCCGGCTCGTCATCGACCAGTACGACGTCTTCAGCGTCCGCTGGACGCTGGCGCTCGCGTACTGGCGGGAGCGGCGCTACGACGAGGTCATGGAGCAGCTTGCCAAGTTCCGCGGCTACGGCCCCCTCTTCGAGCGGCACCCGGACTGGCGCAGGACCGCGGGGCAGGCGAGCGCGATCTACAACTACCTGGAGCATCACGGGCCCGACTTCGATGACGCCGACGCGGACCTGGAGCAGATCGCGGGGGTGGTCGCGGAGGACTGGCGCTCCCAGGGCCTGCTCTACAAGGGCCCGCGCGCGGACGGCATCGGCTGGGGCGCCGCCTCGGGGGCGTAGCGGCCGGGTCGTCCGGGCCGGTGGGAAATGCGTGGCGGCCGGGGCTGATCCTTGCGAGGGTCGTAGGTCCTCGATCCCAGCTCAGAAGGAGTGCCCGTGCCCTCTGCCGTCACGCTGATCCGTTCCGCCTCCCTGTCGGACGTCGCCGAGTACGCCTACGCCGCCACGGCGCCCGCCGGGGCCCGGCTGATCTACCTCGCGGGCGCCTGCCCCCTCGAAGCGGACGGCTCCACCGCCGCGGTCGGGGACTACGCCGGGCAGGCGGCCAAGTCCGTCGAGAACCTGCGCACGGCCCTGGCGGACGCCGGCGCCGCGCTGCAGGACGTCATCAGCACCCGCGTCCTGGTCGCCTCCACCCGGCAGGAGGACCTGGTGACCGCGTGGCAGGTGGTACGGGACGCCTTCGGCGCACACGACGTGCCCAGCACGCTGATGGGCGTCACCGTCCTCGGCTACCACGACCAGCTCGTGGAGATCGAGGCGGTCGCCGCCGTGCTGGACTAATCGCGGTCGTTCTGCCCGTCGGTCCGCAGGCTGTGCGCGAGCACGGCGCGGACCCGGCGGACGTCCGGGCGGGCGTCGGTGAGCAGGATGTCCGCGCACAGCCCGTCCGTCGCGGCGACGAGCGCGTCGACCGCCCGCGGGTCGGAGGTGTGCCGCTCGCCGATCTTCGCCACGACCTCCCGCCACCGCCGCGCGACCGGGCGCAGGGCGGGGCGGCGGGCCGCCATGGTGGACAACTCGCGTTCGGCGAGCGCGCGTTTGCGGCCGTCGCCGCCCGCGGACGCGACGAGGGCGGCGAGGCCGTCGAGGTCGTCGCCCTCGCCCTCGATGATCTCGTGCAGGCGGTGCGTGTACTCGTCGGCCACCGTGGACAGCGCCGCGACCAGCAGGTCGTCCAGGGTCGCGAAGTAGTACGCGGTGAGGCTGGTGGGGACGTCCGCCTCGCGGGCGACGGTGCGGTGCGTGACGCCGCCGGCGCCGTCGCGCTGGACGACCCGGAGCGTGGCCTCGATGATCTCCGCCCGGCGGCGCAGGCCGCGGGCGCGGCGGCCGTCGGTGACGGGCTCGGCCGCGCGTCGTGTCACGCCCTGCCCGGCCTTGCGTCGCGTCACGCCCTGCTCCACGATGCGGGCCTCCCGTCGGGGTCGTGGGTGGGACCAGGGTAGTCGGCGGGCTCAGCCCGTTTCCCGGGCCTCTGCCGGCTCCGCCGCTTCCGCCGCCTCCGTCGGCCCCACCCCTCGCAGCGCCACCGACGCCACCACCGCGAGCGCCGCCACCGCCGCCCCCGCGATCCCCGTGGCCACGTTCAGCCCCGCGACGAACGCCTCCTCCGAACGCCGCAGCACCCACGCCGGCAGCTCCGCCTCCCTCCCGGCCGCGGCCGGGAGGCTGTCGCCCGCCGCCGCCCGCGCGCCGTCCGGCAGCCCGGCCGGAATCCACCCCTCCATCCGCGCGCGGTACACCACCGTCGTGACGCTCCCCAGCACCGCGACCCCCACCGCCAGCCCCAGCTCCTGCACCGTCTCCGACAGCGCCGACGCCGACCCCGCCTTCGCCGGCGGCGCCGAGCCGACGACGAGGTCCGTACCCAGCGCGGCGAGGGCGCCGAGCCCGAGGTAGACGAGCGCGAAGCCGGTGACGACCGGGCCCGCGCCGGCCGTGCGGTCGACCGTGGCGAGCAGCCCGTACCCGATCGTGGACACGCCCAGTGTCGCCCCCACGACGTACCCCGGGCGGATCCTGCGCGCCAGCAGCGGCGCCCCGATCGCCGCGACGAACATCATCAGCGCCGGCGGTCCCATCCACACCCCCGCGGCCAGCGGCGTCATGCCCTCCACCAACTGCAGGTGCTGGGTGACGAGATACATCACCCCGCCGACCCCGACGAGCCCGGCGAGCAGCAGCCCCAGCGCGACCCCGAACGTCCGCTCGGCGAACAGCCGCAGGTCCAGCAGCGGCGCGGCGAGCGTGCGCTGCCGCCGTACGAACCACACGCCCGAGGCCGCGCCGACCGCGAGCGCCGGCACCGTCGCACCGCCCAGGCCGCCGGTGCCCTCGGCCGCGACGTGCTTGACGGCGTAGACCACGGGCAGGATCGCGCCGAGCGACAGCGCGACGCTGGGAAGGTCGAACGGGCCGTCCTGCCGCGCCCGGTACTCGGGCAGCAGGAAGGGCGCCGCGACCAGCACCACCGCGACCATCGGCACGGCGACGAGGAACGCCGAGCCCCACCAGAAGCGCTCCAGCAGCGCCCCGCCGACGAGCGGGCCGGCGGCCATGCCCAGGGCGAACATGGTCGCCCAGATGCCGATGGCGAGCGCGCGCTGGCGGGCGTCGGCGAACATGTTGCTGATCAGCGCGAGCGTGGACGGCATGAGGGTCGCCCCGGCGACCCCGAGCGCGGCCCGCGCGGCGATCAGCGCCTCGGCACCGGGCGCGTACGCGGCGGCGACCGAGGCTGCGCCGAAGGCGGCGGCGCCGACGAGCAGCAGCCGGCGGCGGCCGAAGCGGTCGCCCAACGTGCCCATGGTGACGAGGAATCCGGCGATGAGGAAGCCGTACGCGTCCATGATCCACAGGGTTTGGGTGCCGCCGGGGTGCAACTCGGCGGCCAGCGCGGGGAGCGCGAGGTAGAGGACGGTGACGTCCAGGCCGAGCAGCACGGTGGGGACGGCGAGCACGGCGAGGCCCGCCCATTCCCGGGGGCCGGCGCGGCGGGCGACGGACGTGGTCATACGGGCTCCCTCGGCGCGGTGGACGACCTTTCTTGAACGATAGTTCTAGTTGTTGTTTTGTTCAAATTGTTGGCTGGTGCGGAGAGGGGGGTGGGGTGGGGCTGGTTCAGGCGGTCCGGCCGGCCTCGGCGAGGAGCCCGTCGACGATGATCCGCAGCACCTGCGGGTAGAGGTCGAGGGCGGACCGCTCCGGCCACAGGGCGCCGATGGCCGCCAACTGCGGCTGCCGGGACGGGTCGAGGCGGCGCAGGCCGAACGCCAGGTCGGCGGCGCCGACGTCCGCGCGGCGGCGGTCCGAGCGGGCGCGTACGAGGACTTCGCCCACGGTGTAGTACCAGATGCTCCGGAAGACGTCGACGGCCTGCTCCCGCGTGCAGCCGGAGTCCACCGCTCCGGCGACGATCGTCTCGACGATCCACAGGGCGGAGTCGCCGAGCCGGCCGAGGAAGCCGTCCGCGGTCAGCGCCTCGGCCGCCCAGGGCCAGGCGGCCAGGGCGTCGTGCATCGTCGTGGCGGCGATGACGATCCGCTCGCGCGGGTCGTCGGGCAGCTCGGGGCGGTCGAGCTGGCCGAGGTGCTGGTTGACCAGCTCGACCACCAGGTCGTCCTTGTTGTGCACGTGGTGGTAGAGCGTCGTCGTCCCGACGCCGATCTCGGCGGCCAGCCGGCGGACGGTCAGCGTCTCCCAGCCGTCCTCGTCGATGACCCGGCGGGCCGCCGCCAGGATCTCGGCGCGCGACGTCGAGCGCGGCCGGCCGGTGCGGCCGGGGGGCGGGGAGGCGGGCTGTCGGCTGTCTCGTTGTCCGGGCACCGTCCCATCATGCTGCCCCGGGGTCTGCCCGGGAAATCGCCCCAGGTCGGGGGCTTGGCAGGGGTGTTGTCGGAGGGGTGGTGTACTTTAGGAACGTGTTCCGGAACATGTTCCGGAAGTCGGGCGATCGCGGGAGGGGCGATGACGGGGGACCGGGACGGGACGGCGGGCCGGGAAGAGGCGGGGAGCCGGAAGGGGGAGGCGGGCCGGGAAGGCCCGCCGGGCGGCTCCGCGGGTGCGGCGCGGGCGGGGCTCGTGCTGGCCACGGCGGCGGTGGCGCAGTTCCTGGTGTCGCTGGACCTGTCGGTGGTGAACGTCGGGCTGCCGGAGATCGGCGCCGCCCTCGGCTTCGGCGAAGTGGGCCTCACGTGGGTCATCCACGCCTACGCGCTCACCTTCGGCGGCCTGCTGCTGCTGGGCGGCAAGGCCGCCGATCGCTACGGGCAGAGGCGGATGCTGCTCGTCGGCCTCGGCCTGTTCGGCGTCGCCTCGCTCCTCGGCGGCTTCGCCACGGAACCGGGGCACCTGGTGGCGGCGCGGGCCGCCCAGGGCGTCGGCGCCGCGGCCCTCGCGCCGGCGGGGCTGGCGCTGCTGACGGCGACGTTCCCGGGAGGGCGGGCGCGGGTCCGGGCGTTCGGCATCTGGAGCGCGACGAACGCCGCGGGCGGCGCGCTCGGGGTGCTGATCGGCGGCGTGCTCACGGAGTACGCGGGCTGGCGCTGGGTGATGTTCATGAACGCGCCGATGGCGCTGATCGCGCTGGCCCTGACCTGGCGCTGCGTCACGGCCGACGGGCCGCGGGGGCTCGCCGGCGGCGAGGACGGGGGCGGGGCAGAGGGCGAGGACCGGGGCCGGGGCCGGAAGCGGGGGCGCCCCGATGTGCTCGGGGGAGTGCTCGCGACGGGCGGCATGTCGCTGCTGGTGTTCGGCATCGTCCGTACGGACCGGCACGCGTGGACCTCCGCCGTCACGGTCACGACGCTGGCCGTCGCCCTCGCGCTGCTCACGGCGTTCGTCCTGGTCGAACGGACCACGAGCCGTGACCCGTTGGTCCGCCTCGGCCTGCTCGCCAACCGCGCGGTGCTCGGCGCGATCACGTACACGCTGGTGATCGGCGCGGCCATGGCCTCGTCGTTCTACTTCGTGTCGCTCTACCTGCAGCGGGTGCTGGGGAACGGCCCGGCGGAGACGGGCCTGCAGTTCCTGCCGTTCGCCCTCGGGGTGGTCGCCGGCTCGGTGCTGGCGGTGAAGCTCGGCTACCGGTACGCGCCGAGGCTCCTGCTCGCCGGCGGCGGGCTGCTGACCGCCGCCGGCTTCGCCTGGTTCGGTCTCATCGACCCGGACGGCACGTACGCGGTGGACGTGCTCGGCCCCTCGATCCTGGCCAGCGTCGGCTTCGGCCTCGTCCTCGGCCCCCTGGTCAACGTCGCCACCGGCGGTGTGGCGGCGCACGAGGCGGGCATGGCCTCCGGCCTGCTCAACAGCGCGCGCCAACTGGGCGCCGCCCTGGGCCTGGCGGCCCTCGGCACCGCCGCGCACGACCGCACGGGGGAGTCTCCGACACCGGAGGCCCTCAGCGAGGGATACGCGCTGGGTCTGACGCTGTGCGCGGCGCTGCTGGTGGTGGCGGTCCTGATCGCCACCACGGCGCTGCCACGCAGCGCAGACGCTGGCGGGAAGCGACCAGCCGACGCGGCGCCGGGGAACGCCGCCCCGGCAGGCCCGGAAGCCGGCCGGCCACCGGCTCCGGCGCCACCACCGCCGGCGGACGCCGACCCGACCGCGGAGCGCCCGGCACCCGCCCCCGTTGCACCCCGGTCCGCACCCGCCCTCGCGCACCCGGCGGAGTCGCCGCGCACGATCTCCGGGCTTCTCCGCCCCCACCTCCGGGGGTTCGCCGCCGTCGTGCTGCTGCAGGTAGTCGGCGCCCTCGCCGGCCTCGTGCCGCTGCTCGCCGTCGTCGAGGCCGGCCGGACGCTGCTGGCCCCCGGGCCCGTCGACCGCGACCGGCTCTGGGCCGTCGTCGCCGTGGGCGCCGCCGGGCTGCTCGTGCGGCTGCTGTTCACGGCCGCGTCGTCCGGCGTCGGCCATCTCCTCGACGGCCGGGTGCAGTTGGCGTTCCGCCGCCGGCTGGCCGCCGGCCTGGGCCGTGTGCCCCTCGGCTGGTTCTCCCGGCGCCGGACCGGCGAACTCGCCAAGGTGGTCGGTGAGGACGTGGCGGCGATGCATCCGCTCATCGCCCACGCTCCCGGCGAGCTGATCTCCGCCTTCGTCGTGCCGGCCGCCTCGCTGGCGTACCTCTTCACCGTCGACTGGCGGCTCACGCTCCTCACACTCGTCCCGGTGGTCGTCGCCCTCGCGCACGTCCCGCTGTTCATGACTCCCGCGCGGGTGCGCGACCAGGAGGAGTTCGACGCGGCCATGGGCCGGATCTCCAGCGCCTCGGTCGAGTTCGCGCAGGGGATCGCCGAGGTCAAGGCGTTCGGCGGCGGCGAGCGCGCGCACCGCGCGTTCCGTACCGCAGCGGACGACTTCGCCGACACCTTCCAGCGGATGGTCCGCGGCCTCTCCCCGATCGGGGCCGGCATGCAGGTGGCGCTGTCGCCGCCGTTCGTGCTGCTGGTCGTGCTCGTCGGCGGCACCTCCATGATCACGGCCGGGGCGCTGGCCCCCGCCGACCTCCTGCCCTTCCTCCTCCTCGGGCTCGGCCTCACCGCCCCCGTCGCCGCCCTGGGCCACGGCTTCGACGACCTCCAGGGCGCCCGCCGCGCGGTCGGCCGTATCCGGGACGTGCTCGACGTGAACCCGCTGCCGCAGCCCACGCGTCCGCTCACGCCGCGGGGTCACCGCGTCGAGCTGCGCGACGTCCGCTTCGGCTACGACGCGGGGCGGGAGGTGCTGCGCGGGATCGACCTGGTCCTCGAACCGGGCACCGTCACCGCGGTCGTGGGCCCCTCGGGCAGCGGGAAGTCCACCCTGGTCCGGCTGCTGCCGCGGTTCTTCGACCCCGACCGGGGCGCGGTCCTCCTCGGCGGCGTCGACCTCCGCGACGTGGCGGGCCCCGACCTGTACCGCGCGGTCGCGTTCGTCTTCCAGGACGTCCGCCTGCTGCGCGCGTCCGTCGCCGAGAACATCGCCCTCGCCGTCCCCGACGCCGACAGGGCGGACGTCATCCGCGCCGCCCGCCGGGCGCACGTCCACGACCGGATCCTGGAACTGCCCCGCGGCTACGACACGGTGATCGGCGAAGAGGCGGAGCTGTCCGGCGGCGAGGCACAGCGCCTCTCCCTCGCCCGCGCCCTGCTCGCCGCGGCCCCCGTGCTCGTCCTCGACGAGGCGACCTCCTTCGCCGACCCGCAGACCGAACTCGCGGTGCGCCGCACCCTCGCGACACCCGCGGGCGACGACAGGACGACGCTGATCATCGCGCACCGGCCGGAGACCGTCGCGGAGGCCGACACCGTCGTGATGCTGGTGGACGGGGTGATCGCCGAGCAGGGCAGCCCGGCGGAACTGCTGGCCCGCGGCGGCGCCTTCGCCGAGTTCTGGCGTACGCATCAGATGGCGACGGCACCGGAGACGGCACCGGATCCGTCGCCGCCGCCCGCGGCCGCCGCGGCGGCGACGCCCGCGGCCGCCGCCCGCGGGGCCACGACCGCCGCCGCCCCACCCCGACCGGCCCGCACCCACGAGGCCCCACCCACGCCCAACACCCCACCCACGTGCGAGCCCGCACACACCGCCGACCCCCCACGCACCGCCGACACCCCACCCACCCCCCGCAGCCGACCCGCCTCCGACCCCCCGACCACCCCCGCGAGCGCGACGGTCGCCCCCGGTGCCGTCCCGCAAGGAGACGAGCAGCGATGATCCGTACCCTGCTGCGGGTGCTGGGCCACCAGCACGCCCGCCCACTGCGCCGGACCGTCGCGCTCATGCTGGTGACCGCGGTCGTGGAGGGACTGTCCTACGCGCTGCTGGTCCCCGTGCTGCGCGCGCTCTTCGGCAGTTCGCCCGAGGACGCCTGGCCCTGGCTGGCCGCCTTCGGCGCCGCCTTCGCGGTCTACGGCGTGCTGCGGTTCACCAGTGACCTCGCCGGCTTCCGCGTCGGCACCGAGTTGCTGCGCGGGCTGTACCACCGGCTCGGCGACCACCTCGCCCGGCTGCCCGTCGGCTGGTACAGCCCGGGCCGCGTCGGCGAGGTCTCCGCCCTCGCCGGCCAGGGCGTGCTGCAGGCCATGAGCGTCATCGCGCACCTGCTGGCCCCGTCCCTCTCCGCCGCCGTGACCCCGCTGACGATCGTCGCCGTCATGCTCGTCTTCAACTGGCAGTTGGGGCTTGCCGCGCTCGCCGCCGTCCCGGTGGTCGCCGCCGTGCAGGTCTGGACGAGCCGGTCGATGGCCGCCGCCGACGAGGAGCGGGTCGCGCGCGACCACGAGGCGACCGGGCGCGTCATCGAGTACCTCCAGGCCCAGCCCGTGCTGCGCGCCGGCGGCAGGTCCGCCGAGCGCTTCCGGCTGCTGGACGACTCCCTGCACGACGTGCAGCGCGCCTCCCGCCGCACCACGCTGTCCGTCCTGCCCGGCGCCCTGGGCCTCACGCTCACCGTGCAGGCGCTCTTCACCACGCTCCTCGCCCTCGGCGCCCACCTCGCCCTCACCGGCGACGCCGGCGCGGCCGAGGTGCTCGCCCTGCTCGTCCTCGCCGCCCGCTGCGCGGACCCGCTGCTGTCCCTGTCGGACGTGGCGGGCAAGTTCCGCGCGGCGCGCACCGTGGTGACGAAGCTCGACACCGTGCTGCGCACGGAGCCCCTCCCCGAAGCCCCCGACCCGGTCGAGCCGGTCGGCCATGCCCTGGAGTTCGACGCGGTGACCTTCCGCCACGGCGACCGTACGGTCCTGGACGGCGTGTCCCTCACCGTCGCGGAAGGCGAACGCCTCGCCGTGGTCGGCCCGTCCGGCGCCGGCAAGAGCACCCTGCTGCACCTCCTCACCCGCTTCTACGACGTCGACGAGGGCGCCGTCCGCGTCGGCGGCCAGGACGTCCGCGCGATCGGCACCGAGACCCTGATGTCCCGGATCGCCGTCGTCTTCCAGCACGTCCACCTCTTCGACGGCACCATCGAGGACAACGTCCGCCTCGGCCGCCCCGACGCCACCGACGCCGAGGTCCGCGCCGCCGCCACCGCCGCCCGGCTCGACGAGGTGGTCGACCGCCTCCCCGGCGGCTGGGCGACCGCCGTCGGCGAGGCGGGCACGGCGCTCTCCGGCGGCGAACGCCAGCGGGTGGCGATCGCCCGCGCGCTGTTGAAGAACGCCCCCGTCGTCCTGCTGGACGAAGTCACCTCGGCGCTCGACCCGGTGAACGAGGCGGCCGTCCACCAGGGCGTCGAACGCCTCATGGCGGGCCGCACGGTCGTCATCGTGGCCCACCGGATGCGCACCGTCCGCAACGCCGACCGGATCGTCTTCTTCGCCGCCGGCCGCATAGCAGAACAGGGCACCCACGAAGCCCTCCTGGCCCGCAACGGCCCCTACGCCGCCTTCCACCACGCCACCCGCACCCCGGCCCGTACCCCCTGACGACCGGCGCAGCCGGCTGCCCTGCCGGTTTGCCGCCCTGATCGGACGGCCCACGACATCGTGTTCTTCTAGGTGAGTCCGCCGCCGAGGCTCGACCAGCCGTTCCAGTTGCCGCCGGGAGTGGTCTGCCAGTTGTGGTGGAGGGCGCCGTCGGTGCCGCTCGCGAACACCTCGAGACGGCCGTCGGCGTTGCGGCCCACCACCGGATTGCTGGTGAGTTGACCGCCCAGAGTCGTCCAGTCGCCGAAGGCGGCGTTGGGGGCGGTCTGCTTCCTGTAGTGCAACGCGAAGTCGGTGCCGCGCACGAACACCTGAATACTGCCGTCAGCATTGCTCGCCACCGCCGCGGCGCTGGTGAGTCCGCCGCCGAGGCTGGACCAGCCGTTCCAGTTGCCGCCGGGAGCGGTCTGCCAGTTGTGGTGGAGAGCGCCGTCGGTGCCGCGCACGAACACCTCAAGTCGTCCGTCGATGCTGCGGCCCACCGCCGGCTCGCTGGGGAGCACGCCGCCCAGGTCCGGCTGATCGGTGAGTGCGCCGCCCAGACTCACCCAATCGTTCCAGTTGTCACCGGGAGCGCCCTGCTGCCTGTAGTGCAAGGCGGCGTCCCCACCGCGCACGAACACCTGAAGGGAATCGTCGGCATTGCGACCCACCACCGGGACGCTGGTGAGGAAACCGCCCAGGCTCGTCCAGTCGGCGAAGCCGGCATTGGGGGCGCCCTGCTTCCGGTAGTGCAGGGCGCCGTCGTTGCCGCGCACGAACACCTGAAGGCTGCTGTCACCGTTTGCGGCTACCGCCGGGGCGCTGGTGAGTCCGCCGCCGAGGCTGGACCAGCCGTTCCAGTTGCCGCCGGGGGTGGTCTGCCAGTTGTGGCGGAGGGCGCCGTCGGTGCCGCGTACGAACACCTCGAGACGGCCATCGACGCTGCGGCTCACCGACGGGCCGCTGGCAAGTCCGCCGCCCAGAGTCGTCCAGTCGGCGAAGGCGGCGTTGGGGGCGGTCTGCTTCCTGTGGTGCATGGCGCTGTCGGTGCCGCGCACGAAGACTTGAAGGCTGCCGTCTCCGTTTGCGGCTACCGCCGGGGTCATGGACAGCACCTGCGTTGACGCATCGGGCATGGAATCCACCTGTCCTGAACGGGGAGACGTAACGAGGGGAATCGCTGACCACGCCGACCACCGACAAGCGTCAGCGCGACGTGCCCACGCCGGCGCGAGTGCAGCGACCAGGTGTCGCCCGGAGTCCACGGGTCACATTTGTCACTATTGCTCACCCGTGGCGGAGTTTCACGCGGGTGGGGCCATGTGGGTGAGAAGGGCCCGGCCCTCGCGGTGCACGCCGTCCCGCCGCCCGCCCGGGGGTTCGCCGCCCGTCAGCGACGCGCGTGGCGTACCGTCAGCCGGCCGAAGCCCATGACGCCGGTGATCCGGATCGTCGGCCCTCCGGTGGCGGGGCGGCGCGGGGGCTTGTAGACGACGTCCCGGTAGCCGGTCGTGAGGCCGTCGAGGTCGACCGCCGCGTCGTGCGGCACCGTGATCGCCGCCTTGCCGGTGCCGACGTTCAGCACGATGTCGACCACCGGGTGCTCGATCACCGCCCGCGACAGGTCCAACTGCACCCGCCCGTACGCCGACTCCACCCGCAGTGTCCGCGGCACCCGCCACGGGCCGCTGCGCCGGACCCGCCCGGCGGCGGCGCCGATCGTGGTCGTCGTGCCGGGGTCCTCCGCCGGCAACGACGCCAGGGCCGCGGCCAGTTCGCCGCGCGTCGTGGCGGAGAGCACCCCGTCGAGGCGCGCGTCCATGTCCTCGCGGGTCAGCCGGCCTTCGGCGTACGCGTCCCGCAACCGCCGTGCGCCGCTGTCCCGTTCCTCGTCGCCGACCAGCGTCGAAGCGTCATCCGCAGGGGAGGTCACGCCCTCACTCTAGCGCCGCCCGCGTACGCCCCCGCCTGTGCGGCGCGCCCGCGCGCCGCCACGCGTCGTGCAATCCCCGCACCGGTCCCGGGGATTGGCGGAAATTCGCGCCGAAGGGTTCTACAACCCCTGAGGGGCGTCACGGGTCTTACCGGGTATCCAGGGCATGAGCCGCATGCTTCTGAAATCCCTCTGTGTCCAGAAAAGGGAGTACAGCTATGCGTTCCACCCGACTCAGGAAGTTCGCTCTGGCCGTCGCCGCGACCGCGCTGGTCCTCACGCCCGCCGGTGCCGCCTACGCGGGCAGCGGCCCCGCGCCGGCGCCCGCCGGCAAGGGTGACCGGGCCGCGGCCACCGCGCCGACCGCCCAGGGCAACCCCGAGAGCAAGCGGGCGCAAGCCGCCGGGGTCTGCGACGACGCGTACCAGATCGGCGCGACCGCCCACATCAAGCGGAGCGGCGCGACCGTCGCCTCCGTCAAGCAGTTCTACTCGCCGTCGTGCAAGGAGAACTACGGCTACCTGTGGGTGTGGGACAGCTTCCACACCACCGCCAAGCCCTACGACGTGACCCTCGGCGTGTTCAGCTACGACCAGGACGCCGTGCTCGGCAAGATCAGCCACGCGAACACCAAGCAGCAGGAGTTCTGGACGCAGGGCACCGACACCGCCGAGGACTGCACCGCCGCCGTCGGCACGCTGCGGGCCGAGGGTGCGCCGCTGCCCAACCAGGCCGCGTCCGAGAAGCGCTGCTGACGCCAGCGCCCGCCGCCGGGTGCCGTACGCCGACGGTCCCGCGCCCCGTGTCGCGGGGCCGTCGGCCCGCCTGCCGGTTCACCGGCCGGCGTCCGGTCCGGCTCACCCCCGGGCGGACGCCGGGCCGAAGGCGTCGACGCCCGTCATCTCCGCCGACAGCGCCCACAGCCGGGCGGCCTGGTCCGGATCGGCGGCGTAGTCCCGTACCCCCGGGCGCAGTTCCCGCTCCCCGCCGGGGCCGGCCGGCTCGGCGACGTCGCAGTCCTCGCAGTAGACGCCGCCCAGGCCGGCCAGCCCCGGCGCGGTCGCGGCCCAGACCTGGGTGGCGGCGCCCTGCTCGGTGGTCTTGAAGGCGCCGCTGATGTTGCCTTCCTCGTCGATCCAGCCCTGCGCGATCTGCTCCTCGCGGGGGATGTGGCGGGCGAGTTCGGTCAGGATCGACCCGGGGTGCACGCTGAAGGCGCGTACGCCGAAATCCCGGCCGAGGGCGTCGAGATGGAGGGCGAACAGCGCGTTGGCGGTCTTCGACTGGCCGTACGCGGCCCACTTGTCGTACGGCTCGGCGCGGAAGTGCGGGTCGTCCCAGCGGATGCCCGAGAAGTCGTGGCCGCGGGAGGACAGGGCGACGACGCGTGCGCCGCCGTCGTGTACGAGGGCGGGGCGGAGGTGGTTGGCCAGGGCGTAGTGGCCGAGGTGGTTGACGGCGAACTGCCCCTCCCAGCCCTCGGGTCCGACCCGGGTCTCGGGGCTGGCCATGACGCCGGCGTTGTTGACGAGGATGTCGAGCAAGCGGCCGGAGTCGAGGAACCGGTCGGCGAAGCGGCGGACGCCGTCCAGGCTGGCGAGGTCCATCTGCTCGACCTCGACACCGCCGGGGCCGGCGCCGTTCCCACCGGCGCCCGCCAGGCCGGCGAGCGCCTGCTCGGCGGCGTCGCGCCGCCGGGCCGGTACGACGACGCGGGCCCCGGCCCGTACGAACGCGCGGGTCGTCTCCAGCCCGAGGCCGACGTAGCCGCCGGTGACGACGGCGGTCCGGCCGCTCAGGTCGACGCCCCGCAGGACGTCGGCGGTGGTGCTCCGGGCGTCGAAGCCGGAGCCGGTTGGCTGCTGCGGAGTGGTCGTGTGCGTCATATCGGGGACGCTATGACTTCGAGGGCGCTCTATCGCAAACCCGACACGGGCGGGGGCGGTCGTGTCGCCCCCGCCCGCCTCCCCCGATGCCCGGTTTCTGCTGCTCCGGGGCTTGCCGGCGGTGCCCGGCGGATCCGGTCCCCTGTTCCGGACCCGCCGGCACCGACGGCGTGGAACGGTCGGGAACGACCGTTCTCCGCCCAGAGAGTAGTGTCGAGAACGGTCGTTCTCAACCGGCCGGACGCCCCCGGGACCGGATCGGGACGGCGCCGGTACTTTGTGATCGGCGCAGCGGTGTGACGGGCGGGCACAGCGGCGGGAACGCGGGACGGAGCAGGGCACATGGACGACGCGGAGAACGAGGCGGCCCGGCGGCGCGTACTCGAAGCCGCCGACGCACTCTTCTACGCCCACGGCATCCGCGCGGTCCGCATGGACCGGATCCGCGACGCCGCCGGCGTCTCCCTCAAACGGCTCTACCGCTGCTACGCCTCCAAGGACGAGCTGGTCGAGGCGTATCTGCGGCGCCGCGACCGCTGGGTGCGCGGGGAGCTGGCGGACTTCGTCGCGAAGGAGGCCACCGGCCTGCCGCACGAGCGGGTGCTGGCGGTCTTCGACTGGCTGCACTGGTGGTTCGGCCAACCGGGCTTCCGCGGCTGCCCCTTCACGAACGCCTTCAACGAGGTCGGCGCCGAGAGCGCCCGCGCCGCCGCCGCGGTCCACGACCACCAGCGCGCCGTCCGCGCGTACCTCCGCGGCCTGATCGCCGCCACCGGGGTCCCCGACCCGGACGCGGTCACGAACCGCTTCCTGGTCCTGTACGCGGGCTCCCTCACGGTCGCCGCCATCTCCCGCAGCAGCGCGCCGGCGCTGTACGCGCGCGAGACGGCGGCGACGATCCTGGCGGCGGAGTCCGCGCCCGGCTGAAGCGCGCCGCCGCCCGCCAGGGGGAGTCAGCCGGCGACCGATGCTCCGCCTTCGCGTGATCACCTGACGATCTGTAGGGTGGCCCGCCGAACCGGCCGTGGGATCAAGGGGGAGTGCATGCGGGGTGTGAGGTCGGCGGTCGGGGCCGTGGCGGTGCTGGGGCTGATCGCGGGCTGCGGGGGCGATTCCGGTGGCGACGGCGGCTCCGGCGACCCGGGCAAGGCGGGCGCAGAGGCGGGTGCCGAGGCGGACGGCGGGGCGGCGGCCGGGCCGGTGGGGACGTCGCCGGTGCCGCAGGCGTACGACGGGGCCGAGGGCTGGTCGCAGCCGCTGGAGTGGCTGGCCGGCTCGACGGCCACCGCGACGCCCGTGACCGTAGCGCCGCGCGCGGACACCGTGGCGTACCTCCTCGGCACCTCCGACGCCTCCGGCGGCTCGGGCGGCTACACCGTCGAGGCCCGCGACGCCCGCTCCGGCGATCTGCGCTGGTCGAGCGGGAAGTGGACCCCGCCGCCGCCCGCCGAGGATCCGTCGGCCGACGGGGCGCCGACGGTCCCCAGCGTGGCCACCGTGGTGCAGGACGGTCGCGAGTACGTCGTCGTCTGGGCACACGGCATGGAGGGCAAGGACGAGTTGCACGACGGCAAGGAGGTCGTGCGGCTGGCGGTCTTCCCCGCGGACGGCTCCGGCGACGCGACGGCGCCCGCGCGGCAGGTCTCCGTACCGGTGGACGCCCCGACCGGCGTGCAGGTGCGCGACGGCGGTGACGGGGCGCTGGTCACCTGGGAGCCCGTCGGGTCGGACACCTACGGCGTGTCCGTGGACCTGACGACCGGCGAGAGCACCGCGTTCGGCTACGAGGACCTGGAGATGCCGCAGTGCGGTCCGGGGTCGTGCATCGACGGGAAGGTCGTCGGGGCGGGCGGCGACGGTCCCGTGGTGAGCATGGCGAGCGGCGGCTTCGGCGTCCCGGGCGGCTGGTTCAACGAGGACTTCGCGCCCGAAGGCGTGTGGAAGGACCCGTACGGCGACGAGATCAACGGCCGGGTGACGGCCGCCTCCCCCACGCACGTGGCCGCCGCCTGGCGGGTCGGCGAGGGCGGATTCGACGCCGACTACATCTGGTCGGTGCACGACGCGCGGACCGGGGAACTCCGGGCGGAGGTGGACTGCGACGCGGAGGACGTGGCGGAGCAGGGGAGTGTGTGGGAGCGGGGGTCCGGCCGGACACCGGAGATGTCCGTCTCGCCGGGCGGCCGGTACGCGGCGGCGGGCCCGGCGGCGTTCGACCTGAAGACCGGCGAGGGCGTCTGCCTGGCCGGCGACGGCGACCGCAAGGACATGCACCTGCTGTCGGTCACCGACGACGGCACGGGCTACGGCTTCGTCACCGAGGAGACGGAGGGCCCGCAGACCGCCGTCCAGGTCGACCTCGCGACCGGCGACCCCGAGGCGCTGCCGGACGGCACCGACCTCCCGTACCGCCCCCTGCGGGACACCGCGCTGTTCCTCCCCCTGATCGGCGGCGGCGACACCCCGGCGGTGCAGGTGCTGCACCGGCGCTAGGAGCCGCCGCCGGGGCGGATCGGACCCGGGCGGTGCGCCGGCGCGCCCGGAGCGGGGCGGGTTTCCCGCCCGGCGAGGTGTGTGGCTTCGGGATCGCGGGCATGCCCTCGATCGCCGTTCGACCGAGAGGTGAGACGCCATGCAGCCAGCCACGTCAGCCACGGCCCGTGCGACACCGACCGCCACCGCGACCGCCGCCGCCCCGTCCCGGCGGCGCCGTTCGGCGGTGGCCGGGATGGTGACCGCGCTGGTGGCCCTGGGCACCGCGCTGCCGGGCACCGCCGCGGGGTCGGCGAAGGGGCCGGACGGGCACGGGGGTTGCGACGCGTCGGTGCCGTTCGTGTCCGGCGAGGGCGCGACGCTGTACCGCGTGCCCGCGATCGTCCGGGCGGCCGACGGCGCGCTCGTCGCCTTCGCCGAGGCACGCGAGACGCGCGCGGACACCGGCCCGATCGACATCGTCAGCCGCCGCTCCTCCGACGGCGGCTGCACCTGGGGGCCGCGGACGGTGGTCGCGGACCAGGGCGAGGACACGATCGGCAACCCCGCACCCGTGGTCGACCCGGTCACCGGCGACATCGTGCTGCTCAGCACCCGCAACGACGGCGACGCGACGGAGACCGAGATCCGCCGGGGCGAGGTACCGCCGGAGGACAGCCGCCGGGCGTTCGTCCAGACCAGCCGGGACGACGGGCGGACGTTCAGCCGGCTGCGCGAGATCACCCCATCGGTGAAGCGGCCCGACTGGCGCTGGTACGCCACGGGACCGGGCCACGGCATCGCGCTGACCCGCGGCGACCACCGCGGCCGGCTCATCATCCCGTCCGACCACACCAACGCGCCGCCCCCCGGGTCGCCGGACCTCGGCGACGAGCGCAAGTACAACGCCGCCCACAGCCTCTACAGCGACGACCACGGGCAGACCTGGCAGATCGGTTTCAGCGACGACACCGACGACGGCTACGTGAACTCCAACGAGACCACCGCGGCCGAACTCCCCGACGGCACCGTCTACTTCAACACCCGCGACGGCTACGGCAGCTCCCCCGAGAACCGCGCCGACGCCACCTCCCACGACGGCGGCGAAACCCTCACCACCCCGTTCCGCCCCCAACCCGACCTCGCCGGCCCGATCGTCCAGGCCAGCGTCCTGCAGATCCGCGGCCGCGGCGGCCCGCTCCTCTACTCGGGCCCGTCGGACCCCGGCAGCCGCGCGGCGATGGCGATCCGCGTCAGCGAGGACGGCGGCCGGAGCTGGCAGCACCGGTACCTGGTCTCCGACGCCCGCGCCGGGTACTCGGACCTCGTCCAACTGCCGGGCGGGCAGGTCGGCCTGCTGTACGAGACCGGTGAGACCGACACGTACGCGACGATCAGGTTCGTCCGCATCGACCTGGGGGACATCGCGGGGGCGAACGACTGAGCCACCGCCGCTGGGCGGACCGGCGTTCCCAGCCCCGGAGGTAGCCGAGGACCGCACGCAGCTCGGCGGGGTGAGCCGGGAGACGCTGCCCCGGGCACGCGGTGCAACGCCGCATGGGCCGCACGGGCCCTCGGACTCCCGGAGGCCCCCGGGTGGGAGCGATCAGGCGAGCGATGCCGGGTTCTGCCCGGCCGCGCTCGCCGTGGTGACCAGGCGTTTCGCCGTGCACCGCAGGGCTTCCACCCGCGCCGGCACCACCTCCATGCCGAAGGCGACGGCCATCTCCTGGCAGGTCAACGGACCCTGCCCGAGCCGGATCCGGTCCGCGAGCACGGCCAGGATGCGCTGGTAGTCCACCGACAGCACCGACCGGGCAAACCCCTCGCGCCACACCGGCACCTGCGACTTCGGCTTCGCCGCCCCCGGGACACCAAGGGTGCCTCCCCATCCCGCACCCGGGCGGCGACCTTGGTCTCGGCGGTGATGCCCCCGGCCGGGGCCAGCACCGTTTCGACCCGCCCACGGGCGATTACCCACTCCTGCTCCGCGAGTTCGGCCTGAACACGGTCGGCCTCCTCACGCAGTTCGTCGACACGACGACGAGCGGCGAGCTCGTGTTGTTCCAGCAGCCCGACCACCGACGGCATCCGCGCCCTCCCAGGAAACGACGACCCGACAGGCCACCACTCCCACGCACACACCGCACCCGTCCCCGACCAGCGAAAACTCAGTGATCACACCCGGAAAGACAACGGTTTCTCAGGGCTGGCGGTCCTCGGTGAGCGCTCGGCGGATGCCGGCCAGGCCGTACGCGAAGGCTCCGTCGACGTCGCCCCCTAGTCGGAAGACGCCGTTCAGCTCCATATCCATGAAGCCGATTGCCCAAGCCAGCATCAGGCGCGCAGCATCCTGCGCTTCCTGCTCCCCTACGAGATCCCTGGCGGCGATCAGTACCGGGCCGGCCACGCGGACGAGTGCCTGGGTCGGTGCATGCGTGGAGTTCATGAGCCGGAACCCCTCAGGCCGGTCCCGGGCGAACCGCCGGTACGCGTGTGCCAGTTCCTCAAGTGAGCCGTCGGTCGACTCCAGCAGGGCAACCAGGTCCCCAAGGGTGGCCTCTGCTACGGCGGCGAGCAGGGAAGCCCGGTTGTCGACGTGCTTGTACAGCGACGGTGCGCGCACCCCCACACGCTCGGCTACGTTCTGCATCGTCAATCCCTGCTGGCCACGCACCTCCAGCAGCTCGCGGCCAGCAGCGATGATCGCGCTGAGCGACGTCTTCTCAGGGGTTGGCATCGTCCGTCCTTCCACCTTCGACACGACAGCTATTGACGCTAGCCATCATAGCTACGTAGATTAGCCATCGCTCCCCAGGTCCTAGCTCACGGGAGGCACTCGTGACGCTCGCGCCCCCTCTGACCCACCGAAACGACGACGTGGTGGCCTGCCATCTCGTCGGTACTGCGGCAGGTACCACGCTCATCGGCGCCGGGTCCGCCCGGCCCCCGACGGGACCCGCCCCGCGAGCTTCGCTCCCCGGCCAAGTCCACCGACGATATCGGCGGACTCGCATCGATTCGCAGTGACTGCGATCACATCGGCCTCGCCGGCCGCCTGCGGGCCGCGGCGGCAACCACGCCGATTGCTGACGCGGATCGCCCGCGCGGTTTTTCCCCTGGCCACTCTCGTGGCTCCGGTCCGTTCTGCGTCCACGACAACCAAGCCGATCACGGTCGCCGGCTCGGCGACAGAACCAAAGGATGCCCTGGCGGAATCATGAACGAGCCCCATGAAGGATCTTTGCGGTTTTCGGTGCTGGGGCCTGTGCGCGGGTGGCGTGGTGATCGGGAGTTGGAGTTGGGTTCGCCCCAGCAGCGGGTGGTGCTGGCGGCGTTGTTGTTGCGGTGCGGGCGGACGGTGACGGCTGGTGAACTGGTCGATGCGGTATGGGGGGAGGAGCCGCCGGCCGCGGCCGTTTCCGTGCTGCGTACCTATGTGTCGCGGTTGCGTAGGGTGCTTGAGCCCGGTCGTGGTGCAGGTGTTGTGCCACAGGTGATTGTTTCGTCTGCGGACGGATATTTCGTCCGGGTTCCAGAGCTTGCCGTGGATCTGCATGTGTTCGAGCAGCGGGTTGCCGGGGCAAGGCGGTTGCGTGCTGCAGGTAACGTGCCGGCTGCGGGGGAGAAGTTGCGTGCCGCGCTGGAGGGCTGGGAGGGGGTGCCGCTGGCCGGGTTGCCCGGTCCGTTCGCGAAGGCTGAGCGATCCCGGCTGACGGAGCAGCGGCTGTCCGTGACGGAGATGCGGCTGGAAGCCGATGTCCAGTTGCGGCGGCACAGCGAGGTGATCGCCGAGTTGGCCGTGCTGACCGCTGACCATCCGCTACGTGAACAGTTGAGCCGGCTTCTGATGCTGGCGCTGTACCGGTCCGGGCGGCAGGCTGAGGCACTGGCGGCGTATCGCACTTTGCACAGCACCCTGGCGGCCGAGCTTGGTATTGAGCCCGGTGCGGCGCTGCAGGAGTTGCACCACCGCATCCTGAACGCCGACACCTCCCTGGAGTTCGCCTCCGCGGATCACGTCTCCGCGCAGTTGGACGGCAGGCAGGGCAGGGACGGGGACGGGGAGGGGAGCAGGGTTTCACCGGCCGCCGAGCGCCAGGGCCGTCCGGCGCAGTTGCCCGCGGATTTGGCCACGTTCACCGGCCGGCATGCCGAGCTGGCGCAGATCGAGGCCATGCTGCCCGTGGGGGAGGAGCATCCGGCCACGGTGATCAGTGTGATCGGTGGTATGGCGGGGATCGGCAAGACTGCCCTGGCGGTGCACTGGGCGCACCGGATTGCGCATCGTTATCCGGACGGGCAGCTCTATATCAACCTGCGTGGCTTCGACCCGGCGGACTCGGCGGTGCCGCCGGCGGAGGCTGTCCGGATCTTCCTCGACGCGCTCGGTGTGCCCGCCCACCGTATCCCCACCGACCTGGAGGCGCAGGTCGCGCTGTACCGCAGCCTGGTCGCCGGCCGGCGGATGCTGATCCTCCTCGACAACGCCCGCGACACCGAACACGTCCGCCCCCTGCTGCCCGGCTGCCCCGACTGCCTGGTCATCGTCACCAGCCGCAGCCAGCTCACCGGCCTGATCGTGACCAACGGGGCGCAGCCGCTGACACTGAACCCCCTGCCGTCCACCGAGGCCCACGACCTCCTGGCCCGTCGCATCGGCACCGCGCGGCCTGCCGCGGAACCGGCGGCGACACGAGAGATCATCACGCGCTGCGCCCGGCTGCCGCTGGCCCTCGCCATCATCGCCGCCCGGGCCGCCACCCACCCCGGCTTCCCCCTCAGCGCCGTCGCCGAAGAACTGCGCGTCAACCGGGGGAGCCTCGACGCCTTCACCGGCGGCGACCTCGGCACCGACATCCGCGCGGTCTTCTCCACCTCCTATGACGCCCTGTCCGTCCCGGCTGCCCGGCTGTTCCGGCTGCTTGGTCTGCACCCGGGCGCCGACATCTCCGCCCCCGCCGCGGCCGCCCTCTCCGCACTCCCCGTCCGCGAAACCCGGGGCCTGCTCACCGATCTGGCCCGCGCTCACCTGCTCACCGAACACGCCCCCGGCCGCTACACCCTGCACGACCTGCTGCGCACCTACGCCGCCGAACGCGTCCAGGCGTACGAAGCGGAGGAAGACCGCACACAGGCAACCGAACGGGTGCTGTCCTGGTACCTGCACACCGCGGACGGCGTCCACCCCCACCTCACCCCGCACCGCCGCCGTATCCCCCTCACCCCACCACTCCCCGGCTGCACCCCGCTGGTGTTCACCACTCGCGACCAAGCCCTGGAGTGGTGCGAGAAAGAGCGCCCCAACCTCGTCGCCGCCGTCCACCAGGCCGCCGCCCTCCAGCACGTCGGCATCGCCTGGAACCTGAGCGCCGCCCTCTGGGGATTCTTCTATCTCCGCAGCCACCTGCACGACTGGCTCGATGTCGCCAACACGTCCCTCAACGTCACCCGTGAAAACCACGACCGGGTCGGGCAGGCATGGAGCCATGGCGACGTGGCCAATGCGCTGACATCGATGCGCAGATTCGACGAAGCCGCCACCCACCTCCGCCGGTCGATGATCCTCTGGCGGGAACTCGGCGACATCCGCGGCAGGGCCCAAGCCGTGAGCAATCTGGGCAACGTCTCTCTCCATGTCGGCCGGCCTGACAAGGCCGTCGAATACGGCCGCCGCGCCCTGGCACTTCACCGGGCCGTCGGAAGTACCTGGGGAGAAGGCATCGTCCTGGCCAACCTGGGCGACGCCTACCAGCGCCTCGGCCGCTACGACGAGGCCGTCAGCCACCTCCAGGAGGCGCTGACGCTCCTGCGCGCCACCGGCAACAGCTGGGTCGAGGGCGTGACGCTCGACAGCCTCGGCACCCTCCAGCACCGGCTCCACCGCCACGAAGCAGCGATCGACCGCTACCACGAGGCACTCAGGGTGCACCGGGACGTCGGAAACCGCTGGGGCGAGGGCGACACCCTCGGCCACATCGGCGACGTCCTCCTCGACACAGGCGACCCGGAAGGCGCTCACACCACCTGGAGACAGGCACTCACAGCCTTGGAGGCGATCGACCACCCCGACACAGAGAAGATCCGGGAGAGGCTCCGCCGTATGGACGAACGCTCGCCCGGCGCGGTGCCGCACACCGTCGATGCGGTCGGGGCGCCATTCCTTGCCCCTACTGAACTTGATCGGGTGATGTCGGGCGGTCGGTCCGACAGTTGAGGGATTCGGTAGGTCAGTGCGGGTTTCGTAGCCGCGGGCCAGCCGGCGCGAGCGCATCAGCCAGGCGAAGGTCCGCTCCACGCACCATCGGCGGGGCAGCACCGCCAGCAGCAGGCCGAGAGTGTCGGTGACGATGTGCCGCTTGCGGCCGTTGACCTTCTTGCCGCCGTCGAACCTGTGGTGGCGGCCGGCACGCTCGCGGCGGCCTTGACCGCCTGGGCGTCGATGATGTCCGCGCTGGCTCGGCGTCCCGGCCCGCCGCCTGCCACACCTTCCCGCGCAGCCGGTCGTGCAACTCGGTGATCAACCCACTGTTGCGCCAGCGTCGCCAGCACGCGTAGACCCGCTCCCACCGCCCATTCTGTCCGTCATGTCCGTGGGATACCGAAGCTGACGCGCAGGCCGGCGCCAGCCGCCGGAGTGAACCGTTGCCAGAGCCCAGCCGTAGTGCCGGCCGAGCCCGCCCAGTGCTGCATCGAGAGGAGCCCGATGGCCGAGGCAGCCGCAGTCCTGGCCCGTTTCAGTGAACAGGTGCTGGGCGTCCCCCTGCCCGTGGGAATCCGCCTCTGGGACGAGAGCACGGCCGGTCCCGAAGACGGGCCGGCCTTCGTCCTGCGTAACCGCGAAGCCCTGCGGCGTCTGCTGTGGCGGCCCGGAGAGCTGGGGCTCGCCCGCGCCTGGGTGGCCGGAGACCTCGAAGTCGAGGGCGATCTGTACGAGCTGCTGGCACGGATCTCGACGCTGCTGTGGGAACGGGACCAGCCCGGCACCCGCGCGGCGGCGATCCGCAAAGCGCTGAGCGTGCTGACCACACCCGACAGCGTACGTACGGTGAGCCGGACGCTCGCCCTCGCGGGGAACGGGCTCCCACCGTCACCGCCCGACGAAGAGGTGGTGCGCCGTCGTGGGCCTGCGCACAGCCTGCGCCGTGACAAGGCAGCCATCAGTCACCACTACGACGTCGGCAACGACTTCTACCGCCTGGTGCTGGGCCCCTCCCTCGTCTACTCCTGCGCCTACTGGGAGGGGGACCCGTCCTCCACCGACTCCGGCGGCACTCTGGAACAGGCCCAGGAGGCCAAGCTGGACCTGGTCTGCCGCAAACTCGCCCTGCGCGAGGGGCAGCGGCTGCTGGATGTGGGCTGCGGGTGGGGATCGCTGGCCATGCACGCGGCCGAACACTACGGCGTACACGTCGTAGGGGTCACCATCTCCGGTGAGCAGGCCGCATTGGCTCGCGAGCGTGTCGCCGCGGCAGGGCATGAGCATCTGGTGGAGATCAGGTTGCAGGACTACCGGGAGATCGATGGCCCCCCTTTCGACGCGATCTCCTCGATCGGCATGGCCGAGCATGTGGGCAGGAAGCGGTACCGTGCGTACGCGGATGTCCTGTACGAACTGCTGAAGCCGGGCGGGCGGTTGCTCAACCACCAGATAGCGCGGCGCCCTGTGCGGGACGAGAAGGAGTACCGCATGGACCCCTTCATCGACCGGTATGTCTTCCCCGACGGCGAGCTGGCGCCCGTCGGCTCCACTGTGTCGCTGCTGGAGGAAGCGGGCTTCGAGGTAGTCGACGTCGAGTCCCTGCGCGAGCACTATGCCCTCACGCTACGTGCGTGGGTGGCCAACCTCGAAGCGCGCTGGGACGAGGCGGTCAAGCTGACCTCGCCCGGGCGGGCGCGGGTGTGGCGCCTGTACATGGCGGCCTCAGCCGTCGGGTTCGAGAACAACACCATGGGCGTCAACCAGGTACTGACGGTCAGGACCGGCGGTGACGGCCGGTCCGGCATGCCCTTGCGCAGCAACTACCTCGGGACCTCGGCCTCGGCGCTCGCCTGACGCGCCGCCTGGCCGTCGACGGCCCGCCGACGGGTGACCGCAGCTTACTGCGCGCGGGTGCCGCGGTGCCGGAGAGGGGCCCGAAGCTACGAGGCAATCGCCAATCTCCTCAACGTCGACCTGATCGCACACCCGCCACCGGAGCCCGTCGAGCCAAGCCGGGCGGTGGGCCGGTGGACCTACGGACCTGCGGCGCGAACGTGCCCGGATCAGCAGATCCATCGCCGAGCAGTAGGCGGCCCGCACGATGCTCGACGCCATCATCGGGGCCACCAGACGCTCACCGTACCGTGGACGGTGTCGGATGCCGCTGGGCAAGCGACAGCCGCCCGGACCAGGGCAGGCACACGACTGGGAGTGCCTGCCAAACAGCTCGGCGTCGGCCGTGTCGTGGCGGTGACGAAGTTCCAGCAGATCAAGTCCCTGGCCGGATCAGGCGCTGACGCCGCGTTCGCCGAAGACCTCGCGGACCACTCCGACGGCGTTGAGCGCCCGGGGGAATCCCGCATAGGGGACGGTCTGGATGACGGTCTCGATCACCTGCCGGGGTGACAGGCCCACGTTGAGCGCGGCGTTCACGTGTACCCGCTGCTGTGGCGCGGTGTCGCCGAAGGCGATCAGGCCGCCCAGCGTGACGAGCTGCCGCTGGGGCAGGTCCAGACCCGGCCGGGGGTACACGTCGCCGAAGGTGAACTCGACGATGTACCGGCCGAGATCCGGCGCCACGTCTTTCAGCGACTCGATGACCTCAAGACCGTGCGCGCCGTCGACCGCGCGCAGCATCTCCGCCCCCCGCCCGTAGCGGTCCCCGCCCGCGGGCACCTCGACCGGAGCGATGTGCTCGTGCCGCTCCTCGAAGACGGCGCGGGCGGCGGTCAGCGCGTTGAGCGTGCGGGGAAAGCCGGTGAAGGGGACCAGGTGGATCAGTGCTTCGACGATCTGCTCCGGGGCCAGGCCGGTGTGCAGTGCGGCAGCTATGTGGAAGCGGAGCTGCGAGGCGGTGTCTCCGGTTGCGGTGAGGGCGCCGACGGTGACGAGCTGCCGCTGACGCGCGTCCAGACCGGGCCTGGCGTGCACGTCCCCGTAGGCGAACTCGACGACGAAGCGCCCCAGATCGGGTGCGACATCGTCCAGGGCGGTGACGGTGTCGAGGGCGTCGGGGCCGGCGATCTGCCGCATGCGCGCCACGCCGCGCGCGTACCGCCGGGAACTCCCGTCGTGCGCCGCGGCCTGGCCGCCTGCCGGCAGGGAGGCGGTCATCGCGCCGGCTCCGCCGGCGGCTCCGTAGCGCAGCAGGGAACGGCGGCGGGCGGGCTTATCCTGCGGGATCGTCATCCTGGTCCTCCAGTAACCCTTCGTAATGGGTGATCTTGTCGCTGATGGCGGCGAGGTTGCGCATGACCGCCGCCTGCTCGTCGCGGACGCGGCGCTCGTGGGTGCGCAGCAACTCCAGCCGGTCGCGTACGGTGGCGTCCCCGCAGCGGCGGAGCCGGGCGAAGCGCAGCATCTCCTGGATGGGCATCGCTGTCGTACGCAGCCGCAGCAGGAATGCCAGCCAGGCGAGATCCGACTGCTGGTAGCGGCGGTGGCCGTCCGGGGCCCGGTCCACACGGTCGATGAGCCCGATGCGCTCGTAGTAGCGGAGCGTGGTAGGGCTCAGCCCGGTGAACGCGGATGTCTCGGCGATGGTCAGGGGCTTGGCGGTGGTCGAGGTGATCCGGGGTATGGACATGCCGGGGACGGTAAGGGTTGGAGCGCGCTTCAAGGCAACAGACCCCTCGTCATCCGGGCACGCGGTAGACGGCGGAGTCGCCCCAGGTCGCGGTGTGCAACTCGCCCGCGGCGTCGATGCCGAGGGCGACGGGCGAGTCGAGGCCGCGCAGGACGGGCCGGGTCGAGCCGTCGGGCCGTACGCGGGTGACCTGACCGCCCGCGCGGTCGGCAACGTACAACTCGCCGCCCTCGGTGACGACGATCCCCACGCCAGGGCCCTCGACGTCGTCCGAGAGGGGCTCAGGCTTCCCACCCGGCCGGATGCGTGCGATGCCGCCGTCGTAGTTGGCCACATACACGGTGCCGTCCGGATGCGCGGCCACCCCCACGGGGGTACGCAGACCGTCGGCCAGCGTGCTGCGTGCCCCGTCCGGTCCGATCCGGACGATCTCGTCGCTCGCCCGGTTGGCCACCAGCAGGTTGCCCTGCCGGTCGAAGCCGATGCCGGTGGGGGTGCGGAAGCCGTCGGCGAACTCCTCGAACTCACCTGCCCCGGTAGCCCGGTAGATCACGTCCGCGCTGTAGTCCGCGACGTACAGGACACCGTCGTCCCCCATCGCCAGCCCTGCGGGAGAGTCCAGGCCGTCGAGGTACGTCGAGCGGGCGCCGTCCGTACCGATGCGCTCCACGGTGCCCGCGGACCAGTTGGAGACGTACATGGCGCCGTCCGGGCCGAAGGCCAGCCCGGTCGGGGACGAGAAGCCCGTGTGCAGCGCCCCCGTCTCGTGCGCGCCGCTCGCGGAGGTCGGCGGCCCGACCGCCGCCGGGTCGCCTCCGTCGGCGCAGGCCGTGACGAACGCCGTCAGGAGTGCGCAGATGATGAGCTGTGACCGGTGGGAACGCATGATCACCTCGTGCTGGAGCGGCTGGCGGGTTCCGACTCGGTGAACGTACGAGTTGCAGCGCGCTACAACGCAAGAGGCGAAGTTCATGGCACGGATCCGGGTGCCACGACCCACCGGACGCCCCCGGACCGGGCCAGAGATGGTCCTCGGGGACAAGGCGTACTCGTCGCGGGCGATCCGCTCCGACCTGCGACGCCGTGGGATCCGGGCGGTGATCCCGCAGCCCTCGGATCAGGCCGCCCACCGCAAGCGGCTCGGCGGTCGCGGTGGCAGACCACCGGCCGGTGGCCCCGGCACCCGGGCCGCCGCCGGTCTCGACGACCCGGACCGCCTCGTCCGCGGCCTGCCGGAGGCGGTGTGCATGCACCGCCCAGACGAGCCGTAAGAGGCGACAACCCTCAGTCGGGTTGTCCGGTCGCGGCCTTGGTCTCCCGTTCGAAGGTGAGCAGGGCGTTGATGACGAGGGCCCGCTCGGCCGGTGTCAGGGGTTCGAGGGCCGTGCGCCAGGCATCGGCTCCGGCGGCCAGCCAGCTTTCGATGGCGGCGCGGTGTTCTTCGTCGATGCTGACGATGGTGCGGCGGCGGTCACCCTCGTCCTCGCGGCGCTGGAGGATCCCCTGACGGTTCAGGTCGCCGACCATGAGACTCACGGTCGTGGACGCGACCTGCAGTCCGGCCGCCAGTTCCTTGACCGTCGCCGGGCCGTCGTAGAGCAGCAGCGCAAGCAGCGACAGGTGACGGGGAGTCAGGGCGAAGTCACGCAGTTGGTCGGGGATGGGCATCCGCTTGGAGCGCGCCACGAGGCGGGGCATCAGGGAGATCATCTCGCGCACGCCCTCATCCAGCGTCGGCAGGTCCTTTGACACCGAGCACCTCCCGGTCTTAGGTTTGCAATCAAATCTATTTTAGAAAGCAACGCGATACGAGCCTTCAGGAGTACGCGATGACTGTCTACGACCTGGACCATCTCACGCTCGGTGTACGCCACCTCTACAAGGGCGCCGAACGACTGCGCCGCGAGACCGGGCTGCGCAGCCACGAAGGCGGCTGGCTGGATCAGATGCCCACGGCCAACCGGATCGTCCCGCTGCCCGGCGACGCCTTCCTCAACATCGAATCCGTCATCGATCACTGCACCGACGACCTGCCGCCCGGCGTCGGCGCTTTCGCCGCCTGGTTCGCCGGCACCACGCAGCGGGCCGACCACTGGATGAACTGGAACCTGCGCACCCGTACCCTGGCGGACCTTGAGGCGGTCGCGCGCCGCTTCGGCGGCACGGTCGTGACCGCACCGGGCTCCCACCGGCCCGACGGCACCGTCGCGACGACGGTCATGGCGCCCGGCAACGCGGCGGTCACCTGGGCGCGCGGGCTGCCGAACTTCTCCTACCACGCCGACATGGCCGCTCACCCCGCCCGCCGCGTTCCGCACGACCACGAGCGCCCGGTGCAGCGGATCGCATGGCTCGAAGTGGGCGGCGACCCCGCCGAACTCGCCCAGCACGTCGGCAGCGCGACGTTCGCCACCCTCCCGCTGCGCTTCGTCGACGCCCCGCCAGGACTGCACGGCATCGGCCTGACCACCCGTGACGGCGAGGAGCTGGCGGTACGTGCCCCCTCCGCCGCAGCCGACCTCGCAGAACTCGCGGCCCGCACGGCGTAGCGCTCTCGGCCACTGCTTCGACCCGCCAACGACGAGAACGGAACCTCATGGGCACCCTCCTTTACCGGCTAGGCCGCTTCAGTCACACCCGCCGCAGGCTCGTGGCCGCCGTGTGGCTGGCCGTCGCAGTCGCCTTCGGCGGCGCCGCCGCCACGCTCTCCGGCTCCACAGTCGACTCCTTCAGCCTTCCGGGAACCGAGTCCCAGGAGGCGTTCGACCTCCTGGACGAGCGATTCGCGGGTGTGCCGATGGACGGCGCCTCGGCCCGTGTGGTGTTCCTCGCCGAGGACACGGCGACGATCGACGCCGGCCGAGGGTGAGGTCCGCGACATCCTCAGGGACCTCCGGGCCGGTGAGCAGGTGCTGGAGGTCGTGAGCCCCTTCGACTCCGGACTGGTCAGCGAGGACCGCACGACGGCGCTCGCCGAGGTCACCTACTCCGCCCCCTACCCCGACCTGGAGCCGCAGACCAAGGACGCGCTGCACGCCGCGGCCGAGGCCGGGGAACGCGCCGGGCTGAGGGTCGAACTCGGCGGTGACGCCCTCGAACCCGAGCTGGCGGTCGGCGGCGAGCTGGCGGGCCTGGCCGTGGCGGCGCTCGTCCTGGTACTCACCCTCGGCTCCCTGCTGGCCGCGGGCATGCCGCTGGCCACCGGGATCACCGGCGTGCTCATCGGGGTCTGCGGCATCACCGCCGCCACCGGCATCGTCGACCTCGGCGCGACCACGCCCATCCTCGCGCTGATGCTGGGCCTGGCAGTGGGCATCGACTACGCCCTGTTCATCGTCTCCCGCTACCGCCACGAACTCGCCGACGGCCGCGCACCCGACCAGGCCGCCGGGGTCGCCGTCGCCACCGCCGGATCCGCGGTGGTGTTCGCCGGGCTCACCGTCGTCATCGCCCTCGCAGGGCTCTCCGTGGTCGGCATCAGGCTGCTCACCGAGATGGGTCTGGCCGCCGCCGCCACGGTGATCGTCGCGGTACTCATCGCGCTCACCCTCCTGCCGGCCCTCCTGGGCTTCGCCGGCCACCGGATACTCCCGCGCCGGCTGCGCCGGGGACGTACCACCGAGCTCGAACGCCCCGGACTCGGACGGCGGTGGGCCGGGGTCGTCACGCGCCGGCCGGGCGCGGTCCTGGCCCTGACCGTCGTGGCCCTGGGCGTCCTGACCGCACCGGTCGCGGCCCTGCGCCTCGGCTTCCCCGACCACGGCATCTACCCCGAACAGACCACGCAGCGGCAGGCGTACGACGCCATCGCCGAGAACTTCGGGCCCGGACACAACGGCCCGCTCATGGTGGTCGTCGACGCCGCGAACACCCCCGACCCGCAGGCTGCCGCCAAGGGCGTACGCCGAGCGCTCTCCGCCACCGACGGCGTCGTCACCGCCACTCCCGCACAGTTCAATCCCGCCCGGGACACCGCGGTCCTGACGGTGATCCCCGACGGCGGACCCGACAGCACCCGCACCGAGAACCTCGTGGAGACGATCAGAAACGACGTCCGCCCCGTAGCCGAACAGGCCGGCGCCACCATGGCCGTCACCGGCGGCACCGCGGTCCTCATCGACTTCAACGACACCATGGGCAAGGCGCTCCTGCTCTACCTGCCCGTCGTGATCGGCCTCTCGTTCCTCCTGCTGGTGGTCGTCTTCCGCTCCCTCGTCATCCCACTCAAGGCCACCCTGGGCTTCCTGCTCAGCCTGGGCGTCACGTTCGGCACCCTCGTCGCGATCTTCCAGTGGGGCTGGCTCGAACCGCTCGGCATCCAGCCGACCGGCGCGGTGGTCAGTACGCTGCCCATCCTGCTCATCGGCATCGTCTTCGGTCTGGCCATGGACTACGAGGTCTTCCTCGTCTCCCGCATGCGGGAGGAGTACGTCCACGGCAGCACCGCCACACAGGCGGTACGCCACGGCTTCGAGCACGGTGCCCGCGTCGTCGCCGCAGCCGCGATCATCATGATCAGCGTCTTCGGGGGGTTCGTGCTCGGCGACTCCAGCGACATCATCCAGATCGGCGTCGCCCTCGCCGTGGCCGTCGCGGTCGACGCCTTCGTCGTCCGCATGGCCATCGTCCCCGCCGTCCTCACCCTCGCCGGCGACCGCGCCTGGAGGCTACCGGCCGCCCTCGACCGAACCCTCCCCCACCTGGACCTCGAAAACCACCAGCTCGCAGACGACCCCACCCCCAAAACACCCGCCATCACGCCCGACCGGGACCCCACCCTCCTGTGACGCGCTTCCGGAGAGGCTCCATGACAACCCACCGACACCACGGCATGGCTGAGTTGCGGCTACTGGGTACCGTTGAACTGCGGGTCGAAGCCGGCAAGCCTGTCGACCTGGGCCCACCGCAGCAGCGCTGCGTACTGGCGGTTCTGGCGATGTCCTCCGGTCGTCCGGTGACGGTCGAGACCTTGATCGACTGCGTCTGGGGTCGGCAGCCGCCGGAAACCGTCCGGGACATCGTGTACACGTATGTCTCGCGATTGCGGCGAGTCTTTCGACAAGCCGGTATCCCTGACGTCCTCCGCCGCGGTGACGGCAGATATCGGCTGGAACTCGCTCCCGACGAAGTGGACCTGCATCGCTCGCGCATGCTCGTCCGTCGCGCACGAGAGGAACGCGAAGGGGCCGCTGAGCTACTGCGCGCGGCCACCGGTCTGTGGCGCGGCACTCCCCTTGCGGGCCTGCGCGGCGACTGGCCGGCCCGGGTCCAGGCCGGGCTGGTACGCGAGCGTGTCACCCTTCTCGGCAGACGTTTCGACGCCGAGCTGGAGTTGGGCCAGAGGCAATCGGAGAGGGCCCTGGCCCGTCCCTGCGTAAGCTCCACCACCACATCCTCCGCCAGGACCCCGGCCTGGACCACCACTGCGCCTCACTGCCCCGTCCTGCCGCAGCCCCGACCCTGCTGCCGGCCCAACGGCTCCCGGATGGAACGGTGGTCACCGGGCCGGGACGACGGCCCCGGCCGTCGATGCGCGGGAGGCTGATCGCGGCGCTGGTCGCCCCGTCTGCCGAGGGAGGGCACTCTGCGGGAGTGGCGCTCCCATGCACGCGCCCCGTGACGTCGGGGGACGGTTCGCCGTCGACCGCGTAGCCGCCGCAGCCCCGCGTGCGATGGCCTGCGGCACGCACTCTTCCCACGGCGGCCGATACCGCCGTGGAACCCGTAGTGGAACTTAGGGCACCGGTATGGCACGGCCGTGATCACGGGGAGGGGCCAATTCGAGAGGATCAAGCCTCTGAGCTGGCCCTTCGGCGTGTGCCCCCGGCAGGGCACCACACAGATGGGAACGGTCGTAGCCCCTGGTCGCCGGGCGGACGGATCTCCATCGGGTCCACCTTGCCCCTCTGAAGCCCCAGCGCTGACCGCGGGGAACTCAACTGCTCACCGGTCGGTCACGACATGGACTGAACCCGGCGTACAGACCGACTCGTCCGCCTTCACGGCCCTGAACTGGGTGTTACCTGGATCAGGGCCGTTTTCCACGTCTCTACCTACGGTTTCCCGGGGGTTCCCGCGCGGTTGCGTAATGGCTGTGTAACGCGATCTTGGTCGGGGGCAGCAGTGAGGCTGGATGACGGCTGGAGAGCGCTCAATAGGCGAGTCGGCGCAAGGGGACACTCGGTGTGTACGCCCGCGTCGGACGAGCCCTTCTGAGAACACGCCCCCAGGATGTGACCCGGGTGAACGGCCCTGCTTTCGCCCGCGTAGGCCACTGGGTGGAGCCGCTTGGCCATCCCGTCCCTTTGCTTGGCCGCAGGTTCGAGTCCTGCACGCGGCGCGGCGGTCATCTGTCAGCGCCCTCCGCTGCCCCGGGCCGGGTGACACGTGGAAGCGGCACAGGGGACGCCGTAGCCGCGCATTCCCGTTGGGCCCGCGGCAGCAACGCCGCCGCCGGTAGGCCGGCGGGGCCGGGGATGCCATAGAGCTCTTCGAAGGAGGCGGGGGGATTGGCCCAGCCGACCTCCCAGACGAGATAGCCGTACGTGTCCAGTGTCTTGGCCAGCCGCTTTCCCGGACGCACCCCGTTCAGCTCGCCCCACGCGGCCCGGGAGCGCCGCGACATCGGGAGGGGTGATCCCCGTGACGAAGCACGGGACTCCGACCCCGCCGGGTGGCGCGGGGTGCGCCCTGTGGTTTAGTCCTGTTCCCCGCTCCTGCGGGGAGGCCGAGGACGGCCAGGGGACCGAGGGGATCGGACGCGCGGATGGCCGAACAGCGGCTGACACTCGCGGCGGGCACGCGCCTGCTGCACATAGGCCCGTACAAGACCGGCACGACCGCGCTGCAGGGCGCGTTCCACCATTCGCGGGAGCGGCTGGCCGCGGGCGGCGCCGTGTACGCGGGGAAGGGCCGGCAGGCGCGGGTGGCGGCGGCCGCGGTGACGGGGGCGCGGCTGCGCAAGGGCTCGGTGACGCCGACGGCCGCCGACTGGGACGGGCTGTGCGCGGAGGTGGCAGAGGCCGGGGAGCGCCGGGTGATGATCAGCAGCGAGGCGTTCTGTAACGCGGAGGCGGACGCGGCGCGGCGGGCGGTCGAGGGCCTCGGCGGGGAGCGGGTCCACGTGGCGGTGACGCTGCGGCCGCTGGTGAAGATCGTGCCCTCTCAGTGGCAGCAGGACGTCAAGGACGGGCTCTGCACGCCGTACGAGGAGTGGCTGGAGACCGTCTTTCGCGGCCCGCGGCAGGATCCGGTGGCGGCGACGTTCTGGCTGCGGCACCGGCACGACGAGCTGGTGGCGCGGTGGGCGCGGGCGGTGGGCCCTGACCGGCTGACGGTGGTGGTGGTCGACGAGACCGACCGCGACATGCAGCTGCGGGTCTTCGAGGAGCTTTTGGGGGTCGCGGCGGGGACGCTGGAGCCGGAGGACGGGGTGATCAACCGCTCGCTGGCGCTCGGCGAGGTGGAACTGCTGCGGCAGCTGAACATCGAGGTGGAGGCCCGCGGCTGGTCGGGCGACCATTACCACAAGGTGATCCGCAACGGCGTGATGCGCCACCTCGACCAGACGTACGCACCCCCGCCGGACGCCCCACGCATCATGACCCCGCGCTGGGCGACCCAGGCCGCGGCGGCGGTGGCGAACGAGGTAGTCGCCGGCATCACCGCCGCCGGCGTCCGCGTAGCCGGCAACCTCCACTCCCTGGCCCCGCCCCTGACACCCCCCACCGCCCCCTCCGCTGCCCCGGCCGCCCCGCCGACGGCGACCCTCCCGGCGGAGGCTGCGGCGGCGGCGCTGTGGGGAGGCCTCCGGGCAGCGGCCCGCAAACCGAAGACGCCCGCCGCGCACCACCGCTGATGACTCGCGTGGAAGTGGAGGACTGTTCGCATAGGAGTGTCCAGCCGAAAGGTGCTGTGACCTGACCTGAAGCCATCTGTAACGGATCTGCTGATACTGGGCGGCCAGGAGGACAAGGCAGAAAAGGGTCGTGCTGGCCTGTAATTCCTCGACCAGGCCGCCCATTCCCTTCCTCGGCATGGACGGCGTCCTCAGCCCAGCCGAGCGTAGGCGATGCCGACCGCGGGACCCGGGTCTCGCGATCGGCATCGAAGACGACATGCAGCGCGCCGGCCTTCCCGTACTGGGCTGCGTCACCACGAAGAACAACTGGCAGAACCCCGCCGAGCCATCCACAATCCTGGCTAGCCGCCCGACGACGGCGTCGGCCACGTCGCCACCGCGATTCGCACCGCCTGGTAGAGGACTGTACAGCGCAGCCTGGGCGCAGCCCGCTCCCCCGGGGCCGGTACGACGCTCCTTCGGCGAGCGGGAGCAGGGGGTTGCCTCGATGCATCGGCACCGAGCGTCCGCCTGCACCTGGCTCCGGTGCGAGTTCTGCCGCGGCCGAGGCTCTCAGTACGCGCGAGGCTGGAGTCACGGGGGCGCCGGGTTGGTACTCCGCCTACAGATCGAACAGCGCGCGCAGTTCCACCTCGACGGCTTCCGTGACCAGCTCGCCTACCAGGCCGAGGTCGTCTTCGAAGCGGTCGGCGGACAGGGTGCGCAGCTCGGTCAGGGCGATCGTGCCGGCGGAGGGGGGTGGGCGACCGGGACGTCGACGACGGTGGACTTGTGGGTCTCCGGTAGATCAGCACGCAGGTGGCCGCCCTCTACACGTCGTTGAACACTTTGGAGGAGACGACGAGCACGTGGGCGGGAGCCGCCGGCGAAGTGGATCGCGTAGACGTGGCCGCACTTCAGCGGCCGGTCACCCGGCCCCCCGGGTCAGCGCCTCGTCCTCGCTCTCGCCGGGCACGGCCGTGGTGGGCATGATCCCGGCCTCCCGCCGCAGCCGCGTGGAGCGCTCCAACTCGTTCTTGATCATTTCCTGCCGCAGGACAGTCCGAGGGCTGCCAGGGGCCGTTGTTGGTCTCGGGCGGTGTGCCGGAGGTTGCGGCCGATGTTGGTGTGGCCCTTATTGGCGGCGGACGCTGATGGCGAGGACGCGCAGGTCGGCTACGACGCGGGGCCGGTGTCGGCTGCGGATCTTCGAGGTGTCCTCATGGAGGCGTGGTCGCGGACGTGGTGGAGTTCCGCTTCAACGTGTGAATCTTTCGAACAATCCCAGCTGTCCTGTATGCGTGCAGGTCAGAGTACGTTTCGTGTTCGAACGTGGTGGAATTCGACTGGAACGTTGAAGGGCGGTTCCAGGCGTCCGGCTATCTGTTTACGCAGGTCAGGTCGGTGTGATCGGATCGTTGGTCCCGGTTTGGGTTTCCCGGCCGCTGGATTTGTGCTGGATCCGAGACATACCCGCGGGGGTATGACGGGCGACGACTCCTGGCTCACGAACCGACCCCTGAGGGGGGTGGGGGCTGCCGGGTTGGCAGCCCCCACCGTGGATTGGACGGATCTCGCTTCAGCCGAGGGTTTGGTAGTTGGCGAATTGTTCGGAGGCTACGGTGATTGCTCCGGGTCCGTCTGGGGTGAAGTCTGCGAAGAATCGGAGTCTGCCGCTGTTGGGGGTGGTGGTCCAGAGGTCGAATGTGCCGTTGTTGTTGGCGTCGGGTGCGGCGGTGAGCATCGGGACGGTGTTCGGGCCGAAGTTGTTGGCGATGAGGATTCGGTGGGTGGGGTCGATCTGGCCTGGCCAGGTGGATGCGTCGGGGTTGATGGCGTCGTAGAGGAACAGCCCGCTGCCGTCGTTGTCGAAGCGGACGGCGAGGTCCGCGTACCCGTCCGCGTCGAAGTCACCCGGCGCGGTCATGGTGACGTTGTCGAGGGTGTTGGTGCCGGTGCTCATGCCGTCGCCGGCGGCCAGGAGGACGGGGTCGCGGAAGGCGTCGAGGTAGGCGCTGCCGCCCGGGTCGCCGTAGTAGAGCCACAGGTGCTGGCCGTCGTTGACGAGGAGGTCGGGGTAGCCGGGGGTGTCGATCTGGCCGTCGTCGTCGGTGTCGAGGGGGCCGTCGACGTCGCCGACGGCGAGGATTTGTTTTGCCCCTGTCTTCCAGTGGTTATTGGTCTCTTCGAGGACGGTCATTTCCTGGCGTTCGTAGGTGGTGGTGCTGCAGGTGGTGCAGGCGAAGCCGAAGCCGTTGTTCGGGTTGATCCACATACGTTTCTGGCCGGTGGCGGGGTCGTCTCGCAGCGCGATGAGGTCCTCGTAGCCGTCGCCGGTCCAGTCACCGCGGTGGGTGATCCGGGAGTTGGTCCAGTCGATGCTGCTGGCGAGACTTTGCTGGTCGGTGGCAGTGCCGTCGCCGTTTCCGTAGTGGCGGTGGAGTTTGCCGGTGCCGTCGACGGCCCACAGGTCGGCGTTGCCGTCGCCGTTGAGGTCGCCGGGAGTGTCGGGTGTGGACAGGCCGTTGACGTAGAAGAGGTAGGTGGCGACGTCGGAGCGGTTTCCGGCTTTGTCGAGGCTGCGGGCGTAGAGGTTGATCGGGCCGGTGAGTGTCGGTGTGACCTTGATGGAGACGGCGGCGCCGGGGGAGGGCGCGTTGACGGTGACGGGATCGGGGCTGGTGTCCAGCCAGTACTCGTAGGCGGTCACGTCCTTCACGCCGTTGGCAGCAATGGTGAAGGTGCCCTCGGTACGGGCCTCGCCGGTGTCGGCGGGCCAGCCTTCCGCACCGTCGGGGAACTGGGTGGAGGAGACGGCCGGGGGAGTAGAAGGGCGGTTGGGGTCGAAGACGAAGCGGCAGCCGGGTGCGCCGAGGGTGGGGTTCCAGTCGGAGGTGGCTTTGCCGTCGTCGGCCTGGGCTTTCCAGGAGAAGTTGCCGTTCGCCGTACCCAGATAGGGGGTCAGGGCGGACTTGGGCACTTTGACTCGTGCGACGGTGCCGGAGGTGACCGACACTGTCTGGTTGATGATCAGTGTTCCGTTGGGGTCGTCGTTGGGGTGGTGGCCGGTGGGCCACAGGTGGAATCGGGCCTTGACGGTGCCGCCGTCGCGGTCGCTGACCTTGGCGGTGAGGTAGAAGTCCGTGTTGCCTATCAGTCCGTAGGGGGACTGGTCTCCGCAGCCCTTGCTGTTGCGGGTGGAGACGGGCGCGGTGTCCAGGGAACTGGGCACGTTGGGGCGGGTGTTGTATTCGGTCGACAGGACGGAGGATTTGGCGGCGAACTTCTTCCAGCCGTAGACGTCCGTTTCGTCGGTGGCTTTGAGGCCGAGAGTGATGCTGTTCCACTTGCTGCCGGCGGCGTCCTTGGCCGCGGCGGTTGTGTCGAAGGCGAGGTTGCCAGCGGGGCAGTCGGAGGACCAGCCTTTGGCGTCGTTGACGATGTCGAGGGTCTCGCGTCTGTCGGGGCGGTTGTTCCAGGTGGTGTTCTCGTTCATCGGCGCGGTGCGCCAGAGTTCGACCTTGCGTGAACTGCACGACCAGGACCAGGTGTTCTTGATCCTGAAGGTGGACTTGGTGACGATCTTGTCGGTGGACCAGAGGTTCGCGGTGCGGAATCGGAAGTAGGAGCGGGCGAGCCCGTTGGTCTCGTTTTCGTACCCGACACGGGCGGTGGACGTGCCTCCGTCGAATCCCGAGCCGTTGTAGTAAGAGGTGTTGGGGTACTTCTGGTAGGCGATGGTCCAGGCCACCCGTGACCCGGAGACGGACGGGTCGAGGTAGACCGGGTACTGGGTGTCTGCGCCGGTCAGCAGATCCTGGTCGGGGGTGAGGGTGACGGTGTCCCCGGTCACCTCCAGGCCCATGGCAGCGTCGCGGCTGCCGACGGGCACCTCGAAGTCGCTCGTGGTGCGGGGCGCTTCCTCATCCCCGGCGACGCGCGGGGCGGTCACGGGTGGGCTGCTGTCCCACATGAGCGGGGTGGGCGCAGTGAACACCGTTTGTCCGGCCGGGTTGACGGCTTTGAGGTTGCCGTGATCATCGGTGCTGACGTCGACGCCGTCGGTGCCGAGGGCGAAGGTGATCTCCTTCAGCTGCGGACTGGCCGCGGCTTCCGCGGTCTTGACCACGAGGAGCTGGCTGAAGCCGGCCGAGGTGGCTTTGAGCTTGAGGTCGACGTCATCGAGCACGTTCGGGTAGGTGGCCGTATCGCCGGCCACCGTCGGCTCGGGCAGTGCCTCCGGCCACGTCCACGACATGCTGCGGCCATCGCGCGTCACGGTGACTGCCGGGGTGTCGCCGCCGCCGGAGAACCGAACGCCGACTTCTGCGGCCTGGGGGGAGAAGGTGCCGTCGGGGTTGGCCGCGAGTTCCGTGTCGATGGGCACCAGTCTGCTGCTCTGGCGAACGAACTGGGGGAGCACGTAGGTGTCTTCGGTGAAGGAGCCGTCCGGGTTGGCGAACACCTGGCTCGTCTCGGTGCGCCACGACATGATCTCCACCTGGTCGCCGCTCGCGGCAGCGGCCTGAAGGGCCCGAGTTTCCTCGGTCTGAGTTTCCTCGTACGGAGACGGGGCTGGATCGGCGGCAGCGGAAGCGCCGCTGAGCAACGGCGCGAGAACTGCCAGCGCCACTGTGGTGGTGAGTGTTCTCAGTTTCCGTCTCACGTAGAGGACCTCGCCCTTCATCGACGACAGATGGGTGCTCGGTGCGGCGAGACAGCACAGATCGGGAAAGGGTTGTACGCCAATCCGGAAGATCCTTAAAAGTCCTCTATGGGAACCGATACGTGCATAACGAATCGATGAAGATGGGCAGGTCAGAGCTACCCAACTCCCGGAAGTTCGGGGTAACTTCGCCGTCACTTTGGGTGATTCGATCTCGGTGGTGGGGAGACGTATGTCTTCGGGCGGGGACGGCTGTAGACGGCGCTTGGGCTGGGTGGGCACGCTGTGCGCCATGCTCGCCGGGCTGTTGCTGACTTCCTTCCTGGGCGGGCCGGTGGCCGCAGCAGCGGAGCTTTCGCTCCCCGGCCTGCAGGAGACCAAGCCGGTCCCGGTGGACGAAGTGGAACGCAAGGCACTCAAACGAACCGATGAGGCCGCCGACCACGCCCGCAAGACCCTCCCGGACAGTGCATGGCCGAAGGCCGGCACGGACGAGGCGGCCCTGCCCACGCCGGGGAACGGCACCGCCGATCTCAAGGCGGGCTCCGTGCCGTTGAGCCTGAAGCCGCTGGCCGGCGACCGCGCCCCCAGGCGCGTGCAGGCACAGGTGCTGAACCGATCCGCGACACAGGCACTCGGTGTCGACGGCGTGGCGGTCGCACTGCGGGGCGCCGGCGGTGAGGACGGTAGTTCTGTCCGGCTTGAGCTTGACTACGGCAGCTTCGCGCAGCGCTTCGGCGGCGCGTGGGCCTCCCGGCTCACGCTCCGGCAGATACCTGCCTGTGCCCTCCTCACGCCCGGCAAGACCGGGTGCTCCCCCCGGGGGAAGTTGGTTGGGTCGAGCAACAACCCCAAGGCTGGAACCCTTTCGGCCCGTACCGAACTCGACGCCGCATCACACCTAACCGGCGCCCCCGTCAGGCCCGTCCCTGCCGCTCAGCGCTCGGCCACCGGCTACACCGCCGGTGAAGGAACGGTACTGCTTGCCCTGACGGCCGCGGCCTCCGGAGCCTCCGGCGACTTCTCCGCCACGCCGCTCTCGCCGTCGGGCAAGTGGAGCGCCGGCGGCTCCTCCGGCGGCTTCTCCTGGTCGTACGACCTGGATGTGCCCGAGATCGCGGGGGACCTCCAGCCTGACTTGGCGCTGGAGTACTCCTCGCAGTCCGTCGACGGCCGCACCGCCGCCACCAACAACCAGGCCAACTGGGCCGGTGACGGCTGGACGATGTCCGCCGGGGCCGTCGAACGCCGGTTCGTGGCGTGTGAAGACGACCGATCAAGCGGTGGCAACAACCCGTCCTCGAAAGTCGGGGACCTGTGCTGGAAGACCGACAACGCCACCCTCACCCTCAACGGCCAGACCCACGAGCTGGTCAAGGACGACGGCAGCGGCGAGTGGCGTTTCAAGGACGACGACGGCACCCGGGTCGAGCTGATGACGTCGGCCAACCGGGCCAACGGTGACAACAACAATGAGTACTGGCGCGTCACCGCCCCCGACGGGGTCCGGTACTACTTCGGCACCCACCGGCTGCCCAGCTGGAAGGACGGCGACACCACCACGCAGTCGGTGTGGACGGTTCCGGTCTTCGGCAACCACTCCGGGGAACCGTGCCATGCCACCGCGTTCAAGGACTCCTGGTGCCAGCAGGCATGGCGCTGGAACCTCGACTACGTCATCGATCCGCACGGTCAGGCCCTGACGTACTACTGGGGCAAGGAGCACAACCACTACGGCCTGAACGTCAACGACGCCACCGGCAAGGCCACCTACACCCGCTTCAACCGCGGCGGCCACCTGGAGCGCATCGACTACGGCCTGGACGGCGACGCGCTCTACGCCGCCAACGGCGCCCAGGCACGTGTCGACTTCACCGTGTCGGAACGCTGCCTGCCCACCGACACCTTCGACTGCGCGGCGGCCAAGCTCAACACCACCAACGCTAAGCACTGGCCCGACGTGCCGTATGACCAGTTGTGCGGCTCGGGGCAGGAGTGCAAGACGTACTCGCCGTCGTTCTTCTCCCGCAAACGCCTGACCGGCGTCACCACAAAGGTGCGGGTCGACGGCGCCTACAAGCCCGTCGATTCCTGGAAGCTGGAGCACAGCTTCCCCGCCACCGGCGACGGCTCCGATCCGGCGCTGTGGCTGAAGTCCGTCCAGCGAACCGGGCACACCGGCGGCAGCGATATCTCCCTGCCCGCGGTCACTTTCTCCGGTCAGATGCTGAAGAACCGCGTGGAGAAGGCCGTCGACGCGGTACCGCCGCTGAACCGCTACCGCGTCTACGGCATCAAGACCGAGACCGGCGGCACCATCGGCGTCACCTATTCACCCGAGGACTGCACCGCGGGCAATCTGCCCGACCCGGCCGCCAACTCCAAGCGCTGCTATCCCGTGTATTGGTCACCCCCGGACGCGCCCGCCCCGGACTTCGAGCCCTACCGTGACTGGTTCCACACCTACGTCGCCACCCAGGTCCTGGAGTCCGACGACGTCGCAGGTGCGCCGGTGAAGACCACGTCGTACGAGTTCCTGGACGGCCTGGCGTGGGCCAAGGACAGCGATGAGCTGACCAAGGCCAAGCACCGCACCTACTCCGAACGCCGCGGCTATTCCCGCGTCCGTACGCGCGTCGGCGCCGGCAGCGAGACCAAGTCGCTTGCCGAGACCCGCTACTTCCGCGGCATCGATGGTGCGGACGTCGCCGACTCCGAGGGCAACAACGTCACCGACCGCGAAACGTTCGCGGGCATGGTCCGCGAGGAGATCGGCTACGGGCGCGATGGCGGCAGCATCATCGAAGCCACCGCCTACACCCCGTGGCGCTCGGCGGCCACCGCCACCCACGCCCGCGACGGACTGCCCGACCAGAGCGCCCACTACACCGGCGTCACAACCGAAGCCACACGCGAACTGAAGAAGGACGGCACCTGGCGCCGCACGACCACCGAAGCCACCTTCGACTCGTACGGGATGGTCAAGTCCGCCTCCGAGACCGGCGATTCGACCAAGACCGGGGACGAGCGCTGCACCACCACCTCCTACGCCCGCAGCACCGGCGCGAACATCATCGAGACCATCGCCGAGGAGAAGACCGTCGCCACCACGTGCGAGGCCACTCCGACGCTGCCGAAGGACCTGGTGTCCCTCAAGCGCACCTACTACGACGGATCCACCACCCTCGGGCAGGGCCCCACCAAGGGCAACATCACCCGCATCGACGAGCAGGACAAGGCCGGCACCGGCACCCAGACCGTCACCACCGCCACCTTCGACACCCACGGCCGCCCGCTCACCCAGACCGACATCCGCGGAAAGACCACCACCACCGCGTACACGCCGGCAACCGGCGCCGCGCCCACCAAGACGGTGGTGACCAACCCGCTGGGTCACACGCAGACCACCGAGATCGATGCTCGCCGCGGTATCCCCACCACCTCCATCGATGCCGCCGGCGCTCGCACCGACGCCGACTACGACGCCCTCGGACGTCTGGTCAAGGTGTGGCAGCCGGGCTGGGCCAAGGCCGACTACCCGTCAGCCCCGTCCCTCCAGTACAGCTACACCGTCTCCAAGACCGCGCCGGCGGCCATCGCCACCAAGACCATCCAGCCGGACGGCACCTACACCACCGCTTACACCCTCTACGACGGCCTGCTGCGCGAACGCGAGAAGCAAACCCCCGCCCCCGGCGGCGGCCGCGTCATCACCGAGACCTTGTACGACACCCGCGGCCTGGAAACCAAGATCTACCACGCCTACCACGCCACCGGTGATCCGTCCGCGAGCCTGGTCAAGGCAGCCGACAACACGGTGCCGAACATGACCGAGAACATCCACGACGGATCCGGCCGTGTCACCGACGCCATCTCCCGCAAGTTCGGCGACGAGACCAAGCGCACCACCAGCAGCTACAGCGCCGACCAGACCACCGTCATCCCACCCGACGGCGGCACCGCCACGACCGACCTCACCGACGCCCGCGGCCGCACGGTCGAGCGCCGCCAGTACACGAACGCCGCCCGCACGACCCATCAGTCCACGGCCTACGCCTACGACAAGCACGACCAGCTCGCAACGATGACCGACCCCGCCGGCAACATCTGGACCTGGACCCGCGACGCCCGCGGCAACGTGACCGAGGCGAAGGACCCCGACAAGGGCACCTCGACCACCACGTTCAACGCCGCCGACCAGCCCGCCACCGTCACCGACGCCCGCGACGTCACCCTGAGTACGAGCTACGACGACCTCGGCCGCCCGACCGCCGTCAAGAAGGGCGAGCAGACCCGCGCCGAATGGGTCTACGACACCCTCGCCGAGGGACAGCTCACCTCCACCACCCGCATCCACGACGGCAGCCGCTACACCACCGCGGTCGAGGGCTACAACGCCCGCATCCAGCCCACCGCCACCACCGTCACCGTCCCGGACACCGCCGGGGCGCTGGCCGGCATCTACCGCGTCGGTTACACCTACGATCCCGAGACCGGCAAGCGCACCTCGATCAGCCAGCCCGGCGTCGGCGGGCTGCCGAGCGAGCGGACGGCGACCGAATACAACTCCCTGGGTCTGCCCACCGCCACCAGCAGCGGCGGTGTCGCTCTGGTCTCCCAGGTCTCCTACGACAGCTTCGCCCGCCCCGTCCGCACCGAGTACGGCTCCGGCGACCGCAAGCTGTACCGCACCCACGAGTACGATGAGCACACCGGCGACCTCACCCGCCAGGTCACCGACCGCACCACCGGCCCGCAACGCTTGGACGACGTGCGCTACACCCGTGACGACGCCGGGAACATCACCTCCCAGACCACCACCAGCGGTCAGGACGCCCAGCAGACCACCGACCGCCAGTGCTACGCCACCGACGCACTGCGCCGCCTGACCGACGCCTGGACCACCACCGCCGACACCTGCTCCAACGAACCCGCCCCCGCGAGCGTCGGCGGCGGCGCCGAAGCGTACTGGCACTCCTACACCTACGACGCCATCGGCAACCGCACCACCGAGACCCAGCACGCCGTCGCCGGCACCGCCACCGACCAGGACGTCACCCGCACCTACGCCCAGCCCGCCCCCGGCCAGCCCCGCCCCCACAGCACCACCGAGGTCACCACCGCCGGCGGCACGGCCAACGGCACCAGCGAAACCCTCGACTACGACGCCACCGGCAACATGACCACCCGCACCGGCGGCACCGCCGACCAGACCTACACCTGGGACGACGAAGGCCACCTCGCCACCGCCACCGAAGCCGGCACCACCACCGACTACGTCTACGACACCGACGGCAACCGCCTGCTGGAAACGACCAGCGACAACACCGCCACCCTCTACCTGCCCGAAGGCAACGAACTCCGCCTCAACGCCGACGGCAGCGTCACCGGCACCCGCTATTACGCCCACGACGGCGAAACCGTCGCCGTCCGCACCCCGGGCAGCCCCATGCACTTCCTGGTCTCCGACCACCAGGGCACCGCCATGCTCGCCGTCTCCCTCGCCGTCGGCCAGGCCGTCATCCGCCGCAAACAACTCCCCTTCGGCGCCCCCCGCCCCACCACCCCCACCGGCACCGAACCCGACTTCCCCGGCACCAAGGGCTTCGTCGGCGGCACCCTCGACGACACCGGCCTGACCCACATAGGCGCCCGCGAATACGACCCCACCCTCGGCGCCTTCATCTCCCCCGACCCCCTCCTCGACCCCGCCAACCCCCTCCAGGCCAACGCCTACACCTACGCCAACAACACCCCCGTCACCGCATCCGACCCCACCGGTGAGATGCTCTACGACGAAGTCACCAAACACGGCTACGGCAACAACAAGGTCCGCAAAAGCTGGTACCGCAAACAGGGCTACACCAACAGCCGGGGCTACGTCACCAGCAAGTACCGCGCCCTCGTCCGCCACAACACCAGAAGCTTCAACTCCTACTGGGCCCAAACCCGAGCCCAACAAGCCAGAGCCCAGGAAGAGCGCTACCGCCTCGACAGCATCAAACGCGCCCAACTCCTCGCCGCCGCAAAGGCCAAAGCCGAATGGCAGAGAAAGCAGAACGAGAGAAGAGGCGGCATTCTGAGTAACCTGGTCCGAGGCGACATCGGAGGAGCGGTCGACGCATTTACCCGAAAATACGTACCTGAGTCGGGCGGAATCTGTGCCAATTTCGGCGCGTCGTTCGGTCTGTCAGTCGGTCTCAGCGCGTGCATCGTGAACATCGAAGGACCTGATGGCGAGTCCCACTCTTCACTCACCGTGGCACCCTCCGTTGGCCTGGGTGGGGTAGAGTTGAACGCTTCCGTAGATACTGCATATACGAATGCGGACGATATCAGTCAACTTGAAGGGTGGGGAGGCCAACTCGACCTCAACGAGGGTGAGATAGTCTCTGCGCATCAGTCGCTCGCCACGGGTGGCACACGGAACAGCAAGGGTGGACAAGTGTACTTTTCCCAAATTGGAGTCGGAGGTGGCGTAAACTACCTTCCACCAGCCATACCGGCCAACATGACTGGTGGAGTTTCGTATACGTTCACGCCCTTTGGATTCAATTGAGGAAGGAGTTGCCCGGGATGTTCGACACTTCCACCAGTGTCATGGCAGCAGAATATGCGGGGCAGACTTCTTCCGGGGCGAAGATGTTTACCCTGTTCGTGGGGCTGATCTTCTGTGCGTTCGGATTGCTTTGCTTCATTCGGTATCGCGATGTAGCGAGGTTCCTGCAGTCTCTTGTCTCGCAGACGGGCTCTCGCGTAAAGGGCGAGTTCCCTTCGCCTCGATATGTTCGGAATTTTGGTATCCTTTTCCTCGTCGTCGCAGCTGGGCTCTGCATCTTCGCAATCGCGCTGTTTTCCGGCTGGGACCCCTCGGCTGCTCCGAGGTCGTAGACCGGACCCCGCGCCTTGGGTTTCGGAGGGTTTGGTAGAGCGGCAGGTTTCACTACCGTAGAAAGTGCAAACCAGTCATGGTTTAGTTACAGGCATGCGCCAGTGACATCCATGGAGGATGTGTGACCGGAGGGCCTGTCGCCAATCCGGACCTTCCTGCGTATTCAGTGGATAAGGCGTCGAGCCAGGTGTGGTGGGGCGGAGCATCCTACATCCCGGGGTTTGGTGTATTCGTGGGAATGAAGTTCTCCTACGTGATCCATTGATTAAAGGGGAAAGGCGTGTCGGAAGATGTGGTATTTGCAGCTTCAAGGTCCCCTGGGCCGCCGCTGGCCACCTTGCTCCTGAGTCTCGTGTTGGTTGCAATCGGCGGAGGTGTTGCATGGAATTTCTTCGGGGTTCCTGAGAAAATCTTTGAAAAATTGTCAGGTAGGAGTGCGGTCGATCCAAAGGTCCCTTTTGGTGGCTCGTTCCGATTTCAGCGTCTCGCGGGTGCTTTCATGGCGATTGGTGGAAGTGTTGGTGTTATTTCCTCTGTGGTTCGGATGATTTAGAGGTCGGTCGTCCTTTTCCAGGTCCCATGCGGCGTCTTCGCTGGCAAGGTGAAAAGTATTACTGTCACGGAACTCTGGGCTGTTGTCGGCGTATCTCTGCAGATGTGGTGGATGTTGTTGATGCGGGCGGTTCTGGAAGCCCGGCAGAGGCCACCAGCCATGCAGTGAAGCAGCTCGAAGCGGCGTCGGAGTGGGTGCGGGCGGCTCTGGCGGATGTGGCAGAAGGGCACCGGTGCCGGGCGATTGGTCTGCAGCAGTGCCGCCCGCCGGCATGGCCAACGGTTCTCGCGGAGAGCCGGTCGGATCGCGCCCGGCGCGCGAGTGAAGGAGAGCTTGGTTTGCGTACGGCTGCCATAGGTACTGTGACAGATAGCGTGTTCGATGTGGGACGTAGCGCTGGCGATGATGACGAGTCTGGCGACGCCGGGCTCCTTGTCGAGCCGGACGAGGCGGGCCTCCGCTCTGCGGAGGTGATCCTCGTCGCATGCCGATACGGGCAGGGCGGGGAGCGTGCCAGTCCTGCCGAACGATCACGCACAACAGGCTGGCCAATCAAGCTGCGGGGTTGCGCGCTACGCCAGCTGGATACACATGGCATCATCATCAGGACAGCGGGCTCATGCAGTTGATCGACAGGAAAGTCCATGCGCAGACAGGGCACACGGGAGGGTTCTGATGACGGAGCTGTTCGAAGACAGCGATTACTACACCGGCCCTCCTGTCGATGGCGACATGATTCGTCGAGCGGAGGAAGTCCTGGGGGTGCGGCTACCGCGCAGTTACGTCGATGTTCTTCTCCTTCGGAACGGGGGAACTCCGAGGCGTCGCTGCTTTCCCACGATCTTTTCGACATCTTGGGCCGAAAATCATTTTGAGATCAGTGGGATTCGAGGGATTGGAGGATCGTGGGGGATTGCCTTGTCGTCGGGCAAGGGCAGCCCATATCTAATCTCGGAGTGGGGGTATCCGGAGATCGGTGTGGTGATTTGCGATACCCCTTCCGCTGGACATGATACGGTCATGCTGGACTACTCTGAATGCGGCCCTAAGGGGGAACCTGCTGTCGCGTATGTTGACGAAGACCGCGTTCCCCGCCGAGTGGCCAACACCTTCGATGAATTCATTAGAGGGCTGGTTTCCTGCGAGTCGATTGAATAGGGATTTTATCCGCTGCACGGAGTTTGCAGGTTGATCGACTCATAGGTTCAGTAGGTCTTCTCAGGGGGATATGATCTCTGTCAGCGTGCTGATCGGCGGATGTCCGGGCTTGACGGGCCCCGGCTCTGGGCAGATGTGAAGTCCCTGGTCGGAACACATCTGCCAGGGCCACTTCCGCTGATCCCCGCAGCCGAGTGCGGGCGCGCAGGGCGGTCTTCGCCCGGTCCTTGGATCCAGCGTGAACAGGGGGATGAACCCGCCGTTTCCGGTGGCTGGATACTGGCTGGATCCCGCTCGGACTTCCGGCGTTTCCGCAGGTCGAAACTGTGTAACCCGTGTTCCGCTTCAATGCATAGGCCACGCAATACCGTGGTTGCGGAGAATTGGCAAACTGCCAGGTCAGGCGGGAGCGGCCCGGTTTCGGGCCGTGTATCGTGGCTGGATTCTGGCTGCATGGCCTGACGGCTCGTGGTTGCGTCCTGGGAAGTGGTGTACGGGTTCGACCTGATCCGGGGGTTTGCTCCGGTGTCAGGATGAGTCCCGCATAGATGAACGGCCACCGGCTGATCTTCGAAGTGTCAAAGCCTCGAAGGAGATCAGCACGATGACCGCACCTGACAGTGTGCCCCTGCACGCCCTGACCGAAGACCATCTCGCCGCGGCGAGTCCGGATCTGCTGCGCGCGATGGTCAAGACGTTCGCCGACGCACTGATGTCCGCGGAAGCCGATGCGGCTTGCGGCGCCCCGTATGGGCAGGTCAGCGACGAGCGGGTCAACCAGCGCAACGGCTACCGCCCACGCGAGTGGGACACCCGCGCAGGCACCGTCGAACTCGCTGTCCCGAAGCTGCGGCACGGTAGCTACTTCCCGCACTGGCTGCTGGAGCGCCGCCGACGGGCCGAGCAGGCCCTGATCAGCGTGGTGGCCACCGCCTACCTGCTGGGCGTCTCCACCCGCCGGGTGGAGAAACTCGCCGAGACCATGGGCGTGACGCAACTGTCGAAGTCGCAGGTCTCGGCGATGGCCAAGCACCTCGACGAGCAGGTCACCATGTTCCGTAACCGGCCACTGGACCAAGGCCCCTACACCTTCGTCTGGGCCGATGCACTGACCCAGAAAGTCCGTGAAGGCGGCCGCATCGCCAACGTCCACGCGCTGATCGCAGTCGGTGTCAACGCCGATGGCCACCGCGAGATCCTCGGCCTGGACATCGCCACCACGGAAGACGGCGCCGGCTGGCTGGCCTTCCTGCGCTCCCTGACCGCCCGCGGCTTATCCGGCGTCCAGCACGTCGTCTCCGACGCCCACCCGGGCCTGGTCGACGCCATCGGCGCCACCCTGCCCGGCGCCTCATGGCAACGCTGCCGCACCCACTACGCCCGCGCCCTGCTGGCCCAGGCACCCAGAACCGCCCAGCCATGGGTGGCGACCATGCTGCGCACAATCTTCGAACAGCCCGACGCCGACGCCGTCCACGCCCAACTACGACACGTCCTCGACGCCCTGGAGACGAAGTTCCCCAAGGCCGCCCAGCATCTCGACACCGCCCAGCACGAACTGCTGTCCTTCACCGCCTACCCCCGCCAGCTCTGGCCCCAGATCTGGTCCAACAACCCACAGGAACGCCTCAACAAGGAGATCCGCCGCCGCACCGACGTCGTCGGCATCTTCCCCGACCGCACCGCCGCCATCCGCCTCATCGGCGCCGTCCTGGCCGAACAGAACGACGAATGGGCCGAAGCCCGCCGCTACATGGGCACCGAACTACTCACCAAAGCCCGCATCCACCCAATCGAGTCAGACACCCACGACCCCATCACCCACACCGAACTCACCGCCTAACCTCAACCAAAGATCACGCCAGTGGCCACCAATACACCACCACAACGGACGTGACCCGGCTCGTCATCTGTCGTCATCATTCGTTCTCCGCACGTTGTGGCGAGCCAGCGCACGGGGTGCGGCGGACGGCATGTACGCCAGGGTCGGCCGAGTTATCGGTAGAACGCACCCCCGGGGGCCCTGCGTGTGTGAACGGCACCGTCGCCGCCCCCGTGGGCCGCGGGCGGGGCCGCTCGGTCATCCCGTTCCCCCTCGAATCCTCGGTAAGGGACCCAGAACATGGGAGCAGGCGGGGACATCGGAGTGCGGGGGCCGTCAGTGATCGCCAGCACGATCCGGGTCAACCGATAGACAGCCGGTCGCCGGTTCGTGTCCTCCGCGATGGACGCTGCGCCTGAACCCACGTCACACGCGATCGCGACATGACCTTCTGCTCCCAACCCAGTGACAGCGATGCCCGCCGCGATCCGGAGGTGCCTGAGTGGCTGACGGAGCCCCTGAGCGAGGAGGCGGCCGAGGGAATCGCACGCGTGTGCCCGGATCTCTTCCGAAGTATGCCGACTTGAGTGCTATTTGGTTCATATCCACTGTGCTTTGACGAAGTACCTATTCCTGACTGGCTGTTCTCTATCCGCTCGGGTGGTCGGTGATGTTCGAACAGGGGCCTGGTGCGGGTGAGTTTGCCGGTGGGGGTGCATGGAAGAAGGGCCTCTTGGTAGCTCGCGGATGTCGAGTCCAGCGAGGAGCAAGAGGCCCTGTTGTCGAAGTGTCGCGTGGTCACGGTTGTCGGGTCCAGTTGGTCCACTCCTGGGTGTGACTGTCTCGCCCACAGGTTCGGGAATGCGGCCGACCGGCCGGGTCGCCGGCCGCGGTACGGCTCGGACATGAGCGATGCCGAGTGGGCTCTGGTGCGGGATCTGCTGCCGGTTCCCGGGTGGCTGGCGGGCCGGGGCGGGCGGCCGGAGGGCTACTGTCACCGACAGATGCTCGACGCGATCCGCTACCTCGTCGACAACGGCATCAAGTGGCGGGCGATGCCGTCGGACTTCCCGCCCTGGCCTCGGGTCTACGCCTTCTTCGCCCGCTGGCGGGATGGGGGACTCGTGGCCGAGTTGCACGACCGGCTGCGTGAGGCTGCCCGCGAGGCCGAGGGACGTGAACGTGAGCCCAGTGCGGGGGTCATCGACTCGCAGTCGGTGAAGGCGGACGCCACCGTCGCTCTCACCTCTCGCGGCTTCGACGCCGGGAAGAAGGTCAACGGGCGCAAGCGGCACCTGCTCACCGACACGCTCGGGCTACTGCTGGCGGTGCTGGTCACGCCTGCGTCGACCACCGACCGGGACGCCGCCCGCGTTCTGCTGCCGGCGGCCCAGGACCGCTTCGGGCGGCTGGCACGGGTCTGGGCCGACGGCGGCTACACCGGCCACCTCGTCGACTGGAGTGCAACACAGCTCGGCATCGCACTCGACATCGTCCGCCGCAGCGACACCGCCCGCGGCTTTGAGGCCCTGCCCCGCCGCTGGGTCGTGGAACGGTCGTTCGCCTGGTGCCTGCGCAGCCGGCGTCTGGTCCGTGACTACGAGCGGCGCACCGACACCAGCGAAGCCGTCATTCTGTGGTCGATGTCCATGCTCACGAGCCGCCGCCTGGCCGCCCGGCACCAGGGTCCTGCTCCGATGCGGGCAGCGTGAATCTGCCCGCCTTCTTCTCGACCAGCCAGCCTCGTTCCACCAGCCGCTTCAGCCGTGCTCTGGCTCCCTCGACACGGGAGGCCGACGCGCTGTCCCAGCCCAGCACCACCGCCGCCCGCCGGGCACCGAGCCCGTCGTCTCCCGCATCGGCCGCAGCAGCCATCAACGCCTGATAGTCCGGCGACAACTCCTCCACTTCACTCGCCTGTCGCCGGTGAGGCACCGCCCGGCGTGGACCGACCGGCTTCCTCCGCGACCCCTCACCGACCACGTCGGCAGGCACGTCCTCCTCAGCCAGCGCCTCCAGATACTGCTCCAGGCCGATCACCCGGCACCAGTGCACCTCTTCCGCCTCCGCCAGAGCCGCCCGCACCCGTTCCAACTCGGCTTCGAGCTGCTTCACCTCCGCGGCCGCGGCCTTCCGCCGCGTTTCCAAAACCGCCCGCATCGACGGCATCCGCCACCTCCACGACATCTCACCCGGCAACGAGCCGAGACTCCCGCAGCAGCAGCTACTTCATGCCTGACCAGCAAAGACCTCACACGAGGTTCGGAAAGAGAACGACCTCTGAAGGGGCAATTGGTGTGATGCAAGTCACGAGTGGCACGGGTGGATTACCGGTTTTGCCCCTTAAGAAGGTCTAGTCCAGTCGCACTCATCCCGTTAGGTTAACGCGACGTTACGTTCCGTTGTCTCAGGGGTGGGGCTCTGTGGTGATGCGTGAGCAATGGCGGCGATATCGGGCTTGGTTGATGGCGGGGTTGGGCGCTGCGCTGCTTCTGGGCATGGCGCCCGTCGTGGATGCGAGTGCCGCTCCGGGCAACACGCGCGCGCTCTCGGCGGCGTCGGATGCCAAGGCTGGTGCGGCGGCCGCGGACACCGAGGCTGCGGACACCGAGGAACAGGCGGCCGCACTGGCGGAACGTACCGGTGAGCCGGTAGAGATCGCCTCGCTGCGCGGAGAAACCAGCGACGTGTTCGCCACCCCTGACGGCAACCTGGAGGCGCGCGAGTACCTCCGGCCCGTACGGACCCGCGTGGGCGGTGAGTGGAAGGCCATCGACACCCGACTGGCCCCGGCCGACGGCGGCATGGTGGCGCCGGGAGCGACCACCGTGGGGATGGAGTTCTCCGGCGGCGGAACGGCGCCGCTAGTGCGGATGTCCAGGGCCGGGCGGGAGTTGTCACTCTCGTGGCCGGGCGCGCTGCCGCAGCCGCGGCTGGAGGGGGATGCGGCCGTCTACCCCGAGGTGCTGCCGGGGGTCGACCTGCGCATGGGGGTGCAGGCTGACGGCTTCACCCAACTGCTGGTGGTCAAGTCCGCCGAGGCGGCGCAGAATCCGGAGTTGGCGGAGCTTCGGCTGCATCTGGACTCGACGGGGATGTCGGTGCGCGAGACCGCGGCCGGCGGCCTTGAAGCGGTCGATGCCGGGGCCGGGGGTGCGGTGTTCGAGGCGCCGCAGCCGGTGATGTGGGACTCCAGCGGCGGGACCACCCCCGGCGCCCGCGGTGCGGCCGGCAGCGATCCTGCGGATGAGCCGGCGGCGGGGGAGTCGGGCAAGCTGGCGCCGGTCGATGTCGAGGTCGCGCAGGCGCCTGACCAGTTGGTGCTCACGCCGGACCCTCGGGTATTGAAGGGCGCGGACACGGTGTATCCGGTGTTCATCGATCCGCAGTGGTACTCGCCGCGGGCGTCGGCGTGGACGTTCGCGTCGAAGTACTGGGCGTCGTCGCCGCAGTGGAAGTTCAACGGTGAGGACAACGCCGGGATGGGTTACTGCGGCTGGGACTACTGCGCGCCGCACGACACAAAGCGTGTCTTCTACCGCATCCCGACGTCCCGCTTCGCGGGCAAGTCGATCCTGTCGGCGGAGTTCGTCGTACGCAACATCTGGTCCGCCTCCTGTTCCGAGCGGAGCGTGGAGCTGTGGCGGACGAAGGACATCAGCTCGTCCACCACGTGGAACAGCCAGGATGCGGGTTCCGGGTTCTGGCTGGACAAGCTGGACACGCGATCGTTCGCGTACGGCCATGACGGCTGTGCCGGGAAGGACGCGGAGTTCGGTATCAAGTCCGCGGTGCAGCAGGCGGCGAACAACAAGTGGTCGACGATGACGTTCGGGCTGCGTGCGGCCAGCGAGGATGACAAGTACGCGTGGAAGCGGTTCTCGGACAAGGCGTTCCTGCGGGTGAAGTACAACCGTCCGCCGCCGCAGATCAAGATGGCGCAACTCACCATGGAGTACGGCGGAGTGTGTAAGCGGCCCGGTGAGAAGGCCCGCATCCGCTCGTTGGGCAAGATCTCCGCCAACGAGATCCGGGACCCGGACGGTGACCACGTCGCGGTGCAGTTCCAGGCCAAGTGGACCGACGCGAGCGGTGCAACTCATAGGTGGAGTCCGTCTCGGACTCCGTTCGAGCCGTCCGGATCCAGCTTCACGGTCTCACTGCCGAATTCGGGCTCCAACTCCATCCCGAAGAACGAGAACGTGAACTGGTATGCCCGCGCCTATGACGGGGCGCAGTGGTCGCCGTGGTCGTACTCGGGTGATACGAAGACCGCCTGCTACTTCGTCTGGGACACGAACGAGCCCGCTGCGCCCACCGTCGTGTCAGGTGAGTATCCGGAATCCGATCCGGCGGACCCGAATGATCCATGGCTCGACGGAGTCGGCCAGTACGGGACGTTCACTCTCGACTCACCCTCGTCAGATGCGAACCGCTACTGGTACGGCGTCAACGGTGACCCCGTCCCCGGCAATCAGATCTCCACTTCTGGCGGCGCCGCCAGGGACGTGAAGATCCTCCCGACCCGGTCCGGGCTGAACTTCATCACGGTCCAGTCCTTGGATACCGCCGGTAACAACAGCACGATCCGCACCTACCAGTTCCGGGTGAAGGCGGGTCAGCCGGATCGTGCGACGTGGCAGTTCGACGAGCCGGCCGGTGCGACGCAGGCGGAGGGCTCCACGCCTGCACGGACGCTGGCCCTCAAGGGCGGGGCGGCCACCGGCGCCGCCGGGGCTGATGGCACGGCGCTCGGGCTGAACGGCACCGATGCCTATGCGGCCACTGATCTGTCGCCGGTCAACAACACCGGCGGTTTCACGGTCTCGGCGTGGGTGAAGCTGGATGCCAAACCGGTGACCGGGGCGGCGGTGGTCGCTTCGCAGCCGGGTAACGAGCGGATGGGTTTCGCCCTCCACTACGCGGCCGCCCATGACCGCTGGATCTTCAACGGTTTCTCCGCCGATACCCCCGACGCCACCGTCCACCGGGCCATGGCACCCAACCCCGGCGGCGTGCAGACCGGCACCTGGACCCATCTGGTCGGCTCGTACGACTCCGTCGAGGACAAGCTGCGGCTGTTCGTCAACGGCACCCTCGTCGGCGAGACCGCCTTCGTCAGCACCTGGAACGCGCGCCGCGGCCTGCAACTCGGCGCCGGCTCGGGCAGCGGTGTGGCGAAGGACTTCTTCCCCGGCACCCTCGACAAGGTCCAGATCTTCGACAAACGCATCGCCCAGGACGAGGTCGACAAGCTCTACGCCAAGCAGACCATCGGCGACCCCGGCCGCCCCGCCATCGCCGTCTTCGAACTCGACGAACCGGCTGGCGCCACCGAGGTCTCCGGCCGCGGCGGCGTCCTCCCCGCCCACTACCACGGCGGCGTGACCACCGGCGTGCCCGGCGTGGCCGGCAAGGCCACGAAGTTCAACGGCACCGACGGCTACGCCCGCATCGGCCAGACCTCCGGACCGCACATCAACAGCGAACGCTCCTTCGCCGTCTCCGCCTGGGCGAAACTCGACGCCAAACCAGACCGCCAGGCGACCGTCGTCGCGCAGGCAGGCGAGTTCGCCCTGGGCTTCGAGCTCTACTACTCAGCCGCCTACGACCGCTGGGTCTTCAACCAGTACGCCTCCGACACCCCCGGCGCACCCATCATCCGTGCCATGGCCGACCAGCCAGGAGACGCCTACGCGGGCACCTGGGCACACCTGGTGGGCGTGCACGACACCACCGCCAACACCCTCACCCTCTACATCAACGGCAAGAAGGCCGGCTCCACCACCCTGGTGGACGCCTTCTACGCCGCCGGCTCCATGTACGTCGGTGCCGTCTCCGTCAACAACAACCTCAAGAGCCACTTCCCCGGCACCATCGACGACGTCCGCCTCTTCGACCGCCCCATCTCCCCGGCCGAGGTCCAGCAGCTCTACAAGCAGCGTGCCTTCGTCAAAGGCCGGTGGCTCTTCGAGGAGATGTCGGGCGGCGTCCCGGCCACCACCCCGGACGCCAGCGGGGAGGGCAGGCCCATGACCCTTGAGGGCGGAGCAAAACTGGGTCCAGGCTGGATCGACTTCTCCGGTCTGCAACTCGACGGCGTCGACGACCACGCTGCCGCGAGCATGCCGGTGGACACATCAGGCAGTTTCACCCTCACCGGCTGGGCCCAGGCCGCGGCCATGCCCGGCGGCGCAGTGACCGTAGCCAGCGCCGAAGGCGGCGCCACCAACGCCTTCTCCGTCCGGTACCTGCCGGACGCGGGGGATCCGAACGCGCCGGGAAGATGGCAGGTCGTGCTGCCGTCATCCGATGCCGCGGATGCGCCGGTGGTGCGCGCGGACAACGCGAACTTCTCCGACGTACGCGAGTGGAATCACCTGGCGCTGGTGTACGACGGCTTCGCCCGGGAGCTGAAGCTGTACGTCAACGGCGTACTGGAGGAGACCGCCTGCTCCGACAGCGACGGCGACGGCGAGCCTGACCAGGCCGGGTGCAAGGACCTGGTGCCGTGGGCGGAGCACGCGCAGTCGTTCAAGGCAACCGGTGAACTGCAGATCGGCCGCGCGAAGACAGCCGGCGGCTTCGATGAGTACTTCCCCGGGACGATCGACGACGTCTGGGCCTTCCAGGGCCCGCTGAGCGAAGACCAGGTCGCCTGGCTCGCCTCGCAGTGGTTCGACGTGCCCACCCAGGTGCCGCCGGGCGGCTGACGCACCGCCGAATTCCGCCAGCCAGTCTTCGATCTTCTCTTCTGATGCCCGCTGCTGTTGGTCGGCGGGCGCCGCGCCCGGGAGGGGCAAGCATGAGCATGATCAGAGCGCGTGTGCGTATCAGGGCCGGGCTGCGCCGAAAGGTGGCTCTCGGCGCGGCCGCGGTGATGAGCGCTACGTTGCTGCAGGCTGCAGCTCTACCGGCGGCCACCGCCGACAGCGGGGGATTGCCCCAAGCGCCCTCGCCCGGCGAGACAGTCCCCGGCACGGTGGGCAAAGTCAAGCCCCGCCCCCAGAGCGACGGTCCCCGCACGCCGGTACGAGCCCCCGAGGCGACATGGCCCAAACCGGGTAGCACGACCGTCGAGATTCAAGCCGCGGGCGCGCGTAAGGCGGATTCGGCCGGCGGGCCACCCGTCCGGCTGATTGCCGCGAAGGTCGGCGGGAAGCAAGCCGAGCGGTTCGCGACCGGCCGAGCCGAGATCAGGGCCTTGGACCGCACGACTGCGGAGAAGACCGGTGCCAACGGGCCCGTGTTCAGCGTCACCGGCAAGGACGGTACGCAGGGTCGTGCCGGCGTCGAAGTGGACTACAGCAGTTTCGCGGAGGCGTATGGCGGCAGCTATGCCTCCCGGCTCACGCTGGTCCAGTTGCCCGCCTGCGCACTGACCACCCCCGCGAAAACGGCCTGCCACACGGCCAGGCCCATCACGACGACCAACGACACCGAGAACCAGACTCTGACCGGCGACGCGGTCGCTCTGCGCGCTGGCGAGCCGACAGTCCTGGCTGTCACCACCGCGGCGGAGGGCGATCAGGGTGACTTCAAGGCCACCCAGTTGTCTCCCTCCGCGACCTGGAACACCAACCTGAATACGGGCGACTTCACGTGGAGCTACGACCTTCCCGTCCCTGAGGTGCCCGGTGAGCTGACTCCGAAGGTCGGCCTGTCGTACTCCTCCGGTGGCGTCGACGGCCGCACCGGCGGTACGAACAACCAGTCCTCGTGGGTGGGCGACGGATTCGAGATGTGGCCCGGGTTCATCGAGCGCCGCTACAAGCCGTGCGCGGACGACGGGGTCGAACACCCTGACGGCAACAAGCCGGCCGACCTGTGCTGGGGCTACGACAACGCGTTCATCTCCTTCAACGGCCAAGCCGGCGAACTCGTCCCGGCCGGCGCCGACGAGTGGAAGCTGAAGAAGGATGACGGCACGCGCATCAAGCGTCTGGAGTCCGCCGACCGCGGCAACGGCGACAACGACGGCGAATACTGGCGGCTGACCGACCCCAACGGCATCCGCTACTACTTCGGCTACAACCGGCTGCCCGGCTGGGCCAGCGGCAAGGAGACCACCGGTTCGGCCTGGAAGGTCCCGGTGTTCGGCGACGACTCCGGCGAGCCGTGCCACGACGCCGCCGGCTTCGGTTCGTCCTGGTGCCAGCAGGCCTGGCGCTGGAACCTCGACTACGTCGTCGACCCGCACGGCAACGCCATCTCCTACTACTACCACCAGGAGGAGAACTCCTACGGCCGCAACCTGAAGGCGGACAACAACACCCGCTACACCCGCGGCGGCAGCCTGGACCGTATCGAGTACGGGCTGAAGCACTCCTCGGTGTACGACACGAAGCCCCTGGCCAAGGTCGACTTCAGCAGCGGTGAGCGCTGCCTGCCCAACGCGCAGACGACCTGTGACTCGATCGGCAGCGACTCCGCCTACTGGTACGACACGCCCTGGGACCTGAACTGCGGCGAAACGGCCACCTGCGACCAGGGCCGGTACTCGCCCAGCTTCTGGACCCGCAAGCGCCTGACCGAAGTAGTCACCCAGGTCCTCAAGAGCGACGGGACCTACGGCCCGGTCGACTCCTGGAAGCTGGCACACCGCTGGGGCCAGGCCGACATCGACTACCAGCTCCTGCTCGACTCGATCCAGCGCACCGGGCACACGGCCACTCCGGCGATCACCCTGCCGAAGACCACCTTCGCCTACACCCAACTGGCCAACCGCCTGGACAAAACCGGAGACGGCTACGCGCCCTTCATCAAGGCCCGGCTGTCCAGCGTCGCCGACGAGTACGGCGGCCAAATCACCGCCAACTACTCTCAACCAGCCTGCGACTGGGACGCGCTGCCCACCCCGCAGACGAACACCACCCGCTGCTTCCCGCAATACATCGGCGGCAGCGCCACCGCCGATCCGGAGCGGCAGTGGTTCAACAAATACGTCACCGTCTCCGTGACCGGTACCGACCGCACCGGCGGCGCCTCCGGTTCGATGACCCGCTACGAATATCTGGGCGGGGCGGCCTGGCACTACGACGATGACGACGGTCTGACGAAGGAGAAGTTCAAGACCTGGTCCCAGTGGCGCGGCTACGGCCAGGTGCGCGTCAAGACCGGCGGGCTGCTCGGCGACGAGGCGATGGAGTCCCAGTCCGACACCTACTTCCTGCGCGGAATGCACGGCGACCGCGAGAGCCCCACCGGCGGCACCAAGAACGTGTCCGTCAGCCTCGGAAGCGGCGAGGGCGACCCGCTCACCGACCATGAGTCGGCCGCCGGCTTCGCGTACAAGACGGTCGAGTTCTCCGGCCCCGGCGGCAAGGTGCTGAACAAGGCCGTCAGCCGGCCCTGGCACCACCAGACGGCGAAGAAGGAACGCAACTGGGGCACGGTCACCGCCAACTTCACCGGCGCCGCGCAGCGCAAGACCTTCACCTCCCTGGACAACGGCGCCGGGAGCGACTGGCGCACTACCCAGGTCAGCAACACCTACGACACCGTCGCCGGGCGCGTCACCCACGTGGACGACTTCGGTGACACCTCCACCGCGGTCGACAACCGCTGCACCCGCACCACGTACGCGACCAACGCGGACGACAACATCCTCACCTTGCCTGCCCGGGTCGAGACGGTCGCCAAGGGCTGCGACGGGACGGTTGACCGCACCAAGGATGTGATCTCCGATACCCGCACCGCCTACGACGGCGACGCCATCACCGCCGCCCCCGGCAAGCCGACGAAGGGTGACGCCACCGCCACCGCCGTACTGAAATCCCGCACCGCCTCCGAGGCGGTGTACCTGGAATCCGGCGCAACCTACGACGCCTACGGCCGTGAGACCAGCGCCACCGACCTGACCGCGAACCTGGTGTTCGACGCGGTTGGCACGTTCGTCTCACGGACGCAGCGGGACGACGGCCGCACCGACAAGACCCAGTACAAACCTGCCGCCGGCCTGGTCACCCAGGTCGTCACGACCACTCCACCGGCCAAGGCGGGGGACGCCACCACGGCGCAGACCACGACGACGGATGTGGGCACGCTGCGCGGCCTGCCGACCAGGGAAACCGACACGAACGGGAAGGCCACCGAGTTCGCCTACGACGCACTCGGCCGTTCCACCAAAGTCTGGCTGCCCGACCGCAAGACCGGCCAGTTGCCCACACACGAGTTCGACTACCAGGTCACCGAGGGCAAGCCGGTCGCCGTATCCACCAAGACGCTCACCGAGGGCGGCGGCGGGCAGCTCACCTCCTACTTGCTGTATGACGGCTTCCTGCGCGAGCGTCAGACCCAAACCCCCGGGCCCGATGGCGGGCGGCTGGTCAACGACGTCCTCTACAACGAGCGCGGTCTGAGGGAGAAGGTCTTCTCTCAGTACTACGCCACTGGCGCCCCCGCCGCGGCCCTGTTCGAGCCGGTCGACGCGCTGAGCGTAGAGACCCAGACCTGGTTCGGCTACGACGGTCTGGGCCGGGTCATCAAGGAGCAGCAGGTCTCCGGCAACGGCGAAGGCAATCCCCACCGGGTCCTCGCCACCACGACCACCAGCTACCACGGTGACCGCACCACCGTGATCCCGCCGCCAGGCGGCACGGCCACCACCACGCTGACCGATGCCCGCGGGCAGACCACCGAACTGCGCCAGCACCACGCCCGCGTGGCCGAGGCTGCCTACGACACCACGCGCTACGACTACACGCCCCGAGGCGAGCTGGCGAAGTTCACCGACCCCGCCGGCAACGAATGGTCCTACCGCTACGACCAACTCGGCAGGCAGACCACGGCGAACGACCCCGACAAGGGGACCACCACCTCCACGTACGACGACCGCGGCCAGCTCACCACGACCACCGACGCCCGCGGGGTGAAGCTCGCCCACGTCTATGACGGCCTGGGTCGCAAGACCGAGCTGCGCAACGACTCACCGACCGGAACCCTGCGGTCCCAGTGGGTCTACGACACCATCCCCGGTGCCAAGGGACAGCTCGCCACCTCCACCCGCTACGAAGACGGCGCCGCCTACACCTCCCGAGTCACCGCCTACGACCAGCTCTACCGGCCGATCAGAACCGCCGTCACCATCCCCGCCAAGGAGGGCGCGCTGGCCGGCACCTACCAGGCCGGCACCGCTTACAAGCCCAACGGCCTCGTCGGGGGGGAAACCTACTCCGCGGCCGGATCACTACCCGGCGGCGGCATCACCTTCGCCTACGACGACATCCTGCGGCCCACCAAGGCCTACGGCCTCTGGGGCAGCTCGTCCGTCATCGCCTACCGCAACACCGGCCAGCCGATGCAGTACGACCTGGCCGCCAGCGACGGCAGCCAGCGCGCCAGGATCACCAACACCTACGAGTGGGGCACCCAGCGCCTGAAGAACTCCCGCGTGGACCGGGAGAACGTCCCCGGTGTCGAGAAGTACGCCACGTACGCCTACGACGAGACCGGCAACATCACCTCGGTCTCGGACGTCAACCGCACCGGCACCGACAACCAGTGCTTCACCTACGACTACCTGCGCCGCCTGACCGAAGCCTGGACCGAAGCCGACGAGAACTGCGAGACGGCACCGTCCCCAGGCGTAGTGGGCGGCCCGGCGGCGTACTGGCAGTCCTTCACCTACGACAAGGCCGGCAACCGCACCACCCACACCGACCACACCGCGCCCGGCGGCGCAGCCCAGGACACCGAGTACACCTACAGCTATCCGGCCCCCGGCCAGCCGCAGCCCCACACCCTCACGGACGTGACCAGCACCGGCCCGACGGGCACCAGCACCGACAGCTACACCTACGACGAAGCCGGCAACACGACCACCCGCACCCTGGCCGGGAACACCCAGACCCTGACCTGGGACGCGGAGGGCCACCTGGCTTCGGTCTCCGAACCGGACGGCGCCGGCGGCACGAAGAGCACCTCATATCTCTACGACGCCGACGGCAATCGCCTCATCGGCCGCACCCCCGCCGAGACGACCCTCTACCTCGGGCACACCGAGGTCACCCTCCCCAAGGGCGCCACAAAGGCCCAGGCCACCCGCTACTACGACCTCGGCGACGGCCACCAGGCCGTCCAGGAAGACGACGGCAGCGTCTGGTTCACCATCGCCGACCACCACTCCACCGGCCAACTCGCCATCAACGCGGCCAACACGGACCTCCAGCGCCGCCGGGAACTGCCCTTCGGCAGCCCCCGCGGCCAGGAACCGGCCGACTGGCCCGGCAGCAAGGGCTTCGTCGGCGGCACCACCGACACCACCACCGGCCTGACCCACCTCGGCGCACGCGAGTACGACCCGACAACCGGCAGATTCATCTCCGTCGACCCACTGATGGATCTCACCGACCCCCAGCAATGGCACGGATACGCCTACGCCAACAACAACCCGATCACCCACGCCGACCCCACCGGCCTCTTCTGGAAAGGCATCATCGACCTCATCCAGGAAACGGTCGAACGGGTCGTCCAGCACAAGAACTACCACCGCAGCGTCTCCAGCGGCGGCAGCAGAGGAGGCGGCGGAGGCGGCACGACCGCAACCCAGGCAGCCTTCACCGCCGCCCCGGCAGGCGGGTGTGTGGGCGTGGCCTGCATACCCCGCATCACTCTGCCCTGGAAGGAGACAGTGGAGGGGTGGTTTGAGAACATCGTGCCGGGATGGGGTTGCTTGATTAATCCCGGATTCAACTTGGACTGCGGGGCGGCTGTCCTGGAAGTCCCGATGACCAAGGCCGTCGGGGCCGTGATGAAAGCCGGCAAGAAGATCGCCGACAAGATTCTGGATGCCCGGAAGGCCAAGAAGGCCGACGAGGCGAAGCCCAAAGCAGATTCCAAATCACCTGAGTGTGAAAGCAACAGCTTTACCGCTGGCACGCCGGTTCTGATGGCCGACGGCACCACGAAACCCATCGAAGACGTGAAGGTCGGCGACAAGGTACTTGCCACCGACCCCGAAACCGGGGAAACCAGCGTCGAAACCGTCACAGCAGAGATCATCGGCACCGGGTCCAAGAACATTGTCGAGATCACCATCGACCTCGACGGCAAACAAGGGAAGAAGACCGCTACCGTCACCGCCACCGACGGCCACCCCTTCTGGGTCCCCGAACTCGGCGAATGGATCGACGCCACCGACCTGCAGACCGGCCAGATGCTGCAGACCAGCGCAGGCGCCCACATCCAGATCACCGCAATCAAACGATGGACCACACAGACCACCGTCTACAATCTCACTGTCAGCGACAAACACACGTACTATGTGCTGGCGGGGCAGACGCCAGTCCTCGTTCACAATTCGAATGGGATTTGCGGAAGTGCGGATGCGCACAGCTTCAGGCGTACGGAGGCTCTGTCAGGAAACGCGTCCAAGAGGAACGTCGATTCGCTGACTGCTTCAATGAAGGAGAATGGCTGGCAGGGTGATCCGATATCCGTGGCGAAGATCGGGGATGACCTGTACGTCCTGGACGGCCACCACCGTGTTGCTGCGGCGAAGCGTGCAGGGATTGACGTGCCGTATCGGGTGCTTTCGGATGCTGACATTCGTGCCAGGTATCCCGGGGGTGCCGATGACATCACAACTGCTTGGGCTGAGGTAGGGCCGGACCGCCTAGTGAACAAGTACAAGAGACCGGGGTATCGATGACAGGCCAGCCTTTGAGGGAAGTCGAGGCGTACTTGCAGGCCCTCTCCCGGGTGCGCAGCGCTGTTCAGCGCTGTCACCCGGGTGGTCAGGGGCTGGCTAGCATCCTCCACCTGTATCGGTCGCGATCCCTGGAGAAGGCCGGGCGCATCCAGGAAAGTGTTGAATACAACGTCCACGGTTCTGGATGCCTTTTCATTGAGGCCAGTGGAGCCGAGGTTGACGTGGACTTCCTAGAGGAAGGGACGGAAGTCTTTGATGCCTGGAGGATCAGGAGGCTTTCGGTAAGTATCGGCGAGGAATCCTCGGAAAGCCTGGACGAAATCGTTGCCGCGTGCAGAAAACTGGTATCGCTCGGACGTTTGTCTGAGCCGCGCAGCGGATGGTTTTCGGCAGTTGAGTAGCGCCATCCCCTGGTTTGTATGAAGGTCGACTCCATTCCTTTTCGGTGTCGAAGTGAAATGACGAGGCCCCCTCTTCCTGTAGCTCTTGGAGAGGGGGCCTCGCGATGCCTTGACGGCAACGCTGACGGCAACGTCAGCGGACGGATGCTGTGACGGGCGGGTCGTCGGGGCGGTCGTTGATCCCACCGAGCGCACCGTTGAGGCTGTCGATGGCTTGGCGCTGGAGGCGGAGTCGGACGTGGGCGTAGACGCCGGCCGTCACGCCGATGTGGACGTGGCCGAGCAGCTCCTTGATCACGACGAGGTCGATGCCCTGCTCCAGGAGGAGGGTGGCGGTCGAGTGCCGGAGGTCATGGAAGCGGATCACTCGAAGTCCGGCGCGTTCGAGTAGGTGGCGGAAGCGGCGTGTGAGGTTGGTGGGATCGAAGGGCCTGCCGATTGGGGTGGTGAAAACGAGACCGGTGTCCGCCCATCGTGATCCCGCAGCCTGACGATCTTCCTGCTGCCGCTCCTGGTGGATCTTGAGAGAGTTGATGCATTCGGTGGGCAGCGCGATACGGCGTTCAGAGGCGCGGGTCTTGGTGTGCAGGATGGTCAGGCCGCCGGTGTGAGTGCGCTGGAGGGAGCGGTGGATGGCGGCGGTTCCCGCGTCGAGGTCGAGGTCTTCCCAGTGCAAACCGAGGAGTTCGCCCTTGCGGAGGCCGGCGCGCAGGGCGAGTTCGTACAGCGCGTGAAGCCGGTCGCCGCTGGCGGCTTGGAGGAACTGCCGGGCCTCGCTCGCGGTGAAGGGCCTGAAGCGCCGGGGGCGGGGCGCGGGGGCCTTGACGTTTCGGGCGACGTTGCGGGGCAGGTCGTCTTCGCGGACGGCGTGCTCAAGTGCGGACTTGAGGACCGAGTGGACGTAGGTCACGGTCAGTGGCGAGAGCCGCTTGTTGCAGCATTGGCCGATGGTGCAGCAGGAGTGCCGGGCGGTGTCCCGTCCATGTACGCAGCACTGGCAGGCGACGCGGAGGCGGTCGAGGAAGGTGCGGACGTCGCGGGCGGTGAGCCGGGCGAGCTTCTTCGCGCCGAGGCCGGGGATGAGGTGGAGACGGATGCAGGCGGCGTAGCGGGTGTGGGTGTTCTCCCGGACCTGGTGGACGGCGATGCTGTTCAGCCAGTACGTCAGGTAGTCGCTCACGGTGCAGTCGGACACTGCGACGGGCAGCCCGAGGTTGCTCGCGGAGATCTTCTCGGTGAGCTTGCCCAGGGCTTCCTTCCGGCTTGTGCCGTAGACGCGGACGCGCTTGCGAGTGTTGCCGGGGGCGAGGACGTATCCGGCGGCTTCCCAGCGGCCGTCCTTGCGCTGGTAGATGGTGCCGTCTCCGTTGGCGCGGGAGCGGCTGCGGCGGGAGGCGGCGGGGCGCGGCGTGGTCATCAGGCAGCTTCCTGTTCGAGGCGGGTGCGGATGAAGTCGGTGAGCGCGTAGACAGGGATGCGGCGGGCGCGGCCGAGGGTGATTGAGGCGAGCTGGCCGGTGCGGAGCAGGTCGTAGACGGCGGAGCGGCTGAGCTGGAGGCTGGCCATCACCTGGGGCACCGTGAGCAGATCCAGCGCCGGCGCCGCCTCCACGTGGAGGCAAGCGGGCGGGGGCGAGGCCATCAGCAGCCCCCTTCGGCCGCGAACTGCCGTTCCAGTTCCTTGCGATGCCAGACGTCAGCCGCGAGGAGGGCCGCGCCGGGGCTGTAGCCCGAGCCGAGGTAGTCCCAGTGACCGACGACGAGCGTGGTCGTCGGGTCAGACTCGGGCAGGCCGGCGTGGGCGCGGGCCTGTTCGGTGCGCCAGGTGCGGCGGGCGGCGCGCAGCGCGCCGAGGGTGGTGGAGTAGGAGCGGGATTTGGTGGAGAAGTGGCCGCGGAAGCCGAGCATGTGTGCCCACTTCCAGAGCTTGAGGTGGGCGAACTCGGGCAGCCTGCCGAGTTCCCAGCAGGTGCGGATCATCTGCCGCACGTGGCGGGCGACGGCGAGGCGGGGCAGGGGGCGGGCCTGTCCGGTGCCGCCGCAGGCGGTGCAGGGGAGCGGGGTTCCGTGGGGCAGGAGGGTTGCGCCGCGTCCCTGGCAGAGGCGGCAGAACAGGGCGCGGTCGAGGGCGCCGGAGGCGTCGGCGGACTTGGTGGCGTACTTGGCCACGTAGGCGGCCACGGCCTGATCCGTGAATTCGGCGTCACCGCCGAAGGCGGCGATCTCGCGTACGTCGAGCTGTTCGCCCCAGGCGAGTTCGCGTTCCCCGACCGCATCTGACTCGACCGTGACGCGAACCCGTGCGGCGGCGGTGCGTACGGCATCGGTGAGCACGGCGACAGTGGCATACGAGGGTGGGGGCTGGCTGGTGCCGTCGGGGTCGTCGAGTCGGATCACGGCGTGGAAGTGGACCAGGCCGCGCTGCTGGTACTCGGCGACCTTGGCGAAGGACACCCGCAGCACGGCGCGGGCAGCCCTCTGGGTGAGGCCGAGCCGGGCGGCGAGTTCGCGGCGCAGGTAGGTGGTGAATCGGGCCCACAGGGCTCCGGCGTGGGCGTTGAAGAGGACCGCGCCCGTGTAGTCGTACGTGGCCGGGTCAAGGGGCGTGCCCAGCACGGGGTCTGTGGGTTCGTGGAGCTTGCGGCAGCGGCAGGGACGGATGTCGCCGCCGGGCGTGGTGGGGCGGTTGTGGACGGGGCCGAAGGACGGCGGGGTGAGGGTGACGAAGACGCGGGGGTGGGTGCGGACGGTGTCGGGGACGGTCTTGCCGCCGGAGAGGCCGGCGCGGATGAGGTGGTAGGTGTCAGCGGCGTAGAGGCGGGAGCAGGTCGGGCAGCGGGAGGCGCGGCGGTTGCCGCACGCGGTGAGCAGGCTGCCCGTGGGCTCCTCCGTCGTCGTGTAGGAGCGCAGGACCTCACCGGTCGCGGTGTCGACGGTGGTGCTCTGCCCGGTCAGGCGGACGGGTTCGGTGCAGCCGCCGAGGCGTTCGATCTGCTGCTGGGCGCGGTCGAAGTCGGGGTGGTTGACGAGGTGGAACAGGTCCCGCACGGCGGGGCTTGCCACATGGCGCAGGTCCAGGGTGACCATTCGGGGCGTGTCCCTTCTGTCGGGTGTGTGGCCCGAGCAGTAACCGGCCGTGGTTGTGGGCGTGTTGGTGCTGCTCGGGGCATGACGAGCCAGGCCCATGGGGTGGGCGTGGGTTTCAGGGAGGGGTGATCCGGCCGGTGGCCGGGGTGGCTCAGAGTTGAGCGAGGGCGGTGGTGGCCACCGGCAGGGCGATGCCCATGCGGGTTGCGAGCTGGGCGGCGGTGACCGGTGTTCCGTGCTCGGCGTGGTGGGTGTCCGCGATGCGCCGGGCCGCACTCAGCAGTGCGGCGGGCAGGGCCGGGCGAGGGCCGGTGGCAGGGGCCTTGGCGACGGCCGGGGCGGAGCCGGGCGCCTCCATCACGGCGGGTGCTTCGGCCAGGGTCGGCGCAGGTGTCGCGGTGGGGACCGGTTCAGGGGCCGGGGGCGCGGTCTCGGGAGCGGGCGCGGTAGTGGGCACCGGCTCGGCGATGGGCGCGGGGGCTGGGGTGGTTGTGGTGGCGTCCTCCTGGTGTGCGGCGGTGTGGAAGTGGGCGAGGAAGGTGGGGCCGACGTGGCCCCAGCCCAGGAGCAGGAGCGGGGCGACGGTGTCCAGGCAGGCCCGTCCGTAGCGTCCGGTCAGCAGTGGTTCGGCGGTGTTCAGAGGTCGTTCTCTTTCCGAACCTCGTGTGAGGTCTTTGCTGGTCAGGCATGAAGTAGCTGCTGCTGCGGGAGTCTCGGCTCGTTGCCGGGTGAGATGTCGTGGAGGTGGCGGATGCCGTCGATGCGGGCGGTTTTGGAAACGCGGCGGAAGGCCGCGGCCGCGGAGGTGAAGCAGCTCGAAGCCGAGTTGGAACGGGTGCGGGCGGCTCTGGCGGAGGCGGAAGAGGTGCACTGGTGCCGGGTGATCGGCCTGGAGCAGTATCTGGAGGCGCTGGCTGAGGAGGACGTGCCTGCCGACGTGGTCGGTGAGGGGTCGCGGAGGAAGCCGGTCGGTCCACGCCGGGCGGTGCCTCACCGGCGACAGGCGAGTGAAGTGGAGGAGTTGTCGCCGCACTATCAGGCGTTGATGGCTGCTGCGGCCGATGCGGGAGACGACGGGCTCGGTGCCCGGCGGGCGGCGGTGGTGCTGGGCTGGGACAGCGCGTCGGCCTCCCGTGTCGAGGGAGCCAGAGCACGGCTGAAGCGGCTGGTGGAACGAGGCTGGCTGGTCGAGAAGAAGGCGGGCAGATTCACGCTGCCCGCATCGGAGCAGGACCCTGGTGCCGGGCGGCCAGGCGGCGGCTCGTGAGCATGGACATCGACCACAGAATGACGGCTTCGCTGGTGTCGGTGCGCCGCTCGTAGTCACGGACCAGACGCCGGCTGCGCAGGCACCAGGCGAACGACCGTTCCACGACCCAGCGGCGGGGCAGGGCCTCAAAGCCGCGGGCGGTGTCGCTGCGGCGGACGATGTCGAGTGCGATGCCGAGCTGTGTTGCACTCCAGTCGACGAGGTGGCCGGTGTAGCCGCCGTCGGCCCAGACCCGTGCCAGCCGCCCGAAGCGGTCCTGGGCCGCCGGCAGCAGAACGCGGGCGGCGTCCCGGTCGGTGGTCGACGCAGGCGTGACCAGCACCGCCAGCAGTAGCCCGAGCGTGTCGGTGAGCAGGTGCCGCTTGCGCCCGTTGACCTTCTTCCCGGCGTCGAAGCCGCGAGAGGTGAGAGCGACGGTGGCGTCCGCCTTCACCGACTGCGAGTCGATGACCCCCGCACTGGGCTCACGTTCACGTCCCTCGGCCTCGCGGGCAGCCTCACGCAGCCGGTCGTGCAACTCGGCCACGAGTCCCCCATCCCGCCAGCGGGCGAAGAAGGCGTAGACCCGAGGCCAGGGCGGGAAGTCCGACGGCATCGCCCGCCACTTGATGCCGTTGTCGACGAGGTAGCGGATCGCGTCGAGCATCTGTCGGTGACAGTAGCCCTCCGGCCGCCCGCCCCGGCCCGCCAGCCACCCGGGAACCGGCAGCAGATCCCGCACCAGAGCCCACTCGGCATCGCTCATGTCCGAGCCGTACCGCGGCCGGCGACCCGGCCGGTCGGCCGCATTCCCGAACCTGTGGGCGAGACAGTCACACCCAGGAGTGGACCAACTGGACCCGACAACCGTGACCACGCGACACTTCGACAACAGGGCCTCTTGCTCCTCGCTGGACTCGACATCCGCGAGCTACCAAGAGGCCCTTCTTCCATGCACCCCCACCGGCAAACTCACCCGCACCAGGCCCCTGTTCGAACATCACCGACCACCCGAGCGGATAGAGAACAGCCAGTCAGGGCGAGGGTGAGCAGCCCGCACAGGTGCAGCAGCCTGGTACCGGCCCTCAACTCCGACTTGGACACCCCGCGCAGGGCCAGGAACCGCAGAGCGACCAGGAGCCCGACGACGGACAGGTCCACCATGGGGGCGATCAGCGGCGCGATCGGACGGGGGACACCGAGCCGCAGGGCGAGTGCCCAGACGTTGCCGAAGGAGAAGACGAAGGCCAGGGCCGCGATGACCGCCATGACCACGGTCACGGTGCGTCGGGTGAATCGTTCCTCCGCCATGATCTCAACCTCCCTTCTTGTGTGGGTGTTTCGGGATCACTTGGTGAGTGAGGGCGCGGGCGGTGTCGTCCGGCCGGTCGAGCGCAGGAGGGCGTCCAGGCACAGGTCAGGGTCGGCGGTCAGGTACGAAGTGGCGTCCGCGACGCGGGCGGCGTCGGCATCCGAGACGTAGGGGGTGCGGATGCGGGTGTAGCCGGGGCGGCCCTGCATCGCCATCACCGCAACGCCGACGTAGGCGGGGTCCTGCAAGGTCACCGGGCTGGCATCGGGCCAGTTACGGATGTCCTCACCCAGCGCGGCCACCGCTGCCTCCACCGTCTTCTGCGCGAAGGACAGCCCAATGGGGCACACGTCTCGGATGAACGTGGGGATGGCGTCGCCGGTGGTCTTCTGGCTGATCAGGATCACCAGGATGCCGACGCTGCGCCCCTTCTTGACCAGGTCCTCCACCAGCCGGGCGTTCTCCGCCGTCAACGCGGCCAAACGTTTCGTCTCGGCGTCGTTGCCCTTGTACTCGCGGAAGTACGTGTGCGCTTCGTCGATGATCAGGACCGTGAGCGGCCATTCAGAGGAGGGGCCGACGTGCCACATGTTCTTCACGCCCAGTACGTCACGGATGGTCGCCGAGCGCCGCTTGCGCAGCTCCACCAGACGCTTGAACAGCGCGTTCGCCTCATCGAGGTCGTCACCGCAGAACGCGAACATGCGCTTGACCAGGTCGGCGTAGTCGCCCTCCGAGGCCCGTGACACCTTGCCGTCCGCAGTCGCGATCTGCACGGCGGCCGACGGCGCGAAGTCGCAGACGAACTTGTTGACCCCCGAGGTCTTGCCCGCACCCGGGACGCCGGCCACCGTCACCCCGGGAACGTTGGCCAGGGACACACACACCCGGGAGGCGTACTCGTCCACGCCCAACTCCCAGCGGGTCAGCTCCGCGAGTGGCTGGCCGGTGGGCCGATGCGTGGTCGGCGTGGTCAGCGGATCGGAGCGCACACCCCGGATCACCACCCTGCCGGGGCCATGCGGCAGCACGGACACCCGCGTGCACCGCCAGGCGTCCGCAAGGAACCGGGCCGACTTCTGGTACTCCTCCAGCCCGACCTGCGGCAGCGTCCGCGCCCTCACGATCACCCCGAACCGGTCCGGCGTCACCTTGATCTTCGGAGTCAGCACCCGAGGCGCGGGTGTGGCGCCGTCCTTCTGCGGGGTGAGCTGCGCGAGCAGGCCCGGGGTCCTGTCGGTGACCGTCAGCCCGGCCATCCGCGCGAGCCGTACCCAGCCCCAACGGACCCGCGCGGCCTGCCGCATGCTGACCCGCGTGCCCCGGTCGGCCCGCACGTAGCGCACCACCGTCACCAGCAGCCACACACCGACCAGCGCCGTAGCGATCGGCAGCGCGTACGACGCGTATCCCGTGACGGCTTCCACGTCAGGCCCCCTCTTCGCGTATCAGGCGGAACACGTCGCCCAGGTCGAGGCGGGCCGCCTGCTCCGGGCTCAGGTCGAGCAGATCGAGCACCGCACCGGAGGCGAAGAACGTGGCCTTGCCCTCGGACCCCGGCAGTGGCCGGAGCGGAGACAACGCCCGCTCCGGCGCGGGGTGTTCGAAGCGGATCACTGGGCGGCCTCCGCCGTCACCAGCTCCAGGCGGGCGGCGCGGTAGGCGACACCGTCGGAGAGCTGACCGTTGAAGATCCGCGCCCACGGGGTCGCGAACAGCTCCACCGACCGCACCATCGCCCCCGGCTTGAGCCCGGCCGCCAGGCCCGTCTCCGGGACCGTGATCTTCAGGACCTCGGCGCGGCCGTCCTCCATGAGCATCACGGTCACCGTGTACAGCGACGCTCCGGTCTCCCGGTCGGTCGCGATTTCGCCGGTCTGCTGGTCCTTGATCTTCAGTACTGGGTCGGTGCCCGCGATACACACCGCCGACGGCAGCAGGGCGACACGGATTCGAGTCATGGCCATGCCATCACATCCTCGTTCGATGGAGTCGCTTGATCGACTCGCCACGACCATAGCGGCACGCTCGCTACACCCGCAACACTCGATCCGTATCGATACGCCGATACGGTTGGAACGCCGAGGACGCCCGGGTGTGCCGCGAGTGCCGACGCCGCTACCCTCGTGCCATGAAGCTGCCCCTGGGAGAGGACCCCCGGCCGCCGTACGTCCAGGCCGCCGACGTCCTGCGCACCGCCATCCACGACGGCGAGCTGCGCCCAGGTGAACGGCTCCCCGCCGCGCGCGAGCTGCAACGACGCTTCGGCATCGCCAGCTCTACGGTCCAAAACGCCCTGCGGGTCCTCAAGGAGGAGGGGCTGATCTACTCCGTCCTCGGCCGGGGCAGTTACGTACGCGCGCCAAAGCCAGTGGTGACCGCCGAAGCGGAGGTGGCCGCAGCAGAGGAAGACGAAGTCGATCTCGGCGAGTCCGATCCTGAGTACATCGGTCTCGGCGACCTCCGACGCGGTTGGCAGACCGCCGACAGTCCTGCCGACGATCCGCGCCCCCCGTACGTGCGGACTGCGGACGAACTCCGCGAGCAGATCCAGGACGGCCGACTTGCGCCGGGCGCCAAGCTCCCGTCCGCCCGCGACCTGCAAGCTCAGTACGGCATCGCCAATTCCACCGCGCAGAACGCCCTGCGGGTCCTCAAGGAGGAGGGGCTGATCTATTCCGTGCAGGGCCGGGGCGTCTTCGTCCGCCAGCTCAGCCCGCGCGCTCAGTTCCTCAAGCGCTACAACGAGGGGTTGAAGGAAACGGCGGCGCAGCGCCGTGCGGACGAGGAAGCGGTGCGGCTCAGCGGAAAGAGCGACGACGAAGTGGCCGCCGAACTCGCCGCCGCCGAGGAACGGTTCACCAAGGCCAGCACCGAGTTCGAAGCCGCCACCGCCCACCGTGATGCCATGCGCGCCGTCATGGAGCAACGCAAGCGTCTCAGCGGCAACTACACGCCAGAAGAGACCGCCGCCAAGGCCCAGCGCCTGCACGACCGGCTGAACGAAGGCAGACGCCGACGCTGAACCGACCGCACGCGGTAGAGCGGCAGGACACGAGGCACCCAAGGCGAGCTGTTCAGAGTTTCTTTACTTGATCAAGGGCGTCCCGCTGACGCGGGCCGCCGCGCGCCGGCGGTCGGTGACCGCCGCCCGCTCCTGTCTGCCGCCCCGCCGGCGACGGCCGCCGACCACTCGGCGCGCAGAGCCCGGGAGCGTAAGCCGGACCCCCAATCGGAAGCCCCGGTCCGACCGCTCAGCAGCAGACTGGCCGGGCACCTGAGAGGCCGCCCGGGGGGCTCGCGCCGTCCCGGACGCGCCCATGCTTGCTGCCCGGCTGGGGGCCGTGACGATGGAGATAACTGGGCTGATGCCGGTGCGGGGTTGAGCGAGACACACGTGGCGGGTGGTGGGTTGGCGCGCCCGCCGTCGTGGCTGACTTTCTGTGGCTGAGGCCAGAACCCCCATGGGCACGGCACGCACGTGAGGGCCCGTCCCTGCCGGGGCTGACGAGTGCGGGGGAGCCTCGATCGGCTGCGCCCGGCAGGGACGGGAGTTGGGTGGTCAGCGCGGTGCGGCGCCTGGGCGAGCGAGGCGGATCACGTCTGGCGCCAGGTCCGCCAGGGGCGGGTGATGATCTCCCGATAGGTGTGGTGGGACGGGTTCTGACCGCAGTGCCGCAACACCCACTCCTGCGGTTCGGCGAACTCCTCGCTCGTCGGTGAGGTCTCTCCGTCCACGGCGCACTGCATCGCGTACAGGACTGGCTCCGCGTCCGGCTCGCGGTCGGGCTGGAGCGTCCAGGTCTCGTAGCGCAGGACCGAGCGAGGGGTCACCGTCCCCACCTCCGGTTGGCCACGGCCACCTTCGCGCTCAACTCCTCCGTCGGAGTCGGTGGACGTACGTCCTCGGGCGGCACGTCCCACTCCCGGCCACCGCGCGGCGGCCGAAGCTGCACGTACGTCCCCACATGCCCCATCACCACGCCCACCTTGCCGCTTCGCCGGTCGACCATCAGGGCGCCGGCATCGGGCGAGACGGTGTGCCCGTCGGCATCAGGGGTGGGGGCCGTCATCGTGACCACCCCGGCGAGGCGGCGCGTGACCGGGCGTCCAGTCGCGGGGCAGGAACACGTGGGGTGGCGCTCATTCGCACGGTGACGCTCCTCGGCGGCGTTGATGCGTGCCCCTGGGCCTGTTGGTGCCGCAGGGTCGGCACCGATCCTCACGCCGGTCACCGGGACGAAGGAACCTCCACCAAACCCCATTTCAGGACGTCCTGCACCGTGTAGAACGTCCCTAGTGCCGTCCTGAGACGAAGGGGGAGACTCGTGCCGAACGAGAGACTACGAGCCGTCATGGCGGCGGGAGGCTGGACGTACGCCGCACTCGCTCAGCAGGTCGAGGTCGACCCCAAGTCGGTCGAGCGCTGGGTGAACCTCGGGCGTATCCCACGTCGTGCCACCGCCCTCCAGGCGGCCAAGGCCCTGGGAGAAGACGTGCACGCACTCTGGCCGGCGCTCCGCCAGGCCCGCCCCGCCCGCGCCATCAGCCCCGAACTGGTCGCGCTCTACCAGCAGCGGGCCGACATCCCTGTCTCGACGTTCACCGACCTGATGGCCCAGGCCCGGGAGCGGATCGACATCCTCGTCTACGCGGCAGTCTTCCTCCACGAGGCATACCCGCGGCTGAACGAACTCCTCACCGAACGCACCGCCGAAGGCTGCACCGTCCGCATCGCGATCGGGGACCCCGACAGCGACAACGTCCAAGCCCGCGGCCAGGAAGAGCGGTTCGGCCACGGCATCGAATCCCGCTGCCGCCTCGCTCTCATGCACTACCGGCCGCTCGCCGACACCCCGGGCATCGAAGTCCGCACCCACGAAACCACGCTCTACAACTCCCTCTACCGCGCCGACGACCAGCAACTCGTCAACGCCCACGTCTGGGGCGTCAACGCCTACGCCGCCCCCGTATGGCATCTTCGCCGACACGAGACAGGCGGCATGTTCGACACCTACGCCGACAGCTTCGACGCCGTGTGGACGACGGCAACCCCCGTACGAGAGGAAGGCTGACCGTGGCCCGCACCGAGTACTACGACGACCCCAACGCGCCCAAGCCGAACAGCATGGTCGTCGCCGCATCCGCCGTCGTCACCGACGACCACGGGCGCATCCTCCTCCAGCGCCGCCGCGACAACGACCTATGGGCCCTGCCCGGAGGCGGCATGGACCTCACCGACTCCCTGCCAGGCACAGCCGTCCGAGAGGTCAAAGAGGAGAGCGGCCTCGACGTCGAGATCACCGGCCTGGTCGGCACCTACACCGACCCGAAACACATCATCGCCTACACCGACGGCGAGGTCCGCCGCCAGTTCAACGTCTGCTTCACCGCCCGCATCACCGGCGGCCAACTGGCAATCTCCGACGAGTCCACCGAACTCCGGTTCGTGCCGCCCGAAGAAATCGAGCAGTTGCCGATGCACCACACCCAACGACTCAGGCTCCAGCACTTCCTGGAACAGCGCGAAAAGCCGTACCTGGGCTGAACCGTCTGACGGCAGTAGCGACGGCAACAACCCCGCACAACCACGGACGCCCGCGCACGTCACCGGACCAGCAAGCCGCACTTGACCTGCGAAAAAGCAGGTCGAAGGCTTCGCGTAGCACACGTACTATGTGCTCGCCGGGGCGACACCGGTCCTCGTCCACAATTCCGGAGGAGATGCCAGGTTTAAGTACCTTGATCGACCTGGATACAGCAATTACGTACTTGTCGATCGCGGCGGTAACGTTTACTACTCCGGAATGTTTGGTCCGGGCGATACGCCGGCGGGTGTTCAGTATCGTCACGGCAACAACAACAATCGTTTCAATGACGGTTTCTCAACGTCATTCATTTCCATGTGTTGTTGAGGGTGAGGGCGGCCTGGGCGATGTGTCCGATGCGGCTTGGGCTGAGGGTGACGTGCTGGAGGGCACGCCAGCGTTGTTTGAGTTCGGCGGCGGCGCGTTCGCCCAGGGCGCGGATGCCGCGCAGGAGCCGGTTGTGGGCGCGGGTGTCGGTGGCGAGCGGGGAGGTGATGTCGGGGTGGGGGCGGAAGGGGGTGTGCACGCCGATGCCGGCGCCGGTGTAGCCGACGTCGGCCAGGGTGGGCACGCCGTCGCGGGCCGCCGGGTAGAGGGCCGGCAGGGCATGGATCCGGGCGGCACGCAGGTCGTGGACCGAGCCGGGCTCGACGTCGGAGACCCACAGCGGGGTGCCGTCCGGGGCGGCGAGGAACTGGACGTTCCCGGCGAAGTGTTTCGCTTTGCCGGAGTACCACAGGTCGTTGCCGTTCTCGGTGGTGCCGGCGACCCGGTCACAGGAGATCAGGGTGCCGTCCAGGACCACATGGCTCATGCCCTGCATGCGGCAGCGGGCAAGGACGTCGTGGAGGTCGGGCGCGCGTTCGGCCAGGACATCGATGGCTTCGTGAAGGTAGCGGTAGCCGGTGGCCTGGGAGATGCCGGCGTCGCGGGCCAGGCAGTGCACGCAGCCGGCCTCGCGGAACCAGCGCAGTACGAACACGGCCTGGCGGAACGGGCCCAGTGCACGTGAGCCCTTCGGGGTGCCGATCTGGCGGCGGTGGGCGGCCAGTAAGCGGGCGGTGTACTCGACCACGTGGCGCGGGACGTCGAGCATGGCAGCATAGGGGACCAACGTGAAGCCTCTGGTGACGTGGACGATCTTGTGGTGAGAACCGTCCTACCAGGGGCTTCACGTCCGTCTGCACTCGGGGGCACCACTGTCCGGCCTGACCCAAGGGCGCACCCCACATCAACCCGCTTCACGAAAACCAACTCGCTGAGAAAACGTCAATGCCGCAAATGGGGACTCGATGAGAGTGATGCCTGGTACGAGGACGTATGGCGAGTCGTGCCTCATGGAACAGCGACTCTCCGAGCGGTACGGTACGTACATCGGCCGCGACGGTAGCAACTATCGTGGCAATCGCCAGAATCCGCTTGATGGAAGCAAGCTGGCGGAGTACGAGGGCTACGAAGCCAAGAAGCTTGGAGGATGCTAGTGGGTGACGTCGAGGCTTTGGCTCCCAAACTTGCTGCACTCGCGACCGAGTTCGAAGAGCAAGTCGGCAAGAGGCCGTCCCTTGGAGAACTTCTGGAACTCCTCGGATGGGCATCCCATGGAGTTTATCCGGTGCCGCTCGCTTTCAACGTGAAATTGAAAGGGGGCAAGCGTTACTCAAGTCTGGGCCGTTCGCTTGTGGGTGAGCTGAATGACTCAATCTTTGTTGACGCGGCTTCATTTCTGTCCGCCATGGCGAAAGGGGCAAGTGGTCGGCTTCTGCCGACGTCGGAACTGGCCTCCTCTCTGGTGCTGACTCTTAAGGATTCCAGGATTTCCCTGGAGGATGTTGCCCGCGAAGAGGTTGCGGAGCTGACTGTTCACACTGCAAAGAAACCCACTAAACCTAGGATCGGCGACGTCCTGGCCATTCCTGCTAGTGGTGGCGGGTATCGTATTGCTTCGGTCGTAGCGCGAAATCGCTTTGGTACTGCACTTGGATTCATCCGTGGGAGATTTGACGTTCCGAGACCCGCAAGCGGGGAACGTTTGGTGGTGCACCAATTCCCCATCTATACGGATGATCGGCTTGTCGCGACTGGAGCCTGGAGGGTTGTTGGTCACGACGAGAACCTGCTGTCCCTATTTCCTGCGGAACCGGAGATCTATCACGCGCCGGACTTGCAGTGGCCCGGCATCGACCTCGGTAAATTTGGTGCTGCCGAAAAAGCGGCTGGGGAGATCCGTCTCATCGAAATCGATGAGGCTCGCGCAGTGGGCCTTCTTGATGGCACTTACCGGCAGTCTTACCTCGGCGAGCTCCTGGAGCAATTCATGGAGAGTTCGCTCGATTACTAAGCTGAGCTCTCCAAATGCCCTGGAGCGCTCACCATCACAATTGGTGAGCGGCGTTGATGGGTGAGATGGAATGAACTGCTGGTCGCCAACGCAGGACCCAGCTGTCAGACAGAGCAAGGGCCTCGCCGAATGTCACGGCGAGGCCCTTCTGGCATGCTCTGACGGCAACGGTGACGGCAACGTCAGCGGACGATTGCTGTGGCGGGTGGGTCGTCCGGGTCGCATCCTGGCCGCCGAGGGCGTGATCGATGGCGTCACGCTGGAGTCGGAGTCGTACGTGGGCGTAGAAGCCGATGTGAGCGTGGCCGAGGAGTTCCTTGATCACGACGAGGTCGACCCCCTGCCCCAGGAGCGAGGTGGCGGAGGTCGTAGAAGCAGACGTGGCGAAGGGCGGCCTTGCGGAGGAGCGCGGTAAAGGTACGGGTGAGGTTGGTCGGGTCGATCGATCTGCCCCTGCGCAGTGGTGAAGGTGTGCCTGCTGGGCTGCCACTTGGCGCTTGCTGCCTCGCGTTTGTGCCGCTGCCGGTCGGGATGGCGCTTCAACGGCGTGCCGCGGCAGGCGAGGAGAGCGATGCGGCGCTCAGCGGCCTGTGTCTTGGTGGGCAGTGTGGTCAGCCGCCTCCGCTGGTGCGCTGCAGGTTCGGCGGATTGAGGCGGTTTCCGGTCCAAGGTCGTGGTCTTCCCAGCGGAGGCCGAGCAGTTCGAATTGTGGAGTCCAGTACGGAGAGCGAGTTCGAAGAGCGCATGCAGCCGATGTCCGCGCGGCGGTGGACTGCCTCATCGGCGACGAGTTGAAGGCGTGTGGTTCGCCTCTGAAGCTGGTTCCCTCGCAGGGTTCGAACCTGCGACCGGGCCTGGGCTGGTGCTGGGTTGTTGCGTAGGCCCCTGACCTTGGTGTTCGCCGCCTACCTCAAAGACGGGATGCGGCCGCGGGGGCCTCACCAACGTGCGCCGCAGCAGTGGCAGCCGAGTGTGCGGAGCCGCGCTGACCTGCGGGTTCATGCGGCGCAGGCTGGTGCCCCCGGCAGGATTCGAACCTGCGACACCCGCTTTAGGAGAGCGGTGCTCTATCCCCTGAGCTACGGAGGCGGGGAGGCGCGGTGGGCCGGGTCGAGGGTCCGGGGCGCCCCGGACAGTCTAGCGGGTGGGCCACGGGGCACGTGGGCGGCTCTGGCCCTCGGCAGTGTGCGCCGCTGGGCTTCTGCCGAGTGCCGGGTCTGGGCGATTCTGCGTGAGTCGTCCAGACCCGGCAACTCAGGCGCTCGGGTGCCTCGGCGGTGTCGTCGAAGCCGGCAACGGAGATATCGGAGATCAGGGGGCAAGGTCCGTGAGCACCACGGGCGAGCGTTGTGGAGGAATGGGGTACCTCGTGCAACCGTTGCCCCCGATATGAGCGAGACAGTCGCAGTAGTGGCGGGCGCATACGGCGGCCCTGAGGTCCTGTCGGTGATCGACGTCGCCGTCCCGGAGCCGAAGCCGAACCAGGTGCGCATCACGGTCCGCGCGGCCGGCGTCAATCCCTTCGACTACAAGTCGTACAGCGGTGCCTTCGGTGCCGATCCGGAGAGACTGCCGCTGCGGCTCGGTGTCGAAGCTGCGGGTGTGGTGACAGCGGTCGGTGCCGACGCGGTCGGCCCCGCAGGTCCGATTGCAGTGGGTGACGAAGTGATCACCTATCACGCCCCGGGCGCGTACGCCACCGAACTCGTCGTACCGGCTTCGTCCGTGGTGCCGAAGCCCGTCGCTCTGTCATGGGAGCAGGCGGCCGGGCTGTTGGCCGCCGGTGTCACCGCCGTACATGCTCTCGAAGCGATCGGCGTGGACAAGGGCGACACGGTGCTGATCCACGGTGCCGCGGGAGGCGTCGGCCTCGTGGCCGTGCAGCTTGCGGTGGCACGCGGCGTCGCTGTGGTGGCCACCGCAAGCCAGGCCAAGCACGACCTGCTGCGCGAGCTGGGAGCGACCCCGGTCGCGTACGGGCCGGGACTGGCGGACAGGGTACGCGCGGTGGCGCCGGAGGGCGTGCACGCGGCCGCCGACCTCGTGGGCACCGACGAGGCGGTGGACGTCTCCGTGGAGCTCGTACCGGACCGCTTGCGCATCGCCACCATCGCGGGCCACGAGCGCGGGGGTCGCGCTGGAATCAGACTCCTGGGTGGCGTGCCGGGTGCAGATCCCGGCACCGAGATCCGGGAAGCCGCCCGCCTGCAGCTCACGGAAGCCGCGGCAGCCGGTCGACTGCGCATCGTGGTCTCGGACGCCTACCCTCTGCGTGAGGCCGCCGCTGCCCACCGCGAGATCATGTCCGGCCACGCCACGGGAAAGATCGTCCTGGTTCCGTAACCCGTCCCCTGTCCACACCGCACAGACACCTGCCTGGCTGGTCGTCGACACGGACCTCAGCCGGAGGAATCGACGTCCACCTCGTTCTTGACGCTCCATTCGACAAGTGGGTTCAGCACACGCATCAGGCCGGCGCCGCGATCGGTGGGCCGGTACGTGATCTGGACCGGCGTCGTCGGCACCACGATCCGCTCGATCAGTTGGTGGCCCTCGAGCTCACGCAACCGCTGGGACAGCAGGTGGTTCGAGATCCCGGGGATCCGCGCTCGGTAGTCGACGAATCGGCGGGCGCCCTGCATCGCCGCCATGAGCACCGCGGCGGTCCACTTCTTGCCCACGATCTCGACCGAGCACTGGAAGCTGCGGCACACCTCGTCGTCGATGTGCTCGTAGCCGGCTTCCGGGCGGCTCTGGTCCGGGGGAGCGGAGGACTCGTCGGGCTGTCGAAAGCTGGTCATGTGGTCATGATACTGAAGTGCGTCATCTTTGATGACCTGGTCATGTCCCCATTGGCGCCCATGGTCATCACCGTGCAGCCTGGGGCCATGACCACACACTCGGCCCCTCACCACGCGCGATGAACTACGGACATGCGCTGAGGTTCGGGCTGCGCCTGCCTACTGACGCCGGCCGCGGACCCGGCCGGTTGATCGAAGTGGCGGGCCTGGCCGAGCAGGGGGGACTGGACCTGCTGGTCATCCCGGCCGGAACCGCGGGCGCCGACCTCGAACCGTCGACCGTGTCGTCCTGGATCGCCGGGGCGACGGTCTCGCTCGGACTGACGGTGGAGGCACACCCCGCCGCCGTCCATCCGGCGATGCTCGCGCGAGCCGTCGCAAGCCTGGACCGGCTCACCGAGGGCAGGGTCGAACTGGCTCTCCACGCGGACCCGTCAGCGGCCGGATCCGGGACAGTCGGGTCGATCGCGGCACTTGGCGAAGCGATCGGCGTCGTCCGTGAGCTGTGGAACGTCCTCGACCGCGGCCTCGGCCGATTCACCGGCCGCTTCTTCCGTCTTGCGGGAGCGGAGAAAGCCGCACCCGCGCACGACGTGCCGATCACGGTGGACGGCCAGGGCGGAGACGTGTTTCTGCTGGTCGGACGGCAGGCTGACGAATGGTCGGCAGTCGGCTTCGACGTCGCCGCCCTGGCGCTTGGCAACCGTGCGGTTGACGAGGCGGCGCGAGGGGCGGGTCGCGATCCACGCGAGATCCGCAGGCGGGTCACGATCCGCGGTGGTTTCGGCGAGCGGACAGGCAGCTTCACCGGAATGGCTGCGGACTGGGTGAGCGATCTGCTGCCACTCGTCGTCGAACACGGGGTGGGCACCATCGTGCTCGACACCGACGAGCGAGACGTCGTGGCCGGGTTCGCGAGCGAGGTCGCACCCGCCCTGCGGGCGGCCGTGGACGCAGCGCTTCCACGAGGCTGGTCGAGCACACGGGTCCGGCGGTCCGCAGCGGTTGCCAGGCGTCGGCCGGGGATCGACTACGAGGGCGTTCCGTCGGGGATGGCCGAGGTCGTTGAGCCGGGCGATATCGCCTACGCCCGGCTGCGGTCCGGGTACTTGCGTGGTGGTGCGCCCGGGATCATCTTGCGGGCCTCGACGAACGAGCAGGTGACACAGGCGCTCGCGTACGCCCGCCGGCACCCCGGCGTGCCCCTGTCCCGCCGAAGCGCCGGGCACGGGGTCTCCGGACGCTCCACCAATGACGGCGGGATCGTCATCGACGTGTCGCTGATGAACGCGATCGAGGTGCTCGACGAGAGGACACGCCGGGTGCGCATCGGGCCGGGTGCGCGCTGGGCCGAGGTGGCGACCGCACTGGAGCCCTACGGCTGGGCGTTGAGCTCGGGCGACTATGGGGGTGTGGGAGTGGGCGGCCTCGCTACGGCGGGGGGCATCGGGTACCTCACGCGCGGGCACGGCCTGACGATCGATCGCCTGCGGGCCGCGGAGATGGTGCTCGCGGACGGCTCGGTCGTCCGGGCCAGTGATGCGGAGAACTCTGATCTGTTCTGGGCCGTACGGGGGGCGGGCGCGAACTTCGGGATCGTCACCGCCTTCGAGTTCGAGGCCGACGACATCGGTGCGGTCGCTTTCGCCCAGCTCACCCAGGACGCGAGCGACCTCGAACGCTACCTCGTCGAGTGGGGCCGGGTGGTCGCGGACTCACCGCGGGACCTCACCGGGTTCCTGATCGTGCCGCCTCCGCGGGGTGGGCGACCGGCAGTGGCGCTCAGCCGCACCATGGTCGACGCCGCGGACCGGGAGACCGTGCTCGCCCGGCTGGAGCCCCTGGCCGCGATCTCTCCGATGTACGCCCAGGACGTCGTCGTCACGTCCTACGCGTCCGTGATGAACAACGCGAGCGACGACGAACCGGTCTCCCACGGTGAACCGGTCTCACGCAGCGGCCTGCTCCGGCACGTGACCCCGCAGTTCGCCGCGGCGGCCGCCCGCGTGATCCGCAGCGGCGCGATCGGATGGTTCCAGCTCCGCTCGGTCGGCGGCGCCGTCGCCGATGTTCCCGCTGACGCCACCGCCTACGCCCACCGCGACGCGAACTTCTCGCTCGTGGTGATGGGCGGTACGGACGAGGCGGTCGACAAGGCATGGGCCCGGCTGAGGCCCTACCTCCATGGCCTGTACCTCAGCTTCGAGTCCGGTCTCCGGCCCGAGCGCCTCGCCGAGGCATGGCCCCCACGGACTCTGGCGCGTCTGCGTGAGCTCAAGACCGTCTACGACCCGGAAGGTGTGTTCAGCGACAACTTCGCTCTCACGCCCCCGCGAACCACCCCGCAGGAGGCAACCCATGACTGACTACGGCCACGAACTGTGGTTCGGCAGCTTCGTCACCCCCGCCGCCCGCCCACCTCAGGCGCCGGTCGAGCTGGCCCTGACGTCCGAGCGGGCCGGACTCGACTTGGTCAGCTTCCAGGACCACCCCTACCAGTCGGCGTTCCAGGACACCTGGACCCTGATGTCGTATGTCGCGGCACGCACCGAACGGATCCGGATCAGCGGCAACGTGCTGAGTCTTCCGTTGAGGCCCCCGGCCGTACTGGCTCGCGCAGCCGCAAGCCTGGACCGTCTGACCGGCGGGCGGGTCGAACTGGGTATCGGCGCGGGTGCGTTCTGGGACGGCATCGTCGCGATGGGAGGCCGCCGGCTCCAGCCGGCCCAGGCCGTGCGGGCGGTGGAGGAAGCCGTGAGCGTGATCCGGGGGCTGTGGGCCACCGACGAGTCCGGGCCGCTCCGGATCGAGGGGGAGTTCTACCCCGTGACCGGCGCGAAGCGAGGGCCCGCACCCGCCCACCGGATTCCGATCCGCATCGGTGCCTACAAGCCGCGCATGCTCCGGCTGACCGGCCGGATCGCCGACGGCTGGCTGCCCTCCCTGGCCTACCTGCCCGATGGCCCCGCATCGCTGGACGCGATGAACGAGCAGATCGACGAGGCCGCCTCCGCCGCCGGCCGCGAGCCCGCAGCGGTCAGCCGCTTGCTCAACGTCAGCGGCCGATTCACGACCGGCGCCGGCGGCGGGCTCTTGGAGGGGACTCCTGGCGACTGGGCAGAGCAGATCGCCGATCTCGCCCTGCGATATGGCGTTTCCGGGTTCGTCCTCGCCTCGGACGAGCCTGCCGACCTGAACACCTTCGGCCACGAGGTCGCGCCGCGCGCCCGCGAACTCGTCCAGAGCGAACGCGGGGCATGACGCGGCGCGCGACGGGACCGGAGGCGCGCTCGTGTGGTGGGGCGAGCCGGGTATCGGCAAGTCGGTCGCCCCTGTCGGCTACGGCCCGGTGAGCACCTTCACTGCCGGAGACCGGTGCGCGAGGCCTCCTCGACCCGGGCGATCAGGCGGCTGTTGTGGACGGCGTGGTCGAATCCCGGGGTGTGGTGGGTCCCGTTCGTGAGGTCGCGCGCCAGGCTGGCATACACCTCGCTCACGTTGATGGACGCGCCCCTCCAGATCTCGGCGGCGGTGGGTCCGGTGCCGGTGGCGACCGGGCTGTCGGGCGCGGTGAAGTCCACGCTCGACGAGAGCGCGAGGTCGCCGACCTGAACACCCGCGGGGTGATCGCCGGTCAGCTTCAGCCAGCCGTCCGACCCGCGTACTTCCAGGCTGAAGTGGGCGTCGGACGCGGGCACGCCCGCCAGGATCTGCACCCCGACCGGCGCCCCCGAGGAGGTCTTGGCGATGGCGTCGAGGTGGTCCGGGACTTCCCGGACGGACATCGCGCCCGTGTCCACCAGCTTCACCTGCGGCCAGAGGAGTTCCGTGCGCGCATCGACTTCGGTGATGTCACCGAGAACGGCTTCGACGACATCCAGAACGTGGCCCGCCGCGATGGTCAGGAAGCTCGCTCCCGCCGCCGCCTTGTCGAAGTACTCGTACGCGCTCACCGACTCCGGGCCGTTGCCGAACGTCGTCGCAGCGACTCGTGCCGAGAGCAGCCGCGCGAGCCGGCCCTGCGCGATGATCTCCGCCGCGCGGCGGACCGAGGGATTCAGCCGGCCCTGCAGACCGATCGCCGTGTGGAGCGAGCCGGCCGCGCCGGCCATCTCTTCCGTCTGCGCAACGGTCGCGCCCAGCGGAGACTCCGCATACACGGCCTTGTTCGCCGCGAGGGCCGCCAGGACGAGGTCGCGGTGTGCCGGGACCTTGACAGCCACGGTGATGAGGTCGATCGACGGATCGCGGATGAGGTCGAACGGATCGGCGAACCAGCGCTCGGCGCCGAACGCTTCGGCCGCGTTGCGGGCACTCTCCTCGTGCCGTGTCGCCACCCCCGCCAGGTGGAGGTCCGGCTGTGCCGCCAGCGCGGGGATGTGCGATGCCCCGGCCCAGCTCGCCTTTGTGTCCGCACCGATAATGCCGACACGAATCACGCTGCTTGACATGTCGTAGTGCTCCGCTTCTTTCCTTGCAGAAGGAATGACGTGGATCAGCCCGGTCCGCCACTTGCGGCGTGGACCGACCCGGTGCTTGTCTCACTGGTCGATGGCGGCCATGTCGGGCTCGGAATGGCGTTCTCCCGACGCCGGTGTGAGGTTTTTGAGACGGGTGATCTGGTCTGCGGTGAGCCGGATTCCATCGGCGGCGGTGTTCTCCTCAAGCCGGTCGATGTGCTTCGTCCCCGGAACAGGGGCGATGCCGTCTCCCTGAGCGAGCAACCAGGCCAGAGCGACCTGCGCGGGCGTGGCCGCCACCTCATCGGCGATCTCGCGTACCTGGTCGACGATGCGCAGATTGCGCGTGAGGTTGTCGCCGGTGAACCGAGGATTGGTACGACGCCAGTCGGCGGCGTCCAGGCCGTCCAGGGTGCGGATGCCGCCGGTGAGAAAGCCGTGCCCCAGCGGTGCATAGGGAACCAGTCCGATGCCGAGCTCACGCAGCGTGGGCAGCACGTCGGCCTCGGGGTCTCGTGTCCACAGCGAGTACTCGGTCTGGACGGCGGCCAGTGGGTGAACCGCATGGGCCCGGCGGATGGTCGCCGCAGCCGCCTCCGACAGCCCGATATGGCGGACCTTGCCGGCGTCCACCAACTCACTCAACGCTCCCACCGTCTCCTCGATGGGAGTGCCCGGGTCGACCCGGTGTTGGTAGTACAGGTCGATGTGGTCGGTTCCGAGCCGCCGCAGCGACCCGTCAACGGCCGCGCGAACGTTGGCGGGGGTGCTGTCCGGGCCCGGTCGGCCGGTGTGGGAGACGAGGCCGAACTTGGTGGCGAGAACGACCTCGTCCCGGCGCTTCCTGACCGCGCGGCCCACCAGTTCCTCGTTGACGTAGGGCCCGTACACCTCGGCGGTGTCCAGATGGGTGACGCCGAGATCCACAGCGCGCTGAAGGGTACGGATCGACCGGGCGTCGTCCCGGCCGGCGCCGGTGTAGAACGCGGACATGCCCATGGCACCCAGGCCGATGCGCGAGACCTCGAGCTCTCCGAGCGACGTGAACTGCATCGGTTTGTCCTTTCCCGTATCCATCCGGCGGCCCCGCCACGGCGCACTGCGCCGCCAGCGGTGACGCGCTCAGGTGGCAGCGAAGAACTTGATGCGTCAATAACTACACGGTCAAACTTGACGCGTCAACAAGGGGTCCTAGTATGGCCTCATGGCGAGTACCGCAGACGGCACCAACGGGCGACGCCGCCGACGTCCGCAGAACGGGTCGGCGCCCGGGGCAACGGCGCCTGCCGAAGGAGGCTCCGGCTCGGAAGAGCCCACTGGCCCGGTTGCCGAAACGCGATGGCTGAACGAAGAGGAGCGGGCGGCATGGCTGGCCAACTCCGCGATCATGATCAGCCTGCCGGCCGCGCTGGACGCGCGGATGCAGCGCGAGGCTCGGCTGACCTTCTTCGAGTACATGGTGCTCTCCGTCCTCTCCGAACAGCCGGCTCGCACACTGCAGATGAGCGCCCTGGCCGCGCGAACGGCGGCGTCGCTGTCGCGGCTGTCGCACGTCGTCGGACGGCTGGAGAAGCGCGGACTCCTCGCACGGGCCCGGATCCCCGGTTCCGGGAGACGCACCAACGCGACGCTGACCGATGCCGGTTACGAGGTGGTCGTGGCAGCGGCGCCGGGACATGTCGCCGCAGTCCGCGAGTACCTGATCGATGAACTCGAGCCCCACGAGCTGGCGACACTGCGCCGCATCGGCGCCGCGGTCGACTCCGCCATCAAGCGCGAACAGCTCGGCGCGGGCTCTGCGGCGCCGACTCCGCCCGAAACACCGACGACCCGCGGTGGACGGCGGCGTACCGCGGACTGATGCAGGAGCAGCGCCACGCGACGGTGACGCCGGCTACTTCCGGCTCTTCCGGCAGGGGCCGCCGGCCCGGTGGCCGGAGGGGCGGATGCGGATGACTGAACTGACGCGGTGGCCGGGGCGAGGGTCCGGGGTGCCCGGGACAGTCCAGCGGGCGGGTGGGCTGGTCCGGTGGGTGGGGTTGTCGGGTCCCCGGTGCCGCGTGCCGTGCCCCCGGGGGCCGGCACGCGGCGGGGGGCCTGGTCAGGGGTAGCTGACCAGGTTGGCCACGTTTGTCTGGGGGTTCGACGGGCCGCCCGTGTCGTTGATGACGTGGTTGATCGTTCCCGTGCCGCCCAGGGACACGGTCACCATGCTGCGGAACGTCACCTCCGGGTGCTGCGGTGCCTCAATGGCGCGTTCCGCCGTGACCGACGGGTTGGCGCTGAAGAAGCAGTAGCTGCCCAGGCCGTGGGCCTCGTGGCTGGTGACGGAGTCGGCCACCTTGTACGCGGGGTAGCCCAGGGTGTCGCCGTTCATCCAGGCGCCCTGGTCCGGCGGGTCGTACGGCATCTCGTTCTGGTAGAAGTACGTGCGCCCGCCGTTGCCGTTCCAGATCGTCTGGGTCTTCTGGTAGTGCTCGACGAAGAGGCCGTACATGGTGACGTCGTCGCCGTTGACCACCAGGCCCGTGTCGGCCGTGTTGGTGCCCCAGCCGATGCCGTCCCCGTGGTCGCCGCGCCACAGCCACAGGTGGTCGGCGATCACGTCGGAGCTGTTGACGACCAGGCTGGTGGTCGCCTTGCCCACGCCGGGGCCGCCGATGCGGAAGAACACGTCGTGCAGCGAGATCGGGTCGGCCGCGTGGTCCTGGCCCGAGCCCTCGGTGCCGATCGTCATCAGGGTCTCGGAGTTGTCGGGGCCGGCGTCGACGAGCAGGCCCGCGATCCTGACGCCGTCGACGTCCGCGACCGTGATCGCGGTGATGCCGCCGTCCGGGATGAGCGTGGCCAGGCCGAGGCCCAGGACGACGGTGCCGGGTTCGGTGACGTTCAGGGGCTGGTCGAGGTGGTAGACGCCCGGGGTGAACAGCAGGTGCCGGCCCTGGGACAGGGCGTCGTTCAGCTCCGTCGTGGGGGTGTCCGGGGTGGCGATGAGGAAGTCGCCGATCGGTACGGACTCGCCCTCGGTGCCCGACGCCCAACTGATGCCCTGGCTGTCCGTGCGCAGCGCGGGGACGAAGACGTGGAAGTCGCCGGCGTCGTCGGCGTACAGGAAGGGCTTCTCGCGTACCAGCGGCGTGCTGTCGACGCGGGTGTACGGCGGGTCGGGGAAGTCGCCGCCGGGGGCGTTGACGGCGCCGACGAAGACCATGTTCCAGTTCGAGCCGTCCCAGCTCGCCCACTCGGTGTTCCGGGACAGCCACTGCTGCTGCGAGCCGGACCGCACCTGGCCGTCGATCTTCGTGTCGGCCATGAAGCCCCCGCTGGACCAGCCGCCGTCGTCCAGCACCAGGTCGCCGCGCACGTGCATGCGGCGGTACGGGGCGGCCTGGGAGACCGCCCAGCGGTCGGCGCCGCCCGCGGGGGTGACGGAGAGGTTCTCGGCGCAGCGCCAGAAGTTGTGCGTGGCGTTGCCGTCGAACCAGTCGGCCTCGACGTGCACGGCTCCCTGGATCGTGACGTCGTCGGGCGAGAGGCCGAGGCCGGCGACGTGGGTGTAGTAGCCGACGTTGACGTCCACGTCGTACGTACCGGGGAGGAAGAGGAACGCGTGCCTGCCGGGGCCGAACTGGGCGGTCTCCTGCTCGGCGAAGACCGCGTCCACCCGGTCCTGGATCTCCTGGGCGGACATCGACGGGTCGAAGATCGCGACGTTCGGGCCCAGGTCGGGGGCGGCGGCCGGGCGGGCGGACGCGGTGTCGCCCGGTCCCGCCAGCGCCTTTGCGGCGCCGAAGACCCCGGCGCCGACGGGGGCGAGGGCGAGGGAGGCGAGGACCGTGCGCCGGGTGGTGCCGCGCGGGGTGGCGTGTTCTGCCATGGTGTCGAACCTCGGTGTGGGGGGTGGGGGGTGGACGCGATGGCCGGCCGGGGGAGGGATGCGCCGCCCGCGGCTCTCGGCGCCGATGCCACGCGCATGACAGCTTGAGGGGGACCGGCTCGCGCCGGAAGCTGTGAGGTACAGGAGTTAATTCACGTAGTGAGTTAAGGGGGTGGCGGTGGGGGTGTCAAGGGTCAGGTACGGACCAATGGCGGGCCTTGCGCTTCGGCCGCCGGGCCTCCGAACGGCCGCCGCGCCCTGGGGAGATGACGTACGGGGGGTCATGCCGGGGGCCTCTCGTCAGGTGCGGGGAGGCGCAGGGTGTCCTGTTCACCGTCGGGCCACGTCACCTCCGTGAACAGGGTGGTCCCCTCGCCACGGACGGTGATCCGGGGGAGCGCCGCGGGGTCGCCGGCGCCGAGGTGGATCAGGGCGACGTGGACGGTGCCGTGGGCGGCCGGGCCCGCGGTTTCGAGGACGGGGGTGGCGGACGCGGGGCCGAGGGCGTTGCTGTCGGTGCCCGGGATCACGGTGGCGTGGGGCAGCCCCGCGGCGCCGGTGACGAGCGAGACCAGGCCGTCCGCGCCGGCCACGCGCGCCGTGCCCGGGGGCGTACGGTCCGCGGTGGGCCCGGACTGCGCGTCGACCGCCAGGGCCCAGCCGCCGATACGCAGGACGTGCCCGGTCGTTGCGTCGTCGCCGGTGGCGGGGTGCGTCGCGGAGTCGTCCACCGAGCCCGCCGCGGAGTCCCCGGCAGAGTCCGCCGCCGAGTCCCCCGCCGGGTCGACGCGCACCGCCCGCACCTCCACCGAGCCCCGCAGCGCGGAGCCCACGGTGATCCACGGCCCGGGCGCGTACGCCGTGTCCGGGCCGCCGATGGGGGCCCACGTGGCGTCCGCCGGCCAGTGGGCCCGGCTGCGGGACACGGCGGTGGTCTCGCCGACCGCGAGCCTGGTCGACGGGCGGCGGTGCGAGGCGCGGCCGGCGGCGTCGAGGAGGACCACCGCGTTGTCGAGCGGGTCGGCGTCCGCGCAGGCGCCCGGGCCCGCGGTGGGGTCGCCGGGCGTCTCGGGCGCGGTGTGGGTGGAGTAGGCGAAGCGCGCGTAGCAGGGGTCGTCCGCGTGGGGGCGGGCCGGATCGGCGTGGTCGCCGCCGTGGTTGACGACCCGTACGACACCGTCGGCGGCCGTGCCGGAGACGAGCCAGCCGGGCGCCGGCAGCGAGCGGGAGACGTCGGCCCGCTCGACGGCGAGGGGGACCTCCGGCTCTGTCCACACCGGGTGGTCGGGCGGCAGGGCGAGGCCGATGAAGCCCTTGCTCGCCCAGTACGGGGACGCAGGACCGGAGTACGTCTGGAGGATGCCGCGGTACGGCCGGTGCCAGCCGAGCGTGAGCAGCCCGTGCTCGTCGGTGGCGCCGTGCGCCGTGAAGTGGTCGAGCACGCGGTTCGCGAGGGCGCGGGTCTCCCCCGGGGCGAGCGGCGTGGCGTCGAAGAGCGCGCCGGTCCACAGCGAGGCGAGCGCGGCGTGCCGGTACGTCAGCGAGCGGCCCTGGACGAGGGGGGAGCCGTTGGCGCCGACGAGGACCCGCTGGTCCGCGAGGAAGCGGGCGAGCCGCGCCCGGTAGCGGTCGAGCAGCCCGGCCGGCGCCGCGTCGCCGAGGATGCGGCAGAACCACAGGGGGTACAGGTGCATCGCCCACCCGTTGTAGTGGTCGAAGTTGCGGCGCTCGCCGCCGGCCAGGCCGTCGGAGTACCACCCCTCGCCCGCGTACCAGCCGTCGGTCAGCGCGATGGTCCGGTCGAGGTCCTCCTGCCGCCAGGCGCCGCCCGCGGTACGGGCGAACGCCTCGGTGACGCCCTGGAACCAGACCCAGTTGTTGCCGATCATCGGGTCCCCGACCATCGGGGCCAGCCAGTCCAGGACGCGCCGGCGCACCCTGTCCGGCAGCCGGTCCCAGATCCAGGGGCGCGTCTCGTGCAGCGCGAGCGCGACGGAGGCGGCCTCGACCTTGGCCTGGGGGCACTCGGCGAAAACCGGCCAGCGCCGCGGGTGGTCCGGGTCCGTGCCGGCGGTCAGGCCGGCCGCGTACCAGCCGGCGAGGTCGTGCGGGTCGGCGCCCGCCGCCCCCGCCAGCCGGAAGGCGGCCAGCAGGAACGTGCGCGCGAACCCTTCGAGTCCGTCGCTCCGCGTGCCGCTGACGCTCGGCACGCCGGGCAGGTCGATGAGGGAGTGCCCGTCGGTGGCGTACGGCCGCACGGCGAGCAGCATGCGGTCGGCGGTCTGCTCCCAGTGGGCGCGGGCTTCCGTCGCGGTACGGCGCATCAGTAGCACATCTCCTCTGCCGGTCCGAACTAGCCACGCATCGTACGGGCGCGCGGGAGCCGTGACGTGTCGTCTTTTCCGGGGCGAATTGAACGCGTACGGTCAAGTTGTAGACCGCAACGAACCGGAGGACTCCTGCATGCGCCCACGCCGTGCTCTGCTCGTCCCCCTCTCCGCCGCGCTCGCCGCCCTCCTCGCCCTCCCCCTCACCGCCCAGGCCGCCGCACCGCAGCCCGCGCACGGCATCGACATCGACGTGCTCTCCGGCCGCCCCGGCACCGTCACCGGCGGCGACGCCCTGCTCCGCGTCGCCGCCCCCGAGCCGGACGACGTACGGATCGAGCTCAACGGGCGCGACGTGACCCCGCTCTTCGCCCCCGAAGGACCCGGCGCCGTCTCCGGCGTCGTCGAGGGCGTACGTGAGGGGCGCAACACCGTCACCGCCACCGCCCCCGGCCGGCGCCCCGCCCGGCTCACGCTCACCGGCCACCCGGCGCAGGGCCCCGTCTTCTCCGGTCCGCACCAGCGGCCCTTCGTCTGCGAGACCGGCACCTTCCGGCTGCCCGTCGTCGGCGGCACCCTCGGCGACCCCCTCGACGCCGACTGCTCCGCCCGGACGCGCGTCGACTACTTCTACCGGAACACCGCCGGCGTCTACACCGCCTGGCCCGCCGACGCCACCGACTACCCCGCCGACCTGGGCCGGACCACCACCTCGAACGGTCGCACCGTCCCCTTCATCGTGCGCATGGAGACCGGTACCGCCAACCGCGGCATCTACCAGTCCACGATCCTCCACGACCCCCTCGCCGAGCCCGCCCCCGATCCCCGCACCCGCCCGGCCGGCTGGAACGGCCGCGCCGTCTACACCCTCGGCGGCGGCTGCATCGGCGGCTGGTACCGGCAGGGCAACACCACCGGCGGCGTCACCGACACCTTCATGCTCGGCCGCGGGTACGCCCTCATGTCGTCGTCCCTCAACGTCTTCGGCGCCAACTGCCACGACCTGACCGCCGCCGAGACCGCCATGATGGTCAAGGAGCGGTTCACCGAGGCGTACGGGCCCGTCGACCACACCATCGGCTTCGGCTGCTCCGGCGGTTCGTACCAGGCGTACCAGATCGTCGACAACTACCCCGGCATCCTCGACGGCATCCTGCCCGCCTGCTCCTTCCCCGACGTCGGCTTCGCGATGACGAACCGCGTCACCGACACCCGCCTGCTCCTCGAGTACTTCGACGGCGACACCGAACTGGCCTGGACCGAGGAGCAGAAGCGCGCGGTCACCGGCTTCGCCTCCTACGCCGTCGCCACCGGCACCCGGGGCGACGCCGCGCGCATCGACCCGCAGGGGGACTGCGGCGTGCTGCCCGAGGAGCTGCGGTACGACCCGGAGACCAACCCCCGCGGCGCGCGCTGCGACCTCTACGACCACGCCATCAACGTCTACGGCCCCGACCCCCGCACCGGCTTCGCCCGCCGCCCGCTCGACAACGTCGGCGTGCAGTACGGCCTCGGTGCGCTGGCCGCCGGGACGATCGGCAAGGAGCAGTTCCTGGAGCTGAACGAGCGCGTCGGCGGCTACGACCACGACGCCCGCGTCGTCGACGCCCGCACCACCGCCGACCCGATCGCCACCCGTACCGCGTACCGCACCGGCCGGCTCACCAACGGGGGCGGCGGCCTCGCGGACGTGCCGATCATCGAGTACCGCGCGTACGTCGACGACGCTCCCCGCGGCGACACGCACCTGCGCTACTACTCCCTGTCCATGCGCAAACGCCTGGTGAAGGCCAACGGCACCGCGGCCAACATGGTCAGCCTCATGGAGGACGGCCGCTACGGCGGCCAGAGCACCGCCAGCCCGCTCGTTCGCCACTCCCTGACGATGATGGACCGCTGGCTCACGAACCTCGCCGCCGACGCCGCAACCGACGCCGCCGACGACGAAGCCCCGCGGATCGACAAGATCACGGCGGCCAGGCCCGCGGACCTGCGCGAGGGCTGCCTGACCCGGGACGCCGAGCCGCGGTTCGTCGCCGAGGCGCTGGACCGCGACCCGGACAGCACCTGCGAGCGGCTCTACCCGTCGCACTCCTTCCCGCGCGAGGTCGCGGGCGAGGACATCGCCACGGACGTCATCAAGTGCCGTACGCAGCAGCCGCGGCGGGACACGTACGCGAGCGAGTACGGCGTGACCTGGACGGACGCCGAGTGGCGGCGGCTGCGGGACGTCTTCGACCGGGGCGTCTGCGACTACTCCCGGCCGGGGGTGGGACAGCAGGGGCTGGCCGGAACATGGCTGTCCTTCTGAAGGTTTGAGCGGTCGGAGGGACAGAAAGGCTCAGACCGCTCTCATCCGGTTCTCACGGAGCCTCGATAGCCTGCATGCATGACTGGAAAGGCACCCGCAGGGTGGTATCCCGACCCGGACCGGAGCGACGACGGGTCGCCGAGGGAGCGGAGGTGGGACGGTGAGGGCTGGACGGACGAGGTCAGGCCCGCCGCCGTCGCCCCGGATGTCTCTGCGCAGAGCCCGGCGGGGGTGAGCGACGCCCCCACGGAAGTCATATCCGGCGGGTCCGCGGCACCGCTCGGTGCCGAGGGCCCGTACGGGAAGAAGCGCTGGACCGGCCGGCGTCCGCTCGCGCTCGGCGTCGCCATCGGCGTGGCCGCCGCGGCGCTCGTCGGCGGCGGCATCGCCGGCGGGTACGCGCTATGGGGCGGCGACGACGATGACCGGGCCGACGGCGGCCGCCGGATCTCCGGCCCGGACGGCGGACCCGGCGGCTCCGGCGGCGACTCCGGCCGGTCCCCCGCGCCGCAGGACCCCGAGGGCGGCGAGCAGGACCCGGACGACCCCGACGGCGGGCAGCCGCCGATGGAGATCCCCAGCGAGGACGGCTTCGCCACCGACCTGGCCAGCGGCATCAAGATCCCGGTGCCGGACGGCTGGGAGGGGCAGTCGGGGCAGATAGGCGCCTCGGTGTCGGTGGGCGAGTACAAGTGCCCGACCTCGCCGGAGGACACCTGCGTACGCGGCGGGGTGAACTCCGCGCCCGCCCTCGCCCTGGGCATCGACGCGACCAGCCCGAAGACGGTCGCCGAGAAGGACATCGAGCCCAACGCGGAGGCGTCCTACGGCGACGAGGCGTACGGCGGCATCACCTCGCACGACGAGGTGGAGTCCGGCGAGGTCGAGGTCGCCGGCGAGGAGGGCTACCTCGTGCGCTGGAAGGTCGTGACGAAGGAGGGCGACGACGGCTACGTGCAGTCGCTCGCGTTCCCGTCCCCGGCGAACCCGGACACCATGGTCCTCGTACGCGCCGGCTTCGACATCGGCGACGAGGCGCCCGCGCTGGACGAGCTGGACGAGATCACGGACGGCATCGAGGAGTCCGAGGGCGGCGCGGGCCTGCCCGGCGGGGGCGGCCAGCCGGTGAGCCTCGCGCGGCCGTGAGCCGTCGCGCAGCCGCGGGGAGCCGGTTGACCGGTCGCGGTTGAGTCGCCGCGGCCGATACGGCGGATGACCCGCCGGGTGTGAGACACCGCGGCGGCCGGCGTGCTGCGGCGCGGCACGGCGGACACCTCCGGGCCGCCGTGCGGCGCGCCCAGGGGCGTACGTACGGCCCCGGGCACCGCGCCGCGACGCGCGCGTCCGGCCCGTCGCCGGGCCACCGGCGCGGCCCGTCGGCGGAGCACGCCCCGCCCGTGCCGCGCGGCGGCTCACCCGTACAGCCCCTCGATCTCCGTCGCGTACGCCTCCGCCACCGCGTGCCGCTTCACCTTCAGCGACGGCGTCAGCATCCCGTTCTCCTCCGTGAACTCCCCGTCCACGATGACGAAGCTGCGGATCGACTCCGCCCGCGACACCGCCTCGTTCGCGTAGTCCACCGCCCGCTGCACCTCCGCCCGCAGCTCCGGGTCGTCCCGCAGCTCCCCGAGCGGCGTGTCCCGGGGCCGCTTCCGCACCCCCAGCCAGTGCGCCACCGCCTCCGGCTCCAGCGTCACCAGCGCCGCCACGTACGGCCGCCCGTCGCCCACGACCATCACCTGGCCCACCGGCGGCCTGCTGCGCAGCCGGTCCTCCAGCACCGCGGGCGAGACGTTCTTGCCGCCCGTGGTGATGAGGATGTCCTTCTTCCGGCCGGTGATCGTCAGGTAGCCCTCCTCGTCCAGCGCGCCGAGGTCGCCGGTCGCGAACCAGTCGTCGGCCAGCACCTCCCGGGTCGCCTCCGCGTTGCGCCAGTACTCGCCGAAGACGATGCCGCCCTTGACCATCACCTCCCCGTCGTCGGCGATCCGGACCGCCGTCCCCGGCAGCGGCCGGCCCACCGTGCCGGGGCGGGGGCGCAGCGGCGGGGTGACGGTGGCGGCGGCGGTGGTCTCGGTCAGGCCGTAGCCCTCGTAGATGACGATGCCCGCGGCGTAGAAGAAGAGGTTGAGGTTGCGGTCCAGCGGGGAGCCGCCGCTGATGGCGTAGTTGAGCCTGCCACCCAGCTCCTTGCGGATGCGCCGGTAGACCAGCAGCTCGTACAGGCCCCACGCCAGCGAGAGACCGACCCCGGGGCCCCTGCCGGTGCCGAGGAACCTGTTCAGGTGCGCCTCGCCGAAGCGCACGGCGATGCGGTCGGCGCGGTCGAACGACGAGCCGCGGCCGAGCTTCTCGGCCATCTCCCGCCCGGTGTCGTGGATCTTCTCGAACAGGTACGGGACGCCGACGAGGAACGTCGGCTTGAAGACCTTGAACTCCGGGCGCAGCTCGTCCGGTTTGATCGACGGCCAGTGGCCGATCTCGATGCGCGCGGACAGGCAGGCGATCTGGATCGTACGGCCGAGGATGTGGGCCAGCGGCAGGAAGAGGAGCGTCGAGGCGGTCTGCCCGGTGACCTCCTTGAAGATCGGGTGCAGCAGTTCGACGCTGTTGGCGGCCTCGGCGTACAGGTTGCCGTGGGTGAGGACGCAGCCCTTGGGGCGGCCGGTGGTGCCGGAGGTGTAGCAGACGGTGGCGATGGTGTCGGGGGTGAGGGCGGCGCGGCGTTTGCCGATCTCGTCGTCGGGCACGTCCCGGCCGAGTTCCCTGAGCTCGTCGAGGCCGCCCGCGTCGAGCTGCCAGACGCGCGCGTCCGCGGCGGCGGTACGGGCCGTCCGCTCGTTCGCGGCGGTCTCGGTGACGACGAAGCGGGTGCCGGAGTCGCGCAGGATCCACGCGACCTGCTCGGCCGAGGAGGTCGCGTACACGGGTACGGACTGGCCGCCGGCCGCCCAGACGGCGAAGTCCAGCACGCACCACTCGTACCGCGTCCGGCACATGATCGCGACCCGGCCGCCGGGTTCGAGCCCCGCGCCGACGAGCCCCTTGGCCACCGCCGTGACCTCGGCGGCGAACGCCGCGGCGGTGACCGGCACCCACCGGCCGCCGGTCTTGCGGCGGATGACCGCGGCGCCGGGGTCCTCCGCGGCGTTGGTGTAGGGGATGTCGGCGACGGCGCTGCCGCTCGCGGGGGGCGGCGCGGCGAGCCGCGGGGCGGCGGCCTCGCGTACGACGCCGCCGTCGGTGCGGACGTCGACGGGGGCGCGCTCGGCGAGATCCGAGCGCTTCTTCGCGGTCCTGAGATCCTTTCGTACGCCCACGATCGCTCCTTCGGGTAGCGGAGGTTCAGGCTTCGAGCAGCGCCGTGACGCCCTGGCCGCCGGCGGCGCAGACGGAGATCAGACCGCGTACGGGCGCGGCGGCACCGGGCCCGCCGCCGTCGGCATCGCGCTCCGCCGACCGCTCGTGCAGCAGCTTCGCCAGCGTCGCGACGATCCGCCCGCCGGTCGCGGCGAAGGGGTGCCCGGCGGCGAGCGAGGAGCCGGCGACGTTCAGCCGCTCCCGGTCGACGGCGCCCAGCGGGCCGTCCAGGCCCAGGCGCTCCTCGCAGAACACGGGGTCCTCCCACGCGGCGAGGGTGGCGAGCACCTGGGAGGCGAACGCCTCGTGGATCTCGTACAGATCGAGGTCCGCGAGCCTCAGCCCTGCGGCGGCCAGCAGCTTCGGCACGACGTACGCGGGGGCCATCAGCAGCCCGTCCGGTCCCTCGACGAAGTCGACCGCGCCGGTGCGCGCGTGCGTGAGGTACGCCAGCACGGGCAGCCCGCGCGCGGCGGCCCACTCCTCGCTCGCCAGCAGCACGGTGGCCGCGCCGTCGGTCAGCGGGGTGGAGTTGCCCGCGGTCATGGTGGCGTCCGGCTCCGCGGCGCCGAACACCGGCCCCAGGCGCGCCAGTTTCTCCGGCGTGGAGTCGGGGCGCAGGTTCTCGTCGCGGTCCAGTCCGCGGAAGGGCGTGAGCAGGGAGTCGAAGAAGCCCGCGTCGTACGCCGCGGCGAGCCGGCGGTGGCTGGCGGCGGCCAGCTCGTCCTGCGCGGCGCGCGGCACCCGCCACTCGCGGGCGGTGCGCGCGGCGTGCTCGCCCATCGAAAGACCGGTGCGCGGCTCGGCGTTGCGCGGGATGTCGGGGACGACGTGCCGCGGGCGGAGGCCGGCGAGGGCGGCGACGCGCCGGCCGGGCGACTTCTGCCGCCGGGCGCGGAGCAGCACGCGGCGCAGACCGTCGTTGAGGCCGAGCGGCGCGTCGCTCGCGGTGTCGACGCCGCCGGCGACGCCCGCGTCGATCTGGCCGAGCGCGATCTTGTTGGCGACGAGCAGCACGGCCTGGAGGCCGGTGCCGCACGCCTGCTGAATGTCGTACGCGGGGGTGCGGTGGTCGAGCCCGCTGCCGAGGACGACCTCGCGCGCGAGGTTGAAGTCCCGGCTGTGCTTGAGCACGGCGCCGGCGACGAACTCGTCGAGCAGTGCGCCGCGCAGCCCGTACCGCTCGACGAGGCCGTCGAGGGCGGCGGAGAGCATCTCCTGGTTGGACGCGGTGGCGTACGCGCCGTCCGCGCGGGCGAAGGGGATCCGGTTGCCGCCGACGATCGCGACGCGGCGCGCGCCGCCGCCGGTACGTACGCCCGGCTGCGCCGGTGTGGTCATCGCTGCGCTCCGTCCCTCGCTTGCCCGCGGCTTCTTGTGCCGTGGGGGGCTCCGTTCCTACGCTTCCTTACTCCGGAGTAAACTTACTCAGGCGTAAGGGGAAAGCCAATGGCCGATCGCTACCAGAAATTCACGAGCCGCGGAGCCGGGGCCTTCGTCGCCAAGCGGCTCGGCCTGCCGCGGCCCGCGCGACTGGAGCGGTACCGGCCGGGGCGGCCCGTGGCCCGCGGGCCCGTCGTGCTCGGCGGCGCGGCCGGCGGCCGGATGCGCAAGACGCTGCGTGAGCTGCTGGACGCGGCGGGCGCGGACGTCGCGGAGGCCGGGTCCGAGGAGGCCGTACGGGCCGGGGCGCTGGTCTTCGACGCCACCGGCATCGACTCCTCCGCGCGGCTGCGGGAGCTCTACGACTTCTTCCACCCCCGGATACGATCACTCGCGCCCTGCGGGCGCGTCGTGGTCGTCGGCACGCCGCCGGAGGACGCCGCCGCACCCGGGGAGGCGGTGGCGCAGCAGGCGCTCGACGGGTTCGTCAGGTCGGTGGGCAAGGAGCTGCGGGACGGGTCGACGGCGCATCTGCTGCTGGTCGCGCCGGGCGCCGAGGGCGGGGTGGAGTCGACGCTGCGGTTCGCGCTGTCGGCGCGCTCGGCGTACGTCTCGGGGCAGGCGCTGCGGGTCACGGGCGCGGCGCCGGTGCCGCGGACGGCGGACTGGGAGCGGCCGTTGGCCGGGAAGACGGCGCTGGTCACGGGCGCGGCGCAGGGGATCGGCGCGGCGGTCGCCGAGACGCTGCACCGGGACGGGGCGCAGGTGGTGTGCCTGGACGTGCCCGTGCAGGGCGCGGAACTGGCGCGGACGGCGGCCCGGGTCGCCGGCGGGGCGCTGGAGCTGAACATCACCGCGCCGGACGCCGCGGCCCGGCTCGCGGCGTACCTGGAAGACCACCACGGCGGCGTCGACGTCGTCGTGCACAACGCGGGCATCACCCGCGACAAGACGCTGGGACGGATGCGCGCCGAGCAGTGGGCGGGGGTCGTCGAGGTCAACCTCACCGCCGTCGAGACCCTCACCGCCCGCCTCCTCGGCGACGGACTGGTGCGCGCGGACGGCCGGATCGTGTGCACGTCCTCGATCAGCGGCATCGCGGGCAACACGGGCCAGACCAACTACGCGGCGAGCAAGGCGGGCCTGATCGGCTACGTTCGGGCCGCGGCCCCGGCGGCGGCCGAACGCGGCGTGACGGTCAACGCGGTCGCGCCCGGGTTCGTCGAGACGCGGATGACCGCGGCGGTCCCGCTGGTCGTCCGCGAGGCGGGGCGCCGCATGAACAGCCTGAAGCAGGGCGGCCTGCCGGTGGACGTGGCGGAGGCGGTGGCGTACCTGGCGGCGCCGGGCAGCGGGGCCGTGACGGGACAGGTGCTGCGGGTGTGCGGCCAGTCGCTGCTGGGGGCGTGAGGTGGAGACACGGGAGTTGAGCAGGGCACCGGGTCTGCTGCCGCTGTACGCGCGGGCGGTGGTGCCGAAGCGGCGGGGACGGGCGGCGTACGGGGCGGAGACGGAAGCCGGTGCTGCGGGAGAGACGGGAGCCGTCGCCCGGCCGCCCGCCGTACCCGAACGCCGCCTGGTGCTCCCCGGCGTACGCCCCGACCCCGCCCGGCTGCGCCGCTACGCCGCCGTCTGCGGCTTCCCCGACGAGGGCCGGCTGCCGGCCACGTACCCGCACGTCGTGGCCTTCCCGCTGGCCATGTCCCTCATGACCGCCCGCGACTTCCCCTTCCCGCTGCCCGGCCTCGTCCACCTGGCCAACCGCGTCGAGCACCTGCGCCCCGTCGACGCCGGCGAGCGGCTGACGTACGTCGTCGCGACGGGCCCCGCGCGGCCGCACCCCAGGGGCACCGCGTTCCCCGTCGCCGCCCACGCGCGCCTCGACGGCGAGACGGTGTGGCGCTCGACGAGCACGTACCTGAGCCGCGGCCCCGGCCGCGGCCGCGGCACCGGAACCGGCACCGGGGAGGCGTCCGCCCACGGCACCGGGGCGCCGGACCTCACCGGCGCGGCGCGGCGGGAGACCTGGCACCTGCCGGGCTCGCTGGGCCGCGCGTACGCCGCCGCCTCCGGCGACCGCAACCCCATCCACCTGCACCCGCTGGCCGCCCGGCTGTTCGGCTTCCGGCGCGCGGTCGCGCACGGGATGTGGACCAAGGCGCGCTGCCTGGCGGCGCTGGCGGACGAGCTGCCCGGGGCGTACACGGTGGACGTGGCGTTCCGCGCGCCGGTGCTGCTGCCGGCGGCGGTGGGCTTCCGCGCGGAGCGGACCGGACACGCGGCGGGCGGCTGGGAGTTCGACGTACGGGACGCGGACGGCGCCCGCGCGCATCTGCGCGGCGCCCTCTCACCCCTCGGCGGCTGACGCGCCCGGCGGCGGTGGCGGCGGGGTCCAGGTTTCGCCGCCGAGCACGTTGCGCATGCCCACCCAGATCATGTTCATGAGCCGCCGCGTCATGCCCTCCGGCGACTCGGCGGGGTGCTCGGCCATCCAGTCCGTCAGCGCGTCCGCCGCGCCGACGATGGCGTGCGCGACGAACTCGGCGTCCTCGTCCCCGAGCCGGGCGGGCCCGCCGTTCTCCTCGATCCCGGTCCGTACCAGCGCGGTGACCTCGGCCATCACCGCGCGCCGCGCCTGCGCCGACTCGGCGGCGATGGCCTCGCTCAGCTCGGCGGCGTGCCGGTGCAGCACGACCCATCCGTCGCGGTGCTCGGAGACGAACGAGAAGAACGCGCGCAGCCCCGCCCGCAGCCGCAGCTCCGGCGTGAGCACCCCCTCCGCGGCCCCCTGGAACGCGGCCACGAGCCGCTCCGCCTCGCGCCGCAGGCAGGCGATGAACAGCCCTTCCTTGGACTCCAGATAGAGGTAGACCATCGGCTTGGAGATCCCGGCGAGCTCGGCGATCTCGTCCACGGAGGCGGCGTGGTAGCCGCGCTTGGAGAAGACCTGTACCGCCACGTCGATGATCTGCTGCTCCCGTACCTGCCGGGGGAGCCGCTGCCTGCGCTTTTCGGTCACGCTTGCGAGCCTACTCTGCCCCCTCCTATATTTAACTACTCGGTAAGTCTACTGTTCGGTAAGAAAAGATGGGGTGTGCAGATGACCGACGACACGCCGGGCCTGGAGGGCCTGGACCTCGCCGCGGTGTCTCCCGACGAGTACGCGCGCATCATCAGGGGCCTGTCCTCGCGGGAGATCGAGGAGCTGGGCCGGGACGAGGCGCTGCGCGGCCGGGTCGTCGGGGAGGTCTTCGGGCGGATGGAGCAGCAGTTCCAGCCGGAGAGGGCCGGGGACCTGGACGCGGTCATCCGCTGGCAGATCGCGGGCGTGACCGAGGTGGTGTACGACGTCACGGTGTCGGGCGGCGCCTGTGCCGTGCGGGAGGGGCGCGGCGACCGGCGGCCACGGGTGACGCTGGAGATGGGTGACGAGGAGTTCCTGAAGGTCACGTCCGGGAACGCCGGGCCCGTCAAGCTGTTCATGACGCGGAAGTTGAAGGTCACCGGCGACGTGGCGCTCGCGCTGAAGCTGACCGGCATGTTCGACATCCCCAAGGCCGGCTGAGCGCGGCGACGCCCCTGTCCCACACGGTCCTGCCCTGCCAGTCGATCAGCTCGGCGGTTTGGTATGTCCCGTGATCGGGCCCGCCGACGGCAGGTCCGCCTGGTCGCGCAGCCACAGCGCCCGCAGCGTCGCCTCCAGCGCGAAGCGGCGGTCGGGCTCGGAGAGCTGCGCGCCGAAGTGCTGGCCGAGGGTGCGCATCCGGTAGCGCACCGTCTGCGGGTGGACGTGGAGTTGCTCCGCGATGCGCCCCGCGGTGCCGCGCGTGGTCAGCCAGACCCGCAGCGTCTCCACCAGCCGTTCGCGCCGGCCGGTCGTCACGGCGGCGAGCGGCTGGAGCTGACGGCCGGCCATCTGCTCCACGAGGGCGGGGTCCGTCAGCAGCCACAGGGTGAGCAGGTGGTCCTCGACCCGTACCGGCGAAGGGGCGCGGATCGCGCCCGAGTCGACCATGTCCAGGGCCTGGCGCGCCCAGCGCAGCGAGTCCGCGGTCCTGTGCAGCGGCACGGTGAGCCCGACGGCCACGCCGGCCGGGCCGAGCGCGACGTCCAGGGCCTCGCGGCGTTCGTCGTCGAACGGGCCGGGGATCAGCAGGTACGGGTGCGGGCCCGCGGTGTCGGCGAGCACGTCGTCGGGGAGCGCGGACGGTGAGGCGAGCCGCTCCGCCGGCGCCAGGGCGGCCGGCGTCACCTCGTCCGGCAACTCCCAGCGGGCCTGCGCGGCGAGGTCCTCGATCGTGTGGCGCGGCACCGGCGGCTCGGCGACCAGCGTCCGCAGCAGCCGCCTGCGCAGGCTCCGCAGCCGCTCCGCCGAGTCGGCCTCCGCCTGCAGGTAGCCCTCCCTGGCCAGCTCCGACAGCTCGTCGATGTAGGCGAACAGGGCGTCGGCGAAGGCGTTCATGACCTGCGAGGCGAGGTGGTTGCGCTCGCCCACGAGCATCGCGCGCCGCCACGCGACCCGGCCGCCGATGCGGTACGCCGACTGCAGGGCGTCGAGGCTCCGGCCCTCCTGCGCCTCGTACCGGCCGAGTCTTCGGTGCACCTCGGCGAGGTTGGCGGCCCGCTTGCGGGGGGTGGCGACCCGGTCGGTGAAGGTGTTCAGCGACTGCCGCACGCCGAGCCGGAGCGCCTGGTCGTATGCCTCGCCCTGCTGGAGACCGTACTCGGGCACCGCGCGGCGGATCGCCGCGACGATCTCGCGGTAGAGGCTCGGTAACTCGGGCCGGATCAGGGCGGCCAGCTCCCGCGGCAGCGGCTCGGGCGGCTCGGCCACTGCGATCGCCTGCACTTCGGACGGCATAGGTCTACCCCTCACGCCGCCGGCGAGGCAGGGGACACCGACCCGGTGGGGGGTGTGCGAGTCAGGTGCCCTCCGGTACGGGTGGTGCCGGCGGCTCACTGTTCGGATGAAGATCCGCGGGCCTCCGGCAGCGCACCGGTGACCGCGGTGTTGCGCGTGGCTCGTCGTGTTACCGGGAGGAACGTTGTAGCGAACACAGAGTGGATGCGGCACTACTCACCGGGCAAGCGCTTGTACGCATCTTTTGTATGCCGGTGATAGTTCGCGGCCCGTGCCCGGCCGCCCGCCCGGCCGGGTGCCGGCTGCCCGCCGCGGCGCTCAGCCGTCGTCGTCCCGCTGCCGCAGATGCAGCGTCCGCACCGCGACCTCCACCGCGAACCGTACGTCGTGGTCGTCCAGTTGCATGCCGAACAACTGGTGGAGTCTGCGCAGCCGGTAGCGCACGGTCTGCGGGTGCACGTGCAGCATCCGCGCCATCCGCGCCGCCGTGCCGCGGGTCGTCAGCCAGACGCGCAACGTGTCGACCAGCCGGTCCCGCCGGACCTGCGTGTGGCCGGCGAGCGGCGCCAACTGCCGGCGGGCCAGCTCCTCGGCCAGCGGCGGGTCGGCCATGAGCCACAGGGTGAGCATGTGGTCGTCGCAGGCGAACACCGGGTCGTCCCGGACGATGCCGGTCTCCGCGTGGCCGAGCGCCTGCCGGGCCCAGCGCAGCGAGTCCGCGGACCTGGCGAGCGGCACCGTCACGCCGATGGCGGCGCGGCAGCCGGCGAGCGACGCGGCCAGCATGGCGCGGCGCTCCGCGGTGAGGGGACCGGGCACGAGCAGGTGCGGCTGCGGGTCGGCGAGTTCGCCGAGCACGTCGGCGTCGAGCGCCCCGGCCTCCGGGCGGCGGTCCGCGGCCAGCGCGACGGGGGTCGCCACCTCGGGCAGCGGCCAGGCGGCCTCCTCGGCGAGTTCGGTGACCGCCGGGTGGGCCGGGAGCAGCGTCCCGCCGGCGAGCAGCAGCCGCAGCAACCGCCGCCGCCGCGCCTCCGCGTCCTCGGGCCCGGACTGCGCCTCCCGGTAGCCCTCGCGGCACAGCTCCTCGATCGCGTCGATGTGGGCGAAGACGGCGTCGGCGAACATCGCCATCAGGGTGGGGGAGATGGTGTAACGGGCGCCCACCGTCTTGGCACGGCGCAGCGCCACGCGGGCGCCGATGCGCAGCGCCGAGCGCAGGTACTGGAAGCTGCGGCCCTCGTACGCCTCGAACCTGCCCAGCCGGCGGCACATTTCGTCCCTGCGGGCGGTCGGGGTTTTCGGGTTCGCCACCTGCTCGACGAATGCGGAGAGATTCTGTTCCACACCTTGGTGCAATACCTCGCCGTACGGGCCTTCCAGTAACTGGTCGTATTCCGGGATGCCCCTCCTGATCTCCTGCGCGATTTCCTCGACGAGGCTGGGCAGTTCCGGCCGCATGATCGCGGCGAACTCGGGCGGCAGCGGCTCGGGCGGCTCGACGAGCCCGGCGGCGGGACCTGCGTCTGGCATCTGCATGGCTCCTCCCACCCGGGGCGGGGCGCCGGCCGACGGGCTCCGTTGCGGGTGGCGCGGTGAGACGGGGCAGTGAGACGGGGCGGTGAGTCGGGTGTGGGGGTGGGCCGTGCCGGGTGCGCGGCCGGGGCCGGACGGGGGCGCACACGTGCCGCGGACCAGCATGCGGCGCGGGGCGGCCGTACGGGAGTGGAACGGCTTCGATTGCGCACCAGGCGACAAATTCCGGCGGCGGGATGCTGCGCGGCTGACAAGAAAATACCCGGCCGTAACGAAGTTCCCCGATTCCCTGTTCGAGGTATTGCGTTCACTTGTTACTCGTACGTAGCGTACCCCCCTGCAAGGCGCTGGTCGGGGCATCCTTTGTGGTCCATGCCGGGCCCGGATCGCTCCACGGTTTCGATTTGCCGCGCGCCGCCTGCTCCCGGGAGGCGGACGGCGCAGCGGCCCAGAACCGTCACTTCAACTCACGAGGGGAATCGCAGTGCGAAGACTCACGAGAAGCGCCGCAGTCGCAGCAACGGCCCTCATGGCGGCCGTCGGCTTCACGGTCAGCTCCGCCTCCGCGACCGCGCAGGCGACCTGGACGGTCTCTCCGGGCGGACCGTTCACGGCTCACTCCGGAAACACCCAACTCGAGGTGCCCAACGCCCTCCTCCTCTGCACCGACTCGGACGCGGTCGGGACGCTCAAGAGCGGGTCGGGCCTGGACGGCGCCGGCATCGGCAGCATCACCAACCTGACGTTCACGAACTGCTCCGTGGCCGGAGTCGTGTTCGACGTCGACACGTCGGTCGCGCTGCCCTGGGAGCTGAACGTCACCGGTGTCGACCCGGCCAACCCCGACCGCGTGCTGGGGTCGATCTCGGGGATCATCGCGAAGATCTCGGACCCGGACGGCATCTGCACGGCGACGTTCGCCGGCCCCGCAGGACCCACCGACGAGGGTGAGGTCACCGGGTACTTCGACAACGCGACCAGCCAGCTCGTGGTGCAGGACGGTGACCTCACCGCCCACGAGGCCGACTGCCTGGGCATCATCAACGACGGCGACCACGCCGCGTTCACGGGCACCTACGACGTCTCGCCGGACCAGACCATCACCCTGGACTGACGCCCGGCAGGCCCGGCCCGGGGCCGCGGCCGACCCGAGTTCCCGGTCGGCCGCCGGTCCCGGGCCCACCGCGTTCCACCCACGCCGGAAGGAGTTCGATGAGTCCACGTACCGGGCGGCTCACCGTGATCGCCATCGGTGCGCTCGTCGCAGGAACGCTCCCGGCTGCCGGCTCGGCGGCCCAGGAGGGGACCGTCTCGGTCTCCGCCGGCTACGTGTGCGAGCCGGCCGGCGGTGGAGCCGTCGACACCACGGTCGAGTTCACGGGGTCCTTCCCGGCGTCCGTACGTCCCGGCGAGGCCATCCGCCCCGGCGATCTGACGATGTCGGCGACGCTGGGCGGCGGGCTGCTGGACGGGTTGCCGGCCGACGAGGGGACGGCCGTCGCCGGGTCGGCGTCGGTCGCCATGACCGTGGCGCAGGGGCAGGAGTCCGCCGACTACCCGTGGGCGGGCGTGACGGCGGAGCCCGCGGAGGTCGCCGCGGACGGGACGGCCACCGTGTCGTTCTCCGGCGGAATGTCGTCGGCGACGGCGGGCGGCTCCGGCGACGTGGTCTTCACCCTGGGCTCGCTGACCCTGGAACTCCAGGGGACCCCGGCGGCGCCGGGCGGCACCTCTTCGCCGCCGGCCGATCCGGCGTCCCCGCCGGACGACCCGGCCGACCCCGCGGCCGCGACCCTCACCTGCGTCGTCGCCGACGGCCAGGACGCCACCCTGGCGACGGTCGCCGGTCAGGACGAGTCCGGCACCCCGGGCGGCGACGACAGCGGCGGCGACAGCGGCGGTGACGACGGCGGTGCGGGGCAGGGCACTCCCGGTGCCGGCGGCACCGGGCCCGGCGGCGCGGACGCCGGCGTGGGAGCCGCTCCCGGGGACGCGCCCGCCGAGACCGTCGACGCCAAGGAGTGCCCCGCGGACCAGCCGCCGACGGCGGAGCTGGACCCCGACCGGCTGATCGAACCCCCGCCGGGCTCGATCATCAGAGACTTCCCGGGCGTCTACAACTGCACGGCCGCGGTCGGCATGGTGAACTCCAAGAAGCTGGACGGCGCGCTCATCGCCAACGATCCGCGCGCCCCGGAAGTCGACAGCGTGCGCGTCATGCTGAACAAGCAGATGATTTTCGGACCCGACTTCTACAACGGCACCCGCAGCGTCGCGGAGTTCACGCTTCCGGACTCCGCGGCAACATTCCTGACCTTCGGATTCATGCCGGTCTCGGGAAAGGTCGAGTTCACGAACGAGCCGATGACGATCGTCACCGAGCAGTTCCGCTTCATCGAGACCAACGAGACCACGGCGGGCTTCTACCAGTCCCTGAGGATCTACGACGTGAAGGTGAACGGGGTGCCGTTGGACGTGGGCGACGACTGCCGCACGAGCCGGCCCCTCGACGTCGTACTCAAAGGCAAGTATCCGGACTACCAGGTTTTCATCGGCGGCACGTTGAAAAGCCTGGTGACGGTGCCGCCCTTCACCGGTTGCGGCACGGGCGGTGAAGACCTGGACGCCGTCTTCACGGCGGCTCTCTCCGGCCCCGGAAACTACGTCGAGCTGGAACAGTCCAGGCTGTGCAGGAGTCCGTGCAAGCCGGTGGTCCCCGATCTGCCCGTCCACGACTGAGCGCGAGACTCGCCCGGTTCCCTCCCTCCGCGAGGGAAGCCGGGCGAGCCGTCGTCTCCGGACGTCAGCCCGTCGGCGCCTGCGCGGCGCCGAGCTTCAGACTGATGGTGTTCCCCTCACCCGGGATGATCGCGTTGATCAGGGGGGTGGCGAGCAGGCAGTGCTCGAAGTCGGGAATCGCGTACGTGCCGCTGAGCGTGCCGCCCCTGAACGGGTTGAACCCCGGGTCCGACTTCAGGGCTATCTCGGCGGGCACCTCGGTCTGGCAGCGGCTGCCCACCCAGATCGGCAGCCCGGCGACCTTCAGCTCGGTGATCCGCAGCGTGAGCTTCGAGACGGTGTTGACCTCGCCGGTGGCGTTGCTGATGGTGCCCGCGGTGGGCTCGGTCTCGATGAACTCGGTGGTCGCCGTCGCCGGGATCAGGTCGAGCGTCTTGAACGACCCGGTGGCCGGCGGCAGCTTGGTGTTCGCGGTGAGCGCACCGGTGGCCAGGTCCACGGTGGTCTCCAGCTTCCCCGGGCCCAGTTCGAGGTCCGAGTCGGTGCCCGCGAGGTGCGTCGTGCCGGACAGCGGATAGTCGAGCCGCACGGGCGCGGCGTTCGCCGTGCCCGAGGTGGCTACGGTGAAGCCCGCCGCCGCGAGCAGCGCCAGTACCGCGCGGCTCAGATTCCTCTGCCCTCTCGACAGAGTCAACCGTCTGGCCATCGAGAATCTCCTCAATGTCGTTGTGGGGAGCCCGCGTTGGGGTATTGCCGACTGTCGGCGTGGGAATGCTACGCGCCGGTAATAAGGCTGGCAATGTGCCCGGTGCGGCGATCTCGAAATGGGCGACTTCATTGTCATGCGGTGAGAATCGGGGCCGCCCGATGTGTTGCCGGGTGAGCATCGCCCGGCCCTTCGGGACTTTGTCACGCGCTGACAAAACGGCACGGCGGACTGCTCAGCGGACGACAAGAAAATACCCGCTGGTAAGGAGCCGGTGACTTTCCCTGCCATGGCTATTGATTCGCCGGTTACCCGTGCGTAGCGTCTCCCCCCGCAGGTGCTCGTGCAGCCCGTCCCCCAGCAAGGCCGCACCGCAGAAGTCGGGTTCCGCCGCGGCGCGGAACTCGTAGGCGCAGAGGCCGCACCGGCTGCTGCTGGACCCCTCATGGAGTGATGCACGCATGTGCACGGCAGAACACGCGTCGCTCGGCGGCAAGGCCAGGCCCGCTCCTCTTTGCTCATGCGGAGACAAGGCCGCGCCCCGGGATTGTCACCGGTTGCCAGTCGTCGCGGACGACGGGCTCACCCCGGCGACGGCCGTGTTGTGCTGTGCCCGCACCGGAGTTGACGGGACCGGCCGGGGTGTACAGGGCCGCCGCCGTACACCCGCTTGGGGGCTGTGATGGGTATCGAAGTGGTCGTCGACGGCCTGACGAAGTCCTTCGGCCGCCAGAACATCTGGCGGGACGTCACGCTCACGCTGCCGGCCGGCGAGGTCAGCGTGATGCTGGGCCCGTCCGGCACCGGCAAGACCGTGTTCCTCAAGTCGCTCATCGGCCTGCTCAAGCCCGAGGAGGGGCAGGTCCTCGTCGACGGCGTCGACATGGTGAACGACCGCGAGCGCGACGTCTTCGAGGCCCGCAAGAAGTTCGGGCTGATGTTCCAGGACGGCGCGCTGTTCGGCTCGATGAGCCTCTTCGACAACGTCGCCTTCCCGCTGCGCGAGCACACCCGCAAGAAGGAGTCCGAGATCCGCCGCATCGTCATGGAGCGGATGGACCTCGTCGGCCTCGGCGGGGCCGAGGGAAAGCTCCCGGGCGAGATATCCGGCGGCATGCGCAAGCGGGCGGGGCTGGCTCGCGCGCTCGTCCTCGACCCGGAGATCGTGCTCTGCGACGAGCCGGACTCCGGTCTCGACCCGGTCCGTACGGCGTTCATCTCGCAACTGCTCATCGACGTCAACGCGCAGATCGACGCGACGATGCTGATCGTCACCCACAACATCGACATCGCCTCCACCGTCCCCGACAACATCGGGATGCTCTTCCGCCGGCACCTCGTCACCTTCGGGCCCCGCGAGGTGCTGCTCACCAGCGAGGAGCCGGTGGTGGCGCAGTTCCTCAGCGGCAGCCGGCTGGGCCCCATCGGGATGTCGGAGGAGAAGGACGCGGCGACGCTGGCCGCCGAGGGCTTCGACGCCGCGGCCACGCGCAACGGCGTGCGCGAGATCGTGCCGCAGTTGGAGCCGTCGCCCGGGATGCCCCCGCGGCAGGCCGTCGGCCGGCACCGGGAGCGGGTGCTCGGGATGCTGGCGCACCTGCCGACCGCCGCGCGCAACGCGATCGTGGCGGGCCTCGGCACGTCCGTCGCCGAGGCACGGACGCTGACCATGCCGGCCGTCCCCGAGGAGCGGCCGTGACCGCCACCCTGCCGCCGGTGCCGCAGCCGCCGGACCCGCCGGACCCGGACCCGGACGAGGCGCCGGAGGCCGCCGCGCACGAGGAGCCGCGCCCGGCCCGGACCGTGCCCGGCGCCGGCGCGCTGCGCGAGACGGGGAAGCTGTTCGCGCTGGCGCTGTCCGTCGCCCGGCTCACCTTCAAGCGGCCCTTCCAGTTCCGCGAGTTCGTCGAGCAGTTCTGGTTCATCGCCAGCGTGACGATCCTGCCCGCCGCCCTGGTGTCGATCCCCTTCGGCGCGGTGATCGCCCTCCAGGTCGGCTCGCTCACCCAGCAGTTCGGCGCCCAGTCCTTCACCGGCGGCGCCAGCGTCCTCGCGGTCATCCAGCAGGCGTCGCCGCTGATCGTGGCGCTGCTGATCTCCGGCGCCGGCGGCTCGGCGATCTGCGCCGACCTCGGCTCCCGCAAGATCCGCGAGGAGCTGGACGCGATGGAGGTCATGGGCGTCTCGCCCGTCCAGCGGCTCGTCGTGCCCCGGGTGCTGGCCACCATGGGCGTGGCGGTCCTCCTCAACGGCCTGGTCTCGGTCGTCGGCACGCTCGGCGGCTACTTCTTCAACGTCATCCTGCAAGGCGGCACCCCCGGCGCGTACCTCGCCAGCTTCTCCGCCCTCGCGCAGCTCCCCGACCTCTACATCAGCGAGATCAAGGCGCTCATCTTCGGCTTCATCGCCGGCATCGTCGCCGCCTACCGCGGCCTCAACCCGCGCGGCGGCCCGAAGGGCGTGGGCGACGCGGTCAACCAGTCCGTCGTCATCACCTTCCTGCTGCTGTTCTTCGTCAACACCGTCCTGACGTCGATCTACCTCCAGGTCGTCCCTCCGAAGGGAGGCTGAGCGATGGCCCTGGCGCAGAAGGACGAGAGCGCACGCGAGGAGTACGGGCCGGCCCCCCGGCGCCCCGGTCCCGGCAGGTTCCTGGACCGCGGCCTCTCCTGGCTCGACCAGGCCGGCGACCAGCTCATCTTCTACGTACGCGCGCTGCTGTGGACCCCGCGCGCCGCCCGCCGCTACCTCAAGGAGGTGCAGCGGCTGCTCGCCGAGGTCGCCTTCGGCAGCGGCGGCCTCGGCGTCATCGGCGGCACGATCGGCGTGATGTTCGCGATGACCCTGTTCACCGGCACGGTCGTCGGCCTCCAGGGCTACGCGGCCCTCAACCAGATCGGCACCGCCGCCTTCACCGGCTTCGTCTCCGCGTACTTCAACACCCGCGAGATCGCCCCGCTCGTCGCCGGACTCGCGCTGTCCGCCACCGTCGGCGCCGGCTTCACCGCCCAGCTCGGCGCGATGCGCATCAACGAGGAGGTCGACGCGCTGGAGGGCATGGGGGTGCGCTCCATGCCGTACCTGGTCACCACGCGCATCGTCGCCGGGGTCGTGGCCATCATCCCGCTCTACGGGATCGGGCTGCTCAGCTCCTACCTCGCCTCCCGCGCCGTGACCGTGTTCTACAACGACCAGGCCGCCGGCACGTACGACCACTACTTCAATCTGTTCCTCTCCCCGACCGACGTGCTCCTGTCGTTCCTGAAAGTGCTGATCTTCAGCGTGATGGTGATCCTCGCGCACTGCTACTACGGCTTCCGCGCCACCGGCGGCCCCGCCGGCGTGGGCGTCGCCGTGGGGCGTTCGGTGCGTACCGCGATCGTGCTCATCGCGGTCACCGACTTCTTCCTCAGCCTGGCGATCTGGGGCACCACGACCACGGTGAAGGTGTCCGGATGAGCGGGAGGCTGGAGACGACGGGACGCAGGGCCGCCGGGCTGGTCTTCCTGCTGGTGATGGCCCTGCTGGTGTGGCTGTCGGTGGCCGTCTACCACAAGGAGTTCACCGACACCGCCACCGTCACGGTCGAGACCGGCAGCGTCGGCAACGAGATGCACCCCTACGCCGAGGTGAAGATGCGCGGCGTCGTCGTCGGCGAGGTGCGGGAGATCTCCGCGGAGGACGGCGGGGAGACCGCCCGGCTGACGCTCGCCCTCAAGCCGGGGCAACTGGACCGGATACCCGCCGACGTCTCCGCGCGGATGCTGCCCACCACGCTCTTCGGCGAGCGGTTCGTCTCCCTCGTCCCGCCCGCGGACGGGGGCACGGCGGGCGAGACGCTGGCGGCGGGCAGCGTCATCCCGGAGGACCGCAGCGAGAACGCCGTCGAGCTGGAGCAGGTGCTCGACAACGTGCTGCCGCTGCTCACCGCCGTGAAGCCGGACAAGCTGTCCGCCACCCTCACCGCGATGGCCGACGCGCTCGACGGCCGCGGCGAGAAGCTCGGCGACACCCTCGTCGAACTCGACGCGCACCTGGAGAAGCTCAACCCGCACCTGCCGACGCTCAACCGGGACATCCGCGAGCTGGTCGAGTTCGGCCACCTGTACGCGGACACCGCCCCCGACCTCATCAACGCGCTGCGGGACGCGACCACCACCAGCGGCACCATCGCCGACAAGCGCGAGGACCTGGGCGGCCTGTACGGGTCGCTGACGATCGCGTCGCAGGACCTGGACACCTTCCTGGAGCAGAACCAGGAGAACATCATCCGGCTGTCCGCCGACGGCCGGCCCACGGTGGAGAAGCTCGCCGAGTACGCGCCGTCGTTCCCCTGCACGCTGCGCACCCTCGCCGACTTCGTGCCCGTCATGGACAAGGCGCTCGGCAAGGGCACCGACCGGCCCGGCCTGTACGTGGAGGTCGAGGTGCTGCCCCACCGCGGCAAGTACGTGCCCGGCCGGGACACCCCCCGCTTCGACGCCGGCGGCGGCCCCCGGTGCTACGGCGTCCCGTACACCGGCGCGCCCGCCCGGAGCGGCGACGCCGGTGGCGCACCGCAGTCCGCGGAGACCCTCGCCACCGGCGACGGCGGCCTCGGGCTGCCCAACTCGCCGGAGGAGAACCAGCTCGTCAACGAACTCCTCGCGGCCGGCACCGAGAGCCCGCCCGCCGACCTGCCCGACTGGTCCAGCGTGCTGGCCGGACCCGTCTTCCGCGGGACGGAGGTGCGGCTGAAGTGAACAGAAGAAGCCTCGCGGGCCCCCTGATCAAGTCCCTCGTCTTCGTCGCGGTCACCGCGCTCGCCACCACCGCGCTCGCCTTCTCCATCGCCAACACCGGCGTCGGCCCCACCGACGGCTACAGCGCCCGCTTCACCGACGTGACCGGCCTGGTCGAGGGCGACAGCGTGCGGGTGGCCGGCGTGAAGGTCGGCGAGGTCGAGTCGATCGAGCTGAGCGGGCGGCGGCACGCGCGGGTGGAGTTCACCGTACGGGAAGGGCGTGAGCTGCCCGCCTCCGTCAACGCCTCCGTCAAGTACCTCAACATGGTCGGCCAGCGCTACATCGAACTGGAGCAGGGCGAGGGCCCGGTGGGCGAGTCGCTCGCCCCCGGCGGCACGATCCCGCTGGCGCGCACCCGGCCCGCGCTCGACCTCACCCAGCTCTTCAACGGCTTCCAGCCGCTCTTCCAGGGGCTGTCGCCGAAGGACACCAACAAGCTGGCGAACGAGATCGTCCAGGTGCTGCAGGGCCAGGGCGCCACGGTCGACAGCCTCGTGGAGACCGTCGGCTCGCTGACCGCCACGCTGGCCGCGAAGGACCGGGTGATCGGCGAGGTCATCGACAACCTCACCGAGGTGGTGGAGACCGTCAACACCCGCGAACAGGACTTCAACGACCTGCTGGTCACCCTCCAGGAGCTGGTGTCCGGCTTCGCCGACGACCGCGAACCGCTCTTCCGCGCCGTCGACGCCATGGGCGAGCTGACGACCAGCACCGCCGGTCTCGTACGCGACGGCCGCGCCCCGCTGAAGGAGGACATCCGCCAGCTCGGCCGGGTCTCGGACCGGCTGGCGGACAACGCGCCGCTGGTGGCGGACTTCCTGGAACAGACGCCGGTGAAGATGGCCACGCTGGGGCGGCTGTCCTCCTACGGCTCCTGGTTCAACCTCTACCTCTGCGAGGCGCGGGTGACCGGCGTGAGCACGTACGACGGCAGCGAGCCGCCGACCGGGATCTCCGTGACCCAGCCGAGGTGCGAGCGATGAGACTCCCGGAGCTGAAGCCCGTACGCGAACGCAGCCCGGTCGCGGTCGCCCTGGTGGGACTGCTGGTCCTGGCCCTCGGCGGCCTCGCGGCGTACCGCGCCGACGCGCTGCCCGGCGTCGGCGGCGGCACCTCCTACACGGCGCACTTCTCCGAGGCCGCCGGGCTGCGCTCCGGCGACGAGGTGCGGGTCGCGGGCGTGAAGGTCGGCGAGGTGGACGCCGTCGGGCTCGACGGGCCCAGGGTCGCGGTCGACTTCACGGTGCGCGGCGCCTGGATCGGCGACCGGTCCACCGCCGCCATCGCCATCGAGACGCTGCTCGGCGAGAAGTACCTGGCCGTGGATCCGCTGGGTGAGGCCCGGCAGGACGCCGACCAGCCCATCCCGGTCGACCGCACCACGTCCCCGTACGACGTCACGCAGGCGTTCCAGGACCTGTCGTCCACCGTCGGCGAGCTGGACACCGACGCGCTGTCGGAGAGCTTCGAGGTGCTGTCGGAGACCTTCGAGGACACCCCGCCGGACGTGCGCAAGGCGGCGACCGGCCTGGCCGACCTGTCGCAGACGATCTCCTCGCGGGACGCCGAGCTGGCCCGGCTGCTGTCCGGCAGCAACCGGATCACCAGGACGCTGAAGAACCAGAACGAGACGTTCGAGACGCTGCTGAAGGACGGCAACACCCTCCTCGCGGAGGTACGCGGCCGGCGCGACGCGATCCACGCCCTCTTCACCGGCACCCGCGACCTGGCGAAGGAGCTGGACGGGCTGGTGGCGGACAACGAGAAGCAGCTCGGCCCGACGCTCGACGCCCTCGATCGGATCACCGGCGTCCTCCAGGACAACGAGAAAAACCTCGACAGGGCGCTGGCCACGGCCGGGCCGTACTACCGGCTGGTCGGCAACACCCTCGGCAACGGCCGGTGGTTCGACAGCTACCTGTGCGGGCTGGTGCCCGGGAACTACGCGCCGGACGTCGTGCCGGACACCGGGTGCAAGCCGCCCAAGCCGAAGGGGGGCCGATGATGCCACGGCCGGGAACGGGAGCGGTCCGGCGGATCCGCGCGGCGGCCGGCCGGCTGCGGGGCCGCAGGCCGGTCGCGCTGCTGGTGGCGGCGGCCGTGCTGGTGGCCGTGGGCACCTGGGGCGTACGAGCGCTCACGGGCCCCGAAGGCAAGGCGGTCACCGCGTACTTCGACTCCGGCGTCGGCCTCTACGGCGGCTCGGACCTGAAGATCCTGGGCGTCACGGTCGGCAGCGTGGACTCCGTCGAGCCGGAAGGCGACCGGGTACGGGTCGAGCTGACCCTCGACCACGACGTCCGGGCGCCCGCGGACGCGCAGGCGGCGGTCATCGCGCCGAGCGTGGTCTCCGGCCGCTACGTGCAGCTCAGCCCCGCCTACTCCGGCGGGCCCGAACTCGCGGACGGCGACGAGATCCCCGTCGAACGCACCGCGACCCCGGTGGAGATCGACGAGCTGTACGCCTCCCTCACCGACCTCAGCGACGCCCTCGGCCCCGACGGCGCCAACGCGGAAGGCGAGCTGAGGGAGCTGCTCGCCACCGGCGCCCGCAACCTGGAGGGCAACGGCAAGGAGATCGGCGACAGCATCGACCGGTTCGGCGACGCCACCCAGACGCTCTCCGGCCGCAGCGGCGACCTCTTCGGCACCATCGAGAACCTGCAGTCCTTCACCACCATGCTCAAGCGGAACGACCGGCAGGTGCGCGACGCCGAGCGGCAACTCGCCGACGTCGGCACCTTCCTCGCCGAGGACAAGGACGAACTGGCCGCCGCGCTGAAGGAACTGGGCAAGGCGCTCGGCCGGGTGCAGGGCTTCATCGAGGACAACCGCGGCCGGATCAGGACCAACGTCGGCAAGCTCGCGTCGCTGACCCGCACGCTGGTCGACAACCGGGCCTCGCTCGCCGAGGCGCTGGACACCGCGCCGCTGGCCACCGACAACCTGCTGAACGCCTACAACCCCGGCAAGCGCACCATCGACGGCCGGGGCAACCTCAACGAGCTGAGCATGGGCGGCACCCCGGACGCCGAGGCCGCGGACGCCGGCGGCGCCGCCGCCAGCCGCGAGGGACTCGTGCCGGCGCCCGCGGAGCGGCGCGCGGAACTGCCCGGGCTGCCGCTGCCCGCGGTCGGCGACGTCTACGGCACGCCGGAGCGGGGAGGCGGCCGATGAGACGGCACCTCAAGGCGGTCGCCGGGATCGTGGCCGCCGCGCTCCTCCTCGCCTCCCCGCTGGTGGTCATGGAGGTCTACGAGTCCGCCGACGTCGAGTTCACCGGCATCCAGGACCTGCCGCTGCCCGGCGGCGCCGACCTCGGCAGCCGTCCGTACGAGGTCACCGCCGAGTTCGAGGACGTGCTGAGCCTCGTGCCGCAGTCCTCGGTACGGGTCAACGACGTGGCCGTCGGCAGGGTCACCGACATCGAGGTCGCCGACGACGGGTGGACCGCCCTGGTCACCATGAAGGTCAACGGCGACGTGCGGCTGCCGGCCGGCGCGTACGCCCGCATCGAACAGTCGAGCCTGCTGGGCGAGAAGTACGTCCAGTTGCTCGCCCCGCCCCGCAAGGAGCGGGTCGACGCGCAGCAGGCGGGCACCCTCGGCACCGCCCCCGGGGACGTGACCACGGCCATACTCCCCGACCCCGACGCGAAGCAGCGGCCCGACATCCCGCTGGCGCGCACCAACCGCAACCCGGAGGTCGAGGAGGTCTTCGGCGCCCTGTCGATGCTCCTCAACGGCGGCGGCATCGAGCAGTTGCGCACCATCAGCCGCGAGCTGAACGACGCACTCGACGGCAACGAGCCGCAGGTCCGCTCCATGCTCAAGCGCGTCGACACCCTCGTGACGAGCCTCGACACCAACAAGGACGACATCACCGACGCGCTCGACAGCGTCAACCGGCTCTCCGCCACCCTCGCCACCCGCAAGACCGGGATCGGCGTCGTGCTCGAAGACCTCAGCCCCGGCATGAAGGTCCTGGAGGAGCAGCGCGGCGCGCTGGTCACCATGCTGCGCTCGCTGGACCGGCTCTCCGACGTCGCGGTGGAGACCATCGACGCGAGCAAAGAGGACATGATCGCCGACCTCAGGGCCCTCGGCCCCGTGCTGAAGAACCTCTCCGACGCCGGGCAGGCCCTGCCGGAGTCGCTGGAGGTGCTGTTCACGTACCCCTTCACCGACGAGGTGCTGCGCGGCGTCAGGGGCGACTACCTCAACATCTACCTCGCGGTGACCGCACCGCGCGGTACGGAGGTCATCCCGCCGCTGACCGAGGACCCCATGCCCCACTCCGGCGACCCGGAGGGCGCCGCCGCCCCCGGCACCGCGCTGTCCCTGCCGCTGCCGCTGCCGTCCGTGGCGCCCACGGCGCCCGCCGGCGAGCCGCCGTCGTCACCCGGGGCGGGCGACCCGGCGCCGGGCGGCACCGGATCCGCGTCGCCCGGCGGGGACGGCCCGTCGGGCGGCGACGGGGACGGGGACGGGGACGGCGACGGCACGCCGTCCGGGTCGCCGTCCGGCAGCCCGGCCGGCACGGCGCCGCCGGAGTCGCCCGCGGCGTCCGGCAGCGAGGAGCCCGGGGGTGAGAGCCGGTGATCACCAGGTCCGTCATCGTCAAGAACGCCGTGTTCGCCGTCGTCGCGGTGCTCGTCATGGGGTACGTCGGCGTGCGCTACGCCGACCTCGGACGCTACGCCGGCATGCGCGACTACTACACGGTGCGCGTCGAACTCGCCGAGACCGGCGGGCTGTTCACCCACGCGGAGGTCACCTACCGCGGCGTGTCGGTCGGGCGCGTCGGGCCGATCGAGCTGACCGCCACGGGCGTCGAGGCCGAGCTGCAGATCCGCGACTCGGCCCCGCCGATCCCCGCCGACCTGTCGGCCGAGGTCGCCAACTACTCCGCGGTCGGCGAGCAGTACATCGACCTCAGGCCCGCCGGCGACTCCGGCCCGTACCTGACGGACGGCGCCGTCGTCGGCCGCCAGCACACCGCGACGCCCGCTCCCGTCACCAACCTCCTCACCAGCGTCGACTCCTTCGCCACCTCCGTCGACACCGGCGAGCTGCGCACCGTCGTGGACGAACTCGGCGACGCCTTCGCCGGCCAGGGCGAGAACCTGCAGCGGCTCCTCGACACCGGCAGCGAGTTCGTCCGCGCCGCCGACGCCGCGCTGCCGTACAGCACCCGGCTCATGATCGACGGCGAGACGGTGCTGCGCACGCAGAACGAGTCCGGCGAGGCGCTGAAGGAGTTCGCGGCGGGCGCCGAGGAGCTGACCGCGCAACTGGAGCGCTCCGACGGCGACCTGCGCCGCGTCATCGAGGCGGGACCGGGCGCCGCGGGCCAGGTCACCGGGCTGCTGCGGGACCTCGACCCGAGCCTGAGCGTGCTGCTGGCGAACCTGCTGACCACCTCGGAGATCGCCGTCACCCGGCAGGACGGCCTGGAGCAACTGCTCGTCCAGTTGCCGCAGGTGGCCGCCGCCGGCTCCACCGCCATCACCTCCGACGGGGCGCGCTTCGGCCTGGCGCTGAGCTTCTTCGACCCGCTGCCCTGCACGCAGGGGTACGGCGCCACGCCGTACCGCAACGGTCTGACCACCGCTCCCGCCGGGTTCAACACCGCCGCCCGCTGCACCGCCCCCGCGACCAGTGGCACGGGCGTCCGCGGCTCCGCGCACTCCCCGGGCGGCGGCGGTGTGCCGAAGCCCGCCGAGCCCGGCTCCGGCCTCGCGGACGACCGGCCGGGCACCGGCGCCGCGCGGGGCGCGCTGCCCGGCGCGCTCGGGCTGCCCTCGGTCGGGGACGGGCCCACCGACATGGCCGGGCTGCTCGGCCTTGAGGAGGCGCGATGAGCACCGGACCGCCGTACCTCCGTACGGCCGCGCAGCGGCGGGCACTGGCCGTCGCGCTGGTGGCCGCGCTGGTCCTCGCGTTCGCCGGCTTCGCCGCCTGGCGCTACGCCGCCGCCGCGAGCCGCGACGACCTGGACTTCGGCCGCGAGCGCGACCGCGTGCTCGCCGCGAGCCAGGCGCACGTCGGGACGCTCAACAGCATCGACCGCGCCGACCCCGACGCGGGCCTGGCGCGCTGGCTGGACGCCACCACCGGTCCCCTCCACGACGACCTGCGACGGTCGCGGGCCGCGAGCGCCGACGCCTTCGCGCGCGCCGGCGTCACCGTCCGCGCGACGGTGACGGAGGCCGCCGTCACCGAGCTGGACACGCGGGCGGGCACCGCGAAGGCGCTGGCCACGCTGCGGGTGGAGACGAGCGGCGGGGCGGACGGGGCGCGTACGGACCGCAAGCGGTTCGAGGCGGGCCTGGAACGGACCGCGGACGGCTGGAAGATCGCGTCGCTCACGGCGATCACCGTGGAGGGGAGCGGGACATGAGCCGGGACAGCAGCACGGCGGAGGACGTCGTCACGTCGCGCGGGCCCGAGGACGCCGAGGACCCCGTGGAGCCTCGGGAGCCCGTGCGGCCGGCGGAGTCCGCCGCGGTGGACCGTACGGGCGGCAAGGACCCCGGCGCGGCCCGGCGCCGGTGGCGGGCCGGCGGCGTCGCCGCGCTGGTGGTACTGCTCCTCGCCGGCACCGGTCTGCTCGTCCAGGCGGCCCGCCTGAACGGCGACGACGCGCTGGCCAACCGGGCGCTCACCGACGCCTCCGCCACCGCCGCCGTCGCCGGGGACGTCGGCAACGCGCTCAGCAAGGTGTTCTCGTACAGCCCGGAAGACCCCGGTGTCACCGCCGGCGACGCCGACGAACTCCTCGCCGGCCGCGCCCGCGAGCAGTACCGGCAGTTGTTCGGCCGGATCCGGCAGCGCGTCGTCGCCCAGGAACTGACGCTGACGACCCACGTCGTACGCACCGGGGTGATCCGCCTCGACGGCGACGACGCCTCGCTGCTGGTCCTCCTCGACCAGGTCACCGAGCGCGGGGGCGAGGACCCGACGAGCGTCGGCGCGCAGCTCTCGGTGACCGCCGAGCGGCAGGACGGGCACTGGCGCATCACCGACCTGAAGTCCCGCTAGCGAAAGGGCGGATCGACGTGACCCTCAGGAAGAACCCCCTGCTGACGCTGGCCCTCGCGGCGGCGGCGCTGGCGGCGGTGCTCGCGGTGTGGGCGGGCACCTCCTGGTACGCGGCCGCGCACGACGACGCGGCGGACTTCGCCGCCTCTCGGGACGACGCGCTGGCCGCCGCCCGGCAGGCCGTGACGAACCTCAACACCCTCGACCACCGCGAGCTGGACGCGGGCCTCGACCGCTGGGAGGACTCCGCCACCGGCGAACTCCTCACCCAACTGCGGCAGGGCCGCGAGGGGTTCGAGAAGGAGGTGCGCAGGGCGGAGACGGTGACCACGGCCGAGGTGCTGTCGGCGGCGCTGACCGAGCTGGACGACCGGGCCGGCCGGGCGGACGTGCTGGTCGCGGTCCGGATCACGGTCGCCGCGCCCGGGGAGAAGCCGCAGGCCAAGGAGAGCCGGATGCTCGGCGAGGTCACCCGCACCGGCGACGGCTGGAAGCTCAGCGCGCTCGGGCAGGCGCCGGCGGGCGACTCCGCGGGCGGGGACGCGAGCGTGGGGTCGGGGTCCGGCGCCGGCCCGGACTCGGGCCGGGCCGGGTCGGCGAAGCCGGGCAGTCAACTTCTCGGCCGTGTCCGACCGAGCTTGTCGGCTCAGTCGTCACACCGATTCGCGCTCTCCTGCGCGGCTGGCTTCCGCGCCCGAAGTCGCATCCACCGCAGATCCCGCGGTGCGGGACCGTTGACAAGGCCCCACGCCGGTACAGGCCCGGCGACATCCGTCCGATCAACACCAACAACAACCGTGTCCACAGGGCGAAACCCCGCTTCGTGCCTTCCAAGGACTCCCGGACGGAACCGAGTGTAATCCTATCAGCACTCTGCGACACCGTCGCACCGGTGAACTTCCGGAGAGGACCGCACAGATGTCGACCACACGCCACCTGATCAACCGGCGCCGCCGCACCGCACCCGCTGCCGCCGAGGAGTCCCCGCCGGCGGCCCGGCGGCCGTCCCCCTCCGCCGTACGGGCCAGGACCAGACTCCGGCCCGGGGCCCGGCCGCCGGAGCCCGCCGGAAAGCAGGGCCCGGCCCCCGCGCGCCGGCCGCCGCGCGGGTCCGGGCCGCGGGCCGCGTCCGGGGCGGCGTCGGCGACCGCCTCCGCAACGGCGCGCCGCGGCGGGCGGCTTGCCGTGGCGCTGGCCGCCGCCGTGCTGCTCGGCTGCTTCGCCGCCTTCGCGGCGGTGCGGGCGAGCGGGGGCGGCGACCCGGCCGCCGCGAACGCCGCGCTCGTGGACGCGCCGCTGACCAGTGAGATCAAGGGCGGCGTCGGCGAGGCCGTGGAGGCGGTGTTCTCCGTCGACTACACCGACCTCGACGAGAACGGGCGGGCGGCGCGTACGTACCTCACCGGCAAGGCCGTCGACCAGCACCTGCGGATGCTCGCGGACGTCCGCGAGCAGGCCCCGTCGCAGAAGCTCGTCCTCACCACCACCGTGACCGACTCCGCCGTGGAACTGGCCGGTGACGACGGGGCCCGCGTGCTGGTCTTCGCCGACCAGCGCAACACCCGTACGGACACGGACGAGACGTCGTACGGCGCCGCGATGCTCGCGGTCGACGCGGTGAAGGACGGCGACAGGTGGCGGATCGCGAACATCGACACCTTCGGCTGACGGCACGCGGCACACCACGGCAGCACCCTCGACTTCCGCCGGGAGGCAGGTCCATGGCTTCACCCAGCAGGATGCGCCACGGCGTGGCGACGGCGGCGCTCGCCGCGGCGGCGATGGTCGCGCTCACCGCCTCGCAGGCGCCGGGCGACGCGGCCGGCTCGGAGGCGGGCGGCGGGGCGAAGGACCGGCTCGCCACGGTGCCCGTGCTGCCGCCCGGCACGCCGGGCGACGGCCAGTACCACACCGAGATCCCGCCGCTGCGTGGCATGGACCCCGTCGTCAGCACGCAGCCGACGCCGCCCGCCGTGATCGAGCAGCAGTCGGGCATCCCGGCCACCGTGCTCGCCGCGTACCGGCAGGCGGAGCGGCGGCTCGCGGCCAGCGACCCCGGCTGCGGGCTGCGGTGGGAACTGCTCGCCGCCATCGGCAAGGTGGAGTCCGGGCACGCCCGCGGCGGCGCGGTGGACGCGGACGGCACCACCCTCGCGCCGATCCTCGGGCCGGTGCTCGACGGGAACGGCTTCGCGCACATCTCCGACACCGACGGCGGCCGCTACGACGGCGACACCGGCTACGACCGGGCCGTCGGGCCGATGCAGTTCATCCCGTCGACGTGGGCGGGGTGGGCCGCGGACGGCAACGGCGACGGGCGGTCCGACCCCAACAACGTCCACGACGCGACGCTGGCGGCCGGCCACTACCTGTGCGCGGGCGCGCGGGATCTCAGGGTGGCGGCCGACCTGGACCGGGCGATCCTGAGCTACAACCACTCGCGGGACTACCTCGCCACCGTGCTGGCCTGGCTCGGGTTCTACCGTTCGGGCGTGCACGCCGTGCCGGACGGTACGGGCGTGCTGCCGGCCAGCTCCGGCGCGGGCAACGCCGGTTCCGTACCGGGGAAGGGCAGCCGCAGGGCGCCGGACGGGTCCGACGGGCCGGGCGGCGGCATCGTGGTCGGCCCGCGGCCGAGCCCGCCGGGCGGCGACGCGGGCGGTTCCGGTGGGTCCAGCGACCCGGGTGACTCGGGCGGTTCGGGTGATCCCGGCGGCTCCGGTGATCCCGGCGGTACGGGCGACCCGGGCGGCGACTCCGGCGGCGGCGACCCGAGCCCGGGCCCCAGCCCCGGCGACCCGGGGGAGACCGGCGACCCCGGCGGCGACGCGGGCGGCAGCGGCGACCCGGGCGGCGACCCGGGCGGCGACCCCGGCGGCGGCACGGGCGACCCCGGCGACCCGGACCCCGGCGACAGTTGCTCCGCCGACCCGGACGAGTCCCCCTCGCCGACCTCGGGCGACCCCGGCGACCCCGGCGCGTCCCCGTGCCCGGACGACTCCACCTCACCCGACCCGTCGGGCACGACCTGACGGGCCGCCCTCAGCCGATCGCCCGGTCCGCGCCGTGGCGCCGACCGGGCGATCCGTTCGTACGGTGTCCGCTCAGACCAGGGTGGCGTTGAGCGTGATGTTCTTGACGCCCGCCAGCGCCTGGCTCACCGGGCAGTTCTTCTTGGCGTCCTCGGCGGCGGCCTGGAACTCCTCCTCGGACAGCCCCGGCACCGTCGCCCGCACCGTCAGCACGATGCCGGTGATGCCCTCGCCCGGCTGGAACGTCACGTCGGCGCTGGTGTCGAGGGACTCGACGGTGTGCCCCTTGCCCGCCAGGCCGTGCGAGAAGGCCATGGAGTAGCACGCCGAGTGCGCCGCCGCGATCAGCTCCTCGGGGCTGGTCTTGCCGCCGGGCTCGGCGGAGCGGGCCGGCCAGCTCACGTCGTACGTGCCGATCTTGGAGGACTCGAGGGCGACGGTTCCCTTGCCCTCAAGCAGGTTGCCCTCCCAGTGGGTCTTCGCGGTGCGGGTGGTTGCCATGGCGGTCAGCCTCCGAGTCTGGAGCGAAAGACGTTACGTGCCCAAGTTATCGGTGCCGGGGCGCCCGAGCGCGTCCGGGCCGCGGGCGGAGGCGGGCGTGGCGCACGTCACAGCCGGGCCGGGAAATAGCGGGGAGTGCCTCCCCGTTTAGCAGGTGTCCGAAGAAAGCGGGGAGTCATTCCCCGGAAGCCACCAGGGAGGCACCATGGGCACGGGCAAGGGCGCCACGCTCGGGGAGCGGCAGCCGCGTATGCGTGCCGACGCCTCCCGCAACCGCGAACGGATCATCGACGCCGCCCGGGAGGCGTTCGTGGAGTGGGGCCCGGAGGTCCCGCTCGACGAGATCGCCCGCCGCGCCGGCGTCGGCAACGCGACGGTCTACCGGCACTTCGCCGACCGCCGTGAGCTGATCCTCCAGGTGACCATGGAGTCCATGCGCCGCATCGCGAGCCTGGCCGAGGCCGGGCTCGCCGAGGACGCCGCACCGTTCGAGGCGCTGCGGCGCTTCGTGCACGAGGGCGCCGACGAGCGGATGGGGTCGCTGTGCTCGCTGCTCAACGAGGGCATCGACGTGACGGCGGCCGAGGTGACCGAAACCCGCCTGCGGCTCGACACCGCCCTGGAGAACCTGATGGCGCGGGCCCGCGCCGAGGGCACGCTCCGGGCGGACGTGGGCATCGGGGACCTGATGGTCGCGCTCGCCCAGCTCACCCGGCCGCTGCCGGGGCTGGCGTGCAGTGTGCGGTTCGACACGTACATGCACCGGCACCTGGATCTGTTCCTCGACGGGCTGATGGCTCCTGCCAGGTCAACGCTGTCCGGCACGGCCGCCACCTTCGAGGATCTGCGGCAGAGGGGCACGTAAATGAGGTGATCCACGAGCGGTGAGTCTGTTCTGATCATCGAGACCCTGCTGCCGAGCCTTGTGCGGTGTTGAGCACCGGTTCGTCCTGCTTAGTACATAGATCAACCCCTGAACTCGAATGGTGGGTACCCCCATGCCAGAAACGGCTGTGCAGCCTGATCCGAGGCGCTGGAAAGCCCTCGCGTTCATCGCTGTCGCCCAGTTGATGGTCGTGCTCGACGCGACCATCGTGAACATCGCGCTGCCCTCCGCGCAGGAGGACCTCGGCATCTCCGACGGCAACCGCCAGTGGGTCATCACGGCCTACGCGCTCGCCTTCGGCGGCCTGCTGCTCTTCGGCGGCCGCATCGCCGACCTCTGGGGCCGCAAGCGCACCTTCATCACCGGCCTGGCCGGCTTCGCCGCCGCCTCCGCGCTCGGCGGTGCCGCGACCGGTGAGGTCATGATGTTCGGCGCACGCGCCCTGCAGGGCGTCTTCGGCGCACTGCTCGCGCCCGCCGCGCTGTCCCTGCTCGCCGTCCTCTTCACCGACGGCAAGGAGCGGGCCAAGGCGTTCGGCATCTACGGCGCCATCGCCGGCGCCGGCGGCGGCGTCGGGCTGATCCTCGGCGGCGTGCTGACCGAGTACCTCGACTGGCGCTGGACGTTCTTCGTGAACATCCCGTTCGCCGCCGTCGCCATCCTCGGCGCCATGGCCGTCATCCGCGACCCGAAGGGCAGCCGGAACCGCTCCACGCTCGACATCCCGGGCGTCGTGCTGGCGACCACCGGCCTGGTGGCGCTGGTGTACGGCTTCACCCGGGCCGAGGCCGAGGGCTGGACCGACACCCTGACGCTGGTCATGTTCGTCGCGTCCGTGGTGCTGCTGGCCGGGTTCGTGGCGGTGGAGTCCCGGGTCAAGAACCCGCTGCTCCCCCTGCGCGTCCTGCTGGACCGCAACCGCGGCGGTGTCTACCTGTCGCTCGGACTCGCGGTCATCGCGATGTTCGGCGTCTTCCTGTTCCTCACCTACTACCTGCAGGTCGTGAAGGGCTACACCCCGGTCAAGACCGGGCTGGCGTTCCTTCCGATGATCCTGGGCATGATCATCGGCTCGACGCAGATCGGCGCCCGGCTGATGACCCGCGTGAAGCCGCGGCTGCTGCTCGTGCCCGGCTTCCTCGTGGGCGCGCTCGGCATGCTGGTGCTGGCCCAGATGGAGCCCGGCAGCTCGTACGCCGTGGTCGTCCTGCCCGGCCTCATCCTGCTCGGCCTCGGCCTCGGCACGGCGTTCATGCCGGCCATGGCCCTGGCCACCTTCGGGGTGGAGCCGCGTGACTCCGGCGTCGCCTCGGCGATGATCAACACCTCGCAGCAGGTCGGCGGCGCCATCGGCACCGCGCTGCTGAACACGATCGCGGCCAGCGCCACGACCGACTGGATCTCCTCGCACGCCTCCGAGGCCCGCACCCTGGGCCGCGAGGGCTTCGCGAACTCCGCGGCCGTGCACGGCTACTCCACCGCGATCTGGTGGGCGGTCGGCATCCTCGTGGTCTCCGCCGCGATCGCCTACGGCCTCGTCACCGCCCGGGCCCAGTCGGGTCACGAGACGGTCGGCGACGGGACCGGCGCGCAGGACGAGGTGCAGGCGCCGGTGATGGTCCACTGACCGCGCCCGTGCACTGACTCAAAGGAGAGTTCAGGGCTGAGCGAAGGCCCCTTTCCGTTCCTCGGGGGGACGGGAAGGGGCCTTTGCCGTGCCCGGGCCCGGGCCCGGGCACGGGGTCAGCCGAGCTGGAGGGAGCGCTTGGCGAGGCCCATCCAGAAGCCGTCGATGACGCTGCGCTGGGTCGGCAGGTCGTCCTCGGCGGCGCCGAGGGTGACGAACAGCGGCGCGAAGTGCTCGGTGCGGGGGTGGGCCAGCTTGCCGGCGGGCGACTTGTGCGTGAAGTCCAGCAGCGCGTCCACGTCCTGCGCCGCCAGCGCCTCGCGGCCCCAGGCGTCGAACTCCGCGGACCACGCGGGCGGCCCGTCGCCGGCGTGCCGCAGCGCGGCGAGGTTGTGGGTGAAGAAGCCGCTGCCGACGATCAGCACGCCCTCCGCGCGCAGCGGCGCGAGCCTGCGGCCGAGCGCGAGCAGCCGGGCGGGTTCGAGGGTCGGCATGGAGAGCTGCAGCACGGGGATGCCGGCGTCCGGGTACATCTCCACCAGCGGCACGTACGCGCCGTGGTCGAGGCCGCGGTCGGGGAAGTCCTGCACGCCGTCGCCGGGGGTGCGCAGCAGCTTGCGTACGGACTCGGCCAGCGCGGGGGCGCCGGGGGCGGGGTAGCGGACGCGGTAGTAGTGCTCGGGGAAGCCCCAGAAGTCGTAGACCAGCGGGACGGTGGCGGTGGCGCCCAGGGCGAGCGGGGCCTCCTCCCAGTGCGCGGAGACCACGAGGATCGCGCGCGGGCGGGGCAGCGCCTCGGCCCAGGCGGCCAGCTCGGCGGGCCAGAGGGGGTCGTCGGCCAGCGGCGGGGCGCCGTGGGAGAGGTAGAGCGCGGGCATGGTGGGCATGGTGGTCGCCGCCTTCCGGTCCCGTCGACGTCCCGGGACGCTTGAAGTTTAGACTTCAACCATACCCGCGCTCGGGGTGCGTCAGAACGCCGGGTCGATGAGCGCGACGGACTGGAGCGCGGCGCCGCGCGCCGTGTCGTCCCCGACGTCCAGCGCGGTGTCGACGAACTTGATCGTGTGCTCGTCGCCGTGCGCCGCGGCCCGGGTCAGCAGCTCGTCCGCGGCTGCCGCCGCGTCCCCGGCCGGCGGCGCGGGGATGCGCTCCTGCGGCAGCGGGGCGGCCGGTCCGTACGCGGCGGTGACGGCGGCGCTCGCCGCCCACGCGGCGGCGTAGCTCGGCACCCACAGGTCGCGGGGGAGCGCGGGCAGGGCGCGCAGGACGGCGTTCGGGGCGGTCGCGGCGTGCACCAGCATCACCGGCTCGCCGTGCCCGTACGCCGCATAGCGGTGGACCGCCGCCCGCACCAGCCCGGCCAGCGCCTCGCGGGCCTCCTCCGGCGTACGCGCCGGGACCAGGGCGCTCACCGCCGCCGGCCAACCGGGCGTCGCCTCCGGGGTGAGCTGCGCCAGCCGCTCGCGGATGCCGCCGGCCTGCGCGGGCACGGCGGGCACCGCGGCCAGCGCGGCGTCCGGCGCCGCGGTGCCGGCGGGGACGGGGGCGCTGGGCAGGCGGGCGTAGCGGGCGGCCCAGTAGCCCAGGGCGTGCGCCAGCTCGGTGACGCGGGGCGTGGAGGGGGCGTGGCCCCCGGCCTCGGCGTCCTGCAGCGTCCGTACGGCGTGCCCCGCGCGGATCACGGTGTGCGTGGCGGCGCCGGCCAGCCCGGGCAGCAGCCGCGGCCACCACTCGGCCAGCACCTCGCGCCACGGTCGGGCGGCCAGCTCACGCCCGAAGTACGCCGGCCAGTCGCCGAGCCGCCCCGGATCGCCGAGCGCCTCGTGCCAGGCGGCGGGGTCGATGGGCCGGGCCTCCGGCGGCATGTCCTCCAGCTTGTCGCGGTAGCGGTCCAACCAGTGGTGCACGGTCGCGGCCCGGTCGCCGTGCACCAGGGCCTCGACGGCCATCGGCCCGTGGTTGGTCAGCCAGCCCTGCCGCTCGGGGCCGGCGGCGTGCAGCCGCTCCAGGGCCTCGTCGAGCACCCCGCTGCCGTCCACCCCGCTGTCGCCCCGGGCGCCGCCCGGCCCCGTCTCCGTACGCTCGTCCTCACGGCTCGTCTCCATGGCGGCGACGCTACGTCCGCCGTGGCCCGGCCCGTAACGGCCGCGGGCCCTAGGTCTCCGTAGGTCTGCGGACCCAGGCACCCCACCCGCGCTTTCCGGCCGCAGGGAGCAACCAGAACGCCGCGCGTGCCGTCTTCACAGAGGAAGAGCAGTTCTGGAAGGCGCTGGCCAGGGGGAGGTCACGATGCCGGATGTGACGGGCGTCTCACGGACCCGCGGCGGCGCGCACCGGTCCAGGACGCGGCCACTCGCCGCCCGCCCCCGGCCTGACCAGGCCCTCTCCGGCCCGTACGGCGCTGAGTGCGGCGCTCCGCACGGCACCGGAACCTGCCTTGAGGCGGGGCAGGATACTGCAAGATCCGGAAAATCGGTGTACCCGAGGGGAATTCTGTCCTGATTCTCTGCGTTGGACAGGGTGGAAACGGACACCCGGTAGGTGTCGGACCACCGGTTAAGGAACTCACTCGCAAGGGAGCACGCATGGCAACCCGTGCCGTCGCCCGGCGCCAGGCCGAGACCCCGGCCGGCGCGGCAAGCAGCGCCCGCGGCGCTCGCGCCAAGAGCGGCGAGATCGCCGACCGCGACCTCGTCGGGATGTACCTCGACGAGATCGCGCGGACGCCGCTGCTCGACGCCGCGAAGGAAGTCGAGCTCTCCCTGGACATCGAGGCCGGCGTCTACGCCGAGAAGCTGCTCGCCGGCGAGGCGAAGCCCGAGGCGGTGGACGCGCCGAGCGCGTCGGCGAACCGGGAGGAACTCGAAGCGATCGTGGCCCAGGGCGAACGCGCCAAGGACCTCTTCATCCGCTCGAACCTCCGCCTGGTCGTCGCCGTCGCCCGTCGCTACCCGCGCAGTGGGCTGCCGCTCCTCGACCTGATCCAGGAGGGGAACGCCGGCCTGGTGCGCGCCGTCGAGAAGTTCGACTACAAGAAGGGCTTCAAGTTCTCCACGTACGCTACGTGGTGGATCCGCCAGGCCATCACCCGCTCCATCGCCGACCAGTCCCGGACGATCCGGCTGCCCGTCCACCTCGTCGAGGAGCTGGGCCGGATCCGGCGCGTACAGCGCGAGTTCAACCGCGAGCACGGCCGTGAGCCGGAGCCCGCCGAGGTCGCCGCCGAGCTGGGCTCGACGCCCGAGCGCGTGACGGACGTCCTGGACTGGGCCCGCGACCCGGTCAGCCTCAACATGTCGGTGGACGACGAGGGCGAGACCCAGTTCGGCGACCTGCTGGAGGACACCGGCGCGGACTCGCCGGAGGACTCCGTGCTGGTCATGATGCGCCGCGAGGAGCTGGAAGACCTCATCGGCCGGCTGGAGCCGCGGACGGCGTCGATCATCAAGGCGCGCTACGGCATCGAGGACGGGCGCGAGCGCACGCTGACCGAGGTCGGCAAGCAGCACGGCCTGACCCGCGAGCGGATCAGGCAGATCGAGAAGCACGCGCTGGTCGAACTGAAGAACCTCGCCCGCGACACGGGCTTCGAGTCCGCGGCGTAACGCCGCACCCCGAGCCCTCGGTGTCTCCCCCCGGCGCCGAGGGCTTCCCCATGCCGCGGCGCGGGCTTACGGGCCGCGGAATCACGGGCCGATGGCCGCATCGGTCATGTAGGCCGCGGACGCCAGCGCGAGGAGCAGAAAGACCCCCGGGAACGCGATGTTGTAGAAGACCCGGGCCCTGACGTGCGCGCCGACCGCGCCGACGAAGAACAACGTCAGGCCGGCACCCGCCGCGACACCCGGGTGGCGGAGATCCTCGGCACCAGCCCGGCCAGCGCGAAGAAGCACGCGAGCCGCGCCCGCGGCCGCATCGAGGGAACCGAGCCCCCGCCGACGACCACGCCCGCCGCCACGCCCGCCGCCACAACCGCTGCCTCCGCCAGCGCCGCCGCCTTCCTCGCGGCGGCCGCCGGCGGCGACATCGACCGCCTGGTCACGCTGATGACCGACGACTGCGTACGCACCGCGGATCCGGCCCTTCTGCCACCCGGTACGCCGACCACCGTCAGAGGCGCCACCGCGGTGGCGCGGGAGACGACGCACTTCAGCGCCAGAATCAGCGCAACCACCCGCCTGCTCGTCGCCGGCCGGCCCGCGCACGTCATCGCCCCGGGCGGCCACGCGCTGGCCACCGTCGGCATCACCGTCCGGAACGGCCTGGTCAGCCGCATCGCCCTCACCCGCATCCCGGCCGGGACCCCGCTCGCCCTGCCACCGGCAGCACCTGACGCGCCGCCGCCGGCCACGCGAGGCCCACGCCGCTAGGCGATGCCGTAGAGGTCGCCGTACGACGGGAAGACACCGCCCGGGCCGTCGACGCTCTCGGCGGCGCGGAGCGCCTTGGCCATGGCGCGGGTCAGGACGTCCGCCCCGGCCGCGAACACCTCGTTGAGGGCGCCGGCTTCCTGGTGCACCGCGAAGGCCGGGTCGGCGGCGACGTCGTCCGGGGGCAGCAGCGGCCGGGCGCCGGTGGCCAGGGCGAACACGGTGTCGCCGTCGGAGAGCAGGTGCGCGGGGCGTACCGCACGGGCCAGGCCGTCGTGCGCGGACCCGGCCAGCTTCTGGGCCTGCGCCTTGCCGAGCGCGGCGTCCGTGGCGACGACGGCCAGCGTGGTGTTCAGCGGCGGCCGGGCCGAGGCGGCGAACCGGCGGGCGGTCTCCTCCCGGGCCGCCGCCAACCGCCGCAGGGCGGCGGCGTGCACCTCGCCCGCGGGCCGGCTGCCCGCAGCGACCCCGCCGGACGCCGACGCGGCCTCCCCGGGACTCCGAGGGTCCTCCCGCGAAGAACCCCCGGGGGGGACCCCCCGCCCCCCATCCCCACCCCTTGCTTCGCCACGCGCTGCGACGCGGCCTGCGGCCCCGCCGGCATCGCCGTACAACTCGGCGTAGAGCGCGCCCGTGGCCGGATCGACGCCCGAGCCGGCCGCGTTGACGACGGCCAGCGCCGCGACCGTGGTGCCGGACGGCAGGACGACGCTCGCCGAGCCCACCCCGCCCTTCATCGCCCCGCACACGGCGCCCGTGCCCGCGCCGACGTTGCCCTGCGCGACCGCGGCGCCGACGGCGGAGGCCGCCGCGGCGGCAGCGGCCTCCCGGCCCATGGCGGCGTCGGGGCGGGCCCGGAAGTCGCCGCCGCGGCCCAGGTCGAACAGGGCCGCCGCCGGCACCACCGGGACCACCTGCGCCGGATCTGGCCCCACCCGGAAGCCGCGGCCCCGCTCCTCCAGCCAGGCCATCACGCCGGAGGCGGCGGCCAGCCCGTAGGCGCTGCCGCCCGTCAGCACCACCGCCTCCACCCGCTGCACGATGTTGCGCGGGTCGAGGGCGTCGGTCTCCCGCGTGCCCGGCCCACCTCCGCGTACGTCCACGGAGGCGACGGCGCCACCCTCCGGGGCGAGCACCACCGTCGTCCCGGTCAGCCACCCGTCCCCGGTCCGCGACGCGTGCCCGACGCGCACCCCCGCCACATCCGTGATCCCGTCCACGCCCATGCACCGCACCCTAACCGCGCCCCGCCGGCGGACCGCAGCACCGCCCGAGCACCGACCACGGCCGTCTACGGGGCCCTCACGGCACGCCGCCGCGTACCCTGGTGCGTATGAGCACCGAGCCCGAGAACCCGCTCGTCTTCGACGATCCTCTGACGGAGCGGAGCCGGGACGACACCGACGAGGGCTGGGGGGACCGGCCCGCCGCCGAGGGGAGCGCAGCCGACCTGGCCCGCTTCCTCGACGAGAAGCCCCCGCACCACATCTGACCCCGCGGCCCTACCTCTGGCTCGGCAGCGTGCCACCGTCGCGGTGCGGCGCCGGGCCGTTCCGCTGGGCCACGAGTTCGTCGCGGATCTGCGTCAGCAGCTCGATCTCCGTGACCTCCGCGGCGCTCGCGTCCACCGGTGTCTTCGCCGCCTGCCGCTCCCTGAGCTTGTTCATCGGCAGGATCATCGCGAAGTACACGACGGCCGCCGTCACGACGAACGTCAGCGTCGCGCTCAGCACCGGGCCCCACAGGATCGCGACGCCCTTGGTGACCTCGCCCTCCGGGCTCGTCGTGCAGACATCGCTGAAGCAGGAGTGGTACTTGTCGAGGTTTCTGGAGCCGAAGAGGCCGACGAGGGGGTTGATGACGCCCTTCACCACCGCGTTCACGATGCTCGTGAACGCGGCGCCGACGACGACGGCGACCGCGAGTTCCATCACGTTCCCGCGCATCAGGAACTGCTTGAACCCGGCGATGACGCCCTGACTTTCCGAGGCGCTCCCGGCACCCTGCGTGCTCAATGCCCTTCCTCGCTTCACTCTCGACGGGTCGGCCGACCCAGCTAGGTATGGCAGAGATACGGAAGGATTGTCCAATCCTCCCCCACCTGCCGGTGACGATCCGCGCAAGCGTCGTCATCGCAGCGTCACCGCCAGACGTTCGCCGGCCGCACCGGCCAGCGCCGCGGCCGCGGGCCGGGGTACCGACAACACCACCAGCGTCCCGTCGTCCCACCCCGTCGACTCCGGCGCTCCCGGGGGCCATTGCGCCTCCGGCGCTCCCGGTGCCCCCGGTGACAACGTCCCGTCCGGCGCCTCGGTCGACTCCGTTGCTCCCCATGCCCCTGTCGCGTCCGTCGCCCCCTCCGTCTCCGCGGCCCCCGTCTCGTCCGCCCCCCGCTGCACGCCGGGCGCCTGCGCCGCCCCCGGGATGTGGGTCACCCGGGCGGCGCGCGCCACGACCCGTGCCGGGCCGCCGTCCTCGCCGCCGGCGGCCAGCACGTCCACCATGTCGCCCGGCGCCAGCAGCCCGACCACCCCGGCGTCCGCGATCCGCACCGGCGCCAGCACCTCCCCGCCGCCTCCGGCGGCGCCGCCGGTGCCCCGCCCTCCGGCGGCCGACCCGGTGACGTCACCCGGCGCTCCGGTTTCCCCGCCGTCCGGCGCCGCGGCGGGCGGCGGGCTCTCCGCGTCGCTGCGCGGCGCCGCCGCCAGCGCGGCTGCCACCATCGCGAGTAACGCGGCCAGCAGCCGCCGGCGGCTCGCCACGGCCCGCCGGACCCTGGCCCCGCGCCCCGGGCGCAGCGGCTCGAACTCCGGTACTCCGCGCGGTGGCGGCGCCCCGCGCGGCAACGGACCCGGTCCCGCCGCGAGTCCGCCGCCCCCGGGTGAAGGCACAGCCCCGGCCGGACCGTTGCCCCCGGCGGCAGCCATCCCGTACCGCAAGCCGGCACCGGAGCCGGAACGGGAGTCCGAGAGGGCGGGGGGAGGGGAGCCGGGAAGAGTGCGGGCATGGGGGGACATGGCGGTCACCACCTGTTCGTGACGAGTCGGTCGCGTTCCGTGACGCCCTCGACTCTGCCCGATCTCCGCCCTCCCCGCTTGAGCCTGTGGATAACTCCCCGGTTGTGGACAACCCGCCGCCCACGCCCCCGAGAGACCCTCGTCAGCCGCGCAACCGGCCCTAGGGCAGCTCGATCCCCGGGTCCATCCCCGCCAGCGCCCCCGCGCACAAGCAGTCCCGTTCCGCCGTCTCCGGCAGCCGCCCCACCGCGTCGAACAGCACGTCCCGCAGCCGCCCCACGTTCGCCGCGAAGACCTCCAGCACCTCTTCGTGCGAGACGCCGTCGCCCGTCTCGGCGCCCGCGTCGAGGTCCGTCACCAGCGTCATCGACGTGTAGCAGAGCTCCAGTTCACGGGCCAGCACCGCCTCCGGGTGACCGGTCATCCCGACCACGGCCCACCCCTGCGCCCGGTGCCACACCGACTCCGCCCGCGTGGAGAACCGCGGCCCCTCGATGACCACGAGCGTCCCCCCGTCGACCGCCGCCCAGCCGCTCTCGTGCGCCGCCTTCAGCGCGGCCCGGCGCCCCGTCGGGCAGTACGGGTCGGCGAGGCTCACGTGCACGACGTTCGGCGTGGCGCCGTCGGGCAGTTGCTCGCCGTCGTAGTACGTCTGCGTGCGCGACTTCGTACGGTCCACCATCTGGTCCGGTACGAGCAGCGTGCCCGGCCCGTGCTCCGGCCGCAGCCCGCCCACCGCGCACGGCCCCAGCACCTGCCGTACGCCCAGGGAGCGCAAGGCCCACAGGTTGGCGCGGTAGTTGATCCGGTGCGGCGGCAGATGGTGCTTGCGGCCGTGCCGGGGGAGGAACGCGACGCGCCGCCCCGCGATCTCGCCGAGGAACAGCGAGTCGCTCGGCGGTCCGTACGGTGTCTCGACGGCGATCTCCGTGACGTCGTCGAGGAAGGAGTAGAACCCCGAGCCGCCGATGACGCCGATCTCTGCCCGCTCTGCCGCTGCCTCAGCCATGCCGCAACGATAACCGTGCGGCCGGCGCGGCGTTCTTCAGGCCGCCGACGTACCGCTGGGCGACTTGGACGACGACGAGGAACCCGACGAAGACGACGAGGAGGAGGAAGACGAAGAATCCGAGGAGCCCGAAGAGGAGGAGGAAGAAGACGAGGACGACGAAGTCGACGACTCGGACCCCTTCTTCTCACTCGACCCCGACCCGGACCCGCCGGAACCCGACCCGCCCGAAGCCGAGCCGCTGCGGCTGTCCGTCCGGTAGAAACCGGAGCCCTTGAAGACCACGCCGACCGCGGAGAACACCTTGCGCAGCCGCCCCTGGCAGGCGGGGCACACCGTCAGCGCGTCGTCGGTGAACTTCTGCACCGCTTCGAGGCCCTCGCCGCACTCGGTGCACTGGTACTGGTAGGTCGGCACGTGCTTCCTCCTGGCACTCTCAACTGTTGAGTGCTAACGACGCTTCATCATGCAGCATTCCCGCCCGTCAGTCCACCGACGCGGGAACCGGGCGCCCACCGCCACGGACCGTGATCGTCCCGTGGCTCTCCGCGGCCCGCAGGCGCGCCCGGAGCAGCAGCAGGGTGGCGCACGCGAGCGCGGTCGCGGCCAGCGGTACGAGGAACCCGGCGTGGGCGCCCGCGCCGTCGGCCAGCCGGCCCGCCGCCGTCGTCGCCGCGGCCTGCCCCAGCGCGACGGCGCCCGACAGCCACGTGAACGCTTCCGTACGCGCCTGTCGGGGCACCAGCGCGTCCGCCAGGGTGAAGCCCGTGATCAGCGCGGGCGCGATGCACACGCCGACCGCGAGGCCGAGGCCGCCGAGCGCCGCCGCGGACTCCAGCCCCGCGACCGCCCAGAGCCCTGAGGTGGTGGCGACCAGCAGCGGGTACGCGACGAGCAGGCGCCGCTGCGCCGGGCCGCGCCAGTGGATCACGCCGATGGCCACGCCGGCGAGCATGTTGCCGGCGGCGAAGACCCCGTACAGGACCCCGCTCAGACCGGGGCGGCCGATCGCCTCGCTGAACGCGGTCAGCGACACCTGCATGCCACCGAAGACCGCCCCGACGCCGAAGAACGCCGCGACCAGCACCGGCAGCGCCGGTGCCCGCAGCGCGGAAGCCCGCCGTCCGCGGGGCAGGTCCCCGCGGCCGGTGCGCACCACCGGCGGCGCGGTCCGCCGCTGAGCGGCGAACAGCAGCCCGCCGGCCAGCGTCAGCACCCCCTCGGCCACCAGGCCCGCCGACGGGTGCACCCCCGTGCACAGCGCCGCGGCGAGCACCGGCCCGACGACGAACGTGAACTCGTCCGTCACCGACTCGAACGCCGTCGCCGTGTGCTGCAACGGGGTGCGCGGATCCGGCCCGGCGGCGAAGAGATGCGACCAGCGGGCCCGCACCATCGGCCCGATCTGGGGTATGGAGGCGCCCGTCGGGACCGCCGCGGCCACCAGCGCCCACCCCGGCGCGCCCGCCAGCGCGAGCACGCTCAGCAGGGCCACCGCGGCGGCGTGCAGCAGCACGCTCGGCAGCAGGACCGCCGGCTGCCCGTAGCGGTCCGTGAGCTTGCCGCTGACGGGCGCGCACAGCGCCATGGACAGACCCGCCGCGGCCGCCACCGTGCCGGCCAGGCTGTACGAGCCGGACGTGTGCTCCACCAGCAGCACGATGCTCATGGTCAGCATCGCGAACGGCTGCCGCGCGGCGAAGCCGGGGAGGACGAAGCTCCGCGCCCCGGGCGTACGCAACAACTGAAGGTAGCCGGGCCGCGCACCGGCGCGGCCAGGGGGCGTACCCGACGGGCCGGAAGCCGGATCCATGGGCGTACCGGCCGGATCGATCGGCGTACCGGAGGGAGATCCCGAAGGCGAAGGGTGAGGCGGGCGCGACACGGCCCGGTCCTTCCTGCTGCCTGGTAGTGCGCCGACCGCGCGGCTCGCGCGGGCCCGCCCCGCCCGGGACCGGGCGGGAAGCGAGCCGGCCGGCACGCACCGAGGGCCGTCCGCTGTGCGCGCCCGTCAGGCGCGCCGACCCTGCATCAGACAGAGACATCTGTTCGTACGAATTCCACGCCGACCCTACCGAACGCCGCCCCGCCACCGAAGACCGGCGGCAGGCCGGTGGCAGACGGCAGTCCCGGGCCGCCCTACCGCGCCCCTCGCTCGTTCGTCGCCAGCCAGCGCGCCAGCTTGCCGCCCCGCCCCACGTCCCGCAGCCGCTGCTCCGCCGCGTCGCGCACCTCGTCCGTCGCCACCACCAGCAACTCGTCCCCCCGCCGCAGGATGTCCGTCGGCGCCGGCACGAAGCTCGCCCCGTCCCGCACCACGAGCGTCACCGCCGCCCCCGGCGGCAGCCGCAGCTCGCCGACCTCCACCCCGTGCATCCGGGAACGCTCCGGCACCGACAGCGACAGCAGGTGCCCCCGCACCCGCTCCAGCGGCGCCGACTCGATGCCCAGGTCGTACGCCGCGTCGCCGTCGCCGAGCCGCAGCCAGCGCGCCACCATCGGCAGCGTCGGCCCCTGCACCATCGTGTAGACGATGACGAGCACGAAGACGATGTTGAACACGCGGCCGGAGTCGGGGACGTCGTTCACCATCGGGATCGTCGCCAGCACGATGGGCACCGCGCCGCGCAGCCCGGCCCACGACATCAGCGCCTGTTCCCGCCACGGGATGCGGAACGGCAGCAGGCTCACGATCACCGACGCCGGCCGCGCCACCATGGTCAGCACCAGCCCGATGACCACCGCCGGCATGATGTCGTCGCCCAGCTCGTGCGGCGTCACCAGCAGCCCGAGCAGCACGAACATCCCGATCTGGGCCAGCCAGCCCACCCCGTCGGCGAAGCCGCGGGTGGCCGACCAGTGCGGCAGTTTCGCGTTGCCCAGGACCATCGCCGCCAGATAGACCGCCAGGAAGCCGCTGCCGTGCGCCAGGGAGCCCACGGCGTACGCGACGATGGCGAGGGCCATCACCGCGATCGGGTAGAGGCCGGAGGCCGGCAGGGCCACGTGCCGCAGCGCGAAGGAGCCCAGCCACCCGATCGCCAGCCCCAGCGCCGCCCCGATGGCCAGCTCCAGCAGGATCTCGCCGAGGAGGACGTACCAGCTCTCGATGTGCCCCGTGGTGGAGAAGGCGACGACCAGGATGACCACGGGGGCGTCGTTGAACCCCGACTCGGCCTCCATCACGCCGTTGACCCGGCGCGGCAGGGGCACCTTGCGCAGCACGGAGAACACCGCGGCGGCGTCCGTGGAGGACACGACGGCGCCCATGATGAGCGCCTGCTTCCACTCCAGACCGACGAGGTAGTGCGCCCCGGTCGCCGTGACGCCGACGCTGACCGCGACGCCGGCCGTGGACAGGACGGCCGCCGCGGGCAGCGCGGGTCTGATGTCACTCCACTTCGTGCCGAGGCCGCCCTCGGCGAGGATCAGCGCGAGGGCCGCGTAGCCGAGGACCTGGGTGAGCTCCGCGTCGTCGAAGCCGTAGCCGAACAGTCCGTCCTCGCCGACGAGGACGCCGATGCCCATGTACAGCAGAAGGCTGGGCAGGCCGCTGCGGGACGCGAGGCGGACCGCCGCGACCGCGACCAGCAGAACCAGGGCGGCGACGAGCGCGAGCTTGTTGAGTTCCTCGACTGACAGCTTTCTCCCTCTCGTCTTTTCTGCCTTGACGGAGAATTTACCCGGAGGGAGCGTCCGCCTGCTGCTTCTGGGGAGAGCACAGGGGCCGTACGGAGTCCCTTGACCGGACGCCTAAGGTTGCTCCAGCAAGTGCTCCGCTGGCTCCAGAAGGACAGGCATGCCCCTCAACGAGAACGGCCGCACGGCAGGCAAGAGGCGCCGCCTCATCTACGTCGCGATCGGTCTCGCCACCGTGCTCGTGCTGGGCGTGGGCGCCGCCGCGTTCTGGACCGTCAGCACGGTGCGCGACTCCTTCCCGCAGACCACCGGTTCGCTCAAACTGAGCGGTCTGGCCTCGCCGGTCACGGTCAAGCGCGATGCCCGCGGGGTGCCGACACTGTACGGGGACACCGCCGAGGACCTCTTCAGGGCGCAGGGCTTCGTACACGCGCAGGACCGCTTCTGGGAGATGGACGTCCGCCGCCACATGACGTCGGGCCGGCTGTCGGAGATGTTCGGCGCGGAGCAGGTCGAGACCGACGAGTTCCTGCGCACGCTGGGCTGGCGGCAGGTGGCGCAGAAGGAGTACGACGAGGAGCTGTCGGCGGAGACCAAGAAGTACCTGCGGGCCTACGCCGACGGGGTCAACGCCTACCTCGCGGACCACAGCGGCTCCGGTCTGTCCGTGGAGTACGCCGCCCTGGGGTTCGTCAACGACTACGAGCCGGAGAAGTGGAGCCCCGTCGACTCCGTCGCCTGGCTGAAGGCGATGGCGTGGGACCTGCGGGCCAACGTCGAGGACGAGATCGACCGCTCGCTGCTCTCCCAGCGCTTCGACGAGGGCGAGATCGCCGACCTGTACCCGCCCTACCCGTACGAGCGCAACAAGCCGATCGTGGAAGGCGGCTCCGCGACCGCCGACGGCTACGAACCGCAGAGTGCGGGAGGGGCGCAGAGCACGTACAGTGCCGCCACCGCGGGCCTCAGCAGCCAGATGGGCTCGCTGGCGAAGACCATGGACGACATCCCCGCCCTCCTCGGTCCCAGCGGCAGCGGCATCGGCTCCAACTCCTGGGTGGTCTCCGGCGACCTGACCACCACCGAGAAGCCGCTCCTCGCCAACGACCCGCACCTGTCCGCGCAGCTCCCCTCGGTCTGGTACCAGATGGGTCTGCAGTGCACGAGAGTCAGCGACGACTGCCCCTACGAGGTCAGCGGCTTCTCCTTCTCCGGCATGCCCGGCGTGGTCATAGGTCACAACGCCGACATCTCCTGGGGCCTGACCAACCTGGGCGCCGACGTCGCCGACCTGTATCTGGAGAAGGTCGAGGACGACGGCTATCTCTACGACGGCGAGTCGCGCGAGTTCGGCACCCGGGAGGAGCTGATCAAGGTCGCGGACGGCGAGGACAAGCGCATCACCGTACGCACCACGCGCAACGGGCCCGTGGTCTCCGACCGCAGCGACGAGATGGCCGAGGTCGGCAAAGAAGCCCCCGTGGGCAACTCCGCGCCCGACCGGGGCGACGGGTACGCCGTCTCGCTGCGCTGGACCGCCCTGGAGCCGTCCAGCACCATGGACGCCGTCTTCGGCATCAACAGAGCCGCGGACTTCGATGAGTTCCGCGACGCGGCCCGCGACTTCGCCGTGCCCTCGCAGAACCTCGTCTACGCCGACACCGACGGCAACATCGGCTACCAGGCGCCCGGCAGGATCCCGCAGCGCGCCGGCGGCGACGGCAGCCTGCCCGCCCCCGGCTGGGACCCGGCGTACTCCTGGGACGGCTACGTCCCCTTCGACTCACTGCCCTGGGAGCTCAACCCCGACCGCGGCTACGTCGTCACCGCCAACCAGGCCGTCGTCGACGAGAACGACTACCCGTATCTGCTGACCACCGACCCCGGCTACGGCACCCGCAGCCAGCGCATCTCCGACCTCATCGAGGAGAAGATCAAGGACGGCGGGAAGATCTCCCCTGACGACATGCGCACCATGCAGCTCGACAACCACAGCGAGATCGCCGAACTCCTCACGCCGCTGCTGCTGGACATCGAGATCGATGACCCGATGGTGCGCGAGGCCCAGGACCTGCTGAAGGACTGGGACTACAGCCAGGACACCGACTCCTCCGCCGCCGCGTACTTCAACGCCGTCTGGCGCAACATCCTCAAGCTCGCCTTCGGCGACAAGATGCCCAAGGAGCTGCGCCCGGACGGCGAGTGCCTCCAGGTGCCGCCCGCCAACCCGGCGGCCGACCCCGACGGGCCCGCCACCGTGCGCGAGTGCGGCGAGCGCGACGCGGACGCCGCCCAGCCGGACGGCGGTGACCGGTGGTTCGAGGTCGTACGGAGCATCCTCAAGGACGAGGACAACCGCTGGTGGACGACCACCGACAGCCGCGGGGAGTCCCTCGACGGGAACCGCGACGAGCTGTTCGAGCACGCCATGAACGACGCCCGCTGGGAGCTGACCGCCGAGCTGGGCAAGGACATCGACACCTGGTCCTGGGGCCGGCTACACCGGCTGATGCTGCGCAACCAGACGCTGGGCACCGACGGTCCGGGCATCGTGCAGTGGGTGCTCAACCGCGGCCCGTGGAACCTCAGCGGCGGCGAGGCCGCCGTCAACGCCACCGGCTGGAACGCGGCCGGCGGATACGACGTGCTGTGGGTGCCGTCCATGCGGATGGTGGTGGACCTGGCGGACCTCGACGCCTCGGGCTGGGTCAACCTCTCCGGCGCCTCGGGGCACGCCTTCCACCCGAACTACACGGACCAGACCACGGCGTGGGCGAAGGGCGAGCTGTACGAGTGGCCGTTCTCCGACAAGGCGGTGGAGGACGCCGCGGAGGACACGATGACGCTGTCGCCGTGAGGCATACCGGGGGATGCCGGTGGCCGGGCGCTACGGCCGCGGGAAGCGGTGCACCGCGGAGGGCGTGACGGCGGCGGTCACGGGGCGGTCGTGGGGCTCGGCGGGCACGTGGTCGAGGACTTCGCCGTCGTAGAGGAGCACGACGAGGGCGGGCCCGGCGGCGGACGGCGCGCCGGCGGGGGACACGCCGGTCTCCGCGCCCGTACGCCGGCCGCCCGCGCCCGTACGCCGGAGGCCCGCGCCCCCAGTCCCGGCCTCCCCGCCCGAACTGCCCGAACCGCCTGTGCCCCCCGGGTCCTCCGCGCCGCCCCCGCCCCCCGCCAGCCGCGCCAGCACCCGGTCGTACGAACCGCCGCCCCGCCCCAGCCGCAGCCCCCGGCCGTCGACCGCCAGCCCCGGCAGCAGCACCGCCTCCGCCGTCCGCACCGCCGCCGGCCCGAGCCGCGGCCCGGCCGGCTCCAGCAGCCCGCGCCGGGCGGCCCGCAGCGTGTCGGGACCCTCGTACTCCGCCCAGTCCAGGTCGTCGTCCGCGAGCAGCACCGGCAGCAGCACCGCCGTCCCCCGCTCCCGCAGCGCCTCCAGCAGTTCGCGCGTGGCCGGCTCGCGCCCCACCGACACGTACGCCGCCACCGTCCGCGCCTCCGCCAGCTCCGGCAGCTCCAGCGCCCGCCGGGCCAGCCGCCGCCCCGCCGACGCGGCCTCACCCGGCGGCACGGCGGCCCGCGCGGCGAGTAGGGTGCGGCGCAACGCCGCCTTTCTGGCCTGGTCGCTGCCCACTTGTCCGTACCTACCCTTATGGTGCTGAACATGGATTCTTCGCGTACTCGGATCACCAAGGCTGTCATCCCGGCCGCCGGCCTCGGCACTCGCTTCCTGCCGGCGACCAAGGCGACGCCCAAGGAGATGCTGCCCGTCGTCGACAAGCCCGCGATCCAGTACGTCGTCGAGGAGGCCGTCTCGGCCGGACTCACCGACGTCCTCATGATCACCGGGCGGAACAAGCGCCCGCTCGAAGACCACTTCGACCGCAACCACGAGCTGGAAGAGGCCCTGCGCAAGAAGGGCGACGAGGCGCGCCTGGCCAAGGTCGCGGAGTCCAACGACCTGGCCAACATCCACTACGTCCGCCAGGGTGACCCCCGCGGCCTCGGCCACGCGGTGCTGTGCGCCGCCGAGCACGTCGGCGACCAGCCGTTCGCCGTCCTCCTCGGCGACGACCTCATCGACCCGCGCGATCCGCTGCTGGCCCGCATGGTGCGCGCCCAGGCCGACCACGGCGGCAGCGTCATCGCGCTGATGGAGGTCGACCCGGAGCAGATCCACCTCTACGGCTGCGCGGCGGTGGAGACCACCGCGGACAGCGACGTCGTGCGCGTCACCGACCTCGTCGAGAAGCCCGCGGTCGCGGACGCGCCCAGCAACTACGCGGTGATCGGCCGCTATGTCCTCGACGCCGCGATCTTCGACGTGCTGCGCACGACGGAGCCCGGCCGGGGGAACGAGATCCAGCTCACCGACGCGCTGCAGCGGCTGGCGACGGACGAGGCGCTGGCGAGCCCGGTGTACGGCGTGGTGTTCAAGGGCCGGCGGTACGACACGGGCGACCGCAGCGACTACCTCCGGGCCATCGTCCGCCTCGCGTGCGAGCGTGAGGACCTCGGCGCCGACCTGCGCGCGTGGCTGCGGAAGTACGTCGCGGAGGAGATGGCGGATTGAGCGAGGCGGTGAAGGGCGCGACGGAAGCGGGGGAGCAGGAGCCGGCGACCGGCATGCAGGAGCCCGGAGAACCGGCGGCCGAAAAACCCGAGACGGTGGAACCGGAGACCGGGGAGCCGGCTGCCGGGGAGCCGGAGTCCGGCGCGCCGGAGACGGGCGCCGGGGACCCGGAGGCCGGCGACGCCCGGCAGGGGCGCCGGCCCTCCGGGGTGTGGTCCGTCGAGGAGCACCTGGACGACATACTGCGGCAGGTCCGCCCGTTGGAGCCGCTGGAGATGCAGTTGCTCGACGCCCAGGGCTGCGTCCTCGTCGAGGACGTCACCGCGGCCGTCGCCCTCCCGCCGTTCGACAACAGCTCCATGGACGGGTACGCCGTGCGCACCGTCGACGTGGAGCGCGCGAGCGACGAGTTCCCGGCCGTCCTGCGCGTCATCGGCGACGTCCCGGCGGGCGGCGGCGGTGAGTTGCCGCACGTCGGCGCGGGCGAGGCCGCCCGCATCATGACCGGCGCCCCGCTGCCGCCCGGCACGCAGGCCGTCGTCCCCGTGGAGTGGACCGACGGCGGCACGGGCCGCGGCCGGGTCGACGCCATGCGCCCGCACAGCGAGTCCCCCGCGGGCGCCGGCGGCGAGGTGCGGATCTACGCCCCCGCCGACACCGGCCGGCACGTCCGCACCCGCGGCAGCGACGTCGTCGCCGGCGACCTGGTGCTGCCCGCCGGCACGCTGCTCGGCCCGGCGCAGATCGGGCTGCTCGCGGCCATCGGCCGCGGCACGGTGCGGGTCCGCCCGCGCCCGCGGGTCGTCGTGCTGTCCACCGGCAGCGAGTTGGTGCCCCCGGGCGAACAGCTCGCCCCGGGACGTATCCACGACTCCAACAGCTACGCGCTGACCGCCGCCGCCCGCGACGCGGGCGCCATCGCGTACCGCGTGGGCGCCGTCGCCGACGACGCCGAGACCCTGCGCGCGACCGTCGAGGACCAGCTCATCCGCGCGGACGCGCTGGTCACCAGCGGGGGCGTCAGCGTCGGGGCGTACGACGTGGTCAAGGAGGCCCTGGCCGAGCTGGACGGCGAGGCGGGCGGCGGGGTGGAGTTCCGGCGGCTGGCCATGCAGCCGGGCAAGCCGCAGGGCTTCGGCCGTATCGGCGCGGACCGCACCCCGCTGTTCGCGCTCCCGGGGAACCCGGTGAGTGCGTACATCTCCTTCGAGATGTTCGTACGGCCCGTGATCCGCAGACTGATGGGCGTGGAGCCGGAGCACCGCCCGGTGGTGCGGGCGCGCCTGGCCGGCGACGAGCCGCTGAGTTCGCCGCCGGGCCGCCGGCAGTACCTCCGCGGCCGGTACGCGGACGAGCCGGCCGGCGGCGGCACGCACCCCGACGCCGGTGAGGTCACCCCCGTGGGCGGCGCCGGCTCACACCTCATCGCCGCACTGGCCCGTGCGAACGCGCTCGTCGTCGTGCCCGAGGAGACCACGGAGGTGGCGCCGGGGTCGCCCGTGGACGTCGTCCTCCTCGACTGAGCGGCGGACCGGGAAACGCGCGGAGCCGAACGGCAGGCCGTGGAGGTACGGTGGCTCCGCGCGCATTCACCCCGGGAGCTCCACGCCATGAGCCAGCCAAGCCGCCTGACCCACCTCGACGACACGGGCGCCGCCCGCATGGTCGACGTCTCCGCCAAGGACGTCACCGCGCGCACCGCCCGCGCCTCCGGGCGCGTCCTCGTCTCGCCGCGCGTCGTCGAACTGCTCCGCGGCACCGCGCCCGGCGAGACGCTGCCCAAGGGCGACGCCCTGGCCACCGCCCGCCTCGCCGGCATCATGGGCGCCAAACGCACCCCCGACCTGATCCCCCTCTGCCATCCGCTGGCGCTGTCCGGCGTCACCGTCGACCTCGGCGTCGCGGACGACGCGGTGGAGATCGCGGCGACCGTGCGCACCACGGACCGCACCGGCGTGGAGATGGAGGCGCTGACCGCGGTGTCGGTGGCGGCGCTCACGGTGGTCGACATGGTCAAGGCCGTCGACAAGGCGGCGGTCATCACGGACGTGCGGGTCGAGACGAAGACCGGCGGCAAGTCCGGCGACTGGAGCCGGTCATGAGGGCCCTGGCGGTCACGGTGTCCAACCGCGCGGCGGCCGGGGTGTACGCGGACACGGGCGGCCCGCTGCTCGTCGCGGGCCTGACGGAGATGGGCTTCGCCGCGGAAGGCCCGCGGGTGGTGCCGGACGGCGAGCCCGTGGAGGCGGTGCTGCGCGAGGCGGTCGCCGCCGGCTACGACGTGGTCCTGACCACCGGCGGCACGGGCGTCTCGCCGACCGACCGCACCCCGGAGATGACTGCGCGGGTGCTGGACCGCCAACTGCCGGGCGTACCGGAGGCGATCAGGGCGCACGGATACGCGAAGGTGCCCACCGCCGCGCTCTCCCGCGGCCTCGCCGGGGTCGCGGGCCGTACGGTCATCGTGAACCTGCCGGGCTCGTCCGGGGGCGTACGCGACGGGCTCGCGGTGCTGGCGCGGCTGCTGCCGCACGCGGTCGACCAGGTGCACGGCGGCGACCACGCGCGCGGCGACGACGGCCCGGCCGGGGACGCGGACGGCGGGTCCAGACACCCCGGCGGTGCCCACTGAGCGCGTCCTGGCCCGCGGTGCTGGCGGAGGGGCCCGTGACCCTCCGCCCCATCCGCGCGCGCGACCAGCGCGTCTGGCGGGAGATCAACCAGCGCAACCGCGACTGGCTGCGCCCCTGGGAGGCCACCATCCCACCCCCGCCCCCGGGCACCCCGCACACCCGCCGCCCCACCTTCCGGCAGATGGTCCGGCACCTGCGCAGCGAGGCGAGCGCGGGGCGGATGCTGCCCTTCGTCATCGAATACCAGGGCACGCTGTGCGGGCAGTTGACCGTGGCGGGCATCACGTGGGGCTCGATGCGTTCCGGGCACGTCGGTTACTGGATCGACCGGGATTACGCGGGCCGGGGCGTGATGCCGACGTCGGTGGCGCTCGCGGTGGACCACTGTTTCCGGACTGTGGGGCTGCACCGCATCGAGGTCTGCATCCGTCCGGAGAACATGCCGAGCCGTCGGGTGGTGGAAAAGCTGGGCTTTCGGGAAGAGGGCGTGCGCCCGCGCTACCTGCACATCGACGGGGCCTGGCGCGACCACCTGGTGTACGTGCTGACCACCGAGGAAGTTCCGGAGGGGCTCGTCAACCGGTGGCGTGGGCTTCGCCACTCGGAGAAATAAAACAAAGATTCGATAGTCCGGGCGTAAAAAGTCAGAAGAAAAGGTCGAGATATCAGCCAGATGGTGCGACACACCGAGCCAATTGGCCCATGCGCTGTCGCCGCGGCCTCTACCGTGTAAGGCGTGAGCAGCAGCGGCCTCATCTACGCAATGATCGTCGGGGCCTGGGCCGCCTACTTGGTGCCGATGTGGCTCCGTAGGCAGGACGAGCTGAACGAAGCCCGTCCGACGGAACGCTTCAGCACCGCCATCCGGCTGCTGACCGGACGGGGTGGGGCGGACCGTACCCAGGGCCGGGACGGCGCCGACTCCGGCTCCGGCCCGCCGGCCTCGGCCTCGGGCCCCTCCTCCGGCTCGGAGGAGGACGCCGGAGGCGCCGACGAGAGCCCGGACGCCGCACCCGCCGCAGGCGGCGTGGTGGACGTCCGGGCCGCTGCCGTGCCCGTGACCGACCCCCGCGCCGCCGCCCCGCGCCCGCGCCGTACCCGCCAGGAGACCCCGGCGGCGCCGGTGGCGCGCCCGGGGGCGGCGGCGCAGGCAAGGGTGGAGGAGGAGCCGGAGGCGGCTCCGGCGGGGCGTACCGACGCGCAGCCGGGCGTGACCGCGAGCCCGCACGCCCCGGAAGGCGACCCCGCCCCCGCGGCCGGAGCCGAACCCGCCCCCGCGCGCAACCAGCCGTCCCCGTACACCCCTGAGCGCCGGGCGCGGGCACGGGTGCTCGCGCGCCGGAGGCGCACGCTGACGATGCTGTTCGTGGCCCTGACCGCGGGCGCCGTGGCGGCCTCGGTGGGCGGCCCGCGCTTCCTGTGGGCCGTCGTCGTCCCGGGGCTGCTGCTCACCGCGTACGTCGTCCGCGTACGCACCCAGGAGCGCCACCGCCGCACCTTCACCGCGGACCAGGCACGCGGCGAGGCGGCGGCCCGCCGCCTGCGCGAGGACCGCGAAGCCTCCCCCCGCCGGACCCACGACAACGCCGACGACACCCGCGACGGAGACGACGGGGAGGGGGCCGAAGACGACGCCGGCGACCCGTCCGCCACCGCCCCGTTCGACGCCCCGGCGGCGGCGTACGAGGCGGACCGCAGGGCGCTGGTGGAGCAGACCGACCACGCCGAGTGGGTCGACCAGCAGCGCGAACGCGACCGCCCGGCCGACGCCGGCTGGGACCCCGTACCGGTCCCGCTGCCCACGTACGTCACGGCCCCCGTGGCCCCCCGCGCCACCCGGGGCCTGGACTTCGACGCCCCGGACACCTGGAGCTCGGCCCGCTCCAGCACCGCGGAACCCCACAAACCGCAGCCGGAAACCACCCCCGCGCCCCCCGACCCGGCAGACCCGCCTGCCGACCCCGAATCCCCACCCCGCCGCCCCCGCCCCACCAACCGCACCCCTCTCTTCGACCAGTACGCCGACCCACCCCGCCGCCGCGCCGCCAACGAGTAGCGCGCTCCTCCCGGCGGCAGGAACCGATTTCCTGGCCAGCGACCCGGGATGCTAAGGTTCCTTCCGTTGTGAGGGCCTGTAGCGCAGTCCGGTAGCGCACCTCGTTCGCATCGAGGGGGTCTGGGGTTCAAATCCCCACAGGTCCACTCCAGAGGCGTTGACGAGATCCCGTCCGATCCCCGATCGGGCGGGATTTCGCCGTCTCCGGGTCCGTCGAGTTCTGGGTGTGCTGACGTCGACGATTACGGTTCATCGCTGCGGGACGCCGGGGGAGATCAGTAGGTGGCCCGTGCGAAGGCCGCGGTGGGCAGCGGGGCCTGGGTGTCCTCCCAAGCGATGTAGATCCCGTACTCGTCCTCGAGGAAGCGCAGGAAGGCGACGTCGGGGAGTTCCTGGCCGGAGTAGACGAAGCCCGGCACCCCCTCCCGTGCACCCACGCCTCCCAGATGCGGCAGCCCCGGTTCGTAGTAGGCCAGCACCTGGCCGTCACGTGCGTAGCCGACCTGGTGCTCGCCGTTGACGCCGCGGAACACCGTGTACGCGCGCGTGCCGCGCGACAACGCCGTCAGGTAGGCGGGGGCGCGGCTGGAGATGTCCTCGATGGCATAGGCCCAGCCGGGGACGCTGCCGGCGCGGACGAGCACCTCCGGGTGGGAGAGGAATCCCGCCTCCGTGAGCCGCGCCACCCACGCCTCGTCTTCCCAGTCGAGAAACTCCAGGTCACCCAGGTGGCCGTCCTCCGGCCACATCTGGAGCTCAGCGACCGCATCGTTGGTCAGCTCGTGAATGTGCCGCGGCTCCGCGCCCATCCGGCCCAGCAACTCCCGTGGCTCGATGCCCTCACACAGCGTGAAGGTGTAGCCGAGGTCGTACGCGGTCGCTATCCACCGCAGCCCGCTCGCCACGTCCGCCCTCCCCGCAGCCGACAACTCACGCTGCAACCTAGCCGAACAAGCCGCGGGGGAACGATCGCTTCGCGAACGGGTCCTTCGTAGCCCTCGGAAACGGTGTTCCGGCTTCGTCTGGGTTCATCCGGTGCTGGGTTGTGGTCTTGGTGCCTCTCCTCGTCTCCTGCGACGTCGCTTCCGCCTCTCCGGCAGATGGAGAACGTCGTGTAGCGGCGTCCCGAGTTCGGCCCATGCCTGCAGCCGGTCCCGGTTCGTCCAGTGGATGCGGTGTCGGTCGCCCCAGACTTTGGCGTCGCGGGTGAAGTCCGCGTTGGTGACGACGACCGCGTTGTCCGCACGGTGTACCGGGCGGGCGGTGCCCTTCACTTGGTACATCACCGAAGAGCCGACCTTGTTCCCGACGCGGGTGTGCTTGGCCTGGAGCACGATCCGGCCTCGCCGTTCGTGGTCGCCGATGACGTCGGCGGCCTGGTCGCCCTTCCGGCCGACGACGCGAGCGGTCCAGCCGTCGCGAATCAGCAGGTCCCGAAGTGCGAACTCAAAAGCCTTGTCGCCCATGGTGTCCAGGTCTGTGAGTGGGATGCGCAGCTTGGCGACCATCGCGGCGCGTATCCGCCGGGCTCGGGCTGTGCGCCGAGTTCGCCAGATCCCGTACGCCGCGGTACCGATGGCTGCGGCGACCAGCACCGGCCAGCCGCGGACCAGGGAGTGGAGCGCGGCCGAAGCCTGCTGGACCGCCGCCACCATGACCGCCACGAACACGACACAGGCGGCGAGCAGTTCACGACCACCGCGGGGCCTGCGCAAGCGCAGCCGGCGAGCGGCCATCAACGGTCCGCCGACTCGGATACCGACGTCTCCGACGGAGGCGGTCCCTCCGCCTCAGCGCCACCGAACCCGAAGACCTGCCCCCACAGCCACACTCCCGCGACCAGAGCGGCGATGGTCCAGCCGCTCAGCATGCCGCGACCGGCCCGGCCCGTCGGCTTCCGGCGTAGATGCGACCTGACGTGGACGAAACCCTCCGGTACGCGATTTCCCTGAGACATCCGCTCTCCCCATTCCCGTCAATGACCGGCCGCCCGGTGCGGCCCTTCCTGGGAAATGTGTCTAGCAACCGGCACTGACAATTCCCGGTCGGCGGGACAGGGGAAAGCCGGTCCGGGAAACGGAAAGAGCCATGGGGGAGGTGCCGGCTGCGGCTTGTTCGACCGGCACGTCTTCGGGGCTGCTGAGCTGCGTAAACGTCCAGGATGGCCTGACGGATCGTCAACTCGGTCAACTCCGGCACCACGAGTAATCGAATTCCTTTCGGCCAACGGTCAGAACAAGACTTTGCCGGGTGGCCAAATCTGAGGTCTGTTCGAAAATGCAGGCAGACCTGGGGCTTGTCACTCTCCGCAGCGGCCGGGGCTGTAGCTCGCGACGAACGCGGGGGCGGGAACCGTGGCCACGCGCATGCACACCGGGTGCTGCCCGAGCAGATTGGTGACCTCGAAGGCCGCAGCGTCAGACTCCCAGCCGCTGAAGACTGTGCTGTACGGGTCAGAGGTCCGTAGCCGCAGCCAGCCGCTCTCGCGGTCCAGCGCCTGTTCGGCTGCCTCCTCAACGGTGAGGCCCTCGTCGTTCAGCCCGCCGTAGTTGAGGTCCTCGGTCGCGCGCTGGACCGAGTCGAGCACCTCGGCCCGGTCGTAGGCGGTCAGCGTCAGATACCCCAGCACACCACTGGCCACCACCAGCACCGCCCCGGTCACCCCCAGCATTCGCCGCCGGCGGTCGGCTCGACGTACCTGCGCTGCCGTGGCCGGTGGCGCGGCGGAGGCTGTAGCGGGCGGCGCCGGCATCACCTCGGCGTCCTCTCCTGCCTCCTGCCCTTCGGCCGGCTCGACGGTGTCCGCATGCAGTAGGTCGACGACATCGGCCCGCGGTGCCGGGGGCTTTGCGCGCAGCGCGGCGATGGCCGCCGCGGCCTGCCCGGCGTGTGCGGGCCGGTCGGCCGGTTGCCGGGCCATCAGGGTGAACACCAGGTCGTCCACTGCCTCGGGCACCGTGTGCACCGCGCGGCTGGGCCGCAGCGGCAGGCTCTGCTGATGCTGCTCCAGTACCTCGGCCACGGTTCCGGCGTACGGCGGGCGGCCGGCGAGCATCTCGTACAGCAGGCACCCGATCGCGTACACGTCGGCGGGCGCGCCGGCCGGTGCCGCGGTGCCGCACTCCGGCGCAAGGTACGCCACGGCCCCGACGTGCCCGGCGTCGGCCTCGGCGGGCGGGAGGTCGGCGCCGGTGCACTCCGCCAGGGCGGTGTCCAGCACGGTCACCCTGCCGTGCTCGCTGCCCTCGTCGTCGTTGGCGTTGTCGATCAGCACACCGGCGGGCTGGAGAGCGCCGTGGGCCAGCCCGACGGCATGGGCCGCGGCCAGCCCGCGGCATATCTGCTCCGCCCAGGCCAGCGCCCGGCGCCAGTCGATGCCGCCGGGTTCACGCAGCACCTGCCCCAGCGAGCGGCCGCGCAGCGGTGCCAACGCCAGGTAACCCCTACCGGTCCGGCCGGCGAGCTCGGTGGTCCCGTGGCCGACGACGGCCGCCAGGTGCGGGCTGTCCAGCCCGGCCAGTCGACGCGCCACCTGCTCGAAGCGGGCCCGCTCCTCTGCCCCGTCTGCCACTGCCGCCGGCTCGGGCGGAGGCAGTAACTGCACGGCCACCTCGCCCCCCTGGGTGCGGTCGCGGGCCCGCCACATCTCCCCCACCGCGCCGGCATCGAGCGGTTCGGCCAGCTCGTAACGGCCGTCGAGGACGACCCCCTGCAGCCCCGTCTCCGACACCCGACGCCCCCTTCTCCCCTCGCGCCCTGGGCCAGACCCGGTCACGGCCGACGGCCTCCCCCTCTCGGGCCCGGCCGCAGCGTAGTGCCCGCCGGGGCGCCGCCGCAGGACCACGCCCCCCCCGCCGGCCATCCGCCCCGAGCGCGTTTCCCGTCCGGGTCGGACGGCGTCGGACGGAGCGCTGGACGGGGGTACGTCCCGGGTCCCGAGCGCGTCGACTTGCGGGCGCATCGTCCCGGAGGATCATGGATGGGGGAGTGCAGGTGGGCTTACGTGCCCTGACCTGGGGTGGCCTCGCGCACCGGAGGGGGACCCGGCCCGCGTGGGAGGCCGCGGGACCCGACCCCTTCTCCCCGCCGGCCGGGCGCCGGTCCGTAAAGGAGGCCCTCATGGACGAAGAGCTGCACAGGGAGTGGACGCGTCGCCTGCTGTCCCTCCACCCGGAAATTCCGCCTGACGCTGCCAGCCTGTTCGTCGCCGACCTCTACGCCCAGGCGCAGGCCGACCTCGACGCCGAACGGGCCGAGGTCGACTTCCAGCGAGAGGAGTGAGCGCCGTGAGCGGTCTGTCCCCGGGGTTCCGGGGCCGCGGCGGCGGGCAGGCGTTCGCCGAACGGCTGCCCCCGGGTCAGTACCCCACGGAGTCCTTCCCCGTGCTGTCCGCCGGGCCCACCCCGCGCGTGCCGGAGGACCGGTGGTCCTTCACCGTCACCGGTGAGACGGGCGAGTCCCGGAGCTGGACGTGGGCGGAGATGACGGCGCTCCCGCAGGAGGAGCCCGTCGTCGACATCCACTGCGTCACCCGCTGGTCCAAGTTCGACACCCGCTGGCGGGGCGTCTCGCTCGACGTCCTCCTCGACGCCTTCGTCGAGGAGGTCGGGACCACGGCCGACTACGTCGTCGCCGAGTCCTTCGACGGCTACACCGCCAACCTCCCCCTGAAGGACGTCACCGGCGGCAAGGCGTGGCTGGCGCACACCTTCGACGGCTACCCCCTCGCCCCCGACCACGGCGGCCCGGCCCGGCTGGTGATCCCGCACCTGTACTTCTGGAAGTCGGCGAAATGGGTCAAGGGACTGCGGCTGACGCTGCAGGACGAACCGGGCTTCTGGGAGACCGCCGGCTACCACAACTACGGCGACCCCTGGCGCGAACAGCGCTACTGGAGCGACTGATGCCGGCCGCCGGCGCACCTGCCCGGGCCGGCTGGCGCGTGGCGCGGCTCGCGGCCCGCGACGACCAGACCGCCACCGGACGCACGCTGCGCTTCGAGCTGCCCGGCTGGCCCGGGCACCGGCCGGGCCAGCACGTCGACGTCCGGCTGACCGCCGACGACGGCTACCAGGCCGTCCGCAGCTACTCGCTGGCCGCACCCGCCGACGGCGACGTCATCGAGCTGGGCGTGCAGGAGGCGGCGGACGGCGAGGTGTCGCCGTACCTGGCCGACGCGCTGCCCGTCGGCGCGGAGGTCGAGATCAAGGGCCCGCTGGGCGGCTGGTTCGTGTGGACGCCGCCCGGGCCGGGTCCGCTGCTGCTGTTCGGCGGCGGCTGCGGGGTGGTCCCGCTCGTGGCGATGCTCCGGGCCCGGCGGGCGGCGGCAGCCGACCCGGAGCCGTGCGTCCTCCTGTACTCCGTACGCGGTCCGGACGAGGTCTGGTACGCGAAGGACCTCACCGAACCCGGCCACCCGGAGGACATCCGCCTCCTCTACACCCGCCGGGCCCCGGCCGGCCACGCGCGGCGGCCCGGGCGGGTGACCGCGGACGATCTGGCGGACCTGCCCGCGCCGGGTGCGGCCCACTGCTACGTGTGCGGGCCGACCGGCTTCGTCGAGCACGTCGCCGACCTGCTCCAGGACGCCGGGTATCCCCGGGACCGGATCCGCACCGAGCGGTTCGGCTGACCGCCCGCCCTCACCCCGTTTCCGTACCGGGTCCGACCCCCAAGGAGCACCGTGAACCAGCCCCCGCCCCACCGCCTCGACGGCAATGCTCTCGCCGGGCCGCTCGCCCAGGTCTTCGCGCTCGACCCCACCACCGCCCTGCGTGTCTGCCCGGCCTGCCGGCTGCCGTCGACGGTCGGCGAACTCCACGTCTACGGTCCGGAACCGGGCATGACCGCGCGGTGCCCGGGCTGCGAGCAGCTCGCCCTGCGGGCCGTCACCCGGCCCGGCCACCTGTGGCTCCAGCTCGGCAACGGCCAGGGCCTGTTCCGGTTCGACCTGCCCGCCCCGTCCCCCTGACCGATTCCGCCCGGCCGGCGCCGGCGCAGGCCAGGTGGTCAGTCGGGCTGCTTCTCCATGTGTGACAGGACGCGGTTCGAGATCCGGGTGAGGGTGTCGAGTTCCTCCCGGGTGAGGGCGTCGATGAACAGCCGGCGCACGTGGTCGACGTGCATGGGCGCGGCGTCCTCGATCGCCCTGTAGCCGTCCGGGGTGGCGACGATGAACGCTCCGCGCCCGTCGTCGGGACATTCCTCCCTGGCCACAAGGCCGCGCTTCCGCATCCGTCCGACCTGGTGGGACATGCGGCTCTTCTCCCACTCCACCAGCTTCACCAGTTCCATGAAGCGCATCCGCCCGCCGGCTTCGGTGAGTTTGACCAGCACGAGGTAGTCGGAGGCGGACATCCCCGAGTCGGCCTGGACGCGGCGGGAGAGCCGTCCGATGAGCTTCTCCTGCATGCGGATGAAGCTGTCCCAGGCGGCCGACTGCTCCGAGGTCAGCCAGCGAGGCGTCGCGTCCATGGAGGGAGCGTAGCGAGCACGTGGAGAGCTCCTCCATCCTCCGGACGCGGCGGATTCCCACGGCCCGCGGCCGGTCGCGGAGGTGCCGCCCGGCGGGCCGGCTCCGGCCGCCCCGCCTGCGGCTCGGCCGCGTCCGCGTTGCCGGCCGGTGGTCAGGAGCTCGGGCCGGGGTCGTTGGGATGGGGTTCGAGTGCGGTGACCGTAACGGTCATCCACGGGCTCAGCGGCAGGGTCCCGAGGACGTTGTCACGGAGATCGTCCTCGTCGGTGGCGCGCCAGATGCCGATGCTGCGCCGTTCTCCGACCGGTCGCCACAGGCGTGCCAGGCGGCCGTCGGCGGCGAGTTCGCGGGCTCGGGCAGCCTCGGCGGAGCGGCGGCGGTCGACCTCTTCGGGGGCGGTGCCGTCGGGAATGGCGGTGGTGATCTCGACCAGGTACTCGTTCATGGTCCTGTGCTCTCTTCGGAGATCTGCGGCGGCCCCCACCCGGTCTCGGGCGGGGCCATGATCTCATCGTGCGCCGGACGACGAGGGCGGCGCCACGACCGGTGTGCTCCCTGGTGAGAGGCTGAGCCTCCTACCGGCGCCGTAGCATCGAGGCGTGGAGCTTCGCCAGTTGCGGTACTTCGTCGCGGTTGCCGAGGAGCTGAACTTCGGCCGGGCGGCCGCCCGGCTGCTGATCGCCGGTCCGTCGCTGTCCCAGCAGATCAAGGCGCTGGAGCGGGACCTGGGGGTGGTGCTGTTCGAGCGCGACCGGCGTTCGGTGGCGCTGACCCCGGCGGGCACGGCGCTGCTGCCGCACGTGCGGTCCCTGCTGGACCGGGCGGACGACCTCAAGGCCCGGGCGGCGCGATTGTCGGGTTCACAGCCGGTCCGCCTCGGGTACGTCAACTGGCTGCCGCCCGATCTCGCCGCCCGTACCGCAGGAGCGGCGAGGGTCCACGTGGACGCGTGGGTCGCGCCGTCCCACACCCAGGCGTCCCGGGTCGCGGACGGCAGCCTCGACCTGGCGGTGTGCTGGGTCCGCGAGGAGGACCTGGAGCGGCTCGGTCTGGCGGCGCGTCTGGTCGGCGCCGACCGGCTCTTCGCCGTGTCGCCGGGGAGCGGTACGGATCCGGTGCACGCCCGGGACACCGTCGTGCTGCTGGACGCGGACGCCACTTCCTGGTCGTCGTGGAACGACTACGCGCAGGCGCTGTCCGAGGACACGGGCGCCCCGGTGGAGCGGATCTCGGACGGCGGGGTGACCGGTCCGGCGTTCTTCGACCACGTCAGGCGCATCGGCCGTCCGGTCCTTAACTCGCCGAAGGGCCAGGCCGCCGCGCTCCCTCCCGATCTGGTCCACCGCCCGGTGACGGAACCGCGGGTGTACTGGACGTGGTCACTGGTGCGGCGCGCGGACGAGGAGCGTCCCGGCGTGCTCGCGGTGGTCGACGCGCTCTGCGACGGCGTCGGCGATCTCGGACTGCGGGAGCCCGGCGTCTGGCTGCCGGCCGGTGACCCGTACGGGCAGGGGCCCGGACGGAGGGGCTGACCGGCGCTGGAAGCCTGGGCCTTCCAACAGGGAGGAAACCGGTCCCGGGCCGGGGCCGGTTCGGCGTTGCCCGGCGCGAAGCGTGCTGCCTACTGTCGAGGAGTCGACCGGCGGCCGCAGCCGAGGTCGAGGAATCCACCCCCCGAGCGCGTACCCGTGCTCGCCCGCACACCAGGAGAGATGTCATGAGCATGACTATAAAACGGAAGGTCGCCGTCATCACCGGAGCCTCGCAGGGCATCGGCGCCGGCCTGGTCGACGCCTACCGCAAGCTCGGCCACGCCGTCGTCGCCACCTCGCGCACCATCGCCCCCGCCGACGACGCGGGCGTGCTGACCGTCCCGGGCGACATCGCCGACCCGACCACCGCCGACCGCCTGGTCTCCGCCGCCGTCGAACGCTTCGGCCGGATCGACACCCTGGTCAACAACGCCGGGATCTTCGTCGCCAAGCCGTTCACCGACTACACCGAAGAGGACTACGCCGCCACGCTCGGCGTGAACCTGACCGGGTTCTTCCGCCTCACCCAGCTCGCCGCCGGCCAGATGCTCACGCAGGGCGCCGGCCACATCGTCAACGTCACCACCAGCCTCGTCGACAACGCCGACGCCCGGGTCCCGTCCGTGCTTGCCTCGCTGACCAAGGGCGGCCTGCAGTCGGCCACCAAGTCCCTCGCCATCGAGTACGCCACCCGCGGCATCCGCGCCAACGCCGTCTCCCCCGGCACCATCCGAACCCCGATGCACGCCCCCGAGACCCACCAGTTCCTCGACGGCCTCCACCCCGTCGGCCGCATGGGTGAGATCTCCGACATCGTCGACGCCGTCCTCTACCTGGAGAACGCGCCCTTCAGCACCGGCGAGATCCTGCACGTGGACGGCGGCATGAGCGCCGGCCACTGAACCCGACCGCCACGTCCCACCGACCTCCGGGAGAACCGCCGTGCGCCACACCACCACGGACGACGAGAAGATCCTGCGCGGTGTCCTCGACGGCTGGAAGGACGCCGTCGACCGGCACCAGCCCGACCGGGTCGCGGCCCACTTCACCGAGGACGCCGTCTTCCAGGGCCTGCACCCCTACACCGTCGGCCGCCCCGGCATCGCCGCCTACTACGACGCGCAGCCCCTCGGCCTGCGGGCCGACTACCGCGTCCTGGAGACCCGGCGCCCGGCCGGCAACCTGATCCTCGGTTACCTCACCGTCGACTTCTCCTTCACCGACCGCCCCACCCTCACCGTCAACCTCGGCATCCTGCTCCAGCAGACGGACCGCGGCTGGGCCATCGCCCACTACCAGGTGTCCCACCTGGCGTGACCCCAACTGATTGACGATTCAACGATCGACGCCTAATGTAGATGATGCATCAACTAGATGTGTAGGCACGTGGAGGACACATGGCAGTGGAAGTGACCGACGCTCCCGAAGCCCATCGGTACGAAGCCCGGGTGGACGGAGAGTCCAAGGTCGCGGGCTTCGCGGACTACATCCGTACGGGAGAACTCGTCGCGTTCGTGCACACGGAGGTCGCACCGGCGTACGAGGGCAGGGGGATCGGCGCGGCGCTGGTGCGCACCGCCCTCGACGAGGCGCGCGCGGCGAACCTGCGGGTGCTGGCCATCTGCCCGTTCTTCGCGGGGTGGATCGCGCGGCACCCCGAGTACCGGGACCTGCTGTACCAGTCCCGCAGCAACGTCAGTGACTGAGCGGCGGGCATGGCGGAGACGGAGGCCGGTATGAGCCGGGGAACCGAGCGGAAGGCGTACGAGGGCCGGTCGGTCACCGTGACGTTCGAGGCCAGGCGCTGCCTGCACGCCGCCGAATGTGTCCGCGGGCTGCCGGAGGTCTTCGACCTGGACGAGCGGCCGTGGATCCGGCCGGACGGCGCCGAGGCCGGGCGGCTGGCCGAAGTGGTGCGGCGCTGTCCCTCGGGTGCGCTGCAGTACGCACTCGTGGACGGCGCGGCGGAGGCCCCGGACCTGCCCACCCAGATCACCCGCGGCTCCGCCGGTCAGTTGGTCCTGCGCGGCGAGGTGAGCGTGGACACGGCGGAAGGCCCGCGCACGGAGACCAGGGCCGTCCTGTGCGGCTGCGGGCAGAGCCGTCTGCAGCCGTACTGCGACCACGCGGGGCCCTGCGGCCGGGAGCCCTCGGACTGACCCACACAGCCCTCACGCGCACCGCCGTTCACCGCGGGTGCGACGGGCGGGCCGCAGGCCGAACGCGCCGCGCGCGGCCGTCCGCTGACGCGGAGGTGCGCCGTCGACGCCAGGTATCGACATCACAGCGACTCGGAACGGACGAACCCATGGGATACATCACCGTAGGGAACGAGAACAGCACGCCGATCGAGCTCTACTACGAGGACCAGGGCGCGGGTCAGCCCGTCGTCCTCATCCACGGCTACCCGCTGAACGGTCACAGTTGGGAGCGCCAGACGCGCGACCTCCTCGACGCCGGATACCGCGTCATCACCTACGACCGCCGGGGCTTCGGCAAGTCGTCCAAGGTGAACTCCGGGTACGACTACGACACCTTCGCCGCGGACCTGAACACCGTGCTGGAGACGCTCGACCTCCGCGACGTCGTCCTGGTGGGCTTCTCGATGGGTACGGGCGAACTCGCCCGTTACGTCTCGCGGTTCGGCCACGAAAGGGTCGCCAAGCTGGCGTTCCTGGCCTCGCTGGAGCCTTTCCTCGTCGCCCGGGACGACAACCCCGAGGGTGTGCCGCAGGAGGTCTTCGACGGAATCGAGGCCGCGGCGAAGGGTGACCGGTACGCCTGGTACACCCAGTTCTTCGCGGACTTCTACGATCTCGGGAAGAACCTCGGCAGCCGGATAAGCCAGGAGGCCGTCACCGCGAGCTGGAACGTGGCGACGTCGAGCGCCCCCGTGGCGGCCTACGCGGTCGTCTCCGCCTGGATCGAGGACTTCCGCGCCGATGTCGAAGCCGTCCGCGACAGCGGCAAGCCGGCGCTGATCCTGCACGGCACCGCCGACAAGATCCTGCCCATCGACGCCACCGCCCGCCGCTTCCGGCAGGACCTGCCCAAGGCGGAGTACGTGGAGATCGAGGGCGCCCCGCACGGGTTGCTCTGGACGCACGCGGACGAGGTCAATTCGGCTCTGCGCGCCTTCCTGGGCTAGATCCGCGACGAGACCGGAGACTGTTCGGGAGACCCGTGGCCTGTTGCCGGGTTCTCTGCGGAACGGCCGCCCCCGCTTTCCGCAGGAGCGCGAGAGCGGGGGCAGCCGTTCCCGCGCAGCAGGTGTCCGTCTGCACGGAGGAGAACGAATGCGGTCGATGATTCCCGACTATCTGACCGAGGCACTCGGAGACGTCGAGCCGGACACCTCCGGAGAGCAGGCGGCGTACATCCCCGAACTCGCGGCAGCGGACCCCGACCGCCTCGGCGCGGTCTTCGCCACCGTCGACGGCAAGGTCTACGGTGCCGGCGACACCGACACCGAGTTCACGATCCAATCGATCTCCAAGCCGTTCACGTACGCCCTGGCACTGGGCGACCGCGGCTTCGACCCCGTGCTCGCCAAGGTCGGCGTCGAGCCGTCGGGCGAGGCGTTCAACGAGATCTCCCTCGAAAGCGAGACCGGGCGCCCTCGCAATCCCATGATCAACGCGGGTGCCATCACCGCCCACTCGCTCGCCGGCCCGGCGGACATGGATCCGGCGGAGCGCGTGGAGCGCGTGGTCCACGGCCTCTCGGCCTTTGCCGGCCGCCGGCTGGGGATGGACGATGCGGTGTGCGCGTCGGAGATGGAGCACGCGCACCGCAACCTCGCCATCGCCCACATGCTCCGCAGCCACGGCATCCTCACCGAGGACGCGAGGGCCGTCGTCGAGGGCTACACCCGCCAGTGCTCCGTGCTCGTCACCGCGCGGGACCTGGCCATGATGGCCGCGACGCTGGCCAACCGCGGGGTGAACCCCCTCTCGGGTGAACAGGTGATCCGCGAACCGGTGGTACGCCAGGTGCTGAGCGTCATGGCCACCTGCGGCATGTACGACGCGGCCGGTGACTGGGCGACCCAGGTGGGCATTCCGGCGAAGAGCGGCGTGGCCGGCGGCCTGATCGGCGCGCTCCCCGGTCAGATCGGCATCGCCACCTTCTCACCGCGACTGGACCCCCACGGGAACAGCGTCCGCGGGGTGTCGCTCTTCGAGCGGTTCTCCTCCGACATGGGGCTGCACGTGATGGAGGTCCCGGCCGCCGCGCGCGCGGTCGTGCGGTCCAATCACGTCGTCGGCAGCGGACCGGACGCGCTCCGGGTCTTCCAACTGCAGGGCGGGATCGGCTTCGCCGCGGTCGAGAGGGTGGTCCGGGAGACCGTGGACACCGCGCCCGCGGAGGCCAGGGTCGCCTTGGATCTCACGATGGTCCATTCGCTCGATGACGTGGCACGGCGCATGCTGCTGGAGATCGTGCGCCGGCTCACGCTGGACGGTCACGAGGTCTACCTCGTCGACCCGGAGTCGATCATCCCCGATCCGGATCCCGGCGACGGTGGCCGGGTCACCGTCGTCGGCAGGCTCGATCAGGCCCGTACCGCCTGAAACGGTGATCACTGTACGAGGGTCCCTGAAGGGTGTGCCCATTTGCCTAATCGGTGTAGGCAAATGCATAATCGACTGTGGCGCAACCCCGGAAGTGATTCGGAGGTGGGGCATGGCGCGAGTAGGACTGACCACGCAGCGCCTGGTCCTGGCGGGCGCGGACCTGGCCGACGAGATCGGCTTCGAGCAGACGACCCCCGCGGAGCTCGCCCGGCGCTTCGGCGTCAAGACCGCGAGCCTGTACTCGCACGTCAAGAGCGCCCACGACCTCAAGACCCGGATCGCCCTGCTGGCCCTGGAGGAACTCGCCGACCAGGTCTCCGCCGCGGTGGCCGGGCGGGCAGGCAAGGACGCCCTGACCGCCTTCGCGAACGTCTACCGCGACTACGCCCTCAAGCACCCGGGCCGCTTCGCCGCCGCCCGGTTCCGGCTCGACCCTGAGGCGGCGGCCGCCGGCGCCGGTGTCCGGCACGCGCAGATGACGCGGGCGATCCTGCGCGGATACGACCTGGCCGAACCCCACCAGACCCACGCGGTACGGCTGCTGGGCAGCGTCTTCAGCGGCTACGTCACCCTCGAAACCGCCGGGAGCTTCAGCCACAGCACTCCCGACGCGCAGGAGAGCTGGACCGAGATCCTCGACGCGCTCGACGTCCTGCTGCGCACCTGGCCCACCGCCTCCTGACCGCCCGCCCGGCCGGTCCGACCGACCCGCCCGGCTGCCCCTCCCGATCGAAGAGGCCGAGGACATGCACACCGAGCACGACTGGACCACCACCCCCCTCACCGCCGACCTCCTGCGCGGCGCTCTCGACCTGGAGCACACCGAACGCGGCGTCCTGCCCCACCGGTTGCCTCCGCACGCCCGCCGGCAGATCCCCGACGGCCAACTGGCCATGGCGGAGTCGCAGCCCTCCGGCGTACGACTGGCCTTCCGCACCCCGGCCACCGCCGTCGAGTTGGACGTCGTGGCCACCAAGCGGGTCTACGTCGGCGCGCCGCCGCGCCCCGACGGGGTGTACGAACTGCTCGTCGACGGACGGCTCGCGGGCCGGGCCGGCGTGCCGGACGGCGACGTACTCACCATCGACATGGCCGCCGGGACCGCGGAAACCCGGTCCGGGCCGGTGCAGACCCTGCGGTTCACCGGCCTGTCCGGCGACGACAAGGACGTCGAGATCTGGCTGCCGCACGACGAGACCACCCACCTGGTCAGCCTGCGCACCGACGCCCCCGTCCGGCCCGCGCCGCCCCGCGGCCGCAAGGTCTGGCTGCACCACGGCAGTTCGGTCAGCCACGGCTCCCACGCCGCGACCCCGACCGGGACCTGGCCCGCCGTGGCCGCCGCCCTGGGGGAGGTGGAGCTGGTGAACCTGGGATTCGGCGGCGGCGCCCTGCTCGACCCGTTCGCCGCGCGCACGATCCGCGACACCCCCGCCGACCTGATCAGCCTCAAGATCGGCATCAACATCGTCAACGCCGACCTGATGCGGCTGCGCGCCTTCGGCCCGGCCGTGCACGGCTTCCTCGACACCATCCGCGAGGGACACCCCGCCACCCCCCTGCTGGTCGCCTCCGCCATCTACTGCCCCATCCACGAGGACACCCCCGGGCCCAGCGCACCCGACACCGCCGCGATGAACGAGGGGCGGCTGCGGTTCACGGGCACCGGCGACCCCGCGGAGACCGCCGCCGGGAAGCTGACCCTCACCGTGATCCGCGACGAGCTCACCCGCATCGTCCGGGAGCGCGCCGCCGCCGACCCGAACCTGCACTATCTCGACGGCCTCGACCTCTACGGCAAGGCCGACTACGCCGAACGGCCGCTGCCCGACGAACTCCACCCGGACCCCGCCACCCACCGGCACATCGGCGAACGCTTCGCCCGCCTCGCCTTCGGCGCCGGCGGCCCCTTCGCCCCGGAGCACCGCTGAGCCGGCGCCCGTAGCGCCTGACCGGGCCGGGAGAGGTTCCGAAGGGATGGCGGTCCTCGCGCGAATCCCCGGTGAACGAGGCGCGAACATTGCACCGCAATCGTCGGCCCTCATCCGTAATCCGTACAGGAGATGCGAAAGTGCACCGCAGGGGAAGGGTGGGGCTGCTGAGCACGACACCGGTGCTCGCAGGAGTCAGAGGGTGGGATCTCCGTGTCCTGGTGTCCGCCGCTGCCGTGCGGCGGACAGCCGCTGCCGTTCCGCGACAAGTGCCGGCGCACCCGGTCTCCCGGCGGGCGGCGAGGCATCGACCGACGTGAAGGACATGACAACGTGAGACGCACGCTTGTAGCAGTGGTCAGCCTGTGTGCCGCGCTCGGGCTCTCCGGGCTGGGTACGGCCGCCGCGGAGCCCGGCTCGTCGCCCGCGGGGGCGCCCGACGGGTGGCAGGAGATCAAGGGCGCGCAGCCGGCCGCTCTGGCCGACGGGGCGCGCGCGGACGCGGCGAACGCGCAGGACCCCGTCGCGATTCAGTCCGTGCGCAACGGCGGCTTCGCGACCGCCGAGGTCAACTACGCGGCTCCGCGCACCGGCGTGGTGCGCGCCCGCTCCGCCAACCCCGGAAGCTGGGAGACCTTCGACCTGGTCTGGGACGGCACCACCGAGACCTACGCGCTGAAGTCCAGGGCCAACAACCGGTACGTGGCGGTGGAGCGCAACTTCACGGGCAGCGCCAAGAACGTGCTGCGCGCCCGCTCTACCAGCGCCGGCGCCTGGGAGCGCTTCTCGCTCTGGTACAACGAGGAGCTCGACCGCTGGGCCTTCCGCTCCGAACTGAACGGCATGTTCGTGGCGATGGAGAACAACTACACCGGCTCCCTCCAGTACGTGCTGCGCGCCCGCTCCGAAACCGTCACCGGGGCCTGGGAGGAGTTCAACCTCTACGACCGGAGCTGACCCGTAGCTGACCGACGCCGTCCCACCCCCCACCTCCGGCGTCCCCTCCGGCCGCCCGCACCGCGGGCGGCCGGAGTTCCGGTCGGGAAGACGGGTCAGGTCCGGCTGATGCCGTCCGCCGTGTCGTGCGCCGGCCCCGCCGGCCCGGGGGCGACGGGGCGTATCCAGCGCATGGCGCAGGCGACCGTGTGGATGTCGTCATCGAACCTGGCGCCGGGGAAGACCGCCCCGTACGCCTGGTGGTACTCCCGGCGGGTCAGACGCGGGCTTCTGGTGACCATGGCGAGCCAGGCCGGGTGCAGCCGCAGCCGCAGGATGTCGGCGGCGGCGTCGGGGCTGCGGGAGCGCCGCGGATTGGTGTAGCTGTCGTGGGCGTCCTGGAAGGCGTGGCTCTCGTGCCACTCGCGGGTGGCCCGCGCCCCCGCGGGCGCGGTGTCGACGATGTCCACCAGCAGCGCGTGCCCGCCGGGGGCGACGAGGCTCCTCACGTGCGGCAGCACCTCCCGGTGGTCGCCCGCGTGGTGGAGGGTGTTGACGGCCAGGACGAGGTCGAAGCGGCCGTCGCGCTCCGGTACGAGGTCCGCCAGCGCCTGCTGCCGGTAGACCACGTTGGGGAGGGTGTTCCGGGCCCGGGCCATCTCGATCTCGCGGGCGGCGACGTCGATCGCGAGCACTTCCTCGTACCGCGCGGCCAGTAGTCCCGTGAAGCGCCCGTAGCCGCAGCCGAGGTCGACGGCGCGGCCGCCCTCGTGCAGGTGCTCTTCCAGCCAGGGCTGGAAGAGGCCGCGGGTGTCCTCCGCGAATCTCTCGAACAGGTGGGCCAGCTCGTCGAAGTCCGCCATGCCGGATGCAGCCCTCTCGTGTGCCGAAGAACCCCGCGTGTGCCGGATGCCCGATGCTAGCGCCGGGTTCGAACTCGGGTACGTACGGGGTGGCGGCGCGTGGGCCTCTCCACGGGCGTGTTGCAACGTTACAAGTCCTGCCGCGGCAGCCTCGTCAAGGTGTGGTTTACAACGTTGCATCTTGATGCTGAGATGGCGGGGAAGCACCCCGTCCGACCCGATGCCTCCTCCAGGAGACCCTTCGCCATGTCCGATGCGCACGTTCCCCCCGCCCCCGCGGGGACTCCCCGGCCCGAGTACCCCCGGCCCAGCTTCGTCCGGGCGGACTGGCTCAACCTCAACGGCACCTGGCAGTTCGCCCGCGACCCCGGCGACAGCGGGCTGGAGCGCGGCCTGGCCGGGGCCGAGTTGCCCGAGCGGATCGTCGTTCCGTTCTGTCCCGAATCGGAGTTGTCCGGGATCGGGGACACCGACTTCCACCACGCCGTCTGGTACCGCCGCACCGTGCGGATACCCGGCGAGTGGGCCGGCCGGCGGGTCCTGCTGCACTTCGGGGCCGTGGACCACGACGCCACCGTGTGGGTCAACGGGCGTGAGGTCGTCCGGCACAGCGGCGGGTTCACCCCGTTCACCGCCGATCTCGGCGGTGTCGTACGGGCCGGGGAGGACGCCGTCGTCGTCGTGCGGGCGCGGGACGCCGCGCAGGGGCCGCAGGCGCGGGGCAAGCAGTCGACCGCGTACGACAACCACGCCTGCTTCTACACCCGTACCACCGGCATCTGGCAGACCGTCTGGCTGGAGCCCGTCGCGGACACGCACCTGCAGCGGCCCCGTATCACCCCCGACCTGGCCGCCGGCTGCTTCCACGTCGAGGTCCCGCTCGCCGGCCGCCGCACCGGCCACCGCGTCCGCGCCGAACTGCGCGACGCGCAGGGCGTCGTCGTCGAGGCCGCGGTCGCGGCGGACTTCGACCTCGCGCCGCGCCTCGTGCTGCCCGTGCCCGACGACCGGCGCCGCCCCTGGTCCCCCGAGGATCCGCACCTGTACGAGCTGACGCTGGAACTGACCGGTCCCGACGGCACCGTGACCGATCGTGCCGTCTGCACCGCCGGTCTGCGCGCGGTGACGATCGACGGGAAACGGATCCTGATCAACGGCAAGCCCGTCTTCCAGCGGCTGGTGCTCGACCAGGGCTGGTACCCCGACGGCCTCATGACCGCCCCCGACGACGCCGCCCTCGTCCGCGACATCGAACTCTCCCTCGCCGCCGGCTTCAACGGCGCCCGGCTGCACCAGAAGGTCTTCGAGGAGCGCTTCCTCCACCACGCCGACCGCCTCGGCTACCTGGTCTGGGGCGAGTTCGGCGACTGGGGCGCCAGCACCGGAGGGCCCGTCGGCCCCGACAACCAGCAGCCCACCGCCGGCTTCGTCGCGCAGTGGCTGGAGGCCGTCGAGCGCGACTACTCCCACCCCGCCGTCATCGGCTGGTGCCCGCTCAACGAGACCCGGCAGGACCTGACCGACCGGCAGAGCGTCCTCGACGACGTCACCCGCGCGATGTTCCTCGCCACCAAGGCCCACGACACCTCCCGGCCCGTCCTCGACGCCTCCGGGTACGCCCACCGCGTAGCGGAGACCGACGTCTACGACTCGCACTGCTACGAGCAGGACCCGAAGGTCTTCGGCGAGCTGATGGCGGGCCTCGGCGCGGGCACCCCGTTCGTCAACCCGCAGGACGAGGCGGCGGGGCGGACCTGGTCGCTGCCGTACGGCGGGCAGCCGTACTTCTGCAGCGAGTTCGGCGGCATCTGGTGGAACCCGGAGGAGGCGGCGGCCTCGGCGGGCGAGGACCGGCTGGTGTCGTGGGGGTACGGGCAGCGACCGCGCGACGAGGAGGAGTTCCACGAGCGGTTCGACGGGCTGACCGGGGTCCTGCTGGCGGACCCGGACATGTTCGGCTACTGCTACACGCAGTTGACGGACGTCTTCCAGGAGCAGAACGGGATCTACCGGTTCGACCGGTCGGAGAAGCTCGACGTGCGGCGGGTACGGGCCGCGCAGCTCCGGGCGGCGGCGTACGAGGGGGAGGGGGACGCGGGGGCGTAGGGCCTGCCCGCCGTGGGGGCGTGTGCGACCGGGTGCGTACGCGCGAGCGCGTACGCACCCTCACGCGCTCCGCCTGACCTCCAGCCGGTGCGCCGCCACCACCTGCCGCGCCGCCCGCCCCCCGTCCGCGATCCGGTCCAGCAGCAGCCCCAGCGCCGTCCGGGCGATCTCCTCCTTGTCCGGCGCGATCGTCGTCAGCGTCGGATTGCTGTACCGCCCGTCGTCGATGTCGTCGATCCCGATGACCGCCACGTCCTCCGGCACCCGCAGCCCGCGCTCGTGCAGCGTGTGGATCGCGCCGAGCGCGAGGAGGTCGGTGTAGCAGAACACCGCGTCGGGCCGGGCGCCGCGGTCCAGGGCCGCGGCCATGGCCAGCGCCCCGTCGCGGCGGTGGTAGGAGGGCGTGTGCACGACGAGGGCCGGGTCGTACGGCACGTCCGCGGCCCGCAGCGCCCGGCGGTAGCCCTCCGTGCGCCGCGGCGCGGTGCCGCCGCCGCGCGGCTCCTGGTGCCCGAGGGCGGCGACGCGCCGGCGGCCCCGGCCGAGGAGGTACGCGGTGGCGTCGGCGGCGGCGGCGACGTTGTCGATCGCCACGTGGTCGACGCCGGTGCCGGTGATGCGCTCGCCCAGGAGCACCAGCGGGGTGCTGCCGCGGCGGCTGTCGAACTCGTGCCGCTCGATGCCGAGCGGGCTGAAGAGGATCCCGTCGACCATGCCCGGGTTCATGCCGCTGAGCACGAAGCGCTCGGCTTCGAGACGGCCCTCGGTCTGGTCGATGAGCACGGTGTAGCCGCTGGTACGGGCGGCCTGCACGACGTGCCGCGTCAGCTCCGCGAAGTACGGGATGTCGATCTCGGGCACGGCGACGGCGATCAGGCCGGCGCGGCGCAGCCGCAGGTTGCGCGCGGAGAGGTTGGGGCGGTAGCCGAGCTGGTCGATCGCCCAGTGCACGCGCTCGCGGGTGGCCGCGCTGACGGGACGGTTGCCGGAGAGCACGTTGGACACCGTCGTGGGTGACACCCGCGCCAGCGCGGCCACGTCGCGCACGCCGATGGCGCTGCGCTGCGGCGATGCTTCGGGGGACGGCATGGGGTCATCTTCTCAGGCAGGGGCGGCGGGGGCGCGCGGGGAAGCGGGCGCGTGGGGGACCGGCGTGCGGGAACTTTGCGGAGCGGACGATCCGTTGTTTCGGACGTTCGCAGAGTTACCGAGGTGCGCCCACCCCTGCCGTCCACTGCCACGGAAGGCCCGCAACCATGACTCCGAACCACCCCCACCCCCGGCTCTCCCGCCGCCTGCTCCTCGGCGCCGCCGCAGGCGCGACGCTCACGGCCGCGACGGCGGCCGGCACGGGAGCGGCGTACGGCGCGAGCGGCCCGCACGGGACGACCAGGCCGGCCGGCCCGGCCGGTGCGAGCGCGCGGCACGGCCGCGGCGGCGACTGGCCGACCGAGTTCCCGCTCCCCGACGGCTGGCTCCCCGAGGGCATCACGATAGGCAGCCGCCCGTACGCATACATGGGCTCCCGCGCCAACGGCGCCGTCCTCCGCGCGGACCTGCGCACCGGCGCGGGCAAGGTCGTCCACGCCGGCGCCCCCGGCACGGCGTCCATCGGCCTGAAGCTGGACCGCGACGGCCTGCTGTACGTGGCGGGCGGCGCCGGCGGTACGGCCAGCGTCATCGACGCCCGTACCGGCGCGGTGGTCGCGACCCACCGGCTGACGCCCCCGACGGGCCACTTCGTCAACGACACCGTCCTCCTCGGCCGCAGCGCCTGGTTCACCGACTCCCAGGCGGCCGTCCTCTACGCCGTCCCCCGCGGCCGCTCCGGCGAGGTCCGCACCCTCCCGCTCACCGGCGACTGGGTGCAGACGCCGGGCGTCTTCAACGCCAACGGCATCGTCGACACCCCCGACGGCCGCGGTGTCATCGTCGTCAGCAGCTCCCCCGGCCGCCTGTACCACGTCGACCTGCGGACCGGCCACGCCACGGAGCTCGCGCTGCGCGGCGCGACGGACGTCGCCAACGGCGACGGCCTGGCCCGCGTCGGCCACACCCTGTACGTGGTGCGGAACCGGGACAACCTCGTCGCCGCCTTCCGCCTCGACCGTGCGATCCGTACCGCCACCCTGCACCACACGATCACGGACCCCCGCTTCGACGTCCCCACCACGGCTGCCCGCTACGGCAACCGCCTCTACCTGGTCAACGCCCGCTTCACGTCCCCCCAGGAACCGGACACCACCTTCAACGCGGTGGCGGTCCCCCTCTGAGGGCGGTACATGAGCGAACGCGAGCTCAGCGCACGGGAGATCAGCGAGATCACGGCGTACGCGGCCGGCGGCGCGGGCCGGGGGTGTCGGTGGCGCCGCGGGAGCCGCGTTTGTGGGGTTACTTCGCTCGTGTGCGTGTGTGACCTCTCTGCTAGGACGACTCCTCGAAGTAGGCGTCGAGGGTCGACTCCAGGTCGCTCGCCCACTGCTTCAGCGTCCCCTTGTCCGGGGCCTCCACCTCCGCCGGGCAGATGCCGCGGCTGTCGTGGACGCTCAGGACCAGGCGGCGGCCGAACCGGGAGGTCTTGTACTCGACCGCGCCGATCTCCGGCCACGTGAACTCGGCCTCGGTGTCGTCGAGCTGGAAGCGGACGCCGGTGCTGTCCACGGTCACCGAGCCGCGGCGGTCGGTGGCCTCGAAGACGGGTCCGTCGCCGGCCGCGTCGCCGGTTCCCGTCGCCTCGTCCTCGTCCTCGGCCCCGTCGTCGTCCTTGGCCTCGGCCTCGGACTCGGCCGTGTCCTCCTCGCCGTCCCCGTCCCCGTCCGTGTCGGCGTCCTCGGTGTCCTCGGTGTCCGTCTCGGGGTCCTGCGTCTCGTCGGTCGTTGTGGCTTCGTCCTCCTCCTTCTCGTCCGGCGGCGGCGATACCAGGCCGGGCAGAGCGGCCGGGTCCGTCGCGGCGGCGGCGTAAACGGGCGTGACGTTCAGACCTTTGTTCTCCTCCACGGTCCCAAAGTATGGCCGCTGGCACCCCTCGCGGTCTCCGGGTCCGGCCACCTGCACCGGGATGCCCGGTTCGGCACCGGGCGGCGGGTTCGTACCATGGCCGCCATGGAGATCGTCGCCGTGCCCTACGACCACCCCGACGCGGTCACGCTCAACGACCGCGTCCAGATCGAGTACGCCGAGCGGTACGGCGAAGGTGATCACACGGAGATGGACCCGTTGCAGTTCACGCCCCCGCGCGGCCTGTACCTGCTCGCGTACGACGCCGACGGGACCCCCCTCGCCACGGGCGGCTGGCGGGCCATGGACGCGACGCCGGAGGGGCACCGCGCCGGCGACGCGGAGCTGAAGCGGATGTACGTGGTCCCCGAGGCCCGCGGGCGCGGGCTGGCCCGGCGGATACTCGCGGCGCTGGAGGAGAGCGCGCGGGCCGCGGGGCGGGTGCGGATGGTGCTGGAGACGGGCAACAAGCAGCCGGAGGCCATAGCGCTCTACATATCGGAGGGGTACGAGCCGACCGAGAAGTTCGGCTACTACCGCTTCGAGCAGGACAGCCGCTGCTTCGCCAAGCCGCTGCGGGCGGCCGGCACCGCGGGCGCGGGCGAAGAGCACGACGGCGAGCAGGCCGAGGGCGCCGCGGCACGCTGAGCCGCGGCGGCGGCCGTCCCCCTACCCCGCCCGCTCGTCCACCACCCTGCGGATCTTGCCCACCGACCGCTCCAGCGTCTCCGGCTCCACGACCTCGACCTCCACGCCCACCCCCACGCCCTCCCGCACCCGCCGCGCGATCGCCTCGCCCGCCGCCGCCCGCTGCTCCACCGGCGCCCCCGGCCGGGCCTCGGCCCGTACCGTCATCCGGTCGAGACGGCCCTCCCGGTGCAGCCGCAACTGGAAGTGCGGGGCCACGCCCGGCGTGCGGAGCACGATCTCCTCGATCTGGCTCGGGAAGACGTTCACGCCGCGCAGGATGATCATGTCGTCGCAGCGTCCGGTGACCTTCTCCATCCGCCGGAACGCCGGCCGCGCCGTCCCGGGCAGCAGCCTGCTGAGGTCGCGGGTGCGGTAGCGGACGACCGGCATGGCCTCCTTCGTCAGCGAGGTGAACACCAGCTCGCCCCCCTCGCCCGCCGACCTCACCTCGTCCGTCACCGGGTCCACGACCTCCGGCAGGAAGTGGTCCTCCCACACGTGCAGCCCGTCCTTGGTCTCCACGCACTCCTGCGCGACGCCCGGCCCGATGACCTCCGACAGGCCGTATATGTCCACCGCGTCCAGGCCCGCCCGCTCCTCGATCTCGCGCCGCATCTCCTCCGTCCACGGTTCGGCGCCGAAGATGCCGACGCGCAGCGAGCTGGTCCGCGGGTCGATGCCCTGGCGCTCGAACTCGTCGATGATCGTGAGCATGTAGGACGGCGTCACCATGATGACCTCGGGCGCGAAGTCCCGGATGAGCTGCACCTGCCGCGCGGTCATCCCCCCGGAGGCGGGGATGACCGTGCAGCCGAGCCGCTCGGCGCCGTAGTGGGCGCCGAGGCCGCCGGTGAACAGGCCGTAGCCGTACGCGACATGCACCCGGTGGCCGGGCCGGCCGCCCGCGGCGCGGATGGAGCGCGCGACGAGGCCGGACCAGGTGTCGAGGTCGGCCGCGGTGTAGCCGACGACGGTGGGCAGGCCGGTGGTGCCGCTGGAGGCGTGCAGGCGGCGGACGTCGGCGACGGGGACGGCGAACATCCCGAAGGGGTAGTCCGCGCGCAGGTCGTCCTTCGTGGTGAAGGGGAAGCGGGCGAGGTCGTCGAGCGTGCGGCAGTCGTCGGGGGTGACGCCGGCGGCGTCGAACTTGCGGCGGTACAGGGGGACGTTGTCGTACGCGCGGCGGAGCGTGGCGCGGAGGCGGTCGAGCTGGTACGCGCGGAGTTCGCCCGGGGACATGCGCTCGCCGGCGTCGAGCAGGGGGTCGGTGCCGTCGGTCGTCGTCGTGTCGCTCACGCGTGTCCCTCCGAGCCGTTCTCGTCGCGCGCGCCGTTCACGCGGCCGTTCCCGTTGCCGCTCCCGGTCGCCGCGTGCTCGCCGTGCGCCGCGGTAGCGCCCGTCGCCGGGTCGCGGACGATACGGCTCCGGCCCCGGGGCTCCGCGGCCTTGTGGCCCGACCGATCATTCGGTTAGCTTGCGGAGCGGCCGGATCCCAGTCAAGAGGTACGACAGGACGTACGACATGACGCACGAGTTGACCGACGACACCGAGCACAGCACAGCGCCGGACGCGCCCCGCGCCGTGGCGGTCGTCGGCGGCGGCCGGATGGGCGCCGGGATTGCGCAGTCGTTCGCGACCGCCGGGTCGCGCGTCGTGATCGTGGAGAGCGGCGCGGACGCGGCGGCGGCAGCGGTGGAGCGGGTCGCCGGCGGGCTGCGGCGGGCCGCCGAACGGGGCCGGCTCGCCGCCGGCGTGGACCCGGAGGAGGTGCGCTCGCGGGTGCGGGCCGTCGCCTCCGTCGCGGAGCTGCCGGCGGACGCGGGGCTGGAGCTGGTGGTGGAGGCGGTGCCGGAGGACGCCGGGCTGAAGGCGCGGGTGCTCGCCGACGCCGAGCGGGCGGTGGGCCCGGACGCCGTGCTGGCCACGAACACCAGCTCGCTGTCCGTCACCGAGCTGGCCGCCGCCCTCGGCCGGCCGGGCCGGTTCCTCGGCATGCACTTCTTCAACCCCGTGCCCGCCTCGGAGCTGGTGGAGCTGGTCACCGCGCCGGAGACCGGTCCCGCTGCGCTCGCCGCGGCGCGCGGCTGGGCGCGGACGCTGGGCAAGACGGCGGTGGTCGTACGGGACTCGCCCGGCTTCGCCAGCAGCAGGCTCGGGGTGGCCCTGGGCCTGGAGGCGATCCGCATGGCCGAGGAGGGCGTGGCGGCGCCCGCGGACATCGACACCGCGTTGGAGCTGGGCTACAAGCACCCGATGGGCCCGCTGCGCCTGACGGACCTCGTCGGGCTCGACGTCCGGCTGGCCATCGCCGAGCACCTGTGCCGGACGCTGGGGGAGCGGTTCGCGCCGCCGGAGCTGCTGCGGGCGAAGGTCGCGCGGGGCGAGTTGGGGCGCAAGACGGGGCAGGGCTTCTACGCCTGGCCGTGAGCGGCGCCCCGGAAGGGTGGTCTGCCCGGCCGGGCGGGGTTCAGGGCCCGTAGCGCGTCCCGGGACACCCGATCCGGCGCATTCGTGGCTACCTGCCGGTAGGGGGACGGTTCGGGGCGGGAAATGCGACCCGGGAGGGGTTCCCCCGGGGGGCGTACTGCTCCGGCAGTACGACCCAGAGCATCCGCCAGGATGACGACTTTCGCCACCGATCGCGGGATCGTTGCTATATGAGCCCACTCATGCTGTCGGTGTTGCTTTCGCTGGTGTCAGCGGTGGCGTACGCCGGCGCCGCCCTCGTCCAGGAGCGTGTCGCGGCCACGACGACCGACGCCGACGGCGCCGGCGGGTCCTTCGCGCCGCTGCACCGCGGGAGCTGGTGGGCCTCCGTCGTGCTCAACTGCTCGGGTGCGCTGCTGCACATGATCGCGCTCGCGTACGGGCCGCTCAGCCTGGTCCAGCCGCTGGGCGCGCTGACCATCGTCTTCGCGCTGCCGATGGCGGCGCTGTTCCTCGGCCGCCGCGCCGGGCGGGCCGCCTGGCGCGGGGCGCTGCTGTCGACCGTGGGGCTCGTGGCGCTGCTGGCGCTCGTCGACCCCGTGGAGTCGCAGGCACTGGGCGGGACGACGGCGATGGGGCTGGCCGTGGCGACGGTGGCCGTGCTGGGCGTGCTGACCCTGGCGGGCATGCGGATACGGCATGCGGCGGCCCGGAGCGTGACGCTGGCGGTGGGCTCGGGTGCGGCGTTCGGCATGGCGTCGGTGTTCACCAAGGACGTCACCGCGGACTTCACCGACCCGCTGGCGATCGGCATGATCGCGATCCTGGCCCCGGCCGGGCTGCTGCTGTCGCAGGCGGCGTACCGCGGCGCGGGCCTCTCGGCGCCGCTGGCGACGCTGACGGTGGTCAACCCCGTGATAGCGGCGGCGGTCGGCGTCACCGCGCTGAACGAGACGGTGCGGTACGGGGTGCTGGGCGCCCTGCTCGCCGTCGGGGCGGGCGTGGTCGCGGCGGCGGGGCTGATAGAGCTGACGGTGCAGGCGCACCGTACGCCGCCGGAGGAGCCCGCCACCGAGCCCGCCGCGGGGCCGGACGACGTGGCCGCGGCGCCGGTCACCGGCCGGGTGCCGGCGCCCGCCGCGCCGCCCGAGCAGGTCACCCCGCCGGAGCACGTCACCCCGGCGGAGCCCGCCGCATCTGCCGACCCGGTAGTCCCGGTCCCGGACGGGCCCGGGACTCCGCCCGGCTCCGTACCCGCGCCCACCCCGGCGTACCACGCGGGCGCGGCAGCGGCGGCGGTGCTCTACGAGACCGCCCCGGCCGCGGAGGCCGGGACGGAGGCGCCCGAGACCGATGTGTCCAGGACGGATGCGTCGGGGGCAGGTGCCTCCGGTAAGGATGCGCCGAGGACGGATGTGCCCGGGACGGACGCGTCGAGGACAGGCGTGTCCGGGACGGGTGCGTCCCCCGCCGGTCGCGCCGACGCCGGTCACACCGGCCCCCGCGGCCCCGAGACCGGTACGCCCGACACCCCCGCCCCCCACACCCCGGCGCCCGGGACCCCCGCACCCCGGGGCCCGGCGCCGGAGAACGCCGCCCCCGCGGGCCCGTCACCCGCGGTGGCGGCGCTCATCCTCGCCGCTGCCGCCGCCTCCGGCGGAGCCGCGCTGGCGCCGCACCACGTGGGCTGCTCTCGCTTATCGGCCCCGCCGGGCTCCGGCCCGGCCACGGCGACGGGCGCGGCCGGCCCCGTCGCCACGCGCGCCCCCGCGGACCCCGCGCCGGCCGCTGCCGCCGACGACACCGACGCGGCCCTGCCCCCGTGCGGCGCGACGGCTGTGTCAAGGTGGCCCCATGCGCCGCATCACCGTGACCGTCTGCGCCCTCCTCGCCGTGGCCCTGGCCGCGTGTTCGACGGGGGATCCGGAGGCGGCGGCGACCAATGGGGGCACCCCCGCCAGTGAGGGCGTAGCCGGCGGGGGAGGCCGGAGCCCGGCCCGTACGGACCAGGCCCCTCAGGAGCTACGGGTACGGGTGCTGGAGCGCCTGCCGCATGACACCGAGGCGTTCACGCAGGGCCTGGAGCTGCGCGGCGCCGACCTCTACGAAGGCACCGGCCTGGAGGGCAGCTCCTCCGTCCGCCGCGGCCCCGCCGGCGGCCCGCCCACCGTCCGCCGCGACCTGCCCGCGCCGCTCTTCGGCGAGGGCCTGACGCTCGTCGGCTCCCGGCTCTGGCAGCTCACCTGGCAGAACGGCATCGCCATCGAGCGGGAGGCGGACACCCTCAAGGAGCTGCGCCGGGTGCGCTACGACGGCGAGGGCTGGGGCCTGTGCCACGACGGTACGGACGGCGGCGCCGGCGGCCGGCTCGTCATGAGCGACGGCAGCTCCCGGCTCACGTTCCGCGACCCGGAGACGTTCGAGGCCACCGGCCACGTGGACGTCACCCGCGACGGCGTCCCCGTCGACCGGCTCAACGAGCTGGAGTGCACCGACGACGGCAGCGTCTACGCGAACGTCTACCAAACCGAGACCCTGGTCCGCATCGACCCGGACACCGGCGCCGTCACCGCCGGCATCGACGCCTCGGGGCTGCTCACGCCGGCCGAGCTGCGGGCCGGGGCGCGCGAGCTCAACGGGATCGCCGCGGTCCCCGGCGGCGACGAGTTCCTGCTCACCGGCAAGTACTGGCCGCGGATGTTCCGGGTCGCGTTCGTGCCGCGCTGACGACGCCGTAAAAAAACTCCGCGCCCGTGTCGATCCGGCAGGGTGTCGTTCGACGCAGGGGCAGAGGACGGCACACGGCCGCCCGCGACGAGATCGAGGAGACGCGCGATGCGCTACATGATGCTGATCGAGCCGGACCTGGAGCGCAGCCCGAAGGACGGGATGCCCAGCCAGGAGATCATGGACGAGATGGGCAAGCTGCTGGAGGAGATGACCAGGTCGGGGGTGCTGCTGGACACCGCCGGGCTGAAGCCCGCGGAGGAGGCCGTACGGGTCACCTCCGACCGCGGCAACCTGTCCGTGGTCGACGGGCCGTTCACCGAGGCCAAGGAACTGGTCGGCGGCTATCTGATCGCCCAGGTCAAGTCGAAGGAGGAGGCCCTGGAGTGGGCCAACCGCTTCCTGAAGGTGCACGGTGACGAGTGGGTCATCACCCTGGAGCTGCGGGAGATCATGGAGCCGTAGTCGATCGTGACGGCCCAGGTCAGGGCCGTTGCGAGTTGCCTCCGGCCGGGGCGGGCTGTTCTGATGTGGGGCTGTGACGGCTTCGCAGGACGCCCGCCCCCGGCGGGAGGACGCACCCCGGCCGCCCGCCGGCGCGCGGGGGGCCGCCGACCGCGCCGTGGCCGCGGTCTGGCGGATCGAGTCCGCGCGGATCATCGCGGGCGTGGCCCGTATCGTGCGCGACGTCGGGGTGGCGGAGGAACTGGCGCAGGACTCGCTGGTCGCCGCCCTGGAGCAGTGGCCCGAGTCGGGCGTGCCCGACAACCCCGGCGCGTGGCTGACGGCCACGGCCAAGCGGCGGGCCATCGACCTCGTACGCCGCAAGGAGCGCTACGCGCGCAAGCTGGCGGAGATCGGCCACGACCTGGAGAGCCGCCGCCCGGAGGGCGAGGCGCAACTCGCCGCGGTCCTCGACGACGACATCGAGGACGACCTGCTGCGGCTGGTGTTCACGGCCTGCCACCCGGTGCTGTCCACGCCCGCGCGGGTGGCGCTCACGCTGCGGCTCCTCGGCGGGCTGACCACCGACGAGATCGCGCGGGCGTTCCTGGTCACGGAGCCGACGGTGGCGCAGCGCATCGTCCGGGCCAAGCGGACGCTGGCGAAGGCGGAGGTGCCGTTCGAGCAGCCGCAGGGTGCGGAGCGGGCGGAGCGGCTGGCGTCGGTGCTGGAGGTCATCTACCTGGTCTTCAACGAGGGCTACTCGGCGACCGCGGGCGACGACTGGATGCGCCCGGGGCTGTGCGAGGACGCGCTGCGGCTGGCCCGGGTGCTCGCGGGGCTGATGCCGAAGGAGCCGGAGGTGCACGGGCTGGCGGCGCTGCTGGAGATCCAGGCGTCGCGGGCGGCGGCACGCACGGGGCCCGACGGTGAGCCGGTGCTGCTGCTGGAGCAGAACCGCCGACGGTGGGACCACCTGCTGATCCGGCGCGGGTTCGCGGCGCTGGCGCGGGCGCAGTCGCTGGTCGCGGCGGGGGCGCCGGGGCCCGGCCCGTACGCGCTGCAGGCGGCCATCGCCGCCTGCCACGCGCGGGCGCCGCGGGCGGAGGACACGGACTGGGGGCAGATCGTCCGGCTCTACGAGGCGCTGGCGCGGGTGGCGCCGTCGCCGGTGGTGGAGCTGAACCGGGCGGTGGCGGTGTCCATGGCGTACGGGCCCGGGGAGGCGCTGCGGATCGTCGACGGGCTCGCGGACGAGCCGGCGCTGAAGGACTACCACCTGCTGCCCAGCGTCCGCGGCGACCTGCTGCGGCGGCTGGGGCGGGCGGCGGAGGCGCGGGCGGAGTTCGCGCGGGCGGCGGACCTGACGCGCAACGCGCAGGAGCGCACGCTGCTGCAGACCCGAGCGGAGTCCTCGCCGGACGGGCTATAGCGGACGGCGGTGGTCCGTGACGGAGGGGCCGTGGCGGCACGGGGCGTGGCCGACAGGCGTGGGGGAGACGGGCCGTGGCGGGACAGGCGAGGCGGACCGCGGGGGGGACCGGGCGGGCTGAGACGGGCCGTCGCGAGACGGGGCCGTGGCAGGCCAGGTCGTGGCGGGGCGAACCATGGGAGACGGGGCGCTGCGGGGCGGAGGCGCGGAGAACGGTGGTGGACAGGGCTGCGGTGACGCCCGCGCGGACGCGCCCCGGGTGCCGGGCGGTCCCGGAGCCGGCCCGGTCCGGCTGCGCCGGTCCTCCCGTTCTCAGTCCTCCAGCACCAGCGGCAGGCCGAAGAGGGGGAACAGGCGGTCCACGCCCAGGAAGTTGTTCATCCCCGTGACCTTGCCGTCCTCGATCTCCAGGATCTGGATCGCCCAGGCGCGGTGCCCGCCGGTCTCGGGGTCCGGGTGGTACTGCGCGAAGGCCGGCATGCCGTTCGCCGAGCAGGGGACCAGGCGGGAGCCGCGGCAGACCGAGCCGGTGCCGAGGAACCAGGTGCGGATGTCCTCCGGGCCGCGCAACCACAGGGGCAGCGGGGGCATGGAGAGGACGACGTCCTCGCGCATGAGCGCCGTGAGCGCATCCAGGTCGTACCGCTCGAAGGCGTCCACGTACCGCTCCAGGAAGCGCTGCTGGTCCGCGTCCAGCGGCTTGGCCGGCTCGCTGTCCGCCGGGGCCTCGGTGGCCAGCGTCGCGCGGGCGCGCTGCAGCGCGCTGTTCACCGACGCCACGGAGGTCTCCAGCAGCTCCGCGACCTCGCTCGCCTTCCAGGCGAACACGTCCCGCAGGATCAGCACCACGCGCTGGCGCGGCGGCAGGTGCTGCAGCGCGGCGACGAAGGCGAGGCGCACGGAGTCGCGCTGGGCCGCGACCTCGGCCGGGTCGCCGCCCTCGGGGAGCACCTTCGCGTCCGGCATCGGCTCCAGCCACGTGGCCTCCGGTAGGGCCGCGCCGAGGACGACCTCCGGGGACGTCGTGGCCGCGCCGGGCGAGGACAGATCCATCGGGCGGGCGCGGCGCTGGGGGCTGCCGTGCATGTCGAAACAGACATTCGTGGCGATGCGGTACAACCACGAGCGCATCGACGCGCGGCCCTCGAAGCGGTCGAAGCCCTTCCAGGCGCGCACCATCGTCTCCTGGACCGCGTCCTCCGCCTCGAAGGCGGAGCCGAGCATGCGATAGCAGTACCCGGTCAGCTCGACGCGGTGGGACTCCAGGCGATTCTCCACCGGCTCTTCCGCGGCGGGGGCCGCCACCGTTTCTCTGGTCACGCCCGCCATCGTACGGGCGGGCACCGACAACGGTCATCGGGTGCGACAGATGCACAGAATTCACCAACCGGCTATCGCAAGGGCTTACTTCCCGCCACCCGGCGTGGCACTGTGCGGCTGATGTTGATCAGAGCAACCCGACCAGGAGTGCCCATGACCGGCAGACCCACCCGACGTACGGCCCTGCTCACCGCCCTCGGCGCGGGCGCCGCCGCCACGCTTCCGGCCGCCGGCGCGCACGCGGCCGGCGCGAGGCCCGAGCCGCCCGTCGCCGTCACCGACCAGAAGTCCCGCCGCGTGCTCGTCCTCGACCCCCGCCTGCCGTGGGACTCGGCGGACGCCGTGCGCTGGGCCTTCTCGCCGGAGGGCGACGAGAGGTACGCGGACCTGGTGCCGCAGGCGAGCTGGACGTACGTCGACGAGGCCAAGGCCCGCCGCCGCAGGGGCCGTACGTACCTGCTGACCACCGCCTCCTTCGGCTTCGCCGCCGTCGTCGAGGTGCCCACCGGCCGCCGCTACTGGGCCGGTGCCCTCGCCGGCGGCACGGACACGGTCAACCCGCACAGCATCGAGCTGCTCCCCGACGGCAACGTCGCCGTCGCCGGCAGCACCGGCGACACCATCCGCCTCTACGCCGCGTCGCAGGGCCCGGCGAACGACACGTACGCCGAGTACCGCTTCGACGACGCGCACGGGCTCCAGTGGGACACCTGGCGCGGCGTGTTGTGGGCCATCGGCTACGACGAACTGATCGCCCTGAAGGTCGGCGGTACGCGCGCGGAGCCCACGCTCACCCGCGTCCACGGCGCCGCGCTGCCGCACCCCGAGGGCGTCCGGGCCGGCGGGCACGACCTCAGCCTCGTCGCGAGCCGTCCCGGCCGGCTGTGGCTGACCACCAACCACGCGGTGTACCAGTACGACATCGCCCGGCGCGAGTTCCGCCAGGACTTCGCCGGTGCGGCGCAGATCAGCCGGCGCAGCGTGAAGGCGGTCAGCGACGTGCGGGGGAGCGGCCGGGTCGCCACGACCGTGCCGGAGCCGGGGCTCGGCGAGACGTGGTGGACGACGACGGTGTCGGCGCACAACCCGGAGGGCGCGTACCGGCTCCCGGACGGCGGGATCTACAAGGCGCGCTGGTGGGTGCCGGAGCCCCGGTGAACGCCCGGTGACCCGGCCCGGGTCCGGCCGCGCCGGCGCCCCCACCGGACCCGACCTCCGGTGAGGTGAGGCTTCCGGCGTTCTGAAAGCCGGTGCCGGCCCGGCCCGTTCAGCCCTCGGGCTCCTCGGCGGTGGACCCGGCGTGCGTGCGCTTCCACTCCTCGAACTCCTTGCGCACCCGCCGGTCCATCGCCATCGCCACCTCCGCCTCCAGCACCTCCATCGACACCGGCCGCAACTGCTCCAGCGCGTCCGTCAGCCGCTCCACCTGCTCACCCGTCAGCTCGCCCGCCGGTGTGTCCAGGACGTCCGCCAGCACGTGCGCGCGTATGAGCCCGGTGAACAGCTCGGCGAGGTCGTCGGCGTGCGCGCGCACCTCGCGGCCGGCGGCGAGCACGGCGGCCAGCGGCACGCCCTTGGCCACCAGCTTCGACGAGGCGTCCAGCAGCCTTCTGCTGACGTGGATGAACTCCTCGCCCTCCACGGCGACATAGCCCATGTCGATGGACGTGGCGAGGTTCTCCGGCGAGACCTCGCCCGCGAACCGGTCGGCCAGCTCCTCCGGCGTGATGCGCACGGGGGTCTCCTCCGACCACGGCTTGGCCAGCGTCTCCTCCAGACCGAGCAGTTCGGCGGCGCCCCGTACGTCCCTGCCGCTCTCGAAGGCGGAGATCAACTCCGCGATGCCGCCCAGGGTGTGGCCGCGGTCCAGCAGAGCGGCGATCGTCCGCAGCCGGGAGAGGTGGTGTTCCCCGTACCAGGCGATACGGCCCTCGCGGCGCGGCGGTTGGAGGAGCTTGCGCTCGCGGTAGAAGCGCAGGGTGCGGACGGTGATGCCGGCGTGCTCCGCCAGCTCCCCCGTCCGGTATTCGCGTCCCACCGTCTGTCCCTTCCGCCGGTCTTCCGCGGTCTCTCGTCGGTCCTTCGTCCGTCTCCCGGCGTCCTCGCAGGTCTGCGCCGTACGCCCCGACCACCAGGGTAGGACCTCCCGCCGACACCCCACTCCCGGGCGGAAACCGATCACGCCGGCCCCCTACCCATGGGTAAGAAGAGGCCCTACTCTCATCGTGCCAGTGAATGCTGGCGCAATCGCGGCTCCACGGCAGGGAGGACGACGGCGATGACGCGCGAACACGTCAGGGTGGCGGTGATCGGCTCCGGCTTCGGCGGCCTCGGCGCCGCCGTACGGCTGCGCCGGGAGGGGATCACGGACTTCGTCGTGCTGGAGCGCGCGAGCGCGCTCGGCGGCACGTGGCGGGACAACGCCTACCCGGGTTGCGCCTGCGACGTCCCCTCCCACCTGTACTCGTTCTCCTTCGCGCCCAACGCCGAGTGGCCGCGCACCTTCTCCGGCCAGGAGCACATCCGGGAGTACCTGGAGCAGGTCGCCGACATCTTCGGCGTACGGCAGCACATCCGCTTCGACCACGAGGTGCGCGGCATCCGCTGGGACGACGACGAGCTGCACTGGGAGATCGACACCGCGCACCGCGAACTCACCGCCGACGTCGTAGTCTCCGCCACCGGGCCGCTGTCCGACCCCAAGGTCCCGGACATCCCCGGCCTCGACACGTTCCCCGGCAAGGTCTTCCACTCCGCGCGCTGGGACCACGACGTGCCGCTCGGCGGCAAGCGGGTCGCCATGGTCGGCACGGGCGCCTCCGCCATCCAGATCGTGCCGTCCATCCAGCCCGAGGTCTCCCGGCTCACCGTCTTCCAGCGCACGCCGCCGTGGGTGCTGCCGCGCGTGGACCGCGCCATCAGCGCGCCCGAGCGGTGGCTGCACGCGCGCGTACCCGCGACCACCAAGCTGCGCCGCGGCCTCCTGTGGGGCATCCGCGAACTTCAGGTGCAGGCGTTCACCAAACGTCCCAACGAGCTGGGATTCGTGGAGCTCATGGCCAAGCGGAACCTGAGCCGGGCGATCAAGGACCCCGACCTGCGCCGCAAACTCGTACCCGACTACCGGATCGGCTGCAAGCGGATCCTGCTGTCCAACGACTACTATCCGGCGCTCGCCCAGCCCAACGTCGACGTCGTCGCCTCCGGTCTGCGGGAGGTGCGCGGGTCGACCCTCGTGGCCGCCGACGGCACCGAGACCGAGGCCGACGCGATCATCTTCGGGACGGGCTTCCACGTCACGGACATGCCCATCGCCGACCGCATCAAGGGCCGTGACGGCACCACCCTCGCGGAGGCGTGGCGCGGCGGGATGGCGGCGCTGCGCGGCGCGAGCGCGGCCGGCTTTCCCAACCTGCTGACGATCATCGGCCCCAACACCGGCCTCGGGAACAGCTCGATGATCCTCATCATCGAAGCGCAGCTCACCTACATGGCCGACTTCGTCCGCCGCCTCGACCAGCTCGGCGGGTCCGGCGGCCGGGTCGCGCTCGACGCGCGCCCGTCCGCGGTGAAGGACTGGAACACGCGCGTGCAGGAGCGGATGAAGCGCACGGTGTGGAACACCGGCGGCTGCGATAGCTGGTACCTGGACGCGAACGGGCGCAACACGACCGTGTGGCCGGGCACGACGACCGAGTTCCGGAAGGTGACGAGGAAGGTGCACGTGGAGGAGTACGAGCTGCTGCGCGCCGGGGACGGGACGCCGCGCGCGGCGGGCCTCGCGCCGGAGTCCGCCGGAACCCACCGGGGTGAGGAGGCCGTCCGATGAGCCGGCTCATGCACGTCACCTCCGGCCCGTACGCCCCGCCCGTACCCCGGCGCGAGCTGACCGCCGTCTCCGCCGACGGCACCCGGCTGTACGTCGAGGAGCACGGGCCGAAGGACGCGCCCGCCGTCGTCCTCGCGCACGGCTGGTGCTGCTCGACGGCCTTCTGGGCGCCGGTCGTCCGGCAGCTCGCACCCGCGCACCGCGTCATCGTCTACGACCAGCGCGGCCACGGCCGCAGCCCCGCCGGCGGCGTCGGCTCGTACCACACCGCCACCCTCGCCGACGACCTCGGCGCGGTGCTCGACGCGGCGCTGGCGCCCGGCGAGAAGGCCGTGATCGGCGGCCACTCGATGGGCGGCATGACGCTGATGGCCGCCGCCGGGCGGCCGTATCTGCGCGAGCGGGCCGCGGCCGTGCTGCTGTGCAGCACGGGCAGCGCGCAGTTGGTGCCCGAGTCGCGGGTGGTGCCGCTGCGGGCGCGGGCGCTGCGCTCCGCGGTGCAGCGCGCGCTGCTGGTCTCGAAGCTGCCGATGGGGCCGGTGACGCCGCTGTCGAAGAAGGTGCTGGGCCCGGCGATCCTGGGGCGCGGCGCCACCCCGGCGCAGATCGAGGCGAGCGTCCGCATCGTCTTCGCCAGCCCGCGCAGGGCGCGCGGCGCCTGGGGACGGGTGCTGGCGACCCTCGACCTGGACGCGGAGGTCGCGCGGATGCCGGTGCCGGCCGCGGTGGTGCACGGCGCCGCCGACAAGCTCACGCCGGTGCGGCTGGCGCGGAGGATCGACGAGCTGCTGCCGCAGAGCGCGGGGTTCACCGAGCTGCCCGGGCTGGGGCACATGACGCCGATCGAGGCGCCGTACGCGGTCGCCGAGGTGCTGCGCGAACTCGTACGCGACCACCTGGCGGGAGCACCGGCGGGGGCGCAGGCTGAAGAGACCGCCGGGGGACCGGCCGAGACCGTCGAGCCGGCCGGGACGCCCGGGACGGCAGCCGGGCCGGCCGCCGCGGCGGCCACCGAGAAGGAGGAGGCGGGCGCATGAGCCGCCGGCACGGACTGGAGGGCAGGACCGTCGTCGTCACCGGCGCCGCCCGCGGCGTCGGCGCGCTGCTGGCGCGCCGGCTGGCGGCGCGCGGGGCGCGGCTCGCACTGGTGGGGCTGGAGCCGGACGAGCTCAAGAAGGTCGCCGACGCGCTGCCGGGCGACTCCGCCCACTGGCACGCGGACGTCACCGACCACGAGGCGATGGCCGGCGCCGCCGCCGAGGTCGAGGAGCACTTCGGCGGCGTCGACGTGGTCGTCGCCAACGCGGGCGTCGCCACCGGCGGCCCGTTCCTCGACTCCGACGCCCGCTCCTTCGACCGCGTCATCGAGGTCAATCTGCTGGGCAGCGTGGCCACCGCCCGCGCCTTCCTGCCGGCGCTGGTCCGCGCGCGCGGCTACCACCTCCAGATCGCCTCGCTCGCCGCGATCACGCCCGCGCCGATGATGGCGGCGTACTGTGCGTCGAAGTCCGGCGTGGAGGCGTTCGCGCACTGCCTGCGCGCCGAGGTCGGCCACCAGGGCGTGGACGTCGGCGTCGGCTATCTGAGCTGGACCGACACCGACATGGTGCGCGGCGCCGACGCGGACGAGGTGCTGCGCGACATGCGGGCGCGGCTGCCGTGGCCGTCGAACAAGACGTATCCCCTCGCGCCCGCCGTCGAGCGGCTGGTCGCGGGCATCGAGCGGCGCTCGCCGCACGTCTATGGGCAGTGGTGGCTGCGCGGCATGCAGTCGGTGCGCGGCGCGCTGCCGTCGGTCGTCAGCGGGCCGCTGGCGAAGCGGGAGATGGGGAAGCTGGCGCCGCTGCTCGCGGCGACGCGCGCGGCGCGCGGCGGGCTGGTCGGCGCCGGTGGCGCGGCGGACGAGCGGACGCGGGCGCTGCGCGGGAAGCGGAAAGCGTAGGCCCCGGAGCGGGACTACGGCGGAGGGGCGCACCCGCGTGGGGTGCGCCCCTCGTGCGTGCCCGAACCGCGTCGGGTCAGCGTTCGTCCTGCTCGTCGTCGCGGCGCTCCCGCATACGGTCGCGGCCCTGCTCAGCGCCCTCCTGGGCGCGCTGCGAAGGGTCCTGGTCCTGCTGCCGGCCGCGCTCACGGCTCTGCTGGCCCTGCTCGCGGCTCTTCTGCGCGGCTTCCTTCGCCTTCTCGGCCGCGTCGCTGGCCATGTCCTTCGCCTTGTCGAATGCGCCCATCTTGTTCATCACTCCTAGTGCGAGAGGGTGTTGGGGCCCTCCTCAGGCTTACATACGCGGCTCAATGCCGCATTTCGGGATCAAGTGCCTTTGCGTCCCGCGGGTCTTCTACGCCTGCCGCGAGCGCGCCGGCAGCGGCGGCCGGCTCCGGTCCGGCACGTCGGCGTAGTCCGGCGGCACCGCGGCCGGGTGCTCGCGCAGCAGTTCCAGCGCGGTGGCCACCGCGACGTTCAGCTCGGAGGTCCGGCCCTCCGCCCAGTCCAGCGGCGTGCGTTCGGCGACCACGTCGGGCGAGACGCCGGCGTTCTCCACGCCCCAGCCGTACTCGTCGAACCAGGCCGCGTTCATCGGCACCGTGATCACCGTGCCGTCGCCCAGCCGGTGCCGGCCCGTCATGCCGACCACCCCGCCCCACGTGCGCAGCCCCACCACCGGGCCGAGGCCGAGCAGCTTGAACGCCGCCGTGATCATGTCGCCGTCCGACGACGTCGCCTCGTCGGCCAGCGCCACCATCGGCCCGCGCGGCGCGGTCGAGGTGTACGAGACGGGCTGCGCGTTGCGCGTCAGGTCCCAGCCCATGATCGTGCGGGTCAGCTTCTCCAGCACCAGCTCGCTGATGTGCCCGCCCGCGTTGCCCCGTACGTCCACGATCAGCGACTCGCGGTTCATCTCCATCCGCACGTCCCGGTTGAACTGCGCCCAGCCGCTGGCGACCAGGTCCGGGATGTGCAGGTAGCCGCAGCGCCCGCCGCTCAGCTCGTGCACCACCGCGCGCCGCGCCGCCACCCAGTCCTGGTAGCGCAGCGGCCGGTCGTCGACCAGCGGCACCACGGCCACCCGGCGCAGCCTCCCCCCGCCGCCCGCGATCGCGAACGTCAGCTCCACCGACGTGCCCCCCGCCCCCTCCAGCAGCGGGTACGGGCCCGTGACCGGGTCGACCGCGCGGCCGTCGACGTGGGTGAGCACCGAGCCTTCCGGGATGCCGGTGCCGGCCAGCGGGGAGCGGGCGCGGGTGTCGGAGGAGTCGCCGGGCAGGATGCGGGCCAGGGCCCAGCCGCGGCCGTCGCGGGTGCGGACGAAGTTCACGCCGAGGAAGCCGATGGGCCGCCGGTAGTGCGGCGGGCCCTCGTTGCGGCGGGCGGGCGTAACGTACGCGTGCGACGTGCCCAGCTCGCCCAGCACCTCGCGCAGCAGGTCGGCGAACTCGTCCGGGGTGGCCACGCGGTCCAGCAGCGGCCGGTACTGCGCCAGCACCGCGTCCCAGTCGACGCCGCACATGTGCGGCTCCCAGAAGAACGCCCGCATGATCCGGCCGGTCTCGGCGTACGCCTGGTGCCACTCGGCCACCGGGTCGGCGACGTGCAGCACCCGCCGCAGGTCGATGTACACGGTGGTGTCCGGGTCCGCCCGGTCGGTCGCCGGGATCGCGCGCAGCGAGCCGCCGTCGTTGACCACCAGCCTGGTGCCGTCGCCGCTCACGGCGATCTCCGTGACCAGCGACGTCAGTTCGGTGAGCCGGGCGGTGGAGATGTCGAAGTGCTCCAGCGTCGGCCGGCCCGAGGTGTCCGCGGGGTTGGCGAACGTCTCGCCGAGCGCGCCGGAGATCGGCCAGCGCAGCCACACCAGCCCGCCGCCCGCGACCGGCAGCAGCGAGGAGTACTTCGACGCCGGCACCGGAATCGGCGCCACCCGGCTCTCCAGCCCCTCCGGTTCCACCAGCACCGTCCCGCCCCCCGCCGCCGACGGGCCGACCCGGTCCATCCCGCCGGCCGCGGGGCGGCCCTCGGCGGACAGCGCGAACGGCGAGGGCGTCGCGGGATGCAGCGGTACGAGGTAGGGGCGGGAGCCCAGCGGGAACGACAGGTCGCCGGTGTGCACGTCGTACACCGGGTCGAAGCCGCGCCAGGACAGGAACGCCAGATAGCGCCCGTCGCGCGTGAACACCGGCTCCTCGTCCTCGAACCGGCCGTCCGTCACGTCCACGATCGTCCGGTCCGCGATCCGGGCGATCTTGATCTGCCGCAGCGAGCGGCCGATGCCCGGGTGGGCCCAGGCGATCCACCTGGAGTCCGGCGAGAACGCCAGGTCGCGTACGGGCCCGTTGACCGACCTGATCAGCTCGGTGACCTGGCAGTCACCCGCCGCCTCGGCCGGCGACAGCTCCTCCGCGGCCCGTACCGCCTCCGCGAACTCCTCCGCCACCTCCACCGACATCCGCTCGTCGACGTGCACCCGCTCCGGCACCCGCACCAGCAGCAGCCGGCCGTCGTGCGTGGCGATCGCGATGTGCCGCCCGTCCGGCGAGGGCACCAGCGCCAGCACCCGGCCCAGCCGCCCCGCCGCCAGCCGCAGCGGCTCGCCCACGGCGCCGGTACGCGGCAGGTCCGCGATCTCGATGGCGTCGTCACCGGCCGCGTCCGTGACGTACGCGACGCGGTTGGTGTCGCCCAGCATCTCCGGCAGTCTGATCCGCGCCCCGGGAGCGTCGGTGATCGTGCGCGCCGGGCCGTCCCGGTGGGTCAGCCAGTACAGCGCGCCGCGCACCGCGAGCGCGCTGGCGCGCCCGGTGGTGTCGACTGTCAGCCCGTGCACGTTGTTCTCCGCGGCCACCTGGTACGGCCGCCGCCCGACCCGGGGGCTGCCGAGCCGCACGTCGAGGCGGCGCGGCTGCCCGGCGGGGCCGAAGTCCTCGGCGAGCCACAGCTCGCCGGCGCACTGGTAGACGACCCGGTGGCCGTCCGTGGCGGCGTTCCTGGCGTAGAACTCGGCGTGGTCGCTGTGCCTGCGCAGGTCCGTGCCGTCGGGGAGGCAGGAGTAGAGGTTGCCGACGCCCTCGTGGTCGGAGAGGAAGGCGATGCGCGTGGCGGCCGGCGGGCCGACGAACATCACGCACTCCACGTGCCCGCCGAGGTTCGCGAGCAGCCGCTCGCCGTGCAGGTAGATGCGGCCGGTGGCGCCGCCGCGGTAGCGCTTCCAGGCGGCGGGCTCGTGCGGCGGGCGGCCGGTGAGCAGCAGCGTCCTGCGGCAGCCGGACAGCTCGGCGACCGCGATGTCGTCGACCGGCCCCCAGGGCAGCCGGCGACCGGGGGAGCCGTCGGTCGGCACCAGATAGGACCACGTCTGGTACGACAGCGGCTGCCCCTGTGAGGAGACCGCGAGGATCTGCGGCGCGGCGTCCTCGGCCGGCGGCGTCCACCCGCACACCCGGGTGTCCGGGCTGCCCCAGTACGTCAGCCGCCGGGCCCCGCCGCCCTCGGCGGACACGACGTGGATCTCGGCGTCGAGGCTGTGCCAACTGGTGAACGCGATGGACCGCCCGTTCGGCGAGAACCGCGGATGCCCCACGCGGGTGCGGTCGACGGTCAGCCGCCAGCCCCGCTCCGGCTTCGCGCCGGGCGCGGGCAGCGGGGCGAGCCAGAGGTCGTCCTCGGCGGCGAAGCAGAGGAGGTCGCCGTGGAGGTGGGGGAAGCGGAGGTAGGGCAGGCCGGGGCCGGGCGCGGCGGTGCTCTCGGAACCGTCTGTCACAATCTCCATGTTTCGGGGCGTAAGGGGCAACGGCAAGTCGGCGGCGGTTTCGCGAGGTGAGCGCTGTTGCCATCTCTTTGCAATTGGTTTGTATGACCGGGTGCCGTCCTGCCGATACATATGGGCGAACCGCCTGCCGGCCGACGGAGGGACGCCGCCATGCATGTGCCCGACGGATTCATCGACGCACCCGTCTCGGTCGCCGCCGGCGCGGTCGCCGCCGGGGCCGTGGCCGTCAGCCTGCGCGGCGCCCGGCACGAACTGGCCGAACGGACGGCGCCGCTGGCGGGGCTCGTCGCGGCGTTCGTCTTCGCCGTGCAGATGCTGAACTTCCCCGTCGCGGCGGGCACGAGCGGGCACCTGCTCGGCGGCGCGCTGGCGGCGATACTCGTGGGGCCGTGGACGGCCGTGCTGTGCATCGCCGTGGTCCTGCTGATGCAGGGACTGCTCTTCGCGGACGGCGGGCTCACGGCCCTGGGCGTGAACATCACGCTGATGGGCGTGGTGACGGTCGCCGTGTCGTACGCCGTGTTCCGTGCGCTGTTCGGGGTGCTGCCGCGGGGGCGGGGCGGACTGGGCGGGCTGGGGGTGGCCACGTTCGTCGCGGCGGCGCTGTCGGTGCCGGCCTCGGCGCTGGCGTTCACAGGGCTGTACGCGCTGGGCGGCACCGCGGACGTGTCGCTGACGAAGGTCGCCACGGCGATGGTGGGCGTCCACCTCCTCATCGGCCTCGGCGAGGCGGCCATCACCACGGCGACCGTCGCCTCGGTGGCCGCGGTCCGCCCGGACCTGATCCACGGCGCGCAGGGCGTGCGGCGCCCGCTCGAACTGCGCACGGCGACGGTGGCGCGGCCGGGCGACGGGGCCACGGCGCCGCTCCCGGAGCGTACGGGCACCGTCCCGGCGGGCGCCGGCACGGTCCCGGCGGGCGGCGGCACGGTGCAGGGGGCCGCCGGCCCGCGGCCGGGGCGCAGCCCGGGGCGGGTCTGGGCCGTCGGTGTGGCCGCGTCCCTCGTCCTCGCCGGGGTCGTGAGCTTCTACGCCTCCTCCGACCCGGACGGCCTGGAGAAGGTCGCGGGCGACAAGGGCATCGCCGAGGAGGAGAAGGAGCACGCGCTGTCCGACTCGCCCCTGGCGGACTACGGCGTCGAGGACATCACCGACGCCCGTCTCTCCGGCGGCCTCGCCGGCGTCATCGGCGTCACGGTCACGCTGGCGGTGGGCAGCGGGGTGTTCGTCGCGGTCCGCCGCCGCCGGGGCGGCGCGGCACCTCTGAGCGCCGCGGCGGGAGCGGGCGGCGGCGAGGGACCTGGCGAGGGACGCGGCGAGGGACGTGCGGACAAGGATCCCGGGAGGGTGCCCGCCGCCGGACCGGCGACCGCGGCGGAGGAGCCCGGCTCCCCGGACCGCGGAGGCGCGGTCCCGGGCCCCCGCGAGACGGACCCGCGGCCCCCGGCCCGGCCGGAGGGCTGAGCCCTGGGAGCGGGGCACGCGCACAAGCTGTACCGGCACGGCGACTCGCCCGTCCACCGGCTGCCCGCGCACGCGAAGCTCGTCGCCGCCTTCTCCTTCGTCCTGGTCGTCGTCGCCACACCCCGCGAGGCGGTCTGGGCGTTCGGCGCGTACGCGCTGCTGCTCGCCGGCGTCGGCGCCGCCGCGCGCGTGCCGCCGGGGTTCGTGCTGGGGCGGCTCGTCATCGAGGTGCCCTTCGTCGCCTTCGCGGTCCTCCTCCCCTTCGTCGCGGAGGGCCCGCGCACCGACGTCCTCGGGCTCTCCCTCAGCGAGTCCGGCCTCTGGAGCGCCTGGAACGTCCTCGCCAAGGGCACCCTCGGCGTCGCCGCGTCCGTGCTGCTCGCCGCGACCACCGAACTGCGCGCCCTGCTCCTCGGGCTGCAACGGCTGCGCATGCCGCCGCTGCTCGTGCAGATCGCGACGTTCATGGTCCGCTACGGCGACGTGATCGCCGACGAGCTGCGCCGGATGCGCATCGCCCGCGAGTCCCGCGGCTTCACCGCCCGCGGCCCGCGCCACTGGGGTGTGCTCGCCCGTACCGCGGGGGCCCTGTTCATCCGTTCCTACGAGCGCGGTGAGCGCGTCCACCTCGCCATGGTCAGCCGCGGCTACACGGGTACGATGCCGGTCGTCGACCGGGCCGTTGCCACCCGGGCACAGTGGTCGTCCGCCGCCGCGCTGCCGCTGACCGCCCTCGCCGTGTGCCTGCTCGGATGGAGCTCCCTGTGACAGAGCCGACCCAGCCGACGGAGCCGACGGAGCCGGCACGGAGACCGCCCCCCTCGCTGGAAGTCGCCGGTCTCGCCTACGCCTACCCCGACGGCCACCAGGCCCTCTTCGGCGTCGACCTCACCGTCGAACGCGGCGAGCGCGTCGCCGTCCTCGGGCCCAACGGTGCCGGCAAGACCACGCTCGTCCTCCACCTCAACGGCATCCTCGGCGGCGGTGCCGGCACCGTCCGCGTCGCCGGACTGCCCGTGGAGAAGCGGAACTTCGCCGAGATACGCCGCCGCGTGGGGATCGTCTTCCAGGATCCCGACGACCAGTTGTTCATGCCCACCGTCCGCGACGACGTCGCCTTCGGCCCGGCCGCCGGCGGCATGCGCGGGCCGGAACTGGAGGCGTGCGTACGGCGGGCACTGGCACAGGTCGGCATGGCGGAACACGCGGACCGGCCGCCCCACCACCTCTCTTTCGGCCAGCGCCGCCGGGTCGCCGTCGCCACCGTGCTGGCCATGGAACCGGAGGTGCTCGTGCTGGACGAGCCGTCCTCCAACCTCGACCCCGCCGCCCGCCGCGAACTCGCCGACATCGTGCGCTCCCTCGACGTCACCGTCCTGATGGTCACCCACGACCTCCCCTACGCCCTCGAACTGTGCCCCCGCTCCGTCGTCCTCGGCGGCGGGCTGATCGTCGCCGACGGCGCGACCAAGGAACTCCTCCTCGACGAGGAGCTGATGGCCGCGCACCGATTGGAAATACCCTTCGGCTTCGACCCGGGCCGGGCATAGGGTCCGAAGCATGCCCGAACTCCCGCGCGCGATACCGGCCCCGACGCCCGCACCGGAACAGTCCCACGCCACCGTCGCCACACTGCGGCGCTTCCCGGTCAAGTCCATGCTCGGCGAACGGCTGCCGCAGCTCGTCATCGACGAGCGCGGCACGGTCGGCGACCGCCTCTGGGCCGTCACCTACGGCGACGGCAAGCTCGGCAGCGGCAAGAACTCCCGCCGCTTCCGCCGCGCCGAGGGCCTGCTCCACTTCTCCGCCTCCTACCCCGCGGGTGACGAGGGCACCGGCCGCCCGCACGTCGTCACCCCCGACGGCCGCGACCTGCGCGACGACGCGCACCTGGCCGAACTGCTCGGCGCCGACGTACGGCTGGCCCGCGAGGACGCCGTCCCGCACTTCGACGAGTGCGCCGTGACGCTGATCGGCACCGCCTCCCTGCACGCACTGGGCCGCATTCTCGGCGACACCGAACCGGCCGACGCCCGCCGCTTCCGCAAGAACATCCTGCTGGACACCGAGGAACCCTGGATCGAGGAGGACTGGGTGGGCCGGGAGGTGGCCGTGGGCGAGGAGGTGCGGCTGCGGATCATCAAGCGGGTGAAGCGCTGCGTGATGACGACGATGGCGCAGCGCGACCTGCCGGAGGACCGCCGGGTGCTCAAGACGCTGACCGCCGACCGCGGGATGTGCCTCGGCGTGGCCGCCGACGTCCTGACCCCCGGCACCGTACGCCTCGGCGACGCCGTACGCCCCCGCTGACCGGTCGCCGGGCGCCCGGCTCCTCAGCCCACCCGCGGCGGACCGGCCGGCGGCGGGCCCGCGGGCGGCGGCCCCGCCGAGGGCGGTGCGGCGGGCGGCGGCGCGGCGGGAGGCGGTGCAGCGGGAGGCGGTGGCGCGGCCGGCGCCGGGGCCCGCGGTGTCGCGTCCTGCCGCGCCTGCGGCTGGAAGCGCGGCTGCGCCCCGGGCGCGGGCCGCCCCGCCGGCTGCGGCGGTACGTAACCGCCCGCCGCCGGTGCGGACACCCCGGCCGCCGTCTCCGGCGCGCGCAGCATCAGCGCGATCACCGCGACGGCTATCAGCGAGCCGCCGACGTAGGTGGCCAGGACGAGCCAGCCCTCCGTGTCCTCCGTGTACCCGTCCCAGCCGAGAACGGGTATCCGGCCGTCGGTCGGCACGTCGTTCGGGTAGTCGGTGATCGTCATGCCGATCATGCGGCGGACGTTGATGTAGAGGTAGACCCCGAGGACCACGATCGCCGCTCCGCGCACCACCGGCCTGCGCATCAGCGCCAGCACGCCGACCAGCAGCAGCGCCGCCGGGAAGACCGCCTCCCAGAACTCCGTGGACCCGGCGAGCGCCGGGGCGAACGACTCGCCGGGGTCGGCCAGGCCCTTGAAGTACTGCCCGGCGCTGATCCCGCCCTCGTCCCGGGTCAGCATGCGCACGATCCAGCCGACCAGCGCGAGGCCGAGCACCAGCATCAGCCCGCCGGAGACCAGGTAGGACTGCGACCCCCGCGCCGGCGCCCCCGCCGCGCCTCCGCCCGGCCGGTCGCCCGCGCGCAGCATCAGCACGACCACGGTCGCCGAGAACAGCAGGGCGACCCCCCAACTGCCGAAGATCGCGACCTCCAGGTCGTTGCCCCCGACGTACCAGTGCCGGAACTGGTCGCTCGACGCCAGACCGACCAACTCGCGCGCGGCGGTCGCGAACATCACGAACCCGCACAGCAGCGCGGCCCCCCGCCCCGCCCGCCGGTTCAGCGCCACGAGCACCCCGGTCACCAGCAGCGCCACCGTGAACGCCCACACGTACGGGCTGAAGAGCTCGGGCTCCAGCAGGATCCGCGGGTCGTAGAGCGCCTTCAGGAAGTCGTCGACCCCGGTGCTCACATGGTCGAAGTCGTAGGCGAGCCAGCCGACGACCATCCGGCCCAGGGCCGTGAGCAGCACCGCCGCGGCCAGATACGCACCCAGGTGCCGCGGCGGCCCATACCGGTCCGGCGCCGCCGCGGACGGCTGTTTCGTCCCCTGGTCGAGCACTGCCATGGTCGTCCCCCGTTGCCTGCGGTGCGGAGATTCCATCCTGAAGGCGAACTCCCGCGGAAAAAACCCCTGTGGATAACCCCTGTTGCGTACTTGTCACCCGCCGCGGACCGGCCGGCTACGAAGCCGGCGGCACGGGCACTGCCCGGCCGCCGAGCGGGCTGCTACCTTTTCCGTAGTGGGGCATTCCGCAGGTATGGATCACGCCTGCAGGGGCCTGGGTCCCGCGCCAGATCGAGTATCTCGGTACGTGGAATGACCGCCCCCCCACATGTGGAAGGAGGTTGGGGACGGGACCTTCCATGGGCGCCCGCCCCCGACTACCCATGAGTCGTGGAAAGTTATCGGCAGTCGTCGCCCTGGGTCTCGCGTTGACGTTGTCCGCGGGCATGGCGCCGGCGGCTGCCTCGGCGTCACCGGCCGAAACCCGGCAGGTCCGGGTTGCGCTGACCAAGGTCGCCACCGCGGCGGCGCCCACCGCCGGGGCCGTCGGTCCTGACGGCTCGGTGTGGATCGGCGAACGCGCCGGCGCCGTGCGGGTGCTCGACGACCAGGGTCTGAGCGAGCCGGTCGTCGACATCACCGGTGAGACCACCACCGACGGCGAGCGCGGGATCGCCGACATCGCGTTCAACCCCGACTTCACGCGCTTCTACCTGTCGTACACCGACATCGACGGTCACAGCACCGTCGACGAGTTCGACGTGGTCGACGGCGAGGTGCGGGAGGACACCCGGCGCACCGTCCTCTTCCAGGAACAGCCGGGCCCCGCGCACAACTCCGGCCACATCGCCTTCGGCCCCGACGGAATGTTCTACATCTCCCTCGGCGACGGCGACTTCTCGCTGGAAGGCGATCCGTACGACAACGGCCAGAACCTCGGCACCCTGCTGGGCAAGGTGCTGCGGATCGACCTCGACGCCGGTGACCCGTACGGGATTCCGCCGGACAACCCGTTCGTCGACGTCCCCGGTGCCCGCGGCGAGATATGGGCGTACGGCCTGCGCAACCCGTGGCAGTTCTCCTTCGACGCCGCGAACGGCGACATGTGGCTCGGCGACGTGGGCCACCTGGAGCGCGAAGAGATCAACCTCGCCCCCGCCGGAGTGGGCGGCCAGAACTACGGCTGGCCCCTCATGGAGGCGACCCGCCCGCACCGGGGCACGGAACCGGCCGACCACAGCCCGCCGGTGCACGAATGGCAGCACGGTCTGAGCGGCGTCTGCGACTCGGTCACCGCCGGCTTCGCCTACCGGGGCGACGACATCCCGGATCTGCAGGGCTCGTTCGTGTTCGCCGACTACTGCAGCGGCGATCTGCAGGCCCTGGAGACGCAGAACGGCCAGGTGACCGAGGTGCTCGACCTCGGCGCCAACGCCGGCTGGGTGAGCACGTTCGTGCAGGGGCTCGACAACGAGCTGTACGTGTTCGACATGGGCGGCTTCGGCGGCGGCGGGGGCACACCCTCCGGCTCCGTCTACCGCATCGGTCCCGCCTGACGGCACCCGGTCGGGCGCCGCGGTTCGCCGTCACGTTCCGGCGGCGCACCGCGGCGCACCCCGGGCACCCCGCCCGCTACGCCGGAAGCAGAACCAGCGCGATCCCCGCCAGCATCAGGCACGCCCCCGCGATCCGCGGCCCACCGAACCGCTCCTTGAGGAACACCGCCCCGATGGCCGCCCCCACCACGATGCTCGATTCGCGCAGCGCCGCTATCGGCGCCAGCGGGGCGCGCGTCTGCGCCCAGAGCACCAGCCCGTACGCCGTGATGGAGATCGCCCCGCCCAGCAGGCCGCGTACCGCCACCGGCCCCAGCGTGCGCACCACCCCCGGGCCGCGCAGCACCAGCGCCGTCAGCGGGATCCACGGGCCCATCAGCAGCACCAGCCAGGCCGTGTAGCCCATCGCGCTGCCGGAGGCGCGGACGCCGACCCCGTCGACGATCGTGTACGCCGCGATGGCCAGGCCCGTCGCGAACGCCGCGGCCAGGGCCGGCCAGTCGGGGCGGGTGTCCGCGCCGCGCAGCCCCCACAGGGCGATGCCGCTCAGGCCCGCGCACGCCACCGCGACGCCCGCGGTCTGCCACAGGCCCAGCCGCTCGTCGAGGAAGAGATGCGCGACGGCCGCGACGACGAGCGGGGCCGTGCCGCGGGCAATCGGGTAGACCTGCCCGAAGTCGCCCAGCCGGAACGACTGCATGAGCAGCGTCATGTACAGGAGGTGGACGGCGACCGAGGCCAGCAGCCACGGCCACGCGCCGGCCGCCGGGACCGGCACGAAGAACACCGCGGTCCCCGCGATCAGCACGTCGCCCACGCCGATGAGCGCGAAGACGACCAACTGGTCCTTGAACCCGTGCGCGAGGGCGTTCCACGAGGCGTGCATCACGGCCGCCGCGAGGACCGCCGCGGCTATGAGGGGCGTCACACCCCCGGCTCGCGCACCTCGGCCACGTCGGCGACCCGCGCGCCCGCGTGCGCGACGAGGTCCTTGGGGGCGAGGGGGAACACGGTGTGCGGGTCGCCGGCGGCGGCCCAGACCTCGCCGTGGTCGAGGAGCCCGCGGTCGGCGAGGACCGTCATGCGCGTCACGTGTCCGAAGGGCGGCACGCCGCCGATGGCGTACCCCGTGGCCTCGCGCACCACCGCCGCGTCCGCCCGGCGCACGACCGCGGCGCCCAGCTCGGCCCGTACGCGCTCGGTGTCCACCCGCGAGGCGCCGTCCATCAGGACGAGCACCGGTACGCCGTCCGCCGCGAAGATCAGGGACTTGACGATCTGGCTCAGCTCGCAGCCGATGGCCTCCGCCGCCTGCGCCGCGGTGCGGGTGGCGGCGGGGAAGCGGCGTACCGGGACGCTCAGGCCGAGGTCGGCGAGGGCGGCGGCGAAGAGCGGGTGTGCGGTGTCGGCTGTCGTCATGCAGGTGACGTTAACGCCCGGTGTACGGGCCACGCGAACACATTCCGCGCCCCGGGACCCGGCGCGTACGGGCCGGGCCCCGGGGGGCGTACGCCTCAGCCGCCGTGCGCCTCCAGCACGTCCCTCACCAGCGGGCCGGCGAACTCCCCGCCGTGCCCGATGTTCGGCACCGTGGCCGCCGCCGCCAGATCACCGCGGTACGCGGTGAACCAGGCGTCCGTCTCCTCCTGGCCGCCCATCTCCGCCGAACCCGTCTTCGCGCCCACCCCGGTCAGCCCGCTCATCGCCGCCGCCGCCGTCCCGGACGTCGCCGTCTCCTCCATCAGGGCCCGCAGCGACTCCGCCGTCGACGGCTTCATCGTCTTCGGCGCGGTCGCGAACTGCCGCCCGTCGAACTCCTGCGGCACCAGGTACGGCTGCTTGAACACGCCGGCCTTCGCGGTCGCCGACACCGACGCCATCGTCAGCGGGTTCATCCGGACGCCGCCCTGGCCGATCAGCGACAGCGCCATCTCCACGCCGGACTGCACCGGCACCGACCCGTCGAAGGTACGCACGCCCGTCTGCCAGTTGAGCCCGATGCCGAAGACGTCCCGGGCCTGGTTCGTCAGGTCGTCGTTCTCCAGCTTCTCGGCCATCGAGATGAACGCGGTGTTGCAGGAGGCGGTGAAGGACTGCGCGAACGTGCCGCCCTCGATGGTGAACGAGTCGTCGCCGACGTTCTCGAACTCCCAGCCGCCGTAGGCCTTGTACCGGGGGCACGGGTGCGCCCTGTCGGGCGCGGCCAGACCCTTGTCCATGAGCATGGAGGCCGAGACGACCTTCATCGTCGAGCCGGGCGGCAGCGTGCCCTGCAGCGCGGTGTTGAAGCCGTTGCCGGTCTGGTTGGCGACGGCGAGCACCTCGCCGGTGCTGGGCCGCAGCGCCACCAGCGCCGCGCCGCCCTGCCTGGCGACGGCCGCCTCGGCGGTCTCCTGCACGTCCGCGTCCAGCGTCGTCTTCAGCGTGCCGGTCTTGGGCCTGGAGAGCTCCAGAAGCGTCTCGGGCGTGCCCGCCTTGTCGTCGTCGTCCTTCTCGCCCTTCTTCCTGCGGTCCTCGTCCCGCTTGGCGGGCTCCGTCCAGACCTTGACGCCCGCCTTGCCGCCAGCTTTCGCGCCGTAACGTTCGCGCAGGTCGGCGATGACGGGCACCAGCGAGGGGTACTTCTCGGGGTCGAGCTTGACGCCGTTGCGGTCCACCGCCCTGATCGGCGGCGCCTCGGTCGATCCCGTGCGCAGCCGCTCGCCCTCGGCGAGCTTGGGATGTATGACGGACGGATCCCAGGCGACCTCGACCTCGCCCGTCTTCTCGTCCCGTACGACCTCGAGCGCCGAGTTGTACGCCCAGGGCTTGACGGTGTCCTCGAAGGTCACCACCGCGTCGACGCTGAACGGCACCTTCGTGCCCTGCGGCCGGCCGGGCGTCAACTTGACCTGCTCCACGCCGGCGTCCTTGCGGTAGGAGGTGAGGCCGGCGAGGGCCGCCTTCCTGTCGTCGGTCATCCCGGCCGCGGTCTGGGTGCTGTCGCCCGCCCAGGCGGCCAGGAAGTCCGCGGCGGCCTCGGCGGCCTCCTTGGGTCCTGGCGGCCCGGTCTTCACCGGATCGGATGAGGCCGGCGCCGACAGGGTGTTGCCGGCGCCTTCCGTCTCGTCGTCCTCCAGGAGGCTGTACGCGCCGAACCCCGCCGCGCCGACGACCGCGGCACCGACTCCGACGACTACTGCGATCCGGGTGCGCGTCGCTCGCGTCGACGCACCTGATCCGGCGCGTCTGCGCCGGTGGCTGCCCGCCATCTGCCGTGCTCCCTCTGCGCGCCCCGAGACCATGTCGACCCTGCGTCAAGCACATTAAGCCACCTGCCGCACCGGCGCCCACCCGTGGTGGCGGCGCTCAGACCCAACTCCCCAGCCACATGCGCGCCTCCCAGGCGTCGCGCGTGAGGGTCTCGCCCGTGTAGATCGGCCAGAAGTAGATGAAGTTCCACAGGACGAGCAGGACGAGCACCCCCGCGGCGACCACGCCCGCCGCCCTGCGCCATTCGGTGGGCTGGGCCGGGCCCGGGCCATCGGCGGACGTGCCCGTGCCCGTGAGCGCGGCGGTGCCGGCGCGGGCCATCGCGCCGAGCATCATCGTCACCGCCAGACACAGGTACGGGACGAAGACGACGGCGTAGAAGAGGAAGATCGTGCGCTCCTGGTAGAAGAGCCACGGGACCCAGCCGGCCGCGACGCCGCACAGGATCGCGCCCGCGCGCCAGTCGCGGCGCAGGCCCCAGCGGTAGAGCGCGTAGACCACGGCCGCGACGCCCAGCCACCACAGCAGCGGGGTGCCCAGGGCCAGGACCTCGCGGGCGCAGTTCTCCGTCGCGTCGGCGGGGCAGCCGTCCTCGCCGGGGCGGGGGTCGTCCCAGAAGTACGACACGGGCCGGCCCACCACGGGCCAGCTCCACGGGTTGGAGTCGTAGGTGTGGCCGGAGTCGAGGTTGACGTGGAACCTGTAGACCACCGCGTGGTAGTGCCACAGGCTGCGCACGGCATCGGGGACGAACGGGAACGCGGTGTCGCGGTCCTCGGCCCAGCCGCGGAAGTAGCCGTTGTCGGAGGTGAACCAGCCGGTCCAGGAGGCGACGTAGACGGCCGCGGCCACCGGCACCGTGGAGAGGAACGCCGGCACGACGTCGAGGCGCAGTGCGCGCGCGTACGGGCGGCGGGATCCGGCCGTACGGCGTGCGCCCGCGTCCCACACCACCGTCAGCAGGCCGAACGCGGCGAGGATGAACAGCGCGTTCCACTTGGTGCCCAGCGCGAGGCCCATGCACACGCCGGCGGCGAGCCGCCACGGCCGCGCCCCGAGCCGCAGCCCGGAGGCCACCGCGTCGTCCGGCCGCCCCGCGGGCAGCGCGGCGGCCAGCCGTTCGCGTGCCCGGTCCCGGTCCACCAGCAGGCAGCCGAACGCCGCCAGCACCCAGAACATCAGCACCAGGTCGAGCAGCGCCGTGCGGCTCATCACGAAGTGCAGCCCGTCCACCGCCATCAGCAGCCCCGCCAGACAGCCGAGGAGCGTCGAGCGGAACAGCCGGCGGCCGATGCGGCACAGCAAGAGCACCGACAGCGTGCCGAGCAGGGCGACGACGAAGCGCCAGCCGAAGGGGTCGAGGCCGAACGCCCACTCGCCGAGAGCGATCATCCACTTGCCGACGGGCGGGTGGACGACATAGCCGGGGTCGTCGCTGAGCGGGATGACCTGCGGGTCGTCGAGCAGCTTGTCGTTGGCGTCCTTGGGCCAACTGCCCTCGTAGCCGAGCTGCAGCAGCGACCAGGCGTCCTTCGCGTAGTACGTCTCGTCGAATATCACAGCGCGCGGGCTGCTCAGGTTCACGAACCGCAGCACCCCGGCGAAGAGCGCCACGAGCAGCGGCCCGCCCCACGCGCTCAGCCGCGCGACCCGCGCCGCCGTCGCCGCGGGCACCCCGGCCACCTGCAGCAGCCGCGCCCCGGAGCGCCGGTACGGCGGCACCAGCCGCTCCGTGACGCCGGGCTCGCGCCGGGGCACGTACCCGAACGCGCGAAGCCGCCGCTGCCACGCGGGGGCGGGCGCGGACCGGCTCTGCGCGGGCTGCGTCACGGTGTCACTGCTCACGGGGGCCCATCCTAGGTGTGCCCGCCCGCGGCGCAGGCGGGCCGATCCGCACCGGCGCGCACGGCCCGTACGCCGGCCGCGCCCGCCTCGCGGGCCGTGGCGGCCGGCGTGGCAGTATGAAAGGTCGCCGAAGGCACCCGTGGCCTTGACGCAACATGGTGAAGATGCAGGTGAGATGACGGTGACAGGACTCCTCGTACTGGCGGGCACGCCCATCGGCGACCCCGCCGACGCCCCGCCGCGGCTGGCGGCCGAGCTGGCCGCCGCGGACGTCATCGCCGCCGAGGACACCCGCCGGCTGCGCCGGCTGACGCAGGCGCTCGGGGTGCAACCGACGGCCCGCGTCGTGTCGTACTTCGAGGGCAACGAGAGCGCCCGTACCCCCGACCTCGTCGAGGAACTGGCCGGCGGCGCGCGCGTGCTGCTGGTCACCGACGCCGGCATGCCCTCCGTCTCCGACCCCGGCTACCGCCTCGTCGCCGCCGCCGTACGGCGCGGCATCACCGTCACCGCCGCGCCCGGCCCGTCCGCGGTGCTGGCGGCGCTCGCGGTCTCGGCGCTGCCGGTGGACCGGTTCTGCTTCGAGGGCTTCCTGCCGCGCAAGCCGGGGGAGCGGCTGGCGCGGCTGCGCGAGGCCGCGGCCGAGCGGCGCACCCTGGTGTACTTCGAGGCCCCGCACCGGCTCGCCGGCAGCCTGGTGGCGATGGCCGGCGTCTTCGGCGAGGACCGCAGGGCCGCCGTGTGCCGGGAGCTGACCAAGACGTACGAGGAGGTCAGGCGCGGCCCGCTGAAGGAACTGGCGGACTGGGCGGCCGACGGCGTGCGCGGCGAGGTCACGGTGGTGGTGGAGGGCGCCGCCGAGGCGGACCGCGAGCGGCCGGACGCCACGGAGCTGGCCCGCCGGGTCACCGTCCGTGAGGAGGCGGGAGAGGCGCGCAAGGAGGCCATCGCGGCGGTCGCCCGGGACGCGGGGGTACCCAAGCGCGAGGTGTTCGATGCGGTGGTGGCCGCGAAAAACTCGGCAAACAACTCTGTGTAGTCGAATCAAAACTCCTTCAATTGATGGTATTGACGGCTGCGGCCGGTGCCCGATGGGTGTCCACTGGAATAGGGGATGCGTTCCGGTGACTTGTCCCTCACATGGACAAGAGGAGCTGCCGATGTCCGAGCCCGAGCCAGTGACAGAGTCGTATGCCTTCGCCTGCATGATGTGCGGGCACGGCTGGGAACAGACCTACGAGATACACCACCACGTCGACGCGAAGGGCCGTCCCTTCGTCACGTACCACACCGGCGGGGAGCGGGTGCCCTCGCCGCTCACCCGGCCCACGTGCCTGAACTGCGGCGAGCACGTCGTACGGATCATGCGTGCCGGCCAGGTCCGGTCCGTCGAGTCGGTGCGGCAGCGGTCCCGCCGCGACTGACCCCGCGGGGGATTCCACCCGCCCCGCACGGCGTTGTCGTACCGGGCCAGTAGAGTCCCCGGCATGGGTCAGCACACCTCCGGCGGCGCGGGCGCGACGTCCGCGCCGCCGCCGCCCGAGCCGCTCGGCCACCCCGCGGCGGACTCGCACACGCACCTCGACATGCAGGACGGCACGGTCGCCGAGGCGGTGGCCGCGGCCGCCCGGGTGGGCGTCACCACGCTCATCCAGGTGGGCTGTGACCTGGAGCGCTCCCGCTGGTCCGCGGAGACCGCCGCGGCGCACGACGCCGTGTGGGCGACGGTCGCCCTGCACCCCAACGAGGCCCCGCGGCTCGGGGCCGGCCTGGACGACGCCCTCGACGGGATCGACGCGCTCGCCGCGCTGCCGCAGGTTCTCGGCGTCGGCGAAACCGGCCTCGACTATTACCGGACGGGCCCCGAGGGCGTCGCCGCGCAGCAGCACTCCTTCCGCCGCCATATCGAGATGGCAAAACGCCGGCAAAAAGCCCTCGTCATTCACGACCGGGAAGCGCACGAGGACGTGCTGCGCATTCTTGAGGAAGAAGGGGCGCCGGAGCGCGTGGTATTCCACTGCTATTCCGGCGACGCGGCGATGGCCGAAATCTGCGCGCAAAACGGCTACTTCATGTCCTTCGCGGGGAACGTGACCTTCAAGAACGCGGGGCGGTTGCGCGAGGCGGTGGCCGTGGCGCCCGCGGACCTGCTGCTCGTCGAGACGGACGCACCCTTCCTGACGCCGATGCCGTACCGGGGCCGCCCCAACGCGCCGTATCTGATTCCGGTCACGCTGCGGGCGATGGCCGAGACGCGCGGCACGGACCCCGACGAACTGGCCGCGGCCGTCGCGGCGAACACCGCGCGCGCTTTCGGCTACGACCCGGCAGGCCCCCTGGCCCCGGCAGCCCCGGCCGCCCCCCTCGCCTCGCCGGAAGGACGCCGCGACGGAGGGCATAACCTGGAGCGGTGAGCGCCCCCACCGGCGAGCCGGACCCGCTGCTCGGCCCCGCGGACGTCCGCGAGCTGGCGGCGGCCCTCGGCGTACGCCCCACCAAGCAGCGCGGCCAGAACTTCGTCATCGACCCCAACACCGTCCGCCGCATCGTGCGCGCCGCCGGCGTGCGGCCGGACGACGTCGTGGTCGAGATCGGCCCCGGCCTCGGCTCGCTCACCCTCGCCCTGCTCCAGGCGGCCGCCCACGTCACCGCCGTCGAGGTCGACGACGTGCTCGCCGCCGCCCTCCCCGCGACCGTACGGGCCCGGCTGCCGCGGCGCGCGGAGCACTTCGCGCTCGTGCACGCAGACGCGCTGCGGATCGCCGACCTGCCGGGCCCGCCGCCGACCGCGCTGGTGGCCAACCTCCCGTACAACGTGGCCGTGCCAGTCCTGCTGCACATGCTGGCCACCTTCCCCGGCATCGCACGCACCCTCGTCATGGTGCAGGCCGAGGTCGCCGACCGGCTCGCCGCCGCCCCCGGCTCGAAGGTCTACGGCGTGCCGTCGCTGAAGGCCGCCTGGTACGCCGACGTCAGGCGGGCCGGCGCCATCGGTCGCACCGTCTTCTGGCCCGCGCCGAACGTCGACTCCGGGCTCGTCTCCCTCACCCGCCGCGAGCCGCCCGCGACCACCGCCACCCGGACCGAGGTCTTCGCGGCCGTCGACGCCGCCTTCGCCCAGCGCCGCAAGACCCTGCGCGCGGCGCTCACCGGCTGGGCCGGCTCGGCGCCCGCCGCCGAGGCCGCGCTGCGCGCCGCGGGCGTCTCGCCGCAGGCTCGCGGCGAGTCGCTGACCATCGAGGACTTCGCGCGGATCGCGGAGTCCCGGCACCGGACCGCCACCACGAGGAGCAGCACGCCGTGACCCCCGGATCGACCGCGCCCGCGGAGGGCTCCCCGGCCGCGCGGAGCGTCACCGTCCGCGTACCCGCGAAGGTCAACGTGCAGCTCGCCGTCGGCCCGCCGCGCCCCGACGGCTTCCACGACCTCGCGAACGTCTTCCTCGCCGTCGGACTCTACGACCACGTCACCGCCACCGAGGCCGACGACCTGCGCGTCACGGTCTCCGGCCCGGACGCCGCCGCCGTGCCCACGGACACCTCGAACCTCGCCGCCCGCGCGGCGCGGCTGCTCGCCGCACGGCACGGGCGGAAGCCGGACGTCCACCTGCACCTCGCGAAGGACATCCCCGTCGCCGGCGGCATGGCCGGCGGCAGCGCGGACGGCGCGGGCGCCCTGCTGGCCTGCGACGCGCTGTGGGGCACCGCCACCGGCACCGACGAGCTGCTGCGGATCTGCGCGGAACTGGGCAGCGACGTGCCGTTCAGCCTGGTCGGCGGGGCGGCGCTGGGGCGCGGGCGCGGCGAGCGGCTGACGCCGCTGGCGGCGAAGGGCCCGCTGTACTGGGTCTTCGCGGTGGCCGACGGCGGCCTGTCGACGCCGGAGGTCTACGGGGAGTTCGACCGCCTGGCGGCGGGCCGCTCCGTACCGGAGCCGGACCCGTCCCCCGCGGTGCTGGACGCGCTGGGCTCCGGCGACCCGGCGGACCTGGCCGCGGCCCTGACGGCCCTCGGCGGCGGCAACGACCTCCAGCCCGCGGCCCTCTCCCTGCGCCCGTCCCTGGCCGACACCCTCGCGGCGGGCACCGCGGCCGGCGCTCTGGCGGCCCTGGTCTCGGGCTCGGGCCCGACGTGCGCGTTCCTCGCGGCGGACGAGGGCGCGGCCACGGAGATCGCCGCGGCCCTGGAGACGTCGGGCACGTGCCGGGGAGCCCGGGTGGCCGAGGCCCCGGCGCCGGGCGCGACGGTGGTCGGCTGACGGAGGCTGCGCCCGCGCGCGCCGTCGCGCGAACTACCCTGGGAGGCCGCCCGCCGAGGGCCCCTTCCCGACCCCCCCGAGGAGCACCGCACCGCCATGGCCGCCGCCAACCTGGTCAACCTGGAAGCCGTCGACAAGGTCTACGGCACCCGCGCCCTCCTCGACGGCATCTCCCTCGGCGTCGCCGAAGGCGACCGCATCGGCGTCGTCGGCCGCAACGGCGACGGCAAGACCACCCTCGTCCGCCTCCTCGCCAAGCTCGAGGACCCCGACGCCGGCCGCGTCACCCACACCGGCGGCCTGCGCCTCGGCGTCCTGACCCAGGGCGACACCCTCGACTCCGCCGCCACCGTCCGGCACGAGGTCGTCGGCGACATGGCCGACCACGAGTGGGCCGGCGACGCCCGCGTCCGCGACGTGCTCACCGGCCTCTTCGGCGGCCTCGACCTGCCCGGGTTCGACCACGGCCTCGACACCGTCATCGGCCCGCTCTCCGGCGGCGAACGCCGCCGCATCGCGCTGGCCAAGCTGCTCATCGGCACCCCCGACCTCGTCGTCCTGGACGAGCCGACCAACCACCTCGACGTCGAGGGCATCGCCTGGCTCGCCGAGCACCTGCGCACCCGCCGCGCGGCGCTCGTCGTCGTCACCCACGACCGCTGGTTCCTCGACCAGGTCTGCACCCGCATGTGGGACGTCCAGCGCGGTGCCGTCCACGAGTACGACGGCGGCTACTCCGACTACGTCTTCGCCCGCGCCGAGCGCGCCCGCATCGCCGCCACCGAGGAGGCCAAGCGGCAGAACCTCGTGCGCAAGGAGCTGGCCTGGCTGCGCCGCGGCGCCCCGGCCCGTACCAGCAAGCCCCGCTTCCGCATCGAGGCCGCCAACGCGCTCATCGCCGACGTGCCGCCGCCCCGCGACTCCGCGGAGCTGACGAAGTTCGCGAACTCCCGCCTCGGCAAGACGGTCTTCGACCTGGAGGACGTCACCGTACGGGCCGGGGGCGGCCCCGAAGGCAGGGTGCTGCTCAAGGGGCTGACCTGGCAGCTCGGCCCCGGCGACCGCGTCGGGCTGCTCGGCGTCAACGGCGCGGGCAAGACCTCCCTGCTGCGTACGCTCGCCGACGCGGCCCGCTCCGGCGGCGAGCGGCAGCCGGCCGCCGGGCACATCGTCGCCGGCCGGACGGTGCGGCTCGCGTACCTGTCGCAGGAGGTCACGGAGCTGGACCCGGGGTGGCGCCTGCTCGAGTCGGTCGAGCGGGTGCGGCAGCGCGTGGACCTCGGCAAGGGGCGGGAGATGACCGCCTCGCAGCTCTGCGAGCAGTTCGGCTTCGGGCGCGAGAAGCAGTGGACGCCGGTGGGCGACCTGTCCGGCGGCGAGCGGCGGCGGCTGCAACTGCTGCGGCTGCTGATGGACGAGCCGAACGTGCTGTTCCTCGACGAGCCGACCAACGACCTCGACATCGAGACCCTCACCCAGCTCGAGGACCTGCTGGACGGCTGGCCGGGGACGCTGGTGGTCATCAGCCACGACCGGTACTTCATCGAGCGCACGACGGACACCGTGCACGCGCTGCTGGGCGACGGGACGCTGCGGATGCTGCCGGGCGGCATCGAGGAGTACCTGACCCGCCGGGCCCGGGTGCGCGAGGCGCAGCAGGACCGGCCGGCGCAGCCGCCGCCGTCCGCGCAGCCGGCGCCCGCCGGGGACCGGCCGATGTCCGCGGCGGACGCGCGCGCGGCGAAGAAGGAACTGCAGCGCATCGAGCGGCAGTTGGACCGGATCGGCGGCAGGGAGGCCGAGCTGCACGCCGCGATCGCCGCACAGGCGACGGACTTCGCGCGGGTCGCGGAGCTGGACGGGCAACTGCGCGAGCTGGCGGCCGAGCGCGAGGAGTTGGAGCAGCGCTGGCTGGAGCTGGCGGAGGCGGCGGAGGCGGGCTGAGCCCGCGCGCGGGCGGGCGAGCGGCCAGGGGGGCGCACGGCCGGTCGCCGGGTTATCCACAGGCCGCGGCGGCTGTCACGTGCGAGTGGTAGAAATGAGCCACGCGACCGCAGCTCGTACGCACATCCATCCGGGGGGACAGGGACATGTCGCAGCCACCGCCGCCGGGCGGGCCGCCGTCCGGCGGCTTCGGGCCGCCGCCGGCCGAGGACCCGCAGCAGCCCGGTTACGGATATCCGCAGACCCCGCCGCCGCCCGCGCCCGGCGGCGGCTTCGGCGCGCCGCAGGAGCCGCCGCCCGGGCAGCAGCCCGCGCAGCCGCCCCAGTACGGCTATCCGCCGGCGCAGCCCCATGCCCAGCCCTCGCAGCCGCCGCAGACCCCGGCCGCGCAGCCGTACGGCCAGCCCGCACAACCGCCGCAGGAGCAGCCCCAGTACAGCTTCGCGCAGCAGGCCCCGCCGCACTCCGGCGGCTATCCCCAGGCCCAGGTCCCGGGCCTGCCCGCCCAGCCCGCGGCGCAGAAGGTCGTCCCGGTCTGGACGGTGATCGCGGCGGTGGTGGCGATCCTGGTGGTCGCCGGTGGTACGGGCTGGTTCCTCACCAGCGACGACGACGGCGCGCAGGCCGGCGGCGGGGGCGGTGGCGGCGGTCCCAAGAAGTCCGTCAGCGAGAGCAAACCCGCCAGCGCCGACGGCGAGTTGCTGTTCGGCGTCCCGTACCCGCAGGTCGCCGAGGGTGCGACGTGGCCGGCCTCGGGCCAGTGGGCGACCGAGAAGATCTACGCCAAGGCCGAGCTGAACGCCGTGAAGGGCTACGACACCAAGACCGGCAAGGAGGTCTGGGAGCTGCCCACCGACGGCCTGGTCTGCGGCGCCTCGCGGGCGGTCACCGCCGACGGCAAGGCCGCCATGCTGGTGCAGGACGGCAAGGTCTCCGACCCCGACGACTCGTACGCGCCGTGTACCGAGGTGGTGTTCTTCGACGTCGACAGCGGCGAGGAGCTGTGGCAGCAGCACGTCGCGAGCGCCGACGAGAACGTGCGGTTCGAGCACGTGACCATCGCCGGTGACCGGGTGATCGCCTCCGGCCTCTCCGGCTCCGCGGCCTTCCCCCTCTCCGGCGGCGACCCGGCCTGGCAGACCAAGCCGACGACCGAGTGCAAGGACCACGACTACGCCAGCGACGGGACGAACCTGCTCGGCCTGGTCTTCTGCGGCTCGATCGACGAGGACATGAAGGTCCAGAAGGTCGACCCGGCCACGGGCGGCATCTACTGGTCGTACGACGTGCCGGACGGCGTGCAGAGCGTGCAGGTGCTCTCCGTCGAGCCGCCGGTGATCACGATCGGCGCGGGCAAGACCACCGAGACCGACATCTTCGCCCTCGACGAGGGCGAGTTGCGCTCGAAGATATCGCTGGGTACGGAGACGGAGGGCCCGCGCTACAAGCCGGGCTGCGACTACTCCGGCGGCGCCGAGTCGTGCTCGACGGTGGCGGTGGACGGCGACACGATGTACCTGCCGTCGCGCGAGCACCAGGGCAAGAGCGACTACGGCGACACGAACGAGATCGTCGCCTTCGACCTCGACACCGGCAAGCCCACGAAGAAGTACGACGCCGGCGAGAAGCGGACGATGGTCCCGCTGCGGATGGAGAACGGCAAGGTCATCGCGTACCGCAGGGGGACGTACGACGCCGGGGGCGAAATCCTCGCGATAGACCCGAAGTCCGCGAAGGAGGAGGTCTGGCTGGAGCTGCCGAACGACACGGCGGAGGCCGAGTCGACGCTGACCTACAGCGACCGGGTGCCGTACATATTCGCGCACGGCCGGTTCTACCTGGCCCAGGACCTCATCAGCGACCGCGACGACCTGGAGTACTTCGCCCTCGCCTTCGGCAGCAAGGACCAGTGACGGCGGCCTGAGGGCCGGGCGCGCGCAGACGCGAGGCCCGGCCCGATCCGGAAGGTCCGGCCCTGTCCTGTCCGGCCTCAGGTCAGGCGGTGGGCGCCCGGGCCGGGGACGGCGGCGAAGACCCGCGGCGGGCGGAAGTCCGCCGCGGCGAAGGCCGACTCGACGGCCTTGCCCACCGTGTCGGCCGCGTCCGTCTCGACCAGCACGATCGCCGAGCCGCCGAAGCCGCCGCCGGTCATGCGCGCGCCGAGCGCGCCCGCGGCGACCGACGACTCGACGACCACGTCGAGTTCGCGGGCGGAGACGCGGAAGTCGTCGCGCAGCGAGGCGTGTCCGGCGAGCAGCACGGGCCCGATGTCGCGGGTGCGCCCGGCGTCGAGCAGCGTGATGCACTCCTCGACGCGCCGGTCCTCGGTGACGACGTGCCGCACCAGCGGGCGCAGCGCCGGGTCCGTCAGCCGGGCCAGCGCGGCGTCCAGGTCCGCGTGCGGCACGTCGCGCAGCGCCGGTACGTCCAGCGCCCGCGCCGCCGCCTCGCAGCCGGCGCGCCGCCTGGCGTACTCGCCGTCGCCCAGGGCGTGTTTGACCTGCGTGTCGACCACGAGGAGCGTGAGCCCCTCGGCGGCGAGGTCGAAGGGGACGGCGCGCTGCGTGAGGTCGCGGGTGTCGAGGTAGAGCACGTGCCCCGCGGTGCAGCAGGCGGACGCCATCTGGTCCATGATCCCGCTGGGTACGCCGACGAAGTCGTTCTCGGCGTGCCGGCAGACCTGCGCCAGGCGTACGGGGTCGAGGCCGAGGCCGTACAGGTCGTTGAGCGCCAGCGCCGTGGAGACCTCCAGCGCGGCCGACGACGACAGGCCGGCGCCCGTCGGGACCGTGCTCTCGTAGTGGATGTCGGCGCCGCCGAAGTCCGCGAACGCCTCGACGGTGCGGCGCAGCGCCCACACCACGCCCGCGGGGTAGGCGGCCCAGCCGCCGCGGTCGCCGCCCACCGTCAGGGGGTCGATGCCGTCGACGCCCAGCTCCACCAGGCGGGACTCGCCGTCGGCCGTGTGCAGCCGGAGCACGCCGTCGTCGCGGCGGCGTGCGGCGGCGAGGGTGGTGTGGGGGAGGGCGAGCGGCATGACGAAGCCGTCGTTGTAGTCGGTGTGTTCGCCGATGAGGTTGACCCGGCCCGGCGCGGCCCACACCCCGTCGGGCCGCTGACCGTACAACTCCGCGAAGGCCGCGGCGGTCGCCTCGGCGCGGCTGCCGTCCGCGCCGCTGCCGTCCGCCCCGGTGCCGTCCGCGCCGCTGCTGTCCCTACCCGGGCCGTCCGCTTCCGGGCCCGTCGCGCCGCGCGTCCCCGCCGTCTCCCCAGCCGTCATCTGTCCCCTCCGCCTTCCGTCCCGCCCGCGATCCGCCGCGCGAAGTCCCAGGCGTCCGACACGATCCCCGCCAGCTCCGTACGCGACGGCCGCCAGCCCAACTGCTCCTTCGCCGCCGCCGCCGACGCCACCAGCACGGCGGGATCCCCCGCCCGCCGCGGCGCGACCACCTCGGGCACGGGGTGCCCCGTCACCTGCCGGACCGTCTCGACGACCTCGCGCACGGAGAACCCCGCCCCGTTGCCGAGGTTGCAGATGCGGTGCTCGCCGGGGCGTACCGCGTCGAGCGCGAGGAGGTGCGCCTCGGCGAGGTCCGCGACGTGGATGTAGTCGCGGACGCAGGTGCCGTCCGCGGTGGGGTAGTCGTCGCCGAAGACCGAGATCGCCTCGCGCCGCCCCAGGGCCACCTGGAGGACCAGCGGGATGAGGTGCGACTCGGGGTCGTGGCGCTCGCCGTACGGGCCGCCGCCGTGCGCCGGCAGGTAGGCGCCCGCGACGTTGAAGTAGCGCAGCGACGCGGCGGCCAGCCCGTGGGCGTGGCACTCCGCGCCGATCATCTGGTCGACGGCGAGCTTGGACGCCCCGTACGGGTTGGTCGGCGCGGTGACGGCGTCCTCGGTGATCGGCACGGACTCCGGTTCGCCGTAGGTGGCGGCGGTGGAGGAGAACACCAGCCGCCGCACGCCCGCGTCGCGCATCGCGGCGAGCAGCTCCAGCGTGCCGCCGACGTTGTTGCGCCAGTACTTCTCGGGGTGCGTGACGGACTCGCCGACCTGGGAGGAGGCGGCGAAGTGCAGCACGCCGTCGTACGAGGAGTCCAGCCACTTCGCGGCGTGCTGGATCCGGTCCTCCACGAACTCGGCGCCCTCCGGCACACCGTCGCGGAACCCGGTCGACAGGTCGTCGACCACCGTCACCGCGTGCCCGGCCTCCAGCAGGTGCGCCGCGACGACGCTCCCCACGTACCCGGCTCCGCCGGTCACCAGATACTTCCGCGCGCCCCCGTCGCGCCCGCCCCCGTCGCCCCCGCCTGCGTTCTCACTCACGTGCTCGCTGCCTCTCGCAGTCGTTCCAGATGTCCATGGTGGGCCCGGACCCCGCGGGATCGCCCGCGGGGCCCGCGTCCCGCGGTCCGCGGCGGGGCGGCGTACGGAGGGCGGGCGGTGCGCCGCCGGTGTCCCGGCCGGGGGCCACGCACCGCGCGCGGACACCGGGGGTCCGGTCGCCGTCGGCAGACCTCACGTGCTTGCTACCTCTCGCAGTCGTTCCGCCGCTGCCTCCGGCGGCACGTCGGTGACAAAGGCGTCCATCGCGGACTCCGAGCCCGCGAGGTACTTCAGCTTGCCCGGGCTCCGCCGGATCGTGAACAGTTCGAGGTGCAGAGCGTAGTCATCGCGGCCCGCCGCCCGCACCGGCGCCTGGTGCCACGCCGAGATGTACGGCGTAGGGGGCTCGTCGGGGCCGAAGATCCGGTCGAATCTGCGCAGGAGTTCGAGGTAGATCCCCGGGAACTCCTCGCGCGCCGCGTCGCCCAGCGCCGGAAGGTCGGGCACGCGCCGCCGCGGGTAGAGGTGGACCTCGTACGGCCAGTGCGCCGCATACGGCACGAAGGCCACCCAGTGCTCCCCCGCCAGCACCACCCGCGTCCCCGCCGCCGTCTCGGCGCCGACCACGGTGTCGAAGAGGTTCTCGCCCGTCTTCGCCCGGTGCAGGTCGACGCAGCGCATCATCTGCGCGGTACGCGGCGTGACATAGGGGTACGCGTAGATCTGGCCGTGCGGATGGCCGAGGGTGACCCCGATCTCCTCGCCGCGGTTCTCGAAGCAGAAGACCTGCTCGACGCCGGGGAGTTCGGCCAGCTCCACGGAGCGGTCGGTCCACGCCTCCAGCACGAGCGCGGCCTGGCTCTCGGAGAGGTCGGCGAAGGAGGCATCGTGGTCGGAGGTGAAGCAGACGACCTCGCAGCGCCCCGCGCCCGGGGCGCTGACGAACGGGGGCTCGCCCGTCACCGGGCCGGGGCCGCCGGTGAGCGAGGGGAAGCGGTTCTCGAAGACGGCCACCTCGTAGTCGTCGGAGGGGATCTCGGTCAGCCGCCCGTCGCGCGAGGGACACAGCGGGCACGCGTCGGCGGGCGGCCGGTACGTACGGCCCTGGCGGTGTGAGGCGATGACGACCCACTCTCCGCGCAGCGGGTCGAAGCGCGCCTGCGAGGCGGTGCGCGTCGGCTCCAGGGGGCGGCGGTCGGGCGCGTCTCGGACGGCGTCGTCACGCGCGTCGAAGTAGATCAGCTCGCGCCCGTCCGCGAGCCGCGTGTGCGTCTTCTTCACTGGAGCCTCTTCCTCGGCCCTGGCCTGCCTGCCCTGCCCGCCGGTCGTCACGGTCCGGTCCCCAACACAATCGAACACAATGAACCACAAGCCAACAGGCGAGTCAACGCCGGAGAGTCGCTTACCCCAATTTATCCCTTATCAGACATTCTGGGTGCGGGATCCAACAGACAACCAAACAGTCCCAACAGAAGCTTTCGGAATCCAACGCCACCGTCTGGCTTCGTCTTCTGAACGCATCACGCACGGAAGCGGACCTGAATCATGCACTCACTAGCGGCAGAGCTGCGCCTCGACACCAACGCCCTCGACTACGTGATCATGGCGATGTACTTCGCCGTCGTGCTCGGCATCGGCTTCCTGGCCCGGCGAAGCGTCAAGACCAGCCTCGACTTCTTCCTCTCCGGCCGCTCCATGCCCGCCTGGATCACCGGTCTGGCGTTCATCTCCGCCAACCTCGGCGCCACCGAGATCCTCGGCATGGCCGCCAACAGCGCCCAGTACGGCGTCTACACCACGCACTGGTACTGGATCGGCGCCATTCCGGCCATGGTCTTCCTCGGCCTGGTGATGATGCCCTTCTACTACGGCTCGAAGGTCCGCTCCGTGCCGGAGTTCCTGCTGCACCGCTACGACCGCAGCGCGCACCTGCTCAGCTCGATTCTCTTCTCCTTCGCCGCCGTGCTCATCGCCGGCGTCAACCTCTACGCCATGGCCATCGTCGTCGAGGCGCTGCTCGGCTGGCCGGAGTGGGTCGCCATCGTCGTCTCCGCCGCCGTCGTGCTCGTGTACATCACCCTCGGCGGGCTGTCGTCGGCGGTCTACAACGAGGTGCTGCAGTTCTTCGTCATCATCGCCGCGCTGCTGCCGCTGACGCTCCTCGCCCTCAAGCGCGTCGGCGGCTGGGACGGCCTCAGCGACACCCTGACAAAGTCCCGCGGGGACGACTTCGTGACCGCCTGGGGCGGCACCGGCATCGGCAGCGACAACCCGCTGGGCGCCAACTGGCTGACCATCGTGCTCGGTCTGGGCTTCGTCCTCAGCTTCGGCTACTGGACGACGAACTTCGCCGAGGTACAGCGCGCGCTGTCGGCCAAGAACCTCTCCGCCGCCCAGCGCACGCCGCTCATCGGCGCGTACCCGAAGATCTTCATCGTCTTCCTGGTGATGATCCCCGGACTGGCCGCGGCCGCTCTGGTGCCCGAGATCGGCACGTCCGGCTCGGACCTGACGTACAACGACTCGATCCCGTACCTCATGGAGCAACTGCTGCCCAACGGCGTCCTGGGCGTGGCCGTCACCGGCCTGCTGGCGGCGTTCATGGCGGGCATGGCGGCCAATGTCTCGTCGTTCAACACCGTGTTCACCACCGACATCTGGGAGCCGTACGTCAAACGCGGTCAGTCCGACGCGTACTACCTGCGCTTCGGGCGGATCATCACCGTGGTCGGGGTGGCGGCCAGCGTCGGCACGGCGTTCATCGCGGCCAGCTTCAGCAACATCATGGCCTACCTGCAGACGCTGTTCTCCTTCTTCAACGTGCCGATGTTCGTGGTCTTCATCATCGGCATGTTCTGGAAGCGCACGTCCGTCAAGGCCGGCTTCTGGGGGCTGCTCGTCGGCACGGTCGCCGCGATGCTCAACTACTTCTGGATCTACAAGCAGGACGTCATCAGCATCCCCAGCGACCAGGGCGCGAACTTCGTCTCCGCGATCGTCGGCTTCGTCGCCGGCGCCGTCGCGATGCTGGTCGTCACGCCCTTCACCCGGCCCAAGGCACCCGAGCAGCTCGCGGGCCTCGTCTACGGCACCCGCTCCCCGGGCATGTCCGAGCCCCCCGCCGAGGGAGACGACGCCTGGTACCGCAAACCGGCGCTGCTGGGCTGGGGCGCGATCGTCCTGGCCGCCCTGTGCTACATCCCCTTCTCCTTCTAGGAGCGCACCATGAGCGAGAGCAACGAGCGCCCGGACGGGCCGGACCGCCCCACCGCGGAGACCGAGGAACTCGCGCAGCAGGTCGAGGAGCTGGAGCGCAAGTCCGCGACGGCCAGCAGGCTGTTCGACGTACGGCGGCTGATCGGCGGCCTGTTCCTCGCGTACGGGCTCATCCTCGTGATCGTCGGCGCCTTCGACTCCGACGCGGAGATCGCGAAGGCGGAGGACGTGCGCATCAACCTGTGGACGGGGCTGGGGATGCTGGCGCTCGGGCTGTTCTTCGTGGTCTGGCAGCTCCTGCGCCCGGTACGGCCGCCGTCGGCGGAGGAGCTGGCGGAGGCGATGGACACCGGCCAGGGACAGGGCGGGGGGCATGGCCAGGGTCAGGGCCGTCCCGACGACCACTGACCCGTACGCCCCGGCAGACCGCCCGTACCCGAATGTCCGAAAGACGCCGCGCCCCCGGCCGTCCGGAAGCCGCTACGCCCCCGCGTCGCCGTCCGCCGCCGGGCGGGCCGCGGCGCGGTCCAGCAGGCCCGTGCGCGCCGCCAGCGCCGCCGCTTCAAGCCGTGAACCCACCCCGAGCTTCATCAGCACCCGCTGCACGTGCGTACGGGCCGTGCTCGCCGCTATGCGCATCCCCTGCGCGATCAGCCGCGTGTCCTCGCCCTCCGCCACCCGCACCAGGACCTCGACCTCCCGCGGAGTCAGCAACTGAAGCAGCCGGGCGCCCTCGTCGTCCGGCTCCGCCGTCGGGTTCAGCAGCTCCGTGAACGCGCTCTGCAACAACTGAGGAGCCACCGCCGCCTCCCCGGCCCGTGCCTTGACCAGCGCGCGCTCCACGCCCTCGATGCGCTCGTCGTGCCGTACGTAACCGGAGGCGCCCGCGGCGAACGCCGCCGCTATGCCCCGCGGGTTCGGCACCGGGCCGAGCACCACCACCGCAATCTGCGGACGCTCCCGCTTGATCCGCAGCACGGGGTCGAACGCCCCGGGTGCGGCCGGGGTGGCCGTGCCCAGCAGGCACACCTCAGGTCCTCTGCTCACCACCAGCTCCGCGGCGCCCGCCGTGGGCGCGGCCGCGGCCAGCACCCGGTGTCCGCGCAGCTTGAGCGCGGACGCGAGAGCCTCGGCGAGCAGGCGGTGCTCGTCGACCACGATCAGCCGAACGGCCATCTCGCCCTCCCCCCGGGGGTCTACTGCCCCGGCAACGTACAGCCTTACCGCTCCCGGGCCCGCCGGAACTCGGGAATCGGCCCCCGACGGGGCTGTATCCGGCCGGTTTCTACTCCGCGTGGCGAACTCGCCACGGAAAGTCGGCCGTTGGGCTTCCCTTGTCGGTCCCGAGCCTTACTCTGTGGGGCAGCACCGGTGGGGGCCGGTGCCGTTCAGGGGGCGAGACCGTGGGTACGGGGCACGGGGCGGGGTAGCTATGGGACGCGGCGGCGGCCGCTGCTCAGGCGGGCGCTCCGCTCTCCGCGCGCCGTATTCCGCATTCCGCGAGTTCTGGTTGTCCGCGACATGGGGGTGTCCGTGGTTCGGATCCGGGTCCTGGTGGCCGATGCCCACCGCGTGTTCGCCGAGTCGCTGGCCGCGGCGCTGGCAGCAGAGCCGGATGTCGACGTGCTGCCGGCCGGCAGCGGTCAGGCCGCGCTGCGCTCGCTGGAGCGGGCCGCGGCGGAGGGCCGCCGGTTCGACGTCTTCCTCGTCGACGCCGACCTCGACCGCGACGCGACCGCGGGCGCCCCGGTGCCCGCGCAGGCGGTCGCGGGGAACGGCGCGGGGGCCGGGTCGGGGGCCGGCGCGCTGGGCGGCATATCGCTCACCGCGCGCGTCCGCTCGGCCCACCCGCAGACGCGCACGGTGGTCCTCGCGGCCCGCGACGACCCGGCGCGGGCGGCGGCGGCGCTGCAGGCCGGGGCGTTCGGCTGGGTCGCCAAGGACAGCTCGCTGTCCCGGCTGCTGGCGGTGATCCGGGGCGTGCTGCGCGGCGAGACGCACCTGCCGCCCGCGCTGCTCACAGGGGTGCTGCGGGAGCTGACGGCGGCCCGGGAGCACCGCACGGAAAGCGAGCAGCTCGTCGAGTCGCTGACCCCGCGGGAGCACGAGGTGCTGCGCTGCATGGTCGCGGGCCTGGGCCGCAAGGCGGTCGCCGAGCGGCTGTACCTGTCGCCGCACACGGTCCGTACGCACATGCAGAACGTGCTGGGCAAGCTCGGGGTGCACTCGACGCTGGCCGCGGTCGCACTGGCCCGCCGCGCGGGCGTGGGCCCGGTGGACCTGGGCGAACCGGCCCGCGTCAGCGGCTAGCGCCGGCACCGATCACCCGCGGGGGCGGGGCAGCCCGGAGGCCCGGGCCGGTGCCGCGCTCGCGGCGCGTACGCCGCGGCGTACGGGGGAGCGAATGCGCCCCCGGGCGCGCCCGCGCCGCTCCGGGTTCGAAGCGCGCGGGCCGGGTGGTTCGGGGTGGACCCGGCGGGCGGCGGCGCGTGCGATGACCTTGCCGTTCGGGCGCACGTCGTATCCGGTCCGCTTCCGGGCTCCCGGCACCGCGCCGCCCGCAGGGCGCACCGTGCCGCGCTCGCGGCGCGTACGCCGCGGCGCGCGGGGGAGCGAATGCGCCCCCGGGGCGCGCCCGCGCCGGTTCCGGTTCGGCGCGTGCAATCTTTTGCCGTGCGGGCGCACGCCGGATCCGGTCCGTTTCCGTGCCCGTCCGCCGCCCCCCGATCCCGCCGCGCCGCCCGCAGGGCTACGGCACGTTGTCGAACGGTGCCGTCAGTTGCCGCAGCAGCCCCGCCAGCTCCCTGCGCCGCTCCGCCGGCAGCTCCGCGAGGATCGCCCGCTCCTGCGCCAGCAGCGCCGCCAGCGCCGCGTCCGCGCGTTCGCGGCCCTCGGCGGTGAGCCGGACGAGTACCCCGCGCCGGTCGCTGGGGTCCGGGAGCCGCTCCACGAGGTCCTTCTTCGCCAGCCGGTCGATGCGGTTGGTCATCGTCCCGGAGGTGACCAGGGTCTGGGTGAGGAGCTGGCCGGGCGAGAGCTGGTACGGCTCGCCGGCCCGGCGCAGCGCGGTCAGCACGTCGAACTCCCAGCCCTCCAGGCCGTGTTCCGCGAACGCCAGCCGCCGCGCGCGGTCCAGGTGGCGGGCCAGCCGGCTCACCCGGCTCAGCACCTCCAGCGGCTCCACGTCGAGGTCGGGGCGCTCCCTGCGCCACGCCGCGACCAGCCGGTCCACCTCGTCCCGCATGCGATCAGTGTAGTCGGTCTGTCGACATGAAGTCTCTTGACATCGAGATACATCGGCGGAACGCTGGACGCATGACCTCACCCTCCTGGGACCCGCAGCAGTACCTGCGCCACGAGGGGCCCCGCACCCGCCCCCTCGCCGACCTCCTCGCCCGCGTCGGCGAGCTGCCCCGCCACCCGGCGCGGATCGCCGACATCGGCTGCGGCACGGGCAACGGCACCGCCATGCTGGCCGCCCGCTGGCCCGCCGCCCACGTCACGGGGTACGACAACGCGCCCAGCATGCTCCGCGCCGCCGCCGCCCACGCCGGCCCCACCCCCGGCGGCGGCCGGATCGACTTCGCCCGCGCCGATCTCGCCGGCTGGACGCCGGAGCCGGGCGCGTACGACCTGATCCTCGGCAACGCCGTGCTGCAGTGGGTGCCCGACCACTGGGAGCACTTCCCCCGCTGGCTCGCCGGCCTCGCCCCCGGCGGCACCTTCGCCTTCCAGGTCCCCGGCAACTTCGACGCCCCCAGCCACGCCCTGATGCGGCAGCTCACCCGCGACCCCCGCTGGCGCGACCGGCTGCACGGCGTCCTGCGCGACCAGCCTGTGCTGCAGCCCGTCGCGTACCTGGAGCTGCTCTGCGACCTCGGCTGCGCCGGCGACGCCTGGGAGACCACGTACACCCACCTCCTGCACGGCCCCGACCCGGTCCTGGACTGGGTCAAGGGCACCGGGCTGCGCCCCGTCCTCGACGCCCTCGGCGACGAGGCTGACGCCTTCGTCACCCGCTACGCCGCCCTGCTGCGCACGGCCTACCCGCCGGGCCCGCACGGCACCCCGTTCCCGTTCCGCCGCATCTTCGCCCTGGGAGTCACGCCATGATCACCGGACTCGACCACGTCCAGCTCGCCGTCCCCGCGGGCAGCGAGGAAGTGCTGCGCATCTTCTACGGCGACGTCCTCGGCATGACCGAGGTGCCCAAGCCCGCGGTGCTCGCCGCCCGCGGCGGCTGCTGGTTCACCTCCGGCGCCGTGACGCTCCACTTCGGCGTCGAACAGGACTTCCGCCCCGCCCGCAAGGCGCACCCCGCGCTCGTCGTCACCGACCTCGACGCCCTGGCCCGCCGGCTCGCCGCCCGCGGCCACGACGTGACCTGGTCCGACGGCGAGATCCCGGGCGTACGGCGCTTCCACACCGCCGACCCGTTCGGCAACCGGCTGGAGTTCCAGGCCGCGTGACGGCTCCGCCGGAACCGGATCCGGGGGCTCCGCCCCCTGCCCCCCGGGTGCCGGATTCGAGGGCTTCGCCCCCCGACCCCCGGGGGGTGCCGGATCCGGGGGCTTCGCCCCCTGCCCCCCGGGGCTCCGCCCCCTGACCCCCGCGGGCCGGATTCGAGGGCTTCGGGCCCGGGGCCCCTGGTACCAGCGGCGTCCCGGCTGCCCGGACCGGCACCGCCGGCCTCGCGCCCCGCGGGCCATGCGCACCACGGACTACCCGCGCCGCTGGCTGTGCGTACCGCCGGCCCTGCGCGCCCCCACCGCACCGCCGCCCCCGCAGGCCGCGGGCCCATCGCACTGCCCGGCCCTGTGCACCGGTGCCGTCGCCGGCCCCGCGCCCCGCCGGCCCCGCGCCCCGCGGCCCCCGCGCCCCGCGGCCCCCGCGCCCCGCGGGCTACGCGCGCCGGTGGCCGATCAGCCGCGGCTTGGCCTCCAGGTCACCCAGGCCGTGCCAGGCCAGGTTCACCAGATGCGCCGCGACCTCCGCCTTCTTCGGCTTGCGCACGTCCAGCCACCACTGCCCCGTCAGCGCCACCATCCCCACCAGCGCCTGCGCGTACAGCGGCGCCAGCTTCGGATCGAAGCCGCGGGACTTGAACTCCAGCCCCAGGATGTCCTCCACCTGGGTGGCGATGTCGCTGATCAGCGAGGCGAACGAGCCGTGCGACTGCGCCACCGGGGAGTCCCGGACCATGATGCGGAACCCGTCGGTGTACTCGTCGATGTAGTCCAGCAGGGCGAACGCCGCCTGCTCCAGCAGCTCCCGCGGATGCCCCGCGGTCAGCGCGCTCGCCACCATGTCGAGAAGCCGGCGCATCTCCCGGTCGACGACGACCGCGTACAGCCCTTCCTTGCCCCCGAAGTGCTCGTACACGACCGGCTTGGACACGCCCGCCTTCGAGGCGATCTCCTCCACCGACGTCGCCTCGAAGCCGCGCGCCGCGAACAGCGTGCGTCCCACGTCGACGAGCTGCTCGCGGCGCTCCTTGCCCGTCATCCGCCGCCGGGTGCGGCGCGGCGGCTTCCCCTCGCCGCCGTCGCCGCTGTTGCCCGTGCTGCTCTTACCGCCGGTAGCCACGGCTCCATCATGCCGCGTCGGCGGCGGCCCCCTCACGCCGGGCCGACGCGGCGGACCCGTCCCTGCCCGCGCCCTTGCCGGCGTCGCCGTCCTTGTTGCGCTTCGCGTCGATACGGGACTGGGTCGGCCAGCGCACGTCGTACGCCCAGCCCAGCTTCTCGAACCAGCGGATGATCCGGGCGCTGGAGTCGATCTGGCCCTTCATCACCCCGTGCCGGGCGCAGGTCGGGTCCGCGTGGTGCAGGTTGTGCCACGACTCGCCGCCGGACAGGACCGCCAGCCACCACACGTTCCCCGAGCGGTCCCGGGACTTGAACGGGCGCTTGCCGACCGCGTGGCAGATCGAGTTGATCGACCAGGTGACGTGGTGCAGCAGCGCCACCCGTACCAGCGAGGCCCAGAAGAACGCCGAAAGCGCGCCCTGCCACGACCAGGTGACCAGGCCGCCGACCAGCGGCGGGAACAGCAGCGAGACCGCCGTCCACAGCACGAACTGGCGCGACACCCGGCGGATCGCCGAGTCCTTGATGAGATCGGGCGCGTACTTGTTCTGCGGCGTCTGCTCCTCGTCGAACAACCAGCCGATGTGCGCCCACCACAGGCCCTTCATCAGCGCCGGCACCGACTCGCCGAACCGCCACGGGGAGTGCGGGTCGCCCTCGGCGTCCGAGAACTTGTGGTGCCTGCGGTGGTCCGCGACCCAGCGCACCACCGGGCCCTCCACCGCCATCGAGCCGGCGATGGCCAGCGCCACCCGCAGCGGCTTCTTCGCCTTGAACGAGCCGTGAGTGAAGTGCCGGTGGAACCCGACCGTCACCCCGTGCAGCCCGAGGAAGTACATGAACGTCATCAGTCCGAGGTCGAGCCAGCTCACCCCCCAGCCCCAGGCCAGCGGGATCGCCGCGACCAGGGCGACGAACGGCAGCACGATGAAGGCGAGCAGCGTGATCTGCTCGATCGATCTCTTGTTCTCACCACCGAGCGTCGCGGAATCGGTGGTGACCGTGGCCGAGCGGGGCTGCTCGTCGATCACATCGGACGTAGACGGCATGGGCATCCCTCGGAGGCTGGGGGGAACATGGACTGGGGAATATGAGCCAGAGGCTACGGTCCCGTAACCTACGTTGGCGTAAGTATGGCATGCCTCAGTTCCGGGCTGAAAGAGGCACGGTCCCCACGGGCGTACATGAGCGCCCGTGTGGAAGGAACATCTCTTGAGTGCCCGCAGACGCCGGTTCCCATGCCGCAACCCCGCGGGCTTCGCCCACCCGGGCAACCAGGAGGGCCTACTAGTCTGGGGACGTCGGACAGCGCGGTCCGCACCCCTGCCCGCCGCGCGCCGCCGCGCACGGGCGGAAACACCAGCGCCGCACGCCAAGGAGCCGCACCAGTGACCAGTGCCGACACCCACGCGCACCGCCCCGCCGGAGCCGCAGGCCCCGACCCGGGCGCCGCGGCCGCCGGCAACGCCGAGCTGCGCGCCGACATCCGACGCCTCGGAGACCTGCTCGGCGAGACCCTCGTCCGCCAGGACGGGTCGGAACTGCTGGACCTCGTCGAGCGCGTACGCGCCCTCACGCGCACCGACGGCGACGCCGCCGCCGAACTGCTGCGCACCGTCGACCTGGAGACCGCCGCCCGGCTCGTGCGCGCCTTCTCCACCTACTTCCACCTCGCCAACGTCACCGAGCAGGTGCACCGCGGCCGCGAGTTCCGCACCCGCCGCGCCGTCGACGGCGGCAGCCTCGCCCGTACCGCCGACATGCTCAAGGACGCCGACCCCGCACACCTGCGCGAGACCATCGCCAGCCTCGGCGTACGCCCCGTCTTCACCGCCCACCCCACCGAGGCCGCCCGCCGCTCCGTCCTCACCAAGCTGCGCGACGTCGCCCGCCTCCTCGAAGCCGACGAGGGCACGTCAGCCGCCGACCGCCGCCGCTGCGACCGCCGCCTCGCCGAGGCCATCGACCTCATCTGGCAGACCGACGAACTGCGCGTCGTCCGCCCCGAGCCCGCCGACGAGGCCCGCAACGCCATCTACTACCTCGACGAGCTCAACCGCGGCGCCGTCGGCGACGTCCTCGAAGACCTCGCCGCGGAACTCGAACGCGTCGGCGTCGAACACTCCGCCGTCCTGCCCCCCGGCACCCGCCCCCTGACCTTCGGCACCTGGATCGGCGGCGACCGCGACGGCAACCCCAACGTCACCCCCCAGGTCACCTGGGACGTCCTCCTCCTCCAGCACGAACACGGCATCACCGAGGCCATCGGCCACGTCGACGAGCTGCGCTCGGCCCTGTCCAACTCCATCCGCAACGGCGGCGCCACCGACGAACTCCTGGAGTCCGTCCAGCACGACCTGGAGCATCTCCCCGAGATCAGCCCCCGCTACAAGCGGCTCAACGCCGAGGAGCCCTACCGGCTCAAGGCCACCTGCATCCGGCAGAAGCTCCTCAACACCCGCCGCCGCCTCGCCGACGGCAGCGCCCACGTACCCGGCCGCGACTACCTCGGCACCGCGCAGCTCATCGACGAGCTCACCCTCGTCCAGAACTCCCTGCGCGCACACCGCGGCTCCCTCGTCGCCGACGGCCGCCTCGAACGCACCATCCGCACCATCGCCGCCTTCGGCCTGCAGCTCGCCACCATGGACGTACGCGAACACGCCGACGCCCACCACCACGCCCTCGGCCAGCTCTTCGACCGCCTCGGCGAGGAGTCCTGGCGCTACCTCGACATGCCCCGCGACTACCGCCGCGGCCTCCTCGCCAGGGAACTGCGCTCCCGCCGCCCCCTCGCACCCACCCCCGCGCCGCTCGACGACGCCGGCACCAGGACCCTCGGCGTCTTCGAAACCGTCAGGAAGGCCATCGACGCCTTCGGGCCCGAGGTCATCGAGTCGTACATCATCTCCATGTGCCAGGGCGCCGACGACGTCTTCGCCGCCGCCGTCCTCGCCCGCGAGGCCGGGCTGCTCGACCTGCACGCCGGCTGGGCGAAGATCGGCATCGTGCCGCTGCTGGAGACCACCGACGAACTGAAGATCGCCGACGACCTCCTCGACGCGATGCTCTCCGACCCCTCCTACCGGCGCCTGGTCTCCCTGCGCGGCGACGTCCAGGAGGTCATGCTCGGCTACTCCGACTCCTCCAAGTTCGGCGGCATCACCACCTCCCAGTGGGAGATCCACCGCGCCCAGCGGCGGCTGCGCGACGTCGCCCACCGGCACGGCGTACGGCTGCGCCTCTTCCACGGCCGCGGCGGCACCGTCGGCCGCGGCGGCGGCCCCACCCACGACGCGATCCTCGCCCAGCCCTGGGGCACCCTCGAAGGCGAGATCAAGGTCACCGAGCAGGGCGAGGTCATCTCCGACAAGTACCTGGTGCCGTCCCTGGCCCGGGAGAACCTCGAACTGACCGTCGCCGCCACCCTCCAGGCGTCCGCCCTGCACACCGCACCCCGGCAGTCCGTCGAGGCGCTCACCCGGTGGGACGCCGCCATGGACGTCGTCTCCGACGCCGCCCACGCCGCGTACCGCCGGCTGGTCGACGACCCGGACCTGCCCGCCTACTTCTTCGCCTCCACCCCCGTCGACCAACTCGCCGAACTCCACCTCGGCTCCCGCCCCTCCCGCCGCCCCGACACCGGCGCGGGCCTCGACGGGCTGCGGGCCATCCCGTGGGTCTTCGGCTGGACCCAGTCCCGGCAGATCGTGCCCGGCTGGTTCGGCGTCGGCTCCGGGCTGCGCGCCGCGCGGGAGGCCGGGCTCGACACCGTCCTGGACGAGGCGTACGAACACTGGCACTTCTTCCGCAACTTCCTCGCCAACGTCGAGATGACTCTCGCCAAGACCGACCTGCGGATCGCCCGGCACTACGTCGACACCCTCGTGCCCGACGAGCTGAAGCACATCTACGCCGTCATCGAAGCCGAACACGAACTGACGGTCGGCGAAGTGCTGCGCATCACCGGCGAGACGGAACTGCTGGAGGCCAACCCGGTCCTCCAGCAGACCTTCCGCATCCGCGACGCCTACCTGGACCCCATCTCGTACCTCCAGGTCACGCTCCTCGGCCGGCAGCGCGAGGCCGCGGAACGCGGCGAGGCGGCGGACCCGCTGCTGAGCAGGGCGCTGCTGCTGACGGTCAACGGGGTGGCGGCGGGCCTCCGCAACACGGGGTGACCTCCGGTCCGGGCGGCGGGTCCGGCGGTGCGGTGGCGCCGTGGCTGCCGGTGGTCACCGGGGTGGCGGCGGTGCCGCGCGGGCGACCTCCGGCCGGGGCGGCGGGTCGGACTGCGCGGTGGCGGCCTGCGGGTCGGCCGTGCGCCGGGTGGTGAGTCCGGCAGCGGTGCGGTGTCCCTGCCGGGGGTCACCGGAGTGGTGAGGGTCCCGCGCGGGTGATTTCCCGTCGGGCCGCGAGGCCGGCTGTCCGGCGGCGGGGTGGCCCGGTGGTCAGTCGGGTGCTGCCGGTGGTCAGCGTCGGCCGGTGGGGTTGGCGGCTCCGGTCACCTCCGGTCGGGGCGGCCGGTCCGGCGGTGGCGTCGCCCGTCAGCCGTCCGCCCGCGGCCGCCTGGCGGAGCACCGGCCCCGGGGGCGCGTCCGCTGCCGGTCGGCCCCCGGGTGTGCCGCCCGGTCGTCTCCGTGTGTGCCCCGGCCCGGCTCCCGCGTGTGCCGCGCCCCTACCTCCGGCCCGCCCCCTTGCCCGCCGGCCCGCCCGCGGGACCCGTACCGGGCCCGGGTCAGCCGTTGTACGTGTTCTGGGCGCGTTCCAGGCCCTCCGTGACCAGGGTCTCCACGGCGTCCGCCGCGCGGTCCACGAAGTAGTCCAGATCCTTGCGCTCCGCGGCGGAGAAGTCCTTCAGCACGTAGTCCGCCACCTCCATCCGCCCCGGCGGCCGGCCCACCCCGAACCGCACCCGCAGATACTCCCGCCCCAGCGACTTCGACAGCGACTTCAGCCCGTTGTGACCGTTGTCGCCGCCCCCCAGCTTCAGCCGCAGCGTGCCGTAGTCCAGATCCAGCTCGTCGTGGACGACCACCAGCCGGTCCAGCGGCACCTTGTAGAAGCCGGCCAGCGCCGAGACCGGACCGCCGGACAGGTTCATGAACGCCATCGGCTTGGCCAGCACGATCCGCCGGCCCGAAGGACCCGGCGGGCCCAGCCGGCCCTCCACCACCTGCGCCCGCGACTTGTGCGCCTTGAACCGCCCGCCGACGCGCCCCGCCAGCAGATCGGCGACCATGAACCCCGCGTTGTGCCGGTTGCCCGCGTACCCCGGGCCCGGATTGCCCAGGCCCACGACGAGCCACGGCTGCGCTGCGTCCGACATCTGCTGGCTCTCCCGGGATGCGTGTGCGTGCTCGTACGGAAACGGGGGGCGGCGCAGCCGCCGGGCCGGGGCCGGCGGGCCGGCCGGGACGCACCCGGCCGGCCCGCCGAACCGGCCCCCGGCTCACTCCTCCGACGCGCCCTCGGCGACCGCCGCCTCGCCCTCGGCCGCCTCGCCCTCCGCCGCCGGCTCCTCCGCCTGCGGCGCGACCACGTGCAGCACCGTGTCCTCGGCGTCCACCGCCAGCGTCACCCCCGCCGGCAGCTTCACGTCCTTCGCCGCCAGCGTCGCACCGGCCTCCAGCCCCTCGACGCTGACCGTCACCGACTCCGGGATGTTCGTCGCCTCGGCCTCCACCGGCAGCGCGTGCAGCGTGTGCTCCAGCAGATTGCCACCCGGCGCCAGGTCGCCCTCCACCTGGATCGGGACCTCGACGGTGACCTTCTCGCCGCGCTTGACGACCAGCAGATCCACGTGCTTCAGCACCCCGGTACGCAGCGCGTCACGCTGCACGTCCTTCGGGATGACCAGCTCGGACTTGCCGCCGACCTCAAGGCTGATCAGCACGTTCGACGTCTTCAGCGCCATCAGCAGGTCGTAGCTCGGCAGCGACACGTGCCGCGGGTCGGCGCCGTGGCCGTAGATGACACCGGGGACCTTGTCCTCACGGCGCAGCCGGCGGGCCGCACCCTTGCCGGTCTCGGTCCGCGGCTCCGCGACGATCTTGTACTCGGCCATGACTGCACTCCTCGCAGTAGGTGAAGCTGACGGGACGGTCACCCGGCCGCAATCGGCCTGCTACGAAGAGCGCGTCGATAACGGAGCGCCGACCGGAACCGTACGAACCGGCAGCGGCCTCCCTCGCCGAGCAACTCCCGGAGTCTACCCGGCGGCGAGAGGCCGCCCCAAGTCGATCTTGCGCGCCGAACAACCTACGCGTGCTCGTCGAAGAGGCTGGTCACCGACCCGTCCTCGAACACCTCACGCACCGCCCGCGCGATCACCGGCGCCATCGACAACACCGTGATCTTGTCCAGGTCCAACTCGCTCGGCGTCGGCAGCGTGTTCGTGAAAATGAACTCGCTGACCTTCGACCCCTTCAAGCGGTCACCCGCCGGACCCGACAACACGCCGTGCGTCGCCGCCACGATCACGTCCTCCGCGCCGTTCGCGAACAACGCGTCCGCCGCCGCACAGATCGTGCCCCCCGTATCCACCATGTCGTCCACCAGCACACACACCCGGCCCGACACATGCCCGACCACCTCGTGCACCGTCACCTGGTTCGCCACATCCGGATCCCGCCGCTTGTGCACGATCGCCAGCGGCGCACCCAGCCGGTCACCCCACCGGTCCGCCACCCGCACCCGCCCCGCGTCCGGCGACACCACCGTCAGCTTCGACCGGTCCGTCTTCGACGCCACATAGTCCGCCAGCACCGGCAGCGCGAACAGATGATCCACCGGCCCGTCGAAGAAACCCTGGATCTGATCCGTGTGCAGATCCACCGTCAGGATCCGGTCCGCACCCGCCGTCTTCAGCAGATCGGCGATCAGCCGCGCCGAGATCGGCTCCCGGCCCCGGTGCTTCTTGTCCTGCCGCGCATAGCCGTAGAACGGCACGATCGCGGTGATGCTCCGCGCGGAGGCACGTTTCAGCGCATCCACCATGATCATCTGTTCCATGACCCACTTGTTGATGGGCGCCGTGTGACTCTGCATCACAAAACAGTCGGCACCCCGCGCCGACTCCTGGAAACGGACGTAGATCTCACCATTGGCGAAGTCGAACGCCTTCGTCGGCACGAGGCCCACACCAAGCTGGTGCGCGACCTCCTCGGCAAGGTCGGGGTAGCCACGGCCGGTGAAAAGCATCAGCTTCTTCTGGCCGGTCGTCTTGATCCCGGTCACAGCACGTTCTCCTCGGTGTCGGGGCAGGCGGCCGGGCGGGCGGCCGGTCGGTGTCCCCCTCACCGTACGCCCCGCACACCCCCACCCCGCACCCGCTCACCCCGCCTGACCGGCCCCCTCGTCCCCCTCCGCACCCTCCCGGCGCGCCGCCTCGGCCGCCTGTGCCGCCGCACTCCCCGGCCGCTTACGGGCCACCCAGCCCTCGATGTTGCGCTGCTGGCCCCGCGCCACGGCCAGCGAACCCGGCGGCACATCCTTCGTGATCACCGACCCCGCCGCGGTGTACGCGCCGTCCCCGATGGTGACCGGAGCCACAAGCATGTTGTCCGCACCCGTACGGCAATGACTCCCGATCGTCGTGTGATGCTTCGCCACCCCGTCATAGTTGACGAACACACTCGCGGCACCGATGTTCGTGTGCTCCCCGATCGTCGCGTCCCCCACATACGACAGATGCGGCACCTTCGTCCCCGCACCCACGTCCGCGTTCTTCATCTCCACGTACGTCCCCGCCTTCGACCCCGCACCCAGCCGCGTCCCCGCCCGCAGATACGCGTACGGACCCACACTCGCCGCCGGCCCGATCTCCGCCCCGTCCGCAACCGTGTTGAGCACCCGCGCCCCCGCACCCACCGCCGTGTCCGTCAGCGTGCACCCCGGCCCCACCTCGGCACCCGCCCCCAGATGCGTGGCCCCCCTGAGCTGCGTCTGCGGCTGCACCACCGCATCCGGCTCGTACGTCACCCCCACGTCGAACCACGTCGACGCCGGATCCACCACCGTCACCCCGGCCAGCATCGCGTCACGCAACAGACTGTCGTTCAGCAGCCGGCGCGCCTCCGCCAACTGCACCCGGTTGTTGATGCCCAGGATCTCCCGGTGATCGACGGCCAGCGACGCACCCACCCGGTGACCCGCCGCACGCAGAATCCCCAGCACGTCCGTCAGGTACTCCTCACCCTGACTGTTGTCCCGCCGCACCTGCGTCAACGCCGACGCCAGCAGCTTCGCGTCGAACGCGAACACCCCCGAGTTGATCTCCCGGATCTCCCGCTGCGCCGCCGAGGCGTCCTTGTGCTCCACGATCCCGGTCACGGCCCCGTCCGCGCCCTCCCGCACGATCCGCCCGTACCCGGTCGCGTCCGGCACCTCGGCGGTCAGCACGGTCACGGCGTTCCCGCCGTCGGCGTGCGCTCCCGCCAGCCGCCCGAGGGTCTCCCCGGCCAGCAGCGGCGTGTCACCGCACACCACCACGACGGTCCCGTCCAGCGCGACCCCGCTCCCGGCCAGCTCCTCCAACGCGATCCGCACGGCGTGCCCGGTCCCGTTCTGCTCCTGCTGCACCACGGCCCGCGCCTGGGGCGCGATCTCGGCGAGATGCGCGCTGACGGCCTCCCGGCCGTGGCCGACGACGACGACGAGATGCTCGGGGTCCAGCTCTCCGGCGGCGGCGACGACGTGCCCGACGAGGGAGCGACCACAGATGCGGTGCAGGACCTTGGGGGTCGCGGACTTCATACGGGTGCCTTCGCCCGCGGCGAGTACGACGACGGCTGCGGGGCGGTTCGCGGTCACGTGAAGGTCCTTACGCAGGCGGAATCGGGGGTACGGGCAGGATACCGACGGCGTACGCGGGGGTAACGCAAACGAGCCCCGGCGGCTGCCGGGGCCCGGAACCCGTAGGTGGGGTGAAGCTCCGCTGCCAGGACTCGAACCTGGACAAAGGGCACCAAAAACCCTCGTGCTACCCATTACACCACAGCGGATAGTAAATCCAGCAAAACGGACATCTGCTCACGTGGTCCGTTCTGCAGCCACCACTATGCCGTACCACCACCCCTCAATGCGACGGTAGAGGTCCGCGCCTTGTAGGACGCGAACCGCCAGGCAGCCGTGGTAGTCCTCGCCCACGTTCTTGCGCGTGGTTGCCGGGTTGTGCTTTTTGAGGGACGTCTTGTCGAAACTGGACGAATCTCTGCCGACGAGCTTGATCCAGAACTGTTCGGCCGCAGCCACGTCTGCGGACTCATGGATCATCAGGTGGAAACGTAGCCGTTCGGGCTCGATGCCGAGTAAGCGCAGCCAGGCGAGGAAGACCTTGATCATGTCTGGGTCGCTGTTGACGAAGATCACGCGCTCCTTCGGGAGGTGGGGCTTGCTCTTGGTGCCTTCGGACCAGTAGAGGCCGACCCCGACGAGGAACAGCTCATGATCGGTGAGCCGCCCGATCTCGCGTGACGCGGTGAGTTTCGTCTTCTGCCGTTCGGCTTCTCTCCTCCGGAGAGTCGCTTCCCAGCCCCGTTTGGCGATGGCCGACGCCTCCTCCCGGGTCCGCGGTGGCGGCTTCGCCAGGTCGCGTACCCACAGGGAGATCGAGCTTCTCGAGCAGCCCAGCTCCAGTTGGATCTGGTCGTACGTCCTACCCTCCTTGCGTAGCTCGCGGGCTCGTGCCCGCAGGTCGTCCTTTGCATTCGGGCGCTTCGTCCACTCCGGGGGTGGTTCGCCTTCCAGGAGGCGGTTGAGAAGGTCGTTGTTGCCGACTTTCAGGCGGTCGCGGATCTGTCTGCGGCTGAGGCCCTCCCGGCGGAGGGTCACCGCCTGGTCGCGGAGTTCGTCGAAGGTGGCCGTGCCGCTGAGCAGGCCGCCCGTGCCGTCGCCTGGGCGGCGTTGTCGTGCGTGGGTCATGGTGGTCAGCCTGGCCGGGCTTCGCGGGCCGAGATGCGAATATGCGGTCGATTCACCAGTTCGGGGCTTACCTGTTGGTTTCGTGTGCGTTCGAATCCGTTGCGTGCTGTCGAACCCCGGGCCTGTTCCCGGGCGACAGGCCCTTACGCTGGTTGGTATGACCACGTCGGGGGAAGCCGTGAGCGAGGTCTCCGGGGGGCGGAGGCCGGTCTGGTGGTGGGCGCGGCGCCGGTCGATGGTGCTGGACGTCGTGCTGGCGGTGGCGTCGGCGGCGGAGTGTGCGGTGCAGGGGGTGCCGTTCTCGCGGGATGCCGGGTTGCCCGTGGGGTTCGGGATCGTGCTGGGTGTCGTCGCGGGGAGCATGCTCGTGCTGCGGCGGCGGTGGCCGATCGTCCCGGTGCTGGTGGGTCTGGCGGTCACGCCCGCGGAGATGGGCTTTCTGCTCAACATCGTCGGCCTGTACACCCTTGCCGCTTCCGACATTCCGCGGCGGGTGACCGCGGCCCTGGCCGGGATGTCGGTGTCGGCCGTGATCATTGTCACGTTCGTGCAGATGTACCAGACCTTCGAGGAGCACGACCGGGGTTCGCCCTTCGTGCTGGCGGCGCTCGTCGCGGTGCTGATGTCGGTGGGCGTGACGCTGCCGCCGCTGCTGTTCGGGCTGTACGTGGGGGCGCGGCGCCGGCTCGTGGAGAGTCTGCGGGAGCGGGCGGACGGGCTGGAGCGGGAGTTGTCGCTGCTGGCGGAGCGGGCGGAGGAGCGTGCGGTGTGGGCGCGGCGCGAGGAGCGCACGCGGATCGCGCGGGAGATGCACGACGTGGTGGCGCACCGGGTGAGTCTGATGGTGGTGCATGCGGCGGCGCTGGAGCGGGTGGCGCTCAACGATCCGGAGAAGGCGGCGCGGAACGCGGCGCTGGTCGGGGACATGGGTCGGCAGGCGTTGACGGAGTTGCGGGAGATGCTGGGCGTGCTGCGGATGCCGGCGGGGTCGGTGGCGGCGTCGGGGGGCGGGTCGTCGGGTGGTGCGGCCGGTGCGGCCGCGGAGGGTGCCGCGAGGGATGCGGTGGCCGCGGGCGGGGCTGTCGCGGGCGGGGGCGGGGCCGCTGCCGTGAAGGCGGACGGTGCGGGTGCCGTGTCCGGGGCCGGCGGGGCTGCCGGTGGTGGCGGAGCTGTCGGTGGTGCCGGTGGTGGCGGTGGTGGGGTGGCCGTCGCCGGGGGCGGCGGGGAGCCGGCCTCCTCCGGGCTGGACGGTCTGGAGTCGCTGATCGGCGAGTCGCGGGTGGCCGGGATGGCCGTGGACTTCGCGGTGGAGGGCGATCCGGGCCCGTATGCGCCCGAGGTGGAGCAGACGGTCTACCGGGTGGTGCAGGAGGCGCTGACGAACGTGCACAAGCATGCTCCCGGTGCCAAGACCCGGGTGCTGCTCGCGCACCGTGTCGCGGAGGTGGCGGTGCTCGTGGTCAACGGCCCGTCGGACGCCGCGTCGCAGAGTGCGGGGCTGCCGAGCGGCGGCAACGGTCTGGTGGGCATGCGCGAGCGGGTGACGGGTCTGGGCGGCGGCTTCGTCTCGGGTGCGACGGAGTCCGGCGGGTTCCGGGTCTCGGCTGTTCTGCCCAGCGGGAAGTAGGACCGGGGCGCCCGTGCGCGTGACGGTCGCCCCGGCCCGTACGGGCGGCTGAGGCCGCTCTGCGTAAGCGTCGGCCTGCCGCTGCGTCGGCTATCCCGCCTCGGGTGTCAGGCGCCGCGGTGCGAGGCCCGTCACGAGGGTTACGAGCGCCTCGTCGACGCTGTTGCCCAGGAACCAGTCGCCGGTGTGGTCCAGCGCGTACGCCCGGCCGTCGGCGTCGACGGCGAGGACGGCCTGGGCCGTGCTGCCGTCGGGGGCGAGTTCGGCGCCGAGCGGGCACAGTTCGGTCCGGAGCGCGCGGCCGAGGTCGGCGAGCGTGCGGGTGAGGTGGAGGCCGTGCATCGGGTCGACGTGGAGGTCTGCCGGCCCCAACTGGCGGCCGGGGCCTTCGCCGACGACGCGCAGGCCGCCGAACTCCGCCCAGGCCTCGACAGCCGCCGGGAACACCGCGTGGAGGTGTCCGCCCGGTGACACGTGTGCCCTCAGGGCGTCGGCCCAGCTTTCCGCCTGTCTTATGTCCCACCGGCCCGGCGCCCAGCCGGCGACGCGCAGCGCGCTGTCGACTTCGACGGGGAAGCGCGTGTGGTGCGCGGCCAGGTCGCGGGGGTCCGTGGGGACCACGGTTCAGCCCTCGGCGTGCGCGTCGCCTACGGTGCGCACGCCGAAGTGGGTGAGGAGCGCGGCGCAGGAGCGGCACGGCGGCGCGTACCGCCCGTGCAGCGGGTCGCCGTCCTCGCGGATGTGCCGGGCGGTGATCTTCGCCTGCTTCAGGGCCCGCCGCGCTTCGCCCGCGGAGAGGGGTTTGCGTGCGGCGAACTTGCCGCGGGCGGCTTCGACGGCGGCGAGGTGCCGCGAGAGGAGCACGGCTTCTGGGCAGCGGCCGGTGAAGCGTTCGCGGCGGCCGCTGGTGAGGGTGTCGAGGAAGTCCTGGATCAGTGGGTGGAGCAGGGGTCCCTGCTCGGCGCGGCCCGCGGTGCAGGTGAGGGTCTGGCCGCGGACGGAGAGGGCGGCGCCGATGGCGGGCAGGACGCCGTCCCGCCGGCTGGTGAGGCGTGGCGCGCCGTCGCCGGGTGCCGTGTCGCGCCAGTCCGTGCGGGGGTCGGCCGCCGGGCCGGTCCCCGTCCCCATGTCCGTGTCCCTGTGTCCGTACGGTGTGTCCGTCTGGCCGAACGTGCTTCCCGTACCGCCGTACGGGCCGCCGCCGGTGAGCGGATCTGCTGTGTCTGAGCGTGCGTGCATAGCGGTAAGAGCCTCCCCCGTGAAACTCCGCTGTCTCGCGTCGTCCAGCTTGCCACATACGTACGACAGGCCACCCGAGACGCCTTCCGCACCGGCGTGTGCGCGCCCGGTGGCGCGGGCGTGCGCTGGGCAAGTCCGTCATTGCGGAGCAGATCACGCCGCTTGCCGGGGCGCTCTCTGACCAGGGCAAGACCGTCGGCGGCGGCACCCCATAGGCTGTGTTTCGACGGAGACCAACGGCAGGGGGCACACGCGATGACGTCAGGTCGGCGAGGAACGACCGTCGCACCGCCGAACGCGGCATACGCGGGGCAGGTCGTGAACTTCCCGGACCCGGTCCGGGCTGCCAGACACCCCCGGGGCGTGCGTGTCGATGCCGACGGTTACCCGGATTTCTCTCCGTACGCGCGCGCGGCGGCGGAGATCGCGGAGCCCCCGGAGGGCTTCGGTATCGACGAGCTGCGGCTGACGGACTACGTGTCGGCGAACGCGGCGCTGCGCGCGCAGGGACACGAGCTGTGGTCGACGCTGCCGCCGGTGGCGACGCCGCACGGCTGGACGTGGCATCACGTGGCGGGCACGCGCCGGATGGAGCTGGTGCCGGCGGATGTGAAGGCGCTGCTGCGGCATCACGGCGGGCTGGCGACGGCGGCGGTGGACCAGGACAAGCGCGGTACGCGCCCGTTGCAGGAGACGCGGCCGGTGCACTTCACGCTGCCGCGTGACGGGGCGGCGGTCACGGAGGACCAGGTGCTGGGCGTCGAGGAGGATCTGGGGTACGGGCTGCCGGGCGCGTACCGCGACTTCCTCAAGGCGGCGGGCGGCTGTGCGCCGGTGGGGGCGGCGCTGGATCCGGAGCTGGGGCTGCTGGTGGACCAGCCGTTCTTCACGGTGCGCGACGAGGCGGCGGTCAACGATCTGGTCTACGTCAACAAGTGCCTGCGCGACCATCTGACGAAGGACTACCTGGGCATCGCGTTTCTGCAGGGCGGGGTGCTGGCGCTGCAGACGAGGGGCCGCAGGCGCGGCAGCGTGTGGTTCTGCCCGTACGACGACGCCCGCGACCAGGGTGATGCGGGGTGGTCGGTCGCGGAGCGGGTGGAGCGGCTGCTGCTGTTCTGCGGGGAGGACTTCGACGCCTTCCTGGACCGGCTGGTCGGTGGTCCGCCGGAGTTGGAGACCGTGGCGAATCTGATGGTGGACGGCGGCTTCGCGCGCGCCGTGCCGGTGGAGGGGTGAAGGCGGTAATGGTCACCTTCGCGCAGGCGCAGGAGCGCGCCGATTCGTGGATCAACGGCGGGGTGCCGCAGCAGCGGCGCCGCGAGGTCAAGGTGCGGGAGTTCGAGCTGGGCTTCGTGGCCTGGGCGGAGATCCCGGCCGGCGGTGAGCCGGAGGGTTCCGGGGCGCGGCTGGTCATCGCGCGCGACTCGGGCGATACGACGCTGTGGCCGGCGTTGCCGGTCGGCGAGGTGATCCGGCGCTTCGAGGAGGAGTACGGCGGCGACGAGGCGGCGGCGCCGCGGGGGGCGCAGCCGGGGGAGCGCGTGGACCTGGGGGCGACGTCGTTCCTGCTGACGCCGCCGGAGTGGCTGCAGGAGGCGGCGGACCAGATCGGCATTCCGCGGCGCGGCGACTCGGGGTCTTCGGGGTCTGCGGGGGCTTCCGGTTCCCGCGGCAGGCACGCGGGTGCGGCCGCGGGCTCCGGCTCGCCTGCCCCGGCGCCTGGGCCGGCTTCGGCGCAGGGGAGTCCGGGTGCGCCGTACGGGGCGGGGAGTTCCGGTACGCCGTCTCCGGGTGGGCCCGCTTCGCCGTACGCGGCGGGGGGTCCCGGCGCGTCGGGTGCCTCGGGGGCGGTGGGTCCGCGGGTGGATCCGACGGCGCCCGCGGCGGCGGCGCCGACTCCGTGGAACGACACCAACTCGCGCGGCGACGACGACGCGGCTTCCGTGCCTCTGCCGGAGACGGTCCTCTCGTCGCAGCTTCCCGACACCCCGCCGCCGGGCGGCCCTTACCCGCCGCCGTCCGCCTCCAGCGGTTACCCCGCCGCGCCGGGCGGCCCGGCGTCGGCCCCGGGTGCCCCGGCGGCCCCCGGCGGTACGCCGCCTCCGGCTCCCGGCTCCGGTGGCTACCCCGGTGCGCCGGGCACCCCGCCGCATGCTCCCGCCCCGGCACCGCCGGGGCCGCCGGGGGCCGTGGGAGCCCCCGGATCCACGGGCACCCCCGGCGCTCCGGGAGCCCCGGGCGCCCCGGGCACTCCGCCCGGCGCGCCGCCCGCTCCGCCGGCCCCGGGCGCCCCGGTCCCGCCCGGCCCACCGTCGGCCCCCGGCGCCCCGGGCACCCCCGGAGCCCCGCCGGCCCCGGGCGCCCAGGGCGCCCCGGGTGCCCCCGCCGCCCCGCCGCCCGGCGCCGGCCCCGGCCCCGGCCCCGGCCCCGGCGCGGGTCCCGGCCCCGGTGGCGGCGCCGCCGACATCGCCGAGCAGGCCACCAGCAAGGCCACCCCCCTCCCGCCCCCGCTCAAGGGCAAGCGGGCCCCCGCCGGGCAGGGCGTACCGCCGCCCCCCGGCGCTCCCGGGACGCCCGGGGCCGCCCGCGGCTCCGGGTCGTCGGCACCGCCCCCGCCGTCCGCTCCCGGCGCCCCGGGCGCCGGCAACGCGTACATCCCGACGCAGCTCGTGTCGCAGGTCGACCCGGGCGCCTCCGCGGGCGGCCCGGGCGGCGCACCCCCCGGCCCGCCCGCGCCGCCCGGCGCACCCGGTGCCCCTGCCGCCCCCGGGGCGCCCGGCGCCCCGCCCGTACCCGGCGCTCCCGGCGCACCCCCGCCCGCCGCGCCCGGCCAGGCGGCTCCGCCCCCCGGCGGCGCCCCCTTCGCGCCCGGCGCCCCGGGCGCCCCCGGCGCGCCCCCCGGTGCCGCGCCCTTCCCGCCGGGCGCCCCCGCCGGACCCGCCCCGGGCGCCCCCGGTGCTCCCGGCATGCCGCCCCCCGCGGGCCCCGCCGCCCCCGGCATGCCGCCCGGCGCCCAGAACCCGGCCGCACCCGCCGGCTACGGCTACCCGCCCCCCGGCGTCCCCACGGTCGGACCCGGCTACCTCGCCGTTCTGCGCTACCGCGCCCAGGACGGCTCCGAACAGCAGGTCATGCGCCGCTCCGCCCCCGGCACCCCGCACCCCGAGTGGCAGATCCTGCACGAGCTGCGCGGCATGGGCGTACCCCCGCAGCAGGTCCTGGAGCTGCACACCGAGCTGGAGCCCTGCGACCTGCCCGGCGGTTACTGCTCGCGCATGATCCGCGAGACCTGGCCGCAGGTCCGGCTGAGCCACACCGCCTCCTACGGCCGCGACCACGCCTCCCGGCAGCAGGGCATGCAGCAGCTCATCGAGCACCAGGGCGAGCTGCACCAGGTCGCCGACGGCCCCGCCCGGCCCCGGCCGCAGCGCGTGCCGCTGCCGCCGCCGGGGCAGATCCCGGTGCTGCCGCCGCTGCCCCCGGAGGCGCTGGGGCACGAGCTGTACCAGGCGTTCGGGCCGCAGGGCGTGTTCCGTTACGACCAGCGGGCAGTGGCCCGCCAGGGCGTGCCGGACGTGGTGGCGCAGACGCTCGTGTGGGCGGGGCTGCCGATGGACTTCGGCCCGTTCTTCTGGGGCCAGGCACAGCCGGGCCGGCCGGTGCCGACGCTGGCGGAGCTTGCGGCGGAGCGGGGTGTGCAGCCGGCCTCGGACGCCGGTTCGTACCTCGTCATGGGCAACGACTTCGGCCGCCAGATGTGCGTCCAGTACGGCACGGCGCACATCGTCGCCGTGCCGCTGGAGGCGGCGCCGGGCGGCGGCAGCGCGCCGCCGCAGTTCGTGAACACCGGGCTGCCCGAGTTCGTGCGCTGCCTGGGGATGCTCGGCCACATGTGGCGGCTGCGCTTCGGGCTCACCCCGGACCAGGGGGGGCGCTGGACGGTCGACTTCCAGAACCAGTTGGCGGCGATCGACCCGGCGGCCCTTGAGGGCCCGGACCACTGGTGGTCGGTCGTCCTCGAACAGCTCTGGGACGGCCTGTTGTAACCGTTCCTAGAGGCTGAGTGGAAGTGAGTCCTGGTGCCGGGACTCGTGCTCAGCCGCGTGCCCCGAACGGTTGTGGGCACGCTGGTTGCCCGCTTTCGCTCCGCGTCCGGCGTGCACGGATCGTGTCCGTGGTCCGGGGATGCGGGGGCGGGTTTCCTCGCTCCCCGGGACACCTGACGCGGCCTGGACGGTCCGATGCCCCACCGCATCACTCCGGTGCGGTGGGGGCGGTGCCGTCCGTCGCCGGATCGAACATCCCAGGGCGCGTCTTCCGATCGCCACGGCGGCAGCGTCGTGGCGGGTGGTCGTGCGAGTCTTGGTGGTCAGGGGTTTCTGCCAGTTCTGGGCGCCCCAGCGGCTGGTGTAGGCGGGATCGACGGCGACGAGGGTGATGCTGAGTTCGGCGGCCATGGACACCAGCCGGTTACGCAGCTTAGCCGTGGGCATCCCGGAGATCAGCCGGCGCAACCGTTTGCGCCGCCCGTGTTTCTCTCTGGTCTTCTCTGTGGCGAAGTCCAGGTCCTCGATCGCGATGGCCAGGTTGTGGCGCTGGGCGAGGTGCAGCAGGCGGATGAGGGCATGCCGCATCTGCGCGTCCCGGTGCGGTGCACTGCCGCTCAGATCGTAGGCGAACCTGCGCGGTTCGCCGACGGGATTGCCGTGGGTGTCCAGGCGCCAGGCCGCGAGGTGGTCGGCGTTCATGTCCACGCCGACCAGCCCGCTCGCCTGGGCTGCCTCCACAGGAACGGTCCTGACCGGTGGGATCTGCCAGGAGGCGGTCAGGTACCAGCGGCCGTGGCTCACGTCGTAGTGGATGCGGTAGGCCACGGCACGGTGGGTGGTGATGCGGTCAGCCCACTGCTCGCCCCGGTGGCGGAAGCCCACCCGGCAGGCGAGCACGTACCGGCCGTGGGGTGCGTTCGCCCACCCGGCCAGCGGTGCCGGGAGTTTGATGCTCACCACGCCGCCCGGGCTGACGCGGATGGTCTCGTTGCCGTAGCGCTTGCCGGACTCTCCGTCGGCCTGAAGGAACCAGCGTTCGGCGTCCCACCGCACACGCCACTCGGCCTCGGTCAACCGGGCAGCTTCGAGGTGGTGCCGGGTGCGCAGCAGCTTCTTGCCGCCGCGCACCACCCGCACGCGTCCCGCGTCACGGTCGGCCCGTTCCCGTCCCAGCCGGTCTTCGAGCAGACGACAGGCGCCGGGACTTGGCAAACCACTCCTGCTTCGAGCGGTAACCACCCGGCTGCCCCTTCGAGCCCGTCGCCCCGACCGGCAGCGACAGCCGGTTCGTGATCGTGTCGACGCCGGCCTGAAGGGACTGGACATGGGCGAGTTGGCCGCGCCGGGCCAGTGCCCACTGGTCATGCGTGGCTTTGGTGATGCTGCCCGCCCAACGCGAGGACGACTGCTCGGTCAGGGCACGCTTGCGCTGCGTCCACCGGTCACTGTCGTGCTCGAACCCGGCCGTGCAGCGAACCTTCAGGTCGCGGGAGGCCAGAGAGCCGAGCAGGTCCCCGACCAGGCGCAGGACCGTCTCGTCCCGCCCCGTCAGGCCCTTGGGGCTGTCGCGGATCGCCACCCCAGACGGGCCGGGCACCACGAACGGCGTCGCCATCTTGCGCAGCCCACCCATCCCCCACCCCGCACGGCTCGAAGATCCCTCACCACACCCAACGACCACCTCCCGGAAAGGTCACGCATTCGAGGTAGGAACCCCCGTTCTTCCACGGCCCATCGCACGGTCGTCGACGCTCACCCTGCACAGAACGCGCTCAGACGCTGTCAACCAGCAGCAGTTCCCAACCCCCCGGGCAGCAGTCGGGGACGGGCGCGGGCCGGTGGGGCCGTTTCATATGTTCTTCGACCGATGACCACCTGAAAGGAGTGGGTGTCAGATTATGACCGGTTCGCGCATCTCCTGAAGGATGAGCGCCGACAGCGACCGGGGACGAGAGGAGCTCGATCACATGGGCGCCGTGAAGACGTCGGCTGGGGGCTTCGACACCGTACGCGGTGGTCGCGGCTACCGCCCCGACCAAGTGGACGCCGCGGTGACCCGCGTCGGCGAGGAGCGCGACTCCGCCTGGGAGCGGGCCGCCCGCCTCACCGTCCTGGAGCGCGAGCTGAGCGAGGAGCTCGACCGGCTCACCGGCGAGCTGGCGGAGGTCAAGGAGCAGACCTACGCGGAGCTGGGGGTGCGCGCGCAGGAGATCCTGTACCTCGCCCAGGACCAGGCCGCCGAACTCCGCGGCAGCGCCGCGGAACAACTGCAGCGCGCGGAGGCGGAGACGCGGCAGTACGTCGAGGAGACCACCGCCGACACCCGCCGCGCGGCCCGGGCGCTGCGCGAGGAGGCCGAGGCCCGGCTGCGCAGCGTGCTCGGCGCGGCCGAGCAGGAGGCCGCCGACCTGCTGACCTCCGCGCAGGCGGCCGTCGAGGACACCGCGGGCGAGGCGGCGGCGGCGCTGGCGGAGATGAAGCGCCGGACGGCGGCGATGCTCGACGACGCGCGTCGCGAACACCAGGCGGCGGTACGGCGGTTGGACGAGGAGGTACGGGAGAGCCAGGAGGCCGCCGACGCCGAGCTCGCCACCCGTACCCGCAGCGCGGAGTCGCACCTCGCCGAGCAGGAGGCGGCCCACGCCGAGGCCGAGGCGTACGCGCGCCGCTGCCGCGACGAGGCGGAGGCGCAGGGCGCGGAGCTGGTGGCGGAGGCGGTGGGGCGGGCGGAGCAGATCGAGCGCGACACGCGGCGCGCGCTGCGCGAGGCGGAGGTCCGCCGCGAGGAGCTGTCGGCGCACATGGAGCTCGTACGCGCCACGCTCACGGCGATGACGGGCCGCGCCCCCGACTCCGACACGGCCACGGGCACGGTCCCGGGCCCGTCCCCGCACGCGGACGACTAGAGCGGGTCTCTCTGATCCTGGGGTGAGCGACCTTCGGATCGCCTGCGGGTTCAGTCGCCGGAGTGGTCCGGCAGGAGCTGAGCCGCGAGCGATCGTGCGGTCGCGGTGAGTGTGGCCGTGTCCAGCCCGGTCCGGCTCATGAACACGAGCCCTTGCTGCGCGGCCAGGAGGGCCCGCGCCAGTGCGGTCGGATCCGCTCCGGCCGGCAGGTCGCCCTCGCGCTGGGCGCGGGCGACGCAGTCGCCGATCAGCGCGGTGGACGCCTCGTAGGTGCGGTGGGCGTGGTCGAGGACTGCCGGATCGGCGTTGCCGAGTTCGCAGGTGCTGTTGGCCATCAGGCAGCCACGCCGCGTGCCGGCGCCGGCCGGGTCGTCGATCGGTGCCTCCAGGAGCATGCGTAGAGCGTCCACGGCCCGTGGAGCCTCGGCGAGGGCTCTCCGAAGCTGGCCGAGGAGGTCCTCGGTGTAGCCGTGCAGCACCCGGAGGAAGAGCTGACGCTTGTCGCCGAACGCCGCATAGAGGCTGCCTTTGCCCAGCCGGCTGACCCGCATCAGGTCTTCCAGCGAGGTCGCGGCGTACCCGGCGTCCCAGAACTGCTCCCGGACGGCGTTCAGCACTTGCTTCTCGTCGAACGCTCGCGGACGTGCCATGCGCACCAGGATACGGATTCTTGACCGCACGGTCCACTATTCTTATGGTGGACCGAACGGTCAAGAATTCCGTCGCACGGCACACGCCGCACCGAGGAAGTAGGAAGCACATGGGAAAGCTGGACGGCAAGGTGGCGATCGTCACCGGCGGATCGCGGGGGATAGGGGCGGCGTCCGCGCTGGCACTGGCCGACGAGGGAGCCGACGTCGCCATCAGCTACTCGTCCTCGGCGGACCGGGCCCAGGCCGTGGTCGCCGGCCTGGAGGCAAAGGGGGTGCGCGCGGCGGCCTTCCAGGCCGACCAGGCCGATGCCGAACAGGCCGCGGGCCTGATCCACAGCGTGGTCGAGCAGTTCGGAAGGCTGGACATCCTGGTCAACAACGCGGCCACGGGCGGTGGGGGCCTCGTCGACAGCGAGCAGGTCGACCAGGCCGCCCTCGATCGGCAGCTCGCCGTCAACTACACCAGTGTGGAGGCCGCGATCCGGGCGGCCTTCCCGCTGCTGCCCGATGGCGGGCGGATCGTCAACATCAGCTCGGGTGTGGGAACGCGGGCGGGTTTCCCCGGGATGGCGTACTACGCGGCAACGAAGTCGGCCCTCGAGGGCTTCAGCCGGGGCGCAGCCCGCGATCTGGCGCACCGGGGCATCACGGTCAACGTCATCCAGCCAGGGTTCGTCGACACCGAAGGAAACCCCGCCGACGGCCCGGCCGCGGCCGTGTTCCTCCCGACCACGGCGATCGGACGGTACGGCAGGCCGGAGGAGATCGCCGCGGGCGTCGTCTTCCTCGCCGGCCCGCAGGCTTCCTACGTCACCGGCGCAGTACTGAGGATCGACGGCGGCTACGGCGCATAGCGCGACGGCGAAGCCGACGGCGGCAGCCGCGGACAGGTTTGGGGACAGCCGTCGGCAGAAGGCGCCGGGTCTGTGTGCCGGTACTCCCGGGGCGTCGGGTTCTGCGTCGAGTTCACGATCGAGAACGCCGACGGCAGCGACCTCGGCGGCCCCTGCCCGCCGGACCTGACCGGTGTCACCGCGGACGGCGGTGACACCGGGGCCACGGTCTTCGGCGCGGACGTCGAGGGCTGCGCGGAGGGCGTGGCGCCCGACGAGTTCGCCGAGGCGGGTGCCGCGTACGAGACGAAGCGGCTGCAGGGTGCCGGGCCGGGTGCCACCGTCGCGGACGCCTCGTACGAGGAGGACGACTACGCGGACCAGCCGATCGTCTGGACCTCGTAGCCCCCCGCACGGCACAGGCAACCAAAGAGGGCCGGCGGCCCCGCCCCCGCGGGGCCGCCGGCCCGTACGGGAACCGCCCCCGGCGGCTCCCCTCCTGCCGCCCGGCCCGGCTACCCCCGTACCGGAACGGGCACGGGGCCCGGCGACGCCCACCAAGCTCGCCGGGCCCCTCCACCGCGTACCGCCGCTACTCGGTCGCGATGGCGTTCAGCACGTTCATCCGGCCCGCCCGGAACGCCGGCACCAGCGCCGCGAACAGCCCGACGACCGCCGAGCCCGCGAACACCACCCCGATCGTCGGCCAGGGGATGTCGAGCACCTTCAGGCCCTCCAGCGCCAGCAGTTGCTGCGCCGCGGTGCCCCACGCCATGCCGAGCCCGAGCCCGAGCACCGCGCCGAACAGGGCGATCACCACCGACTCCAGCCGGATCATCCGGCGCAGTTGCCGGCGCGACAGTCCGATCGCGCGCACCAGCCCGATCTCCCGGGTCCGCTCGATCACCGACAGAGCCAGGGTGTTGACGACGCCGAGGACGGCCACGATGATCGCCAGCGCCAGCAGCCCGTTGACGAGGTTGAGCATCTGGCCCACCTGGTCCTTGAGCGTCTGCTTGAAGTCGGTCTGGTCCCGGACCTGGTATTGCGGGTACGGGTCCATCGCCTTCTTCAGCGCCGCGTACGCGGCCTCCTCCTGGCCGTCCTTCGCCTTGCCGAACATGATGTCGTTGCGCGGCAGGTCGCCGGGCTTGATGTAGTCCCGCGCCGTGCCCAGGCTCAGATACGCCGCGCCCGAGTCCAGCGTGGTGTCCGACGAGGTGATCGCGCGCAGCGTCAGCTCCGCCTTGCCGCCGTCCTCGAAGTCGACGGCGAGGGTGTCGCCGAGCTTCAGCCCGTGGTCCTTCGCGAAGTCCTCGCCCACGGACATGCTGTCCTTCTTGTAGGCGTCGGTCAGTTCGCCGCGCACGGTCTCGGACCTGAGGTCCTGCGCGTACGTCTTGGAGGCGGCGGTCAGGCTGTACTCCTCGACCGTCTTGCCGTCCGGCAGCGTCAGGTCCGCGTCGAGCGCCTTGTAGTGGGTGACGTGCTGCATGTGCGGGGCGTCGTCGAGGACCTTCGCCGCCTCCGGCACGATCGGCTGGCCCATGTCGGACTGGATGATGAAGTCCGCGCCCACCGACTTGTCCAGCTCCTCCGTCGCCGAGGCGACCATGGAGGACCCGACGACCGACAGGCAGGCGACGAGCGCGAGCCCGATCATCAGCGCCGAGGCGGTCGCCCCGGTGCGGCGCGGGTTGCGCAGCGCGTTGCGCTCGGCCATGCGGCCCACCGGGCCGAAGATCCGCAGGACGCCGGCCGCGAGGGCCCGTACGAGCAGCCCGGCCAGCACGGGTGCGAAGACGATGAACCCGAGCAGGGACAGCAGCACGCCGCCCGCGAGGAACATCGCGCCGTCGGCGGCCTCGTCGACGCGGGTGGTCTGGAAGAGCAGCCCGCCGCCGGCGGCGGTGAGCACCAGGCCCAGCACGGTCCGTACGACACCGGCCTTGCGGTCGCCCGGCGTGCCGGCGTCGCGCAGCGCGGCCATCGGCGAGACCTTGCCCGCCCGGCGGGCCGGCAGCCACGCCGCGAGCACGGTGACGACGACGCCGAGGACGATGCCCACGACCGGTGTGGTGGCGCTGATCGTCAGGTCGGCGGTGCTCAGCTCCATGCCGACCGCGCCCATGAGCTTCATCAGCCCCACGGCGATGCCGATGCCCGCGCCGACGCCGAGGACCGAGCCGATGACGCCGAGGAGCAGCGCCTCGACGAGTACGGAGCGGTTGACCTGGCGGCGGCCGGCGCCGATGGCGCGGAGCAGCCCCAGCTCGCGGGTGCGCTGGGCGACGAGCATGGAGAAGGTGTTGACGATGAGGAAGATGCCGACGAGGACGGCGATGCCGGCGAAGCCGAGCATGGCGTACTTCATCACGTCCATGAAGCCGCCGAGGTCGTCCTTGCCCTCCTCGACCACCTCGTCCTTCGTCTGCACCTTGAGGGGGTCGGTGAAGTCGGCCGCGGCCTTCTGCACGCCGGCCTTCAGCTCCTCGTGGGAGACGCCGGGGGCGGCGGTGAGGTTGATCGAGGAGTAGACGTCCGGCTTGCCGAGGAGCTTCTCCTGCGCGGTCGCGGTGTCGAAGTAGACGATCGTCGCGCCCGGGTTGGTGATCTTGAAGGTGGCGATGCCGACGACCTCGGAGGTGAACGAGCCGGGGTCGGCGATCGTACGGATCCTGTCGCCGATCTCGACGCCGTGCTTGTCGGCGGCGTCGGCGTCGATGACGACCTCGGTGGGGCCGCGCGGCTCGTGGCCCGAGGTGATCTCGACGGACTTCTGCTCCTGCGGGTCCCAGTTGGTGCCGATGGTGGGGGCGCCGGTGGTGGAGCCGAGGTTGTCGTTGTCGGCGTCCGCGACGGTGATGGCGTCGTTGGTGACCTCGCCGTCGGCGGCCTTGACCCCGTCGACCTTCTCGGCCCGCGCCAGGTCCGCGGCCGGCAGCGTCGGCTGCGGCTTGCGTCCCCACTCGTCGTCGTTGTCGGCGGCCTTGGGGCTGACGCGGACGTCGGCGGCGGTGGCCTTGAAGAGCCGGTCGAAGGTGGTGGTCATGGTGTCGGAGAAGACGAGCGTGCCGCACACGAACGCCACCGACAGGACGACGGCGACCGCGGAGAGCGCCATGCGTCCCTTGTGGGAGAAGAAGTTCCGCATCGATGTCTTGACGACGGTCATCTCAGGCCACCGAGCCCTGCTGTGCGTCGAAGGCGGTGGTCCGGGGGTTGCCCCCGGTGAAGAGGCGCATGCGGTCGAGGACCTGCTCGGAGGTGGGGTTCCACATCTCGTCGACGATGCGGCCGTCGGCGAGGTAGAGGACGCGGTCGGCGTAGCCGGCGGCGACCGGGTCGTGGGTGACCATCACGATGGTCTGGCCCAGCTCGTCCACGGAGCGGCGCAGGAAGCCGAGGACCTCGGCGCCGGAGCGGGAGTCGAGGTTGCCGGTCGGCTCGTCGCCGAAGATGATCTCCGGCCGGGAGGCGAGCGCCCGCGCCACGGCGACGCGCTGCTGCTGGCCGCCGGAGAGCTGGCTCGGGCGGTGCTTGAGCCGGTCGCCCAGGCCCACGGTCTCCACCACGCGCCGCAGCCACTCGCGGTCGGGCTTGCGGCCGGCGATGTCCATGGGCAGCGTGATGTTCTCCAGGGCGTTGAGGGTGGGCAGGAGGTTGAACGCCTGGAAGATGAAGCCCACGCGGTCGCGCCGCAGTTGGGTCAGCTTCTTGTCCTTCAGCCCGGTGATCTCGGTCTCGTCGATCCAGATGCGGCCCGCCGTGACCGTGTCGAGGCCGGCGAGGCAGTGCATGAGGGTCGACTTGCCGGAGCCCGAGGGCCCCATGATGGCGGTGAACTGGCCCCGGGCGATGTCCACATCGACGTTGTCGAGAGCGAGGACCCGCGTTTCCCCCGAGCCGTACGCCTTGGTCACCTGTCGCGCTCGTGCGGCGACGGCCGTGCGCGCCGCTACAGCCGTAGTCACTGTCGTGTCTCCTTCGTCTGCGGAACCTGTCCGTCTGGAACCTGTCCGTCGTGCTTATGAGTCTCGGGAGCGGCGGCCCGGAAATCCCTGGTGCCTGGCGCCGTATCCGGTGTGGGGATATCCCCACCCCCGTACGGGGGACGGGCCCCCCGCCGACCCCCGGTGCCCCGCCGACGACCCGCCTGACCAGGCTAGAAAGCGCGGCTGCCGGTCCCGTCGGCCGGACGGAGGAGCCGTCCCCGGCTTTCGTGCCGGGGCGGGCCCTTAGGGGAGTGCGGGGGCGGTACGGGCCGCGGGTCGGGGTTCGGGGGCGGCACCTGCGGGTTCGGACCGGGGGCGCGGCGGGCGGGGCGCGGCTGCGGGTGCGGGTGCGGGTGCCGGGGTACGGGGACGGGGCTGGCCCGCGGCGCGGGGCGGGTGCGCGCCGGGCAGCGCGCGTGCTGGCGGCGCGGGGACGTGGCCGCGCGCCGGAGTGGGGGGCGTACGCGGGTGGTGACCGTACGTGGCGGTCGGTGACCGTGCGCGGCGGGTGGGGCCGTCCGGCGGCGGGGGGCGCGGGGTGTCGGTGAGGCGTCGTACGCTGGAGACCCCCGGGGCGCTCGCCGCCTCGGGCTGTTCGCGTTGCCCACGGCGCGAGCCGCAGCCCCACCACCCGGTGCCACCAAGCCACCAAGCGACCAGCCACCCAGCACCAGTCACCCGGAGCGGATGTCCCCATGAGCCTGCACGGCCTGCTCGACGCCGTCGTCCGCGACCCCGCACTCGCCGAGGCGGTGACGGCCGCGGAAGGCGGCGGACGGCCGCACGTCGACCTCGTCGGCCCGCCCGCCGCCCGCCCCTTCGCGCTCGCGGCGCTCGCCGCCCGTACCCGGCGCCCGGTGCTCGCGGTCACCGCCACCGGCCGCGAGGCCGAGGACCTGGCCGCCGCCCTGCGCTCCCTGATGCCGCCGGGCCGCGAGGACGCCGTGGTGGAGTACCCGGCGTGGGAGACCCTGCCGCACGAGCGTCTTTCGCCCCGCTCCGACACCGTCGGCCGCCGCCTCGCCGTGCTCCGCCGGCTGGCGCACCCGGACCCGGACGACGCGGCCACCGGCCCGGTCTCCGTCGTCGTCGCGCCCGTGCGCTCGGTGCTCCAGCCGCAGGTCAAGGGGCTCGGCGACCTCAAGCCCGTGGCGCTGCGCAGCGGGCGGTCCGCCGACCTCGAAGAGACGGTGCAGGCGCTGGGGGCCGCCGCGTACAGCCGGGTGGAGCTGGTGGAGAAGCGCGGCGAGTTCGCGGTGCGCGGCGGCATCCTCGACGTGTTCCCGCCCACCGAGGAGCATCCGCTGCGGGTGGAGTTCTGGGGCGACGACATCGAGGAGATCCGCTACTTCAAGGTGGCCGACCAGCGCTCGCTGGAGGTCGCCGAGCACGGCCTGTGGGCGCCGCCCTGCCGCGAGCTGCTGCTGACCCCCTCCGTCCGGGCCCGGGCCGCCGACCTCGCCGTACGGCACCCGCAGCTCGGCGAGATGCTCGGCAAGATCGCCGAGGGGATCGCGGTGGAGGGCATGGAGTCCCTGGCGCCGGTCCTCGTCGACGACATGGAGCTGCTGCTCGACGTGCTGCCGTCCGGCAGCATGGCGGTGTCCTGCGACCCCGAGCGGGTGCGGACCCGCGCCGCGGACCTGGTCGCCACGTCGCAGGAGTTCCTCCAGGCGTCGTGGGCCGCGTCCGCGGGCGGCGGGGAGGCGCCGATCGACCTGGAGCTGCTGGGCCGGGCGTCGCTGTGGGGCATCGCCGACGTCCGTGAGCACGCGCGCGAGCTGGGCATGATGTGGTGGTCGGTCAGCCCCTTCTCCGTGGACGCGGAGCTGGAGGAGGAGTCCCCTGGGCCCTGGGGGCCCGGGGAGGCCCCATCCCTGGAGCTGGGCCTGCACGCCCCGGAGGTCTACCGCGGGGACACCGCCCGCGCGCTCGCCGACACCAAGGGCTGGCTCGCCGACGGCTGGCGCGTGGTGTACCTCACCGAGGGCCACGGCCCCGCGCAGCGCACCACCGAGGTCCTCGGCGGCGAGGGCATCGCCGCCCGCCTCGACGCGGACCTGGGCCCGGACGCGCTCGCGCCGTCCGTCGTGCACGTCTCGTGCGGCGAGCTGGACCACGGCTTCGTCGCCCCGGACCTGAAGCTCGCGGTGCTCACCGAGACCGACCTGTCCGGGCAGAAGGCCGCCGGCCGCGAGGGCGCCCGCATGCCCGCGCGGCGGCGCAAGCAGATCGACCCGCTGACGCTCCAGGCCGGCGACTACATCGTGCACGAGCAGCACGGCGTCGGCCGCTACCTGGAGATGGTGCAGCGGACGGTGCAGGGCGCCACCCGCGAGTACCTGCTGGTGGAGTACGCCCCGGCCAAGCGCGGCCAGCCCGGCGACCGGCTGTACATCCCCACCGACCAGCTCGACCAGGTCACCAAGTACGTCGGCGGCGAGGCCCCGACGCTGCACCGGCTGGGCGGCTCCGACTGGGCCAAGACCAAGTCCCGGGCGAAGAAGGCCGTCAAGGAGATCGCCGCCGACCTCATCAAGCTGTACTCGGCGCGCATGGCCGCCCCCGGCCACGCCTTCGCGGGGGACACGCCCTGGCAGCGCGAGCTGGAGGACGCCTTCCCGTACGTGGAGACGCCGGATCAGTTGTCCACCATCACCGAGGTGAAGGAGGACATGGAAAAGCCGGTGCCCATGGACCGCCTCGTCTGCGGCGACGTCGGGTACGGCAAGACGGAGATCGCGGTGCGGGCGGCGTTCAAGGCGGTGCAGGACGGCAAGCAGGTCGCCGTCCTCGTACCGACGACGCTGCTGGTGCAGCAGCACATGGGCACGTTCTCCGAGCGGTACGCGCAGTTCCCCGTGGTCGTGCGGGCGCTGTCCCGGTTCCAGACGGACACCGAGGCCAGGGCGGTGATCGACGGGCTGCTCGAGGGCTCGGTGGACGTCGTCATCGGCACGCACCGGCTGTTCTCGTCCGACATCCGGTTCAAGGACCTGGGTCTGGTCATCGTCGACGAGGAGCAGCGCTTCGGGGTGGAGCACAAGGAGCAGTTGAAGAAGCTGCGCGCCAACGTCGACGTGCTGACGATGTCCGCCACCCCCATCCCGCGCACGCTGGAGATGGCCGTCACCGGCATCCGCGAGATGTCGACGATCACCACCCCGCCGGAGGAGCGGCACCCGGTGCTGACCTTCGTCGGCGCGTACGAGGAGAAGCAGATCGGCGCCGCCGTCCGCCGCGAACTGCTGCGCGAGGGCCAGGTCTTCTACATCCACAACCGGGTGGAGTCCATCGACCGCGCCGCCTCCCGGCTGCGGCAGGCCGTGCCGGAGGCGCGGGTCGCCACGGCGCACGGGCAGATGTCGGAGTCGGCGCTGGAGCAGGTGGTGGTCGACTTCTGGGAGAAGAAGTTCGACGTGCTGGTCTCCACGACGATCGTCGAGAACGGCATCGACATCTCCAACGCCAACACCCTCATCGTCGAACGCGGCGACACCTTCGGCCTCTCGCAGTTGCACCAGTTGCGCGGGCGCGTCGGCCGGGGCCGCGAGCGGGGCTACGCGTACTTCCTGTACCCGCCGGAGAAGCCGCTGACGGAGACCGCGCACGAACGGCTCGCCACCATCGCGCAGCACACGGAGATGGGCGCCGGCATGTACGTGGCGATGAAGGACCTGGAGATCCGCGGCGCGGGCAACCTGCTGGGCGGCGAGCAGTCGGGCCACATCGCGGGCGTCGGCTTCGACCTGTACGTCCGGATGGTCGGCGAGGCCGTCGCGGACTACCGCGCGACGATGGGGGGTGCCGACGGAAAGGCAGCGGAGGCGCCGCCGCCGGAGGTCAAGATCGAGCTGCCGGTCGACGCCCACGTCCCGCACGACTACGCCCCGGGCGAACGGCTGCGCCTCTCCGCGTACCGCGCCATCGCCTCGGTCACGACGGAGGACGACATCCGCGCGGTCCGCGAGGAGCTGACCGACCGCTACGGCCCGCTCCCGGAGCCGGTCGAGAACCTCCTGCTGGTCGCGGGCCTGCGGATGCTGGCCCGCTCCTGCGGCGTCGCGGACATCACGCTGCAGGGCACCCGCATCCGCTTCAGCCCGGTGTCGCTGCGGGAGTCGCAGGAACTGCGGCTGAAGCGGCTGTACCCGGGCGCGGTGGTCAAGCCGGCGCTGAACCAGATCCTGGTGGACCGCCCGAAGCCGAAGCAGATGGGCGCCCAGCCGCTGAAGGGCCGGGAACTGCTGGCGTGGGTGGGGGAGCTGCTGACAACGGTCCTGGACTCGTAGCCGGTAGGGCGGGGGCGCGCGGCCTGCTACGGGGCCTCGACGCCGGAGATGCGGTACTTGCGTACCTCGGCGTCGAGGATCCGGGCGGACTGGTCGTCGTCCGGGCCGGTGCCGCGGAAGCGGAGGAGGTCCTCGTCGGTCTCCCACCGCTCGTACACGTTGATCCGGTCCGGCTCGACGAGGTCGGCGGACAGCGCGAAGTCCAGGCACCCGGCGGCTCTCCGTGCCTGCGCGACGACGTCCGCGCACCCGGCCAGATAGCCGTCGCGGTCGGCGGGCTCGACGCGCAGGGTCCCGGCGATGATGATCATGACGCTCCTCTTCGTTGCGGCTCGTGAGGACAGACCATCCCGGCACGCGGGACTCATCGCGGCGCCGCGCCGAGGCGAGCGGACGGAGGGCCCGTACGCGTACGCGCCCCGCGAGCCCGTGCTCCGCGGCCCGCCGCCACGGGCCACCCGCCTCGCTACACTCCGCCGCATGGAGCCGATCCGCGTCACCAGCCTCGCCGAACGCCCGGAACTCCGGGCCCGGCTCTGGGACATGGCCGACTCCTGGCCGGAGTTCATGACCCACGACCACGTCGCCAACGCCCTGCACGAGCGCATCGCCGAGGTCTTTCCGGAGCACGTGCACGTCGCCACCGACGACTCCGGCGCGGTGGTCGCCCGCGCGTTCGCCGTGCCGTTCGCGCTGCGCGGCGCGGGGCGCGACGGCGCGCTGCCGGGCCGCGGCTGGGACCAGGTCCTCGTCTGGGCGTTCCACGACCGGCGCTACGGCGTCGAGCCGGACACCGTCAGCGCGATCGAGATCGCCGTCGACGCGGGACAGCAGGGCCGCGGGCTGTCCGCCGTCATGCTCGGCGCGATGCGGTCCGCCGCCGCGGACCGCGGCTTCACCGAGGTCGTCGCCCCCGTACGCCCCAGCGCCAAGCACCGCGAGCCGCACACCCCGATGCCCGAGTACGCCGCCCGTACCCGTGCGGACGGCCTCCCGTACGACCCCTGGCTCCGCGTCCACGTCCGCGCCGGCGGCACCCTGGCCACCCCCGACCCGGTGGCCCCGGCGTCGATGGTCATCGGCGCCACACTCGCCGAGTGGCGCACGTGGACGGGCCTCCCTTTCGACACCCAGGGCTGGACCGACGTCCCGGGCGCCCTCGCCCCGGTCCGCTGCGAGCCGGACCGGAACTGGGCCGTGTACGTCGAACCGAACGTCTGGGTCCGCCACACCCTGCGCTGAGGTCACCCCGGTGTGGGCCGACGAATGTCGTACGCCCCGTGTGGCGGGTCTGACTCCGCTACATTTCCCGAAGCCGTAGATGCGTGAGCGGATGGTCGCACCGGTCGCCACGGCAGACTTGGAGGGATGGAGATGAGCGCTACCGAGACCGTCTGTCCGAGGACGCCCGAGGCCATACTCCACGCCCTGGAACGCAAGCCGGAGTGGCTGGAGTCCTTTCAGCAGGAGTGGATGGCCGCCGCCGCCGATTTCAGCGCGGAGGCGCTGGAGACCGTGCTGGACAAGTGGCATCCGGCCGCGATCGCCTGCGCCGTCCCCGGACACCTGGACGAGGTCGAGGACATGGTGCGCCGCGTCGACGACGGGGACGACAGCGACCTCGTCTTCTACGACGACGAAGGGCTGGCGTGGAGCGCCGCCAACGAGCGCCGGCCAGACCGGGACCGGCGCTGATGGCGACCTACACGATCCGCTATGCGGAGCGCGCGCGAGCGGCCAAGGACTGCCTGTCGCCCCGGCAGAAGTCCTCGTTAGAGGTGCTGGAGAAAAGGCTGGCCGGCAACCCCTACGGATTCGGTGCTCAAAGCAACCGCGACAGCAGTTGGTCGGCGTTCTTCACGGGCGGCGTGATCACATATGTGGTGTCGAATCGGTACCTGATCATCAACGTCATCGATGTCACCGCGGTCTGAGCCCGTACGCAAGACGGGTCCCTCACCCCGGTCCGCTGCGAGCCGGACCGGAACTGGGCGGTGTACGTCGAACCGAACGTCTGGGTCCGCCACACGCTCCGGTGAGGCCGCGGGGCGCGACCGGGGTCGGGCCGCCCGTCAGCGGCCCGTCGCGCCGTCGATCTGTTCGCGGAGGATGTCCGCGTGGCCCGCGTGGCGGCCCGTCTCCTCGATCATGTGCGTCAGCGCCCACCGCACGCTCGGCGCCTTCCCGCCCCGCCCCGGGACCTGCTCGCCCAGGTCCGCGCACCCGTCCAGGACCCGGTTCGCGCCGTCGACCGCCTCGCGGTAGCGGGCGACGACCTCCGCCACGGTGGCCTCCGTCGGGGCGTGGAACGTCGCCTGCCAGTCGGTCACCTTCTCCCCGAGGAACATCGCCCCCTCCACGTGCGTGAGGTGGTGCAGCAGGCCCAGCAGGTTCGTACCCGACGGCACTCCCGCCGTGCGCACCTGCGGGTCCGGGGCACCCTCGACCTTCGCGGCGATCGACGTCCTGAGGTAGTCGAGGAACCCGCGCAGCGTCTCGGCCTCGGTGCCCCCGGTACGTGGCGGCGGGGTGTCCCTGCGGCGGGACGCGGCGGCGGCCATGAGCGGCTCCTCTCCCGGCGATCAGCGGTCGGCGATCGCGTGGTCGGCGGTCAGCGGTCTGCCATCCCCGCCAGTGTCGGAGGCTGCCCCGCCTGCCGCGAGATTTCTTGCCGTTCCGGCAAACTCCCGCCCGGCTCACGCCCGCCGGAGCGCGTACCCCAGGTACGTCACCAGCGGGCTGCCCTCCCGGTCCAGCACCATGTCCACCAGCTCAGGCAACTGCTCGTCCGTCAGCGTGCCCCGCCTGCGCCCGCGCGTCGCGCGCACCAGGCTCCGCACGTCGCGCGGCTTGAAGGCCGCGACGTCCTTCGGCGACAGCCCCGCCCGGTCGAGGGCCTCGGCGAGTTCGGCGGGGCGGCGCAGCCGGCGTGCGGCGTAGCGGCCGCGCGGCATGATGCGTGTGCCCGGGAACGCCTGGAAGGCGCCCAGGTAGATGAGGCGGGACACGGGCGTGCGGTTCACCGTGTCGTAGACGAAGACCCCGCCGGGACGGCGCAGTACACGCGCCGCCTCCGCGAGGACCGCGTCCGGCCGCTCGGTGATCTCCAGGGTGTCGGCGCAGTACACGAGGTCGAAGGAGCCGGCGGGCAGGCCGAGTTCCTCGGCGGGCGCCGTCAGGTACGTGAGGCCCAGTCCGTCGTCCGCCTCCCTCGCCAGCGCCGTCGCGGCGGGGGAGGGGTCGGCGGCGACGACCTCGAAGCCGAGCCGGGCGAGCCCGCGGGCGGGCAGGCCGCGCCCGCTGCCGACGACGAGCGCCCGGCCGCCTGCCGCCGCGCCGCCGGACTCGGCGCGGCCCAGCTCCCCGAGTACGTACCGCACGTATGCGAGCCGGACGGACTGGAAGGTCACGGCCCGGATATGGCGGCCGTCGACAACCGAGGGCGACCCGGCCGAGTCGAGTGCGATGCGCGGGGCGGGGGTCATGGCGGGCGGCCTCCAGCGTCGACGGTGTGGCATCAAGGGTTCCCTGAGTAAACCTAGCAGCTTTAGGTTCCCTCAGGGAACCATGCGCGGGTACGATCCGGGTGTGACCCGTACTCCCCTCTCCGGCGTCGCGTGCTCGATTGCCCGCGCGACCGACCTGTTCGGCGACGCCTGGACCGCCCTGATCATGCGCGACGTCCTCGTCGGCATCCGCCGCTTCGACGAACTGGCCGAAGACCTCGGCCTGTCCCGCAAGGTCCTCGCCGCGCGGCTGGCCCGCCTGACCGAGGAGGGCGTGCTGACCCGAGAGCGCTACCGCGCCAGCCCGCCCCGCGACGAGTACGTGGCCACGGAGAAGGGCCGGGAGCTGTACCCGGTCCTGTTGGCGCTCATGGCCTGGGGCGACAAGTGGTACGCGGACCCCGCGGGCCCGCCCGCCAGGATCCGCCACAACACCTGCGGGCACGTCACCACGCCCGTCACGACCTGCGCCGTCTGCCGCGAACCCCTCACGCCGGCCGACACGACGCAACTCCCCGGCCCCGGCGGCCGGGCCGGCCCCGGCACCCGCCTCCTGGGGCCCCTCATCGCCGCCCGCGCGGACGACGACGGCACCGGCCCGCCTCGGGCCGCGGAGGCTCGGTCACACCTCATGACAGGTGAGTAACAGCGCGGTCCCCTCGGGAAACTCCAGCCGCATCGCGGCTTCACGTCCACCCGTCGCGGGCTGGTATTCGACGTGGACCGACTTCTTGTCGAACCAGGCGATGTCGAAGAATGTGCGTTTGCGCCGTTCCCAGAGTTCGATCGAGGAGGCCGTCGTGATCAGGTAGAACTCCTGCTCTTCCAGGCCCCTGACCTCCTCCAGCGTGACCCCGTCGAAGGTGGCGTCCTCGGGCGGAGGCGACGAGATCTCCTCACCCTCCAGGACGCCCAGTTCCAGAGACTGATCCCCATCACCACTCCGACCTGCCGCCCGTCGGAGTATCTGTAACACCGCCCCACCGGGACCCATCCCCGAAACGGTCCTCGCCCCGGCGGCTCCTACGCGAATCGCGCCGGGTACCGGGGAGTTCGTCGTGGATCTCGACGGTTCACCGGTTCGCCGCGGTCGTCGAGGCGGGGCGTACGGACCAGGCGCGCGGGCCTGCCGCCGACGCGCCCCCGTCCAGGTCCAGTTCCGCGCGGACCGTCTTGCCGATCGGCACGCGGTTCAGCACCGCCCACCGGTCGGCCAGTTCGTCCACGAGCAGCAGCCCGCGCCCGGAGTCGTCGTCCGCCGCCGGCACGCCCAGGCACCCGGGCGCGGGCGGCCGGCGCTCGCCCCGTACGTCGGACACCTCGATCCGCACGCACCGGTGCAGGAGGGAGAGCCGCAGCTCGAAGTCCCGTCCGGGCACGCGGCCGTGGGTCACGGCGTTCGCGGCCAGTTCGGCGACGATGACGGCTGCGTCGCAGGCGGTGGCGGTGTACGGGACGCCCCAGGCGTTGAGCTTGACGAGCGTCAGATGCCGGGCCAGGCGGGCGCCCAGCGGGGTGGAGCTGAATCGCTGGGAGAACACACGTACGGTGACGGGCGGGGAAGGCGTGGAGGGTGCGGCCATGCCCTGAATCTGACCCGATGGGGCGGGTGTTTGGCCAGCTCACAGCCGCGTACCTGGCCTACCGTACGTGGCCGCGGTGCGGGTGGTCACTGTGACGGAGTGTCACGGAGAGCGCCTTGTCCAGGGGCTCGGGCGTGGGGGCGGCAGCGCTCGTCAGAGGACGGGGAAGTCGAAGTAGGTGTCCGGGTAAGGCTCGTCGGTGAGTGAGTAATGCCACCACTCGCACTCGTACGCGCTGAAGCCGCACGACTCCATGACGGACCGGAGGCGCAGACGGTTCCGCGTCTCCGCCGGCGTGATCCCCGGTGCTCCGTGATGCGAGAGGGTGTCCATCAGGTCGTGGTCACCGCCCATGGGAGCGAGCCCGCCGGTGACCAGATCGAAGAGCGTCAGGTCGACGGTGCTGCCCCGGCTGTGACCCGACCTGGCGGCCACGTAGCCGAGGTCGAACATCTCGGCTCTGGTGATGTTCGGATAGTGCCGCGACTTCGTCAGGCCGTCCTCGGGCTGTTCGGCCCAGCGCAGAAAGCAGTCGACGGCGCGCTGGGGGCGGTAGCCGTCCCAGAGCAGCAGGCCGTAGCCGAGGGATTCGGCCTTCTTCCGCGCGCGCTCCAGGGCGGTGCACAGCTCCCTCGTGCCGGCGATCCGGTTGGCGATGTAGCCGTCCACCGGCTTGCCGGTGAAGTTGTCCCAGGTGGCGTACTTGGCGTCCCAGCGTATTCCGCGGACCAGCTCGTCCACGTAGAAGAAGTCGTCCTTCACCGGCTCTTCCCCGTCAGCGCGAGCGACACCGTCCGGTCGATCACGTCGCCGAGCGTCACCCCGGCGGCGGCCATCATCCTCGGATAACGGCTGTACGACGTCATGCCCGGGAACGTGTTGACCTCGTTGAGCACCACCGTGCCGTCCTCCTTGAGGAACAGGTCCACCCGCGCAAGACCCCGGCACCCCAGGGTGCGGTAGACGGTCATGGCCGTCTCCCGGACGAGCAGGCGCGACTCCGCCGGGATGTCGGCGGGCACGATGGCGGTCGAGTTGTCGGAACCCTTCTCCGGCTCGTCCTCCTGGTGAATCCGGAAGAACCCGTGCGAGAGGTCGATACGGTCCACCTCGCCCGCCGTCAGATCCACTTCGTTCCCCAGGATCGCGCACCCGACCTCGCTGCCGGTGACGGCCTCTTCGACCAGCACCTTCGCGTCGTACTGCCGTGCCGTTTCCACCGCGCTCTGCAGTTCCTCCTCGCGGGTCACCTTGGTGACGCCGAAAGACGACCCGGAACGGGCGGGCTTCACGAAGACCGGATAGGTGAGCCGGCCGGGATCGATCTTCTCGTCCGCGCTGACGGTCCAGAAGGTCGGTGTGGCGATTCCCGCGCCGCGGGCGACGGTGTAGGCGAGGGACTTGTCCATGCACACGGCGGAACTCTGCACATCGCAGCCCACATAGGGGATGCCGGAGAGCTCCAGCAGCCCCTGCATCGCACCGTCCTCACCCAGCCGGCCGTGCAGCACGGGCAGCACGACGTCCAGCGGGATCGTCTCGTAGCGCCCCTGCTCCCGGACGAGCAGCCCCCCGACGCTGCTGTCGGGCGACAGCAGAGCCGGGCGGCAGTCCGCGTCGTCCTCCCAGTCCGCGGCGGGGCCGCCGCACAGCTTCCAGGCTCCGTCCCGCGTGATGCCGACATAGACCGGTTCGTACTTCTCGGTGTCGAGGTGCCGGGCGATCTGCTGCGCGGACTTGACGGATACGGGGTGTTCCTCGGAACGGCCCCCGAAGATGATCCCGAGCTTCAGCCTATCCATACCGGTTCCCGCTTTCGAATTTCAGGCAGTTGGCGATCGAGTTGTGGAGCGTGTCGCGTAGCGCGTGGTCCGTGTAGTAGGCGGTGTGCGGACTGATGAAAACGTTGGGCAACTCCTGCAGCCGCAGGAGCTGCTTGTTCTCCATACGCTTGTGCCGGCAGTCGGCGTAGAAGATGCCTTCCTCGCCTTCGAGGACGTCGAGCGCCGCGCCGCCCAGCCTGCCGTCGGCCAATGCGGTGACCAGGGCCTCGGTGTCGATGAGCGCACCGCGTCCCGTGTTGACGACGAACGCGCCCTGCCTTATCTGCTCGATGCGCTGCTGATTCAGCAGATGGTGCGTGTCCTCGGTGAGCGGGGTGTGCAGCGTGACGATGTCGCTGCGCCGCAGCAGTTCATCGAGCGGAACGTAGTCCGCGGCGGTCCCGGGGCGGGGGTCATGGGCAAGGACGCGACAGCCGAATCCCCGCAGTCTGTCGATGACCGCGGCGCCGATACGGCCAGTTCCGACGACCCCGACGGTCAGGTCCCGCAGCTCTTTCCCGCGCGCTTCACCGAGTCGGTAGTCGTGCATGTCCGCGCGACGGATGACGGATTTCGCGTCGCGCACCGCCATCAGCATCATCATCAGCGTGTAGTCGGCCACGCTGTCCGGCGAGTAGGAGACGTTCTCCACCGTGATGCCGATGGTGTCGGCATATTCCACGTCGATGTGGTTGTACCCGATGCTGCGCGTGGAGACATACGCCACGCCGGCCCGGCCGAGCGCACGGAGAGCGGCGTTCGTGACGCGGGTCTTGTGCCCGACGCTGATGCACCGGCTGCCGGCTGCGAGATTACTGTTGGCTTCGGATACCGGTGCGTCGGTGATGACCGGCGTGACGCCGAATCGAGGTGCCAGTTCCCGGAACAAGACGGCCTCGTCCGGGCCGCACCCATACATGGTGATGCGGGGCGGTTCGCTGTGGGTCATGCCTCCAGTCAATGCGGCCGGGTGTTGCCGGGGCGTATGAGGTTTTCGATACGCCGGCGATACACCGCGGCGCGTTCACTGGGGACATGCCCCACAGGGAAACGCCGTGATCTCTCGCGGCCCCGGAGAGCCGCGCCTACTTCCGCACGCGGAAGCGGAGCATCGTGACGGCGCCCGACTGGATGTTGCTGAAGGGTTCCAGGTCGATCCTGTCGAGCCCCGGGGACGAGAAGCGGACACCGTCGCCGAGGAGCACCGGCAGGACGTACACCAGGATCTCGTCGACGAGTCCGCGCTGCAGGCACTGGGCGGCCACGTCGGCACCGAGGATCTCCAGGTTCCTGCCGCCCGCGGCGCTGCGTGCCGTGGCGACGGCTTCCTCGATGTCGCAGGTGAGGAACGTGACGGTGGGGTCCGGCTCCTCGGGGGGTTCGTGAGTGAGGACGAACTGTGCTCCCCCGTCGTAGGTGGTGTCCTGGCCGGCGGCCATACGCTTGCCGACCTCGTACGTGCCCCTGCCGACGAGCATGGCGCCCGTGGCCGCCATCACCTCCGGGAACGCATCGGCGGTCAGGTACTCGAAGATCCAGTCCATGGCGTGGCCGGGACCGGCGATGAACCCGTCCAGCGACATCGCCCTGTTCACGACCACTTTGCCGGTGCCCATGTTCAGATCACTCATGCGTCTTCTCCGAGGATTGCGGAAGCCCGAGGCCGAATCATAGTGCGGCGGCTCAAGGATTCTCACCACGCGGACGGCACTCGGTCATGCGCTGAAAATGAGCAGGCCCGAAGCGCTCACCGGAATTCTGCAATAACAGTACTCAGCGCCTCAGCGCCCGCGGCGCCTCATGTAGAGGTCGAAAGCCCGGTAGACCACCGGCCGCAGCGGCAGATCCCACTCCCCGACGTACCGCACCGCCTGACCCCCGGTGCCGGCCTTGAACCGGATCAGTCCGGCGTGCGCGTCGTCGGGGTCCAGGGTGGCGGTGATGCCGCGCAGGTCGTAGACGTCGCAGCCGGCCGCGAGGGAGTCGCGGATCATCGCCCACTGACAGGCGTTGGAGCCGCGCACCTCGCGCTTCTCGCTCGCGGAGGCACCGTAGGCGTACACCGCGTGGGTGCCGACGCGGACCAGGAGGGTGGCGGCGACCAGGTCGCCCTGGTGGCGGGCCAGATAGAGCGTGATCCGCTCGGGGTCCTCGGCGCGCAGAGCAGCGAACATGGTCTCGAAGTAGGGCAGGGGCCGAGGAGTGAAGTGGTCGCGCTCGGCGGTGTGGACGTAGAGGTCGTGAAAAGCCTTCAGGTCCTCGCCCACGGTGACCTCGACCCCCGCCTTCTCCGCCTTCTTGATGTTGCGGCGCCAGAGCTGGTTCATGCCTCGCAGGACGTCTTCCGCGGTCCTCCCGGCCAGCGGCACCGCGAACTTGAACTGCGGATGCCCGGACCCGAAGCCGTCCACCGCGTGCTGCGGCACCCACCCGACATCCCTGAGCTGCCCGGTGACCCGGGCACCCACCGGGTCGGTCCACCCGCCGGCCAGCTCGGTCAGCCGCCTGACACCCGGATCCGCGAGGCCCTCCTTGACCTGGTCGGCGCTCCAGGTGTGCGTACGCACCGGCGGCCCGAGCCGGATCGCGAACGCGCCGTGCGCCCGGAGATAAGCCGCCAGCGGATCGAGCCACGCGGCGATCTCGCCGCTCCAGTCGATGACCGGCCCCTCGGCCAGGTAGGCGAGCGTGAAACGGTCGAACCGCGGCACCGGCCGGTGCAGAACAAGCCCCGCACCGACCATGCGCCCGCCGTCGAACCAGCCCAGGGACTCGCTGCGCCACTCGGTCTTGACCCTGGCCCACGCCGGAGTCTGCAGAAAGCTGACCGACGGCTGCGCCCGTACGAACGCCAAGTGCTCGGCGGCGCTGATCGGTTGGACGGCCAGGCGCGTGCCGGCTGTCCGCGGTGGTTCGCTGGAGGCCATGCCGTCAGCCAAGGCGGCGGGGTGTTGTCGGCGCGTATGCGGTTTTCGATATGCCGACGATATGTGGGGGGCGGGCGGGTGCCCGTCCGGCCCCCGTGGGCGTACTCCCCGGCGTGAGCGGGAAGTTGCCCTGCAACTGAGACCGCGCACCACTCGTCTCATCCACGGGGGAATCATGCTTCACATCGAGTTCACTTCTGCCGATCTGAACCGCCTGCGGCTGGCGGGCGACGTCAGTCCCATGTGGGAAGTCGTCCTCAGCCTCCAGGCGCTGCAGACCGACCACGCCGCCCTCGCTCTCGACCCCTGGCGCCGCCGAGTACGGGCCGACCTGCGCGCCGCCGGGCTCGGCGGCACCCTGGAGTCGTTACAACGGCTTTGCCCGGAGGCCGCGTACTTTCCGGACTTTCTCACCCCCGCCAGTGCCGGGGGTCGGACGCTCGACGCCGAGTTGGACCAGGTGTTGACGACCCCCAAGGGCCGGCTGCGCAAGGAGATCGGGCGGCTGTGCGGCTACGGCCGCCCGCCCCGCGGCGCGCGGCGGTTGGCCGACGGGGACGCCGCCGCGATGCGGCGGCTCGGGGATGCCGTGCGGCGGTACTACGCGGTGGCCGTCGCGCCGTACCGGGAGGCGATCCGGTCCGCTGCCGCCGCCGACCGACCCGTACGGGCTGACGCAGCGCTGGGGGAGGGGGCGGAGGGGCTGTTGGCCAGTTTCGCGCCGGAGGTGGCCTGGCGCGGGGACCGGCTGGAGTGCGCGTACCCGGTGGACCGGGGGTTCGCGCTCGAGGGGCGGCCGTTGACGCTGATCCCCTCGTTCTTCTGCACCCGCAGGCCCGTCGCTCTCGCCGACCCCGACCTGCCGCCCGTGCTCGTCCACCCGCTCACCCCCGCCCCCGGCTGGCTCCCGGACTCCGACCCCGGTCGGGGCCCCGACTCCCTCGTACGCCTCATCGGCCTCACCCGCGCCCGCGTGCTGGAACTCCTCGACCGGCCCATGTCGACCGGGCGGATCGCCGACGCCCTGTACGTCGCGCCCGCCAGCGCCAGCCGGCACGCCGCCGTCCTGCGCGAGGCCGGGCTCGTGCGCTCCGAGCGGCGCGGGCCGTGCGTGATGCACCGGCGTACGGACCTGGGGGAGGCCCTGCTCAACGGCGGGTGACGCGGCGCGAGTTCGGGCGGCCCCCCGGCGGCTCCCCCGGGCGGCCCCCAGAGACCCCCGCACGCCCGCCCAAGGGTATGCGCCTGCTGTGACAACGCACCCGGGTCACGGGCACCGTGGGCGAGCGCGGTATGAGCGCGGCCCGGGTGATGGGGTACGGTGCCGGGCGGCCGCCGGTGCGTAGGGCGAGTCGGCTTCGGGGGTACGGCGTCGGGCGTGCCCTCGTTCCTGCGCTGGTGCATGAAGACGAACCGCATGCCCCGCCTCACCCTGCCGCCCCAGGTCATCAAGCAGGACCAGGGGCCACTGCATCAGCACCGCCGACTCGCCATTCTCCGGCGGGTTCTCAAAGACGACTCCCTGCCCCTGCGGGCCCGGGTCGCCGCCGCGCTCGTCCTCCTCTACGCCCAACCCGTCACCCGCATTGTCCGCCTCACCGTCGATGACGTCCTCGACAACGGGACCACCGTCACTGTCCGGCTGGGAGACCCGCCGTCTCCGCTTCCGGAACCCGTCGCCGACCTCATGCGGGCATACATCCAGTCCCGCCAGCAAGACCGCCACGAGACTGGTCACCGAAGCCGGAGGAACCTGGCGCCGATACGCCCCTGGCGACCATGAACGGCGCAGATGACTGACAATGCCGGGATGATCCGACCCAGAATCCGTGTCGCCGCATACGTGATCCGGAACCGCGCCGTCCCCGAAGTTCTGGTCTTCGACCACACCGGCATGCCCGAGGCCGGTACCCAAGTCCCGGCGGGGGAAGTCAAATCAGGGGAGGATCTGGAGGAAGCGGTCCTTCGAGAGGTCGCCGAGGAGACCGGCCTGCTGACAGCCACGGTCGTCCGACAGATCGCCGTGGAGAGCAAGCCCCATCCCAACACCGGTCAGCCACGACGAACCACCTTCTTCTATCTGCAGGCATCAGCAGATACCCGAGATGCGTGGAACCACCACGTCAAGGGCGACGGAGATGACGCTGGCCTTATCTTCACCTGCCGGTTCCTCCCCCTCCCTCTGGAGCAACCACTGGCAGACGACCAAGACGCATGGCTGGGCCACATTGACCCGCGCTGGACCACCGCCAGTGGCGACAGCCAGTAATCAAAGGTCGGCCCCAGTCGCTGAATACGCGACACCTCAACATGCGGACTTACCAGTCCCGAGGCCGGATTCCGGCCGCGCGAGGCGGATTCGCGGGCCTCTCGGGTTGACGCCGTCCGCGCTGGGAGTATTTTCAGATGGTGCCAAATCCCGTACGTTGCCTGATATATCGAACGTCGAAGGTGGCACCCCCCATGGACGCACCCCCCCACCAGAAGGCGATTACCGGCGACGGCGACCAGCGGCGCAGCCGCCGTCCCGCTCGGCCGGTCCGGAGCGGCGGCGTCGCCGATCGCCGCCCGCTCCGGGCCGCGTCGCCCGGCGCCGGCTACGGGTGGGGGCACCTGTCCGCGTACCCGGAGAGCTTCTTCGACCGGCTGGAGGCGGGGAGCGGCGTCTGGGCGCCGCACTGCACCACAACGTCTACCGGCGCACCGGAGGTTGAGCGCCTGTATTCGGTATCTCGGGCACTGTTCTCTATATCGGCATGTCATGTGCACGACTAATGACGAAAGACGGGAGGAACAAGGTGAAACGACGTGCGGTACTGGCCGCGACGGCCGGGGGCGTGGCGACGGTCGGTTCGTGGGCGCTCACCGGGACCGCCCAGGCGGCCGAGGGGCCGACGGCGGCGGGGAAGCGGGCCGCCGACCCGCCCACCGGGACGGTGCGGGTGTTCTGGCTCCGGCCCAGGGACGTGCCGTCCGACCAGCGGTACCCCGACGGCATCTCCGGTGTGCTGCGCGAGTCGCAGCGCTACTACCGGCAGGAACTCGGCGTGACGTTCCGGCTGAACGACCCGGTGGTGGAGGTGGTCGACGGTGCACACGATCAGGCGTGGTACGAGAACACGCCGCACGACGCCGAAGAGTACTGGTGGGTCGTGTTCAACATGCAGCAGGAGCTGATGTCCAGGTTCGGCCTCAGGTCCCGGACCAGCGCTGGCTGTGCGTCGGCGAGATCAGCGCCGAGAAGGACGGCGTCTCCGGCGGCGGCGGTGGTGCGGGCTGGGTCATCCTCAGCGGCCACGACGCCGACGGCGCGGCCGGGATCAACGGCCCCATGAACCGGTGGTACGGCGGCATGGTGCACGAACTGGGCCACGCCTTCGGGCTGCCCGACTCCACGTACACCGACGGCACGCCGATGTCGGCGTCCTTCTACGACTACCCGAACTGCCATTTCAACCAGCAGCAGAAGGACGGGATCCGGAACGGCCCGTACGGCGGCTTCCTGTCCTGAGCCGCCCCGGTGCCGTCGTGCGCACACCAGCCAAGAAGGAGGCACCGCAATGACGTACCGGAGACTGTTCGCCCGACTGGTCCCGGCAGTGGCGGCCCTGCTCCTCACCACCACCGTGGCCGCGGCCGAGACCCCGGCCCGTACCGGCCCGGCGGAGAACCCGATCGTCACCGACATCTACACCGCCGACCCCGCGACGCTCGTCGTCGACGGCACCGCGTACGTCTTCACCGGGCGCGACGAAGCGGCGCCCGGCCAGCAGGCGTTCGTGATGCGCGAATGGCACGCCTTCTCCTCGCGGTCCCCCTCGAACGACCCGGCCGCCTGGCAGCACCACGGCGCGGTCCTCTCGCTCGACACCTTCGCCTGGGCCGGCGCCAACGCCTGGGCCTCCGAGGTGGTGCAGGGGCCCGACGGCCGGTTCTACTGGTTCGTCTCGGTCGACGGCCGCACCGACGGCGGGTGGATGAACATCGGGGTGGCGGTCGCCGACCACCCGCTCGGCCCGTACCGGGACGCCCTCGGCGGCCCGCTGATCTCGGACGCCACCCCCGGCTCGTCCGCGCTGAACATCGACCCGACGGTGTTCCTCGACGACGGCGAGGTCTACCTGTACTGGGGCTCGTACTGGGAGCCAAGGGCGGTGCGCCTGCAGGACTCCATGACCGCACTCGACGGCGCGGTCTTCGAGCCGGCGGGCCTGACGGGATTCTGGGAGGCACCCTGGCTCTTCGAGCGGGGCGGCGTCTATTACCTGGCCTACGCCTCCAACTCCGGCGCCGACTGCGTCACCGACTCGGCCTACGCCTGCATCAGGTACGCGACCGCCGGCAGCCCCGCCGGTCCCTGGACGCACCGGGGAGTCGTGCTGGGCCAGGTGAGTTCGACCACGAACCATCCAGCGATCATGGAGTTCGGCGACCGGTGGCACATGGTCTACCACACGGCCGGCGCTCCCGGCGGCGGCAACTTCCGCCGCTCCGTGGCCATCGACGATCTGTTCTTCAACCCCGACGGCACCATGCGGAAGGTCGTCCAGACCCCCTGAACCGACGGCGGCCCGGTCCTTCCCCGGGCCGCCGCCTCCCCCACAGAAGAAGGTGATCCCATGTTCCGCAGACGACACACGTCCGGCTTACGGGCCCGGTGGCGGCGCGGCCTCGCCCTGGCCGCCGCGTCGGCGGTGGCCCTCGTGCTCGCGGGCCCGGCCGGTGCGGTCAGCCAGTCCGCCGCGGTCAGTCCGGCCGCCGCGGCACCGGACACGGAGGTCCGGGCGGCGAAGCAGACCCGGGTCCCGCAGTTCATGATCGACGCGGGTGCCTCGACCCGCAACGTCGCCGAGTCGGAGCACTTCGCCGTCCGCTGGGGCGACGCGGTCGACGCCGTCGCCTGGGGCCGGCAGAACCGCGGGATCGACAACTATCCGCAGTGGGTCGCGGACCACATGGACGACATCTACGACTACTACGTGAACCAGGTCGGGTTCGTCGATCCCGCGGACCACCAGGCCGGATCCCGGTACCGGATCAACCTCTACCTGTGCGGGACCTGGTCCGGCGACTTCCTGCCGCCGGCCAACTGGGCCGGCCGCGACGACATCGGGCTGGGCCACATGTGCCTGCCCTACGACAAGATCTGGGACGACTGGGTCGAGTCGCACGAGTTCAACCACGTCCTCCAGAACTACGCCGTCGACCTCAACATCGCTGCCGGCCACGGCGGCGGCTGGGGCGCCGGCAACCCGGTGTCCGGGCCGGTGTGGGAAGCGCACGCCAACTACATGGCCCGCATGAAGCGCCCCGACGTGGTCGTCGGATCCGGCTACTACGTCGACCGCCAGCACCGCCGGTGGCTGTCCCAGGAGACGTACTACGGCGACTGGATGCTGTTCACCACCATCCGGGACCTCTACGGGCCGCAGGCGGTCGACCGGCTCTGGTACGAGGCCGAGCAGGGCGAGCACCCGATCGACACCATCAAGCGCGTCCTCGGTCTCGACCACCAGGAGTTCGCCGGGCTGATCGCCGAGTACACCTCCCGGCAGGTCGTCTACGACTTCGCCGACGGCGCCGCCATCCGCGGCGACCTCTGGCGCGGCGGCGGGAGCTACCGCCCCCTGCACACCGATCCCCTGCAGAGCCTCGGCGGCGGCCTCTACCGCATCGCGGACAGCGACGCCCCGCACCAGTACGGGCACAACGTCATCCGGTTGAACCCGACCGGCGGCCAGGTCTCCGTCCGGCTGACGGGCCGGTCCGGCCTCTCCGGCGCCGACTGGCGGTTCCGCCTCGCGGCGGTCTCCCCCAATTTCTCCGTCCGGTACAGCGCCGCCTTCGCGCCCGGCCAGACGGCGGACTTCGGTCTCCAGAGCGGCGAGACGCACCTGATGCTGGTCGTCGCGGCCACCCCGTCCCAGCACCGCAACTACCCGATGTGGCAGGTCGGGGTCGGAGACCCGTTCCCCTACGAACTCTCGATCCAGGGCGCGTCTCCGGCACGCGCGACGCAGTAGCGCCGGAACGTCGGCAAGCGCACGTGCGGCCCGTCGTCACCGCAGGCGGCGGGCCGCCCGGGCGCCGCGGGTGGCGCGTTTCAGGAGGACCCCGCCGGGTGCCGGGAGGCGCCGTTCAGCACCGAGTCCAGCAGGCCCGGGAACCGCTCCTCCAGGTCGTCCCGCCGCAACCGCACCAGCCGCGTGCGGCCCTGGACCGTCGTCCACGTCACGCCCGCCTCGCGCAGCACCCGGTAGTGGTGCGACATCGTCGTCTGGTGGACGTCGAGGTCGCCGCCGATGGCGTTGCAGCTCTCCTCGCCCGTCGCGGCGAGCCGTAGCACGACCTCCAGCCGCACCGGGTCGGCGAGCGCGCGCAGCACGTCCACCATCCGGATCGACTCGGCCGTGGGCTGGGACACCTCGCGCATCGTCTTCCTCTTCTCCGGTACGGCCCCAGCCTACCCACCCATTGATACATGGACAACTATCCATGTGTTCTCTAGAGTGCCGTTCCGTGACCAGACAGCTCCTGCCCCTCGCCCTCGCCACCTTCGCCGTCGGCACCGACAGTTACGTCATCGCCGGCCTCCTCCCCGCCATCGCCGCCGACCTCGGGGTGTCCACCCCCGCGGCCGGGCAGCTCGTGACGGTCTTCGCCCTGACGATGGCCGTGTCCGCGCCCGTCTTCGGGGCGCTCACCGGCGGGCTCGACCGGCGGACGACGCTGCTGATCGCGCTCGGCGTCTTCGTCGTCGGCAACGCCGCCACCGCCCTGGCCACCGGCTACGCGACCGCCATGGCCGCCCGCGTCGTCACCGCCGTGGGCGCCGGCGTCATCAACTCCGCCGCCTCCAGCACCGCCGCCGCGATCGTGCCGCCCGAACGGCGCGGCCGGGCGCTGGCGTTCGTGCTGGGCGGGCTGACGCTGGCGACCGCCCTCGGGCTGCCGCTCGGCACGCTGATCGGCCGCGCCGACTGGCAGGTCACGCTCTGGGCCGTCGCCGGGACCGGGCTGGTGGCGGCGGTCGGCGTCGCCGTCGGGCTGCCCGCCGTGCGGCTGCCCGCCGCCTCGCTCCGCGACCGGCTGCGTCCGCTCGCGCACGGCGGCCGGGTGCCGGCGCTGCTGGCCGTCACGATGCTGGCCTTCCTCGGCGCGTACACGCTCTACACCTACGTCGCCCCCGCCCTCCGCGACGCCACGGACGGCGACGAGTCGCTGCTCACCCTGGTGCTGCTGGCCTGGGGCGTCGGGGTGCTCGCCGGGAACACCGCCGCGGGGCGGCTGGTCGACCGCCGCGACCCCGCCCGCGTCCTCACCGGGCCGCTCGCGCTCGCCGTCCTCGCCCTGGCGCTCACCCCGCTGGCCACCCGCGCCCTCATACCCGCGCTGGTGTGGGCGGCGGTCTGGGGCGTGGCCGTCGGCTTCGTCGTCGTGCCGCAGCAGCACCGGCTCGTCGCGCTCGGCCCGGCCGCCGCGCCGGTCCTGCTCGGGCTCAACTCCTCCGCCCTGTACGCCGGGATGGCGCTCGGCGGCGGGCTGGGCGGGCTGGCGCAGGAGTGGTTCGGACTGAGCCCGGCGGGGCTGGGACCGGTGGCCGCGGGGGTCACCGGCGTGGCGCTGCTGTGGCACCTGGCTACGTCCCGGGCGCCCCGGCCGTCCCGGACGTCCCGCGCGCGGACGCCGGCCTGAAGGCCGGGCCCGGGCTTCAGGCGCCGGGTTCCGGGCCGCGGCCGGCGAGGACGACGTGGGGCCGGCCGCTGCGCGGGTGGGCGATGACGTCCGCCTCGACGCCGAACACGCTGCGCAGCATCTCCGGCGTGATGATCCGCTCTGGGTCGCCGTGCCGTACGGTCCCGCCGTCGCACATGACGACGAGCCGGTCGCAGTACTCGGCGGCGAGGTTCAGGTCGTGCATGGCCATGACCGTGGTGAGCCCCTGGTCCCGGACGATGCGCATCAGCTCCTCCTGGTGCGCGAGGTCGAGGTGGTTGGTCGGCTCGTCCAGCACGAGCACCGTCGCCGCCTGCGCGAGGGCGCGCGCGAGGAAGACGCGCTGCCGCTCGCCGCCGGAGAGCGTGCTCACGGAGCGGTCCGCCATGTGGTCGACGCCGGTCCGCCGCATCGCGGTCTGGACCCGTTCGCGGTCGTCCCGGCCCAGGGCCTGCAGGGCCTGGAGATAGGGGGTCCGGCCGACGGCCACCAGTTCCTCGACGGTGACGTCGAAGGTGACCTTCGTCTCCTGGGGTACGCCGGCGATCAGTTGGGCCGCGGGGCGCGGCTTCATCGACCACACGTCCCGGTCGTCGACGCGCACCGTGCCCGACTCGGGCCGCAGATGCCGGTAGACGGTCCGGATCAGCGTGGACTTGCCGGCCCCGTTCGGCCCGATCAGGCCGATCAGCGTGCCCGCGGGTGCCTCCAGGGCGGCGTTCACCACCACCTTCACGGAGCCGAGGGACACCGACACGCCCTCGATGACCAGCATGCCCTCGCGCACTGCTACGCCCCTCCCAGTCGGACTTCGCGGCGGCTCATCAGGTAGAGGAACAGCGGAGCCCCGATCACGCTGGTGGCCACCCCCACCGGGAGTTCCTGCGGCGACATGACCGTACGGCAGGCGATGTCCACCGTGAGCAGGAAGAGCCCGCCGAGCAGCGCCGCCATCGGCAGGAGCCTGCGGTGGTCGTTGCCCACCAGCAGCCGGGCGATGTGGGGGACGATCAGCCCGACGAACCCGATCGCGCCGGAGAGGGCCACCGCAAGCCCCGTGAGCAGCGCGGCGACGACGAAGAGCGTCACGCGCAGGCGCTGCGGGTCCACTCCCACGCTCGCCGAGGTCTCGTCGCCCAGGAGGATCGCGTTGAGCTGGCGGGCCCGCGACATGAGGTAGGCGAAGCCGGTCACCAGTCCCAGCGCGGGAAGGCCGAGTTGGTCCCAGGACGCGCCGGCGAGACTGCCGAGGAGCCAGAAGAGGGCCGAGTTCGTCGTCCCCGGGTCCTCGGCCTGGAAGACGAGGTAGTTGGTGATCCCGGAGAGGCCGGCGCCGACCACCACCCCGGCGAGCAGCAGCCTGGTCGGCGAGAACTCTCCCGTCAGCGTGACGAAGGCGTAGATGACCAGAAGCGCGGCGAGGGCGCCGGCGAAGCCCGCGAAGCCGGCCGAGATCCCGCCGAAGACGCCGACGCCCAGGACCATGGAGGCCACCGCGCCGAGCGCCGCGCCCGACGAGGTGCCCAGCAGGTACGGATCGGCGAGCGGGTTGCGTACGAGAGCCTGGGTGACGACGCCCACGACGGACAGAGCGGCGCCGACCAGTAGGGCGAGCAGGACGCGGGGCAGCCGGAGGTCCCACACGATGCCGTCCTGCACGAGCGTCCATCCGTCCGGGTCGCCGAGTCCGGTGATCCGGTGGACGAGGATCTCCACCACCGTGGGCGCGGGGATGGCGACCGAGCCCACCGCGAGCGCGACCACGGACAGCAGGGGCACGCACAGGACGAGGCCGGCCACCGCCCACCGGATGCCGCCGCGGGCGGGACCGGACCCGGCGGCGAACCGGACGCGGGCGGCGGACGCCCCGGCCTTCGTGCGCGGCATCAGCCGACGAGGCCGGGGTGGAGTTCCCGGGCCAGGCCGGCGACGGCGTCGGCGTTGCGCACGCTGCCGACCGCGTACTCCTCGTAGGTCACCGGGATGAACCTGCGCTCCTTGACCGCGGTCACGCCGGCCAGCGGCTCGAAGTCGTCGAGGAACTTCTCGGCCTCGTTCACGACCTCGTCGAACTCGGCCTTCGTGTCCTTGCCGTAGACGACGATGGCGATCGCGTCGGGGTTGCGGTCCGCGACCTGCTCCCAGCTCACCTTCTCGTAGGTGCTGTCCAGGTCCGCGAAGATGTTCTTCCCGCCGGCCTGGGTGATCACGGCGTGGGCGAGGGTCCGGTTGCCCTGGGCGTACGGGGTCTGCGTGCCCTCCTCGTACTCGAAGCCGAAGACGCTGACGGGCTCCGCGGAACCGACCCGCTCCCGGACCGAGGCGACCTTCTCGCGCATGCCGGACACGAGGGCGTCGGACTCGGCCTTCACGTCGAAGATCCGGCCGTAGTTGTCCAGGTCCTTGTAGACGGAGGCGAAGTCGGTGACCGGGGCCTTGGACGCCGCTTCGCAGGACGTGCTGAACGCGTAGTAGGAGTCGATGTCCCGCTCGGTGAGCTGCGCCTGGCTCAGCGCCCCGAGGCCCGCGTCGAAGTTCGACGACCAGCCGCCCACGACCAGGTCGGGCTGCACGTTCAGCAACTGCTCCTTCTGGACGGGCGCGTAGGACTTCGGTTTGTACTCGCCCGACAGCTTGTGCAGGCCGTCCGCGACGCGCTCCAGTCCGGGGCGGAACGCGCCCGGGGCCACGGCCTGAATCCCCGCGATCCGGTCCTTCAGGCCCAGGGACAGCAGCATCTCCAGCACGCTGGAGGTCACGGTCGCCACCCGGGCCGGAGCCGCCCGGAACGTCGACGTGTGCCCCGTGCAGTCCGTCACCGTCCGCTTCGCGTACGGCTCGCCGTCCGTGGCGGCGGCCGGGGAGGAGTCCCGTCCCGCCGGCCCTCCGCATCCGGACAGGCACAGCACCGCCAGCGCCAGGGCCGCGGCGATCGGGGTGGTTCCTCTGCGCATTCCATCATTCCGTTCTCGGTGGGTGGCCGAACCCCCGGCGGGCGCGGGCCCGTCGGCGGACTCGGCCCCGGGCTAGCGGGGGGACGCGGCGACGCTCATGTCGATCGGATGGCCGTCGACCGGCCCGGCCGGGCGGCCCGCGCCGATCAGGTAGAGGGCGGTCTCGGCGATGCCGTCGACGCCGAGGGCGGCTTCTGCCTCGCTGTCGCGGAACGCGGCGGTCTGGAAGGGGCCCAGGCCCGTCGCCGTGCTCACCAGGGCGAAGGTCTGCGCGAGGTGCCCGGCGTCCAGGAGGATCATCCGCAGCGTGCGCGGGTGGCGGTACTTGTACGTCGCCCTGGACACCAGCGCGGTCATGAAGACGACGAAGCCTGCCGTGACCGCCATCTGCTGGCCGAAGCCGAGCCGGTCCACGTGCCCGGCCCGGAACTCGGGGTCGATCAGCTCCAGCGCGTGCTGCTCGACGTTGTAGTGGTAGAGGCCGGGTGCGACGCCCTCGACGTTGAGCACGCCCACGTACGCCTCGATCTCGTGGCGTGCGCCGCCACCGGGGCTGGTGCGCATCATGAGCGTGCCGTACTCGCGGGCGTCCACGAAGTACATCGGGCCGAAGGTGTAGTGCAGCGTCGTGGCGAGCTGCCGCAGCGTGACCGGTTCCGCGGTGAACTCGCGGTGGGTACGGCGGGCCAGCAGCACCTCGTCGAAGTCCCGGCGCAGCGGCAGGAACGCCCGGGGCAGCCGGACCCGGGGGGCGTCGGGGTAGCTCTTGAAGACGGGCGGCGGGGGGCCGGTCTCCAGCGCGACGGCGGTGGCCGCCGCGCGGTGCTCCGCGTCGTCGCCGATGTACACGGCGTCCTTCGTGCCGAAGTGGAAGAACCGGGCCTCCTCGCTCCAGGCGGCCCACTCCGAGGCCAGCAGGTCCTCCTGCCCGGCCTGTTCCGGGGTGTGCAGGAGCCCGGCGTCCGCCAGGGCGTCGATGGCGGTGCGGACGGACGCGGGGTCGTAGCCGGACAGGGCGTCGAGGACCGACTCGGGATCCGTCCAGTCCTCGAAGCGCTGCAGCAGGCGCAGCGCGTCCTCGTCGACGGCGACCGCGTTGTCCTCGTCCTCGTCGGAGGACTTGGCCGACAGGTAGTCTTCGAGGACGAAGTCGCCCTCGTGCCAGTAGCCGACCAGGCTGCGCGTGCGGCGTAGCTTCATGCCTTTCCTCCTTGGAGGGTTCTCCGGGGGTGATGCAGGGTGCGGGGCGGCAGTCCGCGCCGCCCCGCACCCGCGGTTCAGCGGGTTACGCCGCGTGGTTCGACAGGAGCTTGCCGCGCGTCTTCTTGGCGCGGACCTGGACCTTGAGCTTGGCCATGGTGTTCACCTCCGTTCGCATTCCGGTCGGTTGGTGCGCCCTCGCGTCTCACGACGGCGAGGGAGTACGGGGGCGCAGCAGGTCGATGCGCCAGAAGGCGGCCAGCGCCGCGAGGGCGAGCAGCCCGGCCGCGACGACGACCCCGGCACGCCAGTGGGTGTCCTGGACGAGCCAGCCGCCGAGGCCGGTGCCGGCGGCGTTGCCGCCGAAGGTGGCGGTGGTCGCCCAGGCGAATCCCTCGGTGACCGTTCCCGCGGGCGCGCAGCGGCTGATCAGGCTGAACTCGCCGATGGTCGCGGGGGTCAGGGCGAGCCCGGTGAGGACGGCCAGCCCGAACATGACCGCGAAGCCGGTCCCGGCCAGGAGGAACAGCACGCAGGCCGCGTACAGGGAGAGCAGCACCACGTAGCGGCGTTCGACGGGTGCGGTCCAGTTCCGGCTGCCGTACCACAGGCCGCTTGCCGCGCTGCCGATGCCGACGGCGGAGTAGAGCAGGCCGCCCGAGGACGCGTCGCCGGAGGCGTCCGCGAACCCGATGAGCGAGACGCGTACGACGCCCAGGGCCGCGGCGGTGGCGGTGATCGTGGACAGCAGGAGCAGGAACCCCGCCGCGCGCAGCGGGCTGATGCCCCGCCTGGCGCCCGTGGGCCGGGCCGACCGGCAGGCGGGCAGCGCGGTGAAGACGAGCGTGCCGGCCGCCATGAGGAGGCCGGTCACCGCCACCGCGGCGGAGGGCCCGGCGACGGCGGACAGCCCCGTCACCACCAGCGGTCCGGCGATGAGGAAGGCGTCCAACTGGAGGGAGTCCAGGGCGAGTGCGCTCTCGCGCCGCCGGTCGTCGAGCAGCCGCGGCCACAGCGCGCGCTGACACGCGGAAACCGGCGGCACCGACGCTCCGGCGAGAAAGGCCGCGGCGCCGAGCGGCCAGGCCGACGACAGCCAGGCGGCAGCCGCCAGACAGATGCCGAAGGCGCAGGCGTTGACCGCCGCGGCGGACAGCAGCGGCCGTACCGGGCCGTGCCGGTCCGCGGCCCTGCCGAGGGCGGGGCCGAAGACGGCGTGGCCGATCCCGGCGGCGGCACCCACCGCGCCCGCGGAGCTGAGGGATCCCGTCTTGTCGTGCGCCAGGAGGATGAGGCCGAGCCCGTACATGCTCACGGGCAGCCGCGCGAGGGCGCCGGCCGCCAGCACGGCGGGGACCTGGGGGGTGCGCAGGAGCGCCGAGTAGGACGAGGAGGATTCAGCCATGGCCGCAGCCCTCCGCGGCGTTGCCTAACCCCACCGGGGTCTTCGGGGACGACGCCGGAGAGGGACGGCATCCGCACGACTCGGTCTTGCAGGCGCCGGCGTTCGCCGTGGCCGGGCGGGTGAGGTGCCCGTACAGGAGCGTGACGGCGGCCGACACGTCCGGCGGCACGGACCACTCGCGGCATCCGCCGCGGGGGCCCGCGAGCACGGCGGCGACCCCGTCCTCGGGGCAGGTGCGCACGCAGCCGGACGCCGCCACGGTCAGGGAGTCGCGCCCCAGCAGCCCGTACAGCCGGCTGCGGAACTCCCGTACCCAGGCGTCCCCCGCCTCGGGACGGCATCGCCGGCAGACGAACAGCATGGCGTCGTGCCGTGGCCGGCCGTCGGCGCTCTCCTGAAGGCTCACCCCTAGTCAGTCGGGAGCCGGGCCCGCCGAGTTCCCGGCGCGGGCCCGGCGATTCGACGGATGCGCTTCTGCGCGCGGCCCGTTCCGGCCCGGCCGGCTCCGGCGCGACGGGTTGTACAACGTTGGAATCTCCGCTACAAACCTCGTGACACCCTCCTGCGCACCACACCCCCACAGGCACCGCACGGAAGGTACGCACCGTGACCCACGCCGTACGCAGACTCCGCCGCCGCCCCTGGGCGGCCCTGGCCGCGACGCTGCTCGCCGTCGCCGTGGCGGCCGGCCTCGGCCCGGCAGCCGCCGACGAAGCCCCGGCGACCGGCGGCGCCGCCGCGGACCGCGCCGCGGCCGCCCCGGCAGCCGGTCAACCCGCTGCCGCCGCCGGCCAGTTCCGCAACCCCGTCAACACCGGCGCCGACCCCACCCTCGTCACGTACGAGGGCAACTACTACGTCGCCACCACCCAGGGCGACGCCCTGCGCATGTGGAAGTCCCCCTCCGTCGCGACCCTCCTCACCGCCTCCCCGCACGAGGTCTGGCGCGACAGCGACCCCTCCCGCAACCAGCAGATCTGGGCCCCCGGCCTCTTCAGGGACGGCGACCGCTGGTACCTCTACTACACCGCCAGCGACGGCAACGACGCCACGCACCGGATGTACGTGCTGGAGTCGGAGGGCGCCGACCCGCTCGGCCCGTACCACTTCAAGGCCAAGGTCGCCGACTTCGGCAACGACCGCTGGGCCATCGACGGAGAGCCCTTCCGGCACGACGGCAAGCTGTACTTCGCCTGGAGCGGCCAGCGCGACGACGGCGTCGGCAACCAGCTCTTCGTCGCCCCCATGTCCAACCCCTGGACCCTCTCCGGCGGTCGCGTCCACATCCCCGCGGACGGCAACTGCCCCGAGGTGCGCGAGGGCCCCACCCCGCTGCACAACGCCGCGGGACGGCTCTACCTCACGTACTCCGCCTGCGACACCGGCAAGCCCGACTACGCGATCTGGGCCAAGTCGCTGGCCCCCGGCGCGAACCCGCTCGACCCCGCCGCCTGGCGGCAGGAGCCCGGCCCGATGTTCTCGCGCAACGACGGCGCGGGCGTCTACGGCCCCGGGCACCACTTCTTCTTCAAGTCGCCGGACGGCAGCGAGGACTGGATCGCGTACCACGCCAAGAACACGACGACGTTCACCTACAGTTGGCGCACCACGCGGGTGCAGAAGATCGGCTGGACCGCGGACGGCCGCCCCGACCTCGGCACCCCCGTGGCCGCCGGCGCGACGATCGACCTGCCCGCGGGCGACCCGGGCCCCGGCACCACGGCGCTCAACGACACCGACCCGCAGGTGACGTACACCGGCAACTGGAACTCCGGCGGCGGCTGCGCCGTGCAGTGCTTCTGGGGCAACGACCACTGGAGCGCGGAGGCCGGCGCGACGGCCACGTTCCGGTTCACCGGGACGCGGCTGGCGCTGCTGTCGGTCAAGGACACCGGCAACGGGATCGCCGCGATCTCCGTCGACGGCGGCCCGGAGCAGCGCGTCGACTACTACGGCAGCCCGCGCGTCGGCGAGCAACTGCAGTGGGTGAGCCCGGAGCTGCCGCGCGGCGAGCACACGGTACGGATCCGGGTGACCGGCGAGAAGAACCCCGACTCGGGCGCGGCGTTCGTGTCCGTCGACCGGGCGGAGGTCTATCCGTAGGCGGCCGTCGGACGGTGTGACCGACCGGCGAGGGGGAGCAGTTGCCCGGTGGTGGTCATCTTGCCCAGCGCGGGCAGAACTCCACGTGCAACTGCTCCCAGTCGCGCATGTTCCGTGTGTCCAGGCCCCAGTCGTGGACGGGGCGGCACACGTGGTAGTTGCAGGCGCCGGGAATGTAGAGACCGGTGGCGGCTTCCGGCGGTCCGTACTTCGTGACGGCGAAGATGTCCCTGGCGCCTTCCCGGAAGGCCGCGGCGCCCCCGGTCAGCAACAGCGTCTCGGCGTAGACGTCTTTGCGAAGGAGGAACTCGTTCGCCTCCTTCGGGTCGTCCGGAACGCGGTAGTCGCCGTCGGGATCGGGAAGGTCCCGCTCCGGCACACCGGCGGTGTGGAGCTGTCGGGCGGCGTTCCCCGCGCGCAGGCCCGCCCGGATCCGCTTCCACCGCGAAGGGCGCAACTGCGCGGTGCGCGGGGCCAGTACGAGGTCGAGCGGGTGCTCGCCGTCCTCGCCGATACCGGGGACGGCCGGGGTGGTGCGCATCGGCAGGTAGACCAGGGAGTGCGGCGACCGCGCCGCGAGCAGCCACAGCGTGCCGACGCGGCGGCCGTCCGTGCGGTCCACGTACATCTCGTAATGGCTGCGGGTCTTGTAGAGCGCCCCGTTCTTCAGCGGCCCGGCCGGCCGGATCACGCGGTATTCGGTACCGGCCACCCGCACCTTCTGCACGACGATCTTCACGCGCAGGCCGTCGCGGGTCAGGCGGGCACGTGACGCGGCCATGCTGCTCTCTCCCGCCTGTCGACGCCGGGGCCGGCGATCAGCGTATGCCCCGCGCCCCGGGGGAACCGCGCCGTTTAGCATGCGGAGCCGGGGCCCGGCCGGGGTTCCGGCTCCGATGTGAGGTGCGAGTGCCGTGAGACGAATACGCCGCCTGCCGCCGCTCCTTGCCGCCGCCGCGGCCCTGGCCGTGGCGCTGGCCGCGGGCTGCGACACCGCGGTCGACCCCGCGGACGGGCTCCCGGCGGAGACGACTCCTGCCGACGGCGCTCCCCAAACCCCGGGCCGCGCCTCCTCTCCCCTCGACAACCCCGACGGCACCGCCCCCGGCCTCGCCCCCCTCACCGCCGCCGCCGACCGCGAGGCCGCACTCGGCGTCATCGGCCGCCTGGCCACCGGGAGCCGCGGGTCCGGATCCGGCTACGACCGTGACGAGTTCGGCTACGCCTGGATGGACACCGCGACCGGGGTGCCGCTGGCCTCGAACGGCTGCGACACCCGCAACGACCTGCTGCGCCGCGACGGGCAGGACGTACGACTCCAGGGCGACGACTGCACGGTCGAGAGCATGGAGCTGGCGGACCCGTACGCCGGCCGGGACATCGACTTCGAGCGCGGCCCGTCCTCCTCGGTGGAGGTGCAGATAGACCACGTGGTGCCGCTGTCGTACGCCTGGCAGATGGGCGCCGCGACGTGGGCGGAGGACAAGCGGCGGCAGTTGGCGAACGACCCGCTGAACCTCCTCGCGGTCGACGGCGACACGAACTCCTCGAAGGGCGACTCGGGGCCGGAGTCGTGGCTGCCGCCGGAGGAGGGGATCCGGTGCGCGTACGGCGTGCGGTTCGCGCAGGTCGCGCTCAAGTACGAACTGCCGGTGACGGCGGGGGACAAGGAGACGCTGCGGCGCCAGTGCGGGACGTGACCCGCGGCGCGGCAGGGCGCGGCGATCCGGACGTGCGCCGGAGCGCGGGCGGCGCGGGCGCGTAGGCTCGGCGCCGTGACCGACGACCGGATACGGAAGATCGTCGCGAACCTGCCGGCCATGGAGAACGTCAGGGCCGTGTGGGCGGAGGCCGACGAGCGGCTCGCGCGGGGGGACGCCGGCTTCGCGGCGGACCTCGGGGTCGCCCTCACCGCGGCGTACGGGACCGGGGGCGGCGGGGACGTCTGGCAGTACCGCGGCGTCTTCGACCACCTGCTGCGGCTGCTGGCGACGACCCCGGGGCCCGGACACTGCGCGCACGCGCTGCGGCTGGTGGCCGCGGCGGCGGAGGCCGGCCGGCGGCTGGACCGGTACGCCGCCTCGCTGCTGGCCGGCGGCCAGCCGGCGGCGGAACTCGCCACGGCGTTCACGGCGGACGCCCCCGACGAGCTACGGGCCTGTCTGCTGCACGAACTGGTCCTCAGGAAGGTCCCCGTCACCGAGACGCCGGGGATCGCGGAGTGGGCCGCCTCCCCGTACCCGAGCCGGCACCCGCTGGGCCGGCTGCCGCTGACGCTGTGCGATGTGGAAGGGCGGCCGGAGCTGCCGCGCCACGGCCCCGGGGGCACCGGCCACGCGGTGCCGTACGGCCCGGCGGGCCACCGCGGCGCCCTGCAGGGCGGCTCCGCGGGGCCCGTACCGGCCGCCGAGGAGACGACCACGGACGCCGGCGCGCGGCGCATGGCCAGGGCCGTGGCGAACTGGGCCGAGGAGTCCAACGGGCGCGTCGAGGCGCGGGAGTTCGCCCTCGCCGCGCCGCCGGCGGCAGGCGCGGTGCCGGAGACGCTGCTGTCGCTGGGCCTGGCGTGCCTGCGGGAGCCGTCGCCGCGGAACCCCTTCGCCGTCGTGCCCTGCCCGCCGGCCGAGGCGTGGCGCATGCTCTTCGCCGCCGCGTCCCTGGGCGGGGCGTACAACTCCGGCCTGGGCGGCGCGTACGGCCGGCTGGCGGCCTGGGAGTCCCTGGCCGCTCTCGCCGGGGTGGCGGAGGGCGCGGGCGCGGAGGACGCGGGCGTCGGGGAGGTGGAGGCCCGGGCGGGGGAGTGCGCCTGGTACGGCTTCGTCGCCGACACGGCGTGGTTCGAGCAGGTGGCCTGGGACCTCGCGCTGGCCGCGGTCGGCGCGGAGGGCCGCCGGCTGGCGGTGCTGGCGGCGACCGACACGGACTGAGACCCGGCGGGGCACGCCCGCCACCGCGGACGTTTGCATGACGGGCACCGAGAATTCACCGTCTGGACTTCTGCGGGGCAACCGTTCAAACGATTGCCCTCATAGCCTTGCTCAGTGCCCAAACTGTCAGTCATCGTGCCCTTTCACAACGTGCAGGAGTTCGCGCAGGACACGCTGCGCAGCCTTGCCCGTAACGCCAGCTCCGACCGGGAGTTCATCCTCGTCGACGACTGCTCGACGGATGCCACCCCGCAGATCGTCGACCGCGCCGCGCGGACACTGCCCGGCGCGCGCGTGATCAGGCACGAGACCAACCAGGGCATCGCCCGCGCGAGAAACAGCGGCATCGATGCCGCCCGCGGCGACTATCTGACGTTCCTCGACGGCGACGACTGGTACGCGCCCGGCTACCTGGACGACCTCATCGCCGCCATGGAGCGGTACGGCACGGACTTCGTCCGCACCGACCACGTGCAGTCCAACGGCCGCGACCGCGTCGTGCGCCGCGCCCCGGCCCGCCGCCGCGACTCGATACTCGCGGCCCGCGACGGCATCGGTCAGGCCAATCTCGAAACGATGGTCGACTACCCCTTCGTCTGGGCCGGGATATACCACCGCCGCCTCTTCAAGGACGGCGCCGGGCGCTTCGCCGCCGAGCTGCGCACCGCCGAGGACCGGCTGTGGACGTGGATGCTGCACCTGACCGCCGACACCTTCGCGGTCACGGGCCTGCTCGGCGTCTTCTACCGGCGCGGCGTCAAGACCTCCCTGACGCAGATCAGCGACGACCGCCAGCTCGACTTCATCCCCGCGCACGACGCGATGCTCGACGCCGTACGCGCCGACCCGGACGCCGACCGCTTCCTCCCCAAGGCCGTCCGCACCTACTGCGCCCTCATCGCCTTTCACCGCGGCAACTCCGAGCGCCTGGAGCCCGGCCTCGCCCGGCGCCTGGAGCGCGCCTCCGCCGAGGCGCTGCGGCGCATGCCGCAGGACGTGCTGGAGGAGACCCTGCGCGGCATGGACGAGCAGCGCGGGCGCATGCTGCGGCAACTGCGCGCGTCGGGGCGGGGCAAGCCCGGCAGGCCGGGCAAACCGGTCAAGCAGGACAGTACGGGAAAGCCGGAAAGGGTCGCCTGAGCCGTGCACGAGCACCGCACCCAGATCTTCGAGGTCTCCACGCTGTACGGGGCGGCGACGCTCGCCGCCGCACTGGACGCCGGGCAGTTCGGACCGCGGGCCGACGCCCGCCGCATCCTGCTCGTCGCCAACAACGCGACCGTGCCCGAGACCGCGACCCGGCTCTCGGAGATGCACGGCTGGACGCCGGTCTCCGCCCGCTTCGACGAGGTGCTGGACTACAACCACGAGATCCGCCCGCACCACCCCGCCGCCTGGCACCCCAAGGGCGGCGACGTGCCGCTGCTGCAGCGGCTGCTGCGCCGCGCCTGGGACCTCGGCGACGGGCCGCTGGACCTGGTGGTCGAGTCGGTGACCGCGCCGCCCGCCAAGGCGCTCGTCGCGATCTTCGCCGACGCCGACGTGCACGTGTACGCGGACGGGCTGATGAGCTACGGCCCGACCCGCGAGCGGCTGCCGCAGCACGTGGCCTGCCGGGTGCAGCGGCTGCTGCACCTGGACCTGGTGCCGGGCCTTGAGCCCCTGCTGCTCACCGAGTACGGGGTCCCGGCCGAGGTGGTGCCGAACGAGGCGTTCCGCGCCGTGCTCGACGAGGTGGCCGCCGCCGCCCCGGCGCCGGCCGCGGACCCCGAGGGGGAGGGCGCGCCCACCGCCGTGCTCCTCGGGCAGTACCTCGCCGCGCTCAACATCCTCAGCCACGCCGAGGAAGAGGCGCTGCACGAGCGGATGCTGCGCGGCGCCGCCGCGGCCGGGCACCGCTCGGTCCTCTTCAAGCCCCACCCCACCGCACCCGCCCGCTACTCCACGGGGCTGCAGAAGGCCGCCGCGGACGCGGGCGTCACGCTGACGGTGCAGGAGGAGCCGATGCTCGCCGAGGCGCTGTACGGCACGCTGCGCCCGCGGCTCGTCGTCGGCTGCTTCTCCACGGCGATGCTCACCGCGGCCACCCTGTACGACATCCCCGTCGCCCGGGTCGGCACGGAGACGCTGCTGGAGCGGCTGACGCCGTACCAGAACAGCAACCGGATCCCCGTCACCATCGTCGACTCGGTGGTGCCGGAGCTGGGCGGCCCCGACCGCCCGGCGCGGGACGCCGCCCAACTCGCCGGTCTGCTGGTGGCGGTGGGGTACTGCATGCAGGCCGACAACCACGCGCGGCTGCGCTCGCGCGCGCAGGAGTGGCTGGCGGTGTACCTGGACGCCGGCACGCGCCCGTACTTCAAGCGCAAGCGGCTGACGGCGCTGCGGCTGCCCGGCGGCAACCTCGGCCGGGTCCCCAACGCCCGCAGGGCGCTGGGGAAGGTGCGCAGGGCGCTCACCAAGCCGTAGGAGCCACCGAGCCGCAGGAGCGTCGACACGGCCCCCGGACCGGCCCGCAGGCCGCCGGGGGCTCCGCCGTGTCCCGGGCCCCGGCCGTGTCCCGGCCGCGCCCCGCGCGCTACCCCAGCAGCCGCCGCAGTCCCAGCCGTTGCCACAGCAGCGCCGCGCCGAAGGACAGCACCACGCTCGCCACCCAGATCACCGCCGTGAGCAGCACCGCCTCCGCGCCGCCCAGATCCGCCGACACCAGCGGGTCCGCCAGCGTCCTGATCACCATCAGGTGCACCAGGTACGCCCCGAACGCCGCCCCCGCGACGCGCTTCAGACGCGGGCGCCACCGCTCCGGCACCCGCACCCGGGTCAGCATCAGCAGCACCGAGCCGGTGAACACCGCGACCAGCACGTGGGCGTTGGGGATCACGTAGCTCACCTGGGTCTGGTAGACGAGCACGCCCAGCATCGCCGCCGTCGCGGCGCCGAGCCACAGCATGCGCAGTCCCCGCCCGCTCCGCGGCCGCAGCGAGAAGAGCAGGGCGCCCCCGGCCGCGTACACGAGCGAGTAGACGCCGAACCCCCAGCCGAACGACGGCGTGCCCCAGTCCGTCGCGCGGCCCGCGTCGGCCAGCAGGCCGGGGCCGAGCGCGAAGCCGAGGAGCACCGCGCCGAGCCACCACGGGCGCTTTCCGGCGCGCAGCAGGACGACGAAGCCGAGGAGGAGGACGATGGGGACGTAGGCGTACAGGTACCAGAGGTGGTAGGCGGGGCGTACGGTCCCGAACGCGGCGTCCACCGCCAGGTTCCGCAGGGGGTCCTCGTTCGTCCCTTCGAGCTTGCCCCAGAGCAGATAGACGACCGTCCACACGCCCATGGGGACGACGATGCGCGTCATCCGCTGCGCGAGGCGCCACCCGTCGCGCGGCGGGGCGCCGACGAGGACGGCCCAGCCGGCGATGGCGAAGTACATGGGGACGGCGAACCGGCTGATCGCGTCGGCGGTCATGCCCGCCCAGTACGCGGCGGCGCCGTTCGCCTCCTGGCGGCCGACGGCGTTGATGAACTCCGAGCCGGTGTGGCCCAGGATGACGCCGCAGGCGCACAGCAGCCGGATGACGTCCACGTCGTAGCGGTGGCCGGACCGCCCCTGCGCGGCGGGCGCCGGAGCGGCGGACGCGGGGGCGGCGGGGGCCCGGGCGGCGGGGCGCTTCGGCGGTGCGGTGGAGGCGGCTGCCGGCTGCGCCGGCACGTCGGATACGGTCACTGCCGAACCTTCTTGTGTCCCGGTGTACGGAACATGAATGACGGCCGAACAGACAAGTCACGCCTCGGCAGTGGTGGCGTCGGCCGCCCGTTGCATAAGATCGTGATCCGTATCACGAAGTGGCACGCCGCCGCAGGAGAGCCGCCCAGGAGGCCGCCATGCGCAGGACAGCGCTCGCCGTAACCGCCGCCGCGTTCATCGCGGCCGTGCCGCTGCTCAGCTCGTGCAGCGGCGAACCGCGCGCGGGAGCCGCGGCCGTGCTCGGCGACGACGAGCGCATCACGGTCGCGCAGTTGCAGAACCGGGTCGCGGACGTGCGGGAGGCGCAGAACGCCAGCCCCCAGGCCGACGAGATGATCGACCAGAGCGGCGACCTCAGCGTGGACACGTTGAACTCGATGCTCCAGGGCCGGGTCATCGAGCAGGCCGCCGAGAACCACGGCGTGACCGTCCCCCGCGGCGAGGTGCAGAGCACCCGCCGGGACGAGGCGGACGCGGTCGGCGGCGAGAAGCAGCTCCAGGCCATGTACCTCCAGCAGTACAGCATCCCGCCGCAGGGCCTCGACACCCACTACAAGCAGCAGCTCATGGTGCAGGGGCTGGTGGAGGAGCTGGGCATCGACCCGCAGACGCAGGAAGGCCAGGCGCGGCTCGGCGGGGTGCTGGTCGAGGCGTCGGAGGACCTGGGCATCGACGTCAGCCCGCGGTTCGGCGAGTGGGACGACGAGCAGGTGCGACTGGGGCGGGCCGAGACCCCGTGGATCAAGCAGGTCAGCGCCGCCCCGGAGGGCGGCGTCGCCCCCCAGCAGTGAGCGGGCGGGGCGCGTAGGACGGCCGCGGGACCGGCGGCCGGTGCGGGGCTGTCGGAGGCGTCGGCTACGGTCGGGGACGTGACCGGGCGAATCGTTCTGCTGACCACCACCCACCGCATCGCGCCCGGGCTGCTGTCCTGGCCCGCGTGGGAGGCGCTGCGCGGCGCCGACCGCGTGCTGTGCGCCGACGCCGCGCATCCTCAGGTGCCGTATCTGCGCGAGGCGGGGGTCGCGGTGGAGACCGCGGAGCCCGACGCCCGCGAGCTGGTCGACGCCTGCGCCGCGGGCGCCACCGTCGTCGTGGTCGCCGCGGCGGACGGCGAGCCCGGGCTGACGGACGGCCTGGCTCGGCTGGCGGGCTCGGGGCGGGTGGAGATGCCGTCCCTGGAGCTGCTGCCCGGTTCGTACGACGTGCCGGGGGCCCGGCTGGTCGACGTGGTGCAGGTGATGGACCGGATCCGGCGCGAGTGCCCCTGGAGCAGCATCCAGACCAGCGAGGGGCTGGCGGAGCACAGCCTGGAAGAGGTCTACGAGCTGGTCGAGGAGATCGAGGCGGGGAACCGGCATGCCGTCCGCGAGGAGCTGGGGGACGTGCTGCTGCAGGTCGTCTTCCACGCCAGGATCGCGGAGGACGACCCCGAGGAGCCCTTCTCCGTCGACGACGTGGCGGGCACCATCGTGGAGAAGCTGGTCCGGCGCCATCCGCACGTCTTCGGCGACGCGGTGGCCGAGACCCCGGCGGACGTGAAGGCGCACTGGCTGCGCGAGAAGGCCCTGGAGAAGCGCCGTACGTCGGTCACGGAGGGCGTCCCGCTGGCCCAGCCGGCGCTGTCGCTGGTGGCGAAGCTCGCGGGCCGCGCCCGCACCGCGGGCCTGAACGTGCCGGTGCCCCCCGGGCCGGGCAACGGCGGCCCGCCCACCGCCGGGCACGGCGGACGTACCGACGAGGCTGCCGACGCCGTAGGGGAAGGCCGGGGCGAGCCCGCACCGGCGGGCGGTCCCGCGGCCGTCATCGGGGCGGAACTGCTGGCGCTGGCCCTGCGGGCGGAGGCCCGTGGCGTCGACCCCGAGACGGCGCTGCGGTCGGCGGCGCGCGGGTACCGCGAGGCGATCCTCATCGCCGAGAAGGCGAGCGCCGAGGCTTCGACGCCCGGCTCGCGCGGTGCGGAACCGGCGGCGGCCGGAGCCGAAGCCCCGTCGTCCGCCGCGGGCGGCGGCGCCGACGGCCCTCCCGGCGCCCCTTCCGGCGCCCGCTGACGTGTCCGGCCCCGACGCGCCCGGCGACGGGCCCCGGCCCGCGCTCTTCGGCTGGGAGTTCGCCACCGACCCCTACCCCGCGTACGCCTGGCTGCGCACCCACGCGCCCGTCCACCGCACCACCGTGCCCAGCGGCGTCGAGGCCTGGCTCGTCACCCGCTACGCCGACGCCCGCCGGGCCCTCGCCGACCCGCGGCTGTCCAAGAACCCCGCGCACCACCACAGCGACAAGACCGGCATCCCGGGCGAACGCAGCGCCGGCCTCATGACCCACCTGCTCAACATCGACCCGCCCGACCACACCCGGCTGCGCCGGCTGGTCTCCCAGGCGTTCACGCCCCGCCGCGTCGCCGCCTTCGCGCCCCGTGTGCAGGAGCTGACCGACCGCCTCATCGACGGCTTCGCGGACCGCGGCGAGGCCGACCTCATCCACGAGTTCGCCTTCCCGCTGCCGATCTACGCCATCTGCGACCTGCTGGGCGTACCCGCCGAGGACCAGGACGACTTCCGCGACTGGGCGGGCGCCATGCTGCATTTTTCCGGGGGACGCCGCCCGGACCCCCGGAACCACGGCAAGGGCCCCCGCGGCGGCGTCGCGCGCGCGGTGAAGAAGATGCGCGCCTACCTCGCCGAGCTGATCCACCGGAAGCGCGCGGCGCTTCGCGCCGGCGACGCCGCGGACGACGACCTCATCTCCGGCCTCATCCGCGCCTCCGACGAGGGCGAGAAGCTGACGGAGAACGAGGCCGCCGCCATGGCGTTCATCCTGCTGTTCGCCGGCTTCGAGACCACCGTCAACCTCATCGGCAACGGCACCTACGCCCTCCTCACCCATCCCGCCCAGCGCGCCCTGCTGGCCGCCGAGCCCGCGCTGCTGCCCACGGCCGTGGAGGAACTCCTGCGCTACGACGGCCCGGTGGAGCTGGCGACGTGGCGGTACGCCACCGAGCCGCTGGAGATCGGCGGGCAGCGCGTCGCCGTGGGCGACCCCGTGCTCGTCGTGCTGGCCGCCGCCGACCGCGACCCCGCCCGGTTCGCCGACCCCGACACCCTGGACCTGTCCCGCCGTGACAACCCCCACCTCGGCTACGGCCACGGCATCCACTACTGCCTCGGCGCCCCCCTCGCCCGCCTGGAGGCGCAGACCGCCCTGGGCACCCTGCTGCGCCGCCTTCCCGACCTGCGGCTGGCCGGCGAGACGTCCGAACTGCGGTGGCGCGGCGGGCTCATCATGCGCGGTCTACGGACGCTGCCGGTGCGCTTCGACCCTTCTCTGTGATCTGCCCGTGACTCTCAGGCGATCAACTTGTGATCGGAGGTACTTCGGTATTAAGTTCTGCCACTGGCTCGAACACACAGGGAACGAAAGGCACTCGCATGCGCTCGGGTAACGGACGCCACCGACGTCCCCGCCAGGCCCCCGCGTTCGTCGTCGCCGCCGGTGCGACCGGGGCGGGTCTCGCCCTGCCGCTGCTGGGGGCGAGCGGCGCGAGCGCCGCCGACGCCGGTACGTGGGACCGGGTCGCCGAGTGCGAGAGCGGCGGGCTGTGGAGCGCCGACGAGGGCAACGGGTACTACGGCGGCCTGCAGTTGACGATGGACATGTGGCAGGAGTACGGCGGCGAGGAGTTCGCCTCGCAGCCCGACTTCGCCAGCCGGGCGCAGCAGATCACGGTCGCCGAGCGCATCCTCGCCGGCATGGGCGCCGACAGGGCGTGGCCGGAGTGCGCCGAGGACGCCGGGCTGGACGGCGACGACGCGGTGCCGGAGGTCGACCCCGGCGCCGAGCTGCCGCTGCCCCCCACGGCGCCGCCCACCCTCGCCCCCGACCCGGGCGCCACGGACGGCTCCCAGGGCGGGGAGAAGGACGGGGACCGGCGTACGGACCGCGAGGACAAGCGCGACGCCGAGGACGGCGACCGCGACGCCGAGAAGGGCACCGAGGGCGGCGGCAAGCACCGCGGCACCCAGGACCCGGACGAGCGCGACGGCGGGTCCGGCGAGTCGGCCGGCCGGGACTCCGACACCACCGGCGCCTCCGAGGGCACCGGCCGGCACCGCGCCCCGGACGCCTCCGCGACCCCCACGCCGTCCGACACCCCGCCCTCCGCCCCCGAGGCCCCGCGCGAGGCCGTCGAGACCCCCGGCAGCTCCCAGTCGCCCGACGCGAGCGAGGTGCCCGACACCGGCCGCGAGTGGATCGCGGAGATCCCCGGCGACGACACGGGGCAGCGAAGCGGGAACCGCGGGAGCGACGGATCCGGCGGCGAAGCCGCGGCGGGCGAGGGCAGTTATACCGTCCGACCGGGTGACACCCTCTCGGATATCGCCTCGGAGCATTCACTGGCGGGCGGATGGTCCGAATTGTACGACGGCAACAAGAACTCCCTCGGTGCGGACCCCGACAACATCAAGCCTGGTCAGGAACTCGAATTGAGCGGGAACTGAACGGTCGGCGGGTGAAGTCGGCGCGGATTAGTCATATTTGACGTAATCGGCTGACCGGGCTACCTGACGGACGGAAAACCGGGCGCGGCGCTTTCCGGGGTCTTTGAATCGCACACGCCTATGTGCTTACCGTCACATCGCTCGCCAACGCGAGCCCCGGTGATCGCCTCACGCCGAATCCTGTCGGCGTTCACCCGGGCCACCTGTGCATGAAGCACCGCTGACAGGAGCGGGGGACCCACGGTAAGCGCCGCTCCGGTCCAACGAGAAGGCGGACCGGACGGCTTGGGGTCAAGCCGCACGCTCGACGTACGGCCGGGCACTCACAGCCCGCACCCGACAGCTCACCTCGCAGGCGTCGGTGAGAAAAGAGCATCATGCTTCTTCCTGCCGGAACGGGTAAGCACCGCCGCCCCGCCGCAGAGGCACGCCTGGGCACACACTCCCGCATGGCCGTTCTCGTGGGCGCCACGGGAACCGCGATCGGGCTGCCCGTGCTGGGCCCTCAGCACGCTGCCGCGGAGCCCATCGATACGTGGGAACGGGTGGCCGCCTGCGAGTCCGGAGGAGAGTGGGCGACGAATACCGGGAACGGCTATTTCGGCGGTGTCCAGTTCTCCCAGTCGAGCTGGGAGGCCGCCGGCGGCCGCAGCTACGCCCCGCGCGCCGACCTGGCGTCGAAGCAGCAGCAGATCGCCGTGGCCGAGCGGCTGCTGTCCATGCAGGGCCCGGGCGCGTGGCCCGCCTGCGGCTCTCGCGCGGGCCTGGCCGCCGGCGGCCCGCCCGCCGGGCAGCTCGCGCCGGCGCCACAGGAGGCGCAACCGCAGACCCAGCCGGAGACGGCCCCGCAGGCGCAGGAGCAGGCGCCGCAGGAGGCCCCGCAGGGCACCGGGGCCCGCGGCGCCGGCGAGCAGACGCAGCCGGAGTCCCGCACCGTCTTCCGCGGCTTCTACTACGAGGTCCGCGAGGGCGACACCCTCGACGACATCGCCCGGCGGCACGGCGGGGAGAGCTGGCGGCAGTTGTACGAGGACAACAAGTCCGTCATCGGCGGGGACCCGGACCTCATCCGGCCGGGCCAGAAGCTGAAGGTGAGCTAGCCGGGGGCGCGGGCCGCCGCACCGGACCGAGACCGGCCGGCCCGCCCGCGCCCCGTACCGCCGCACCCGTCGCCCCGTACGCCGCCGGGGCACGGTGCGGCGCGGCGTGGCCGTCCCGGCCCGTCCGGTGCGCCGGCCGGGACGGCCACGCCGCACACCGCCGGCCCCGGTGACCCCGGGCCCGGCTCCGGAACCCTCCCTGCACTCTCGCGTCCTCTCCCGGCCTTTCCGGGCGCGAACCGTCTCGTACCGCGGAATGCGGCCGGGTACGCGCCGGGGCCGTCACCCGGGGCGGCTAGGCTCAGGGCGGAACCCGTAGCGAATCCCTCCGAAGGAGACACCGTGCCGTCCATCGACGTCGTCGTAGCCCGAGAGATTCTCGACTCCCGCGGCAACCCCACGGTCGAGGTCGAGGTCGGCCTCGACGACGGCAGCACCGGCCGTGCTGCCGTACCGTCCGGCGCCTCCACCGGCGCCTTCGAGGCCCTGGAGCTGAGGGACGGGGACAAGGCCCGCTACGGCGGGAAGGGCGTCGAGAAGGCCGTGCTCGCCGTCATCGAGCAGATCGGCCCCGAGCTCGTCGGCTACGACGCCACCGAGCAGCGCCTCATCGACCAGGCGATGTTCGACCTCGACGCCACCCCCGACAAGTCGTCGCTGGGCGCCAACGCCATCCTCGGCGTCTCGCTCGCCGTCGCGCACGCCGCCTCCGAGGCTTCCGACCTGCCGCTGTTCCGCTACCTCGGCGGCCCCAACGCGCACGTGCTGCCCGTGCCGATGATGAACATCCTCAACGGCGGCAGCCACGCGGACTCCAACGTCGACATCCAGGAGTTCATGATCGCGCCGATCGGCGCCGAGTCGTTCTCCGAGGCCGTACGCTGCGGCGCGGAGATCTACCACCAGCTCAAGGCCGTCCTCAAGGAGCGCGGCCTGTCCACGGGCCTCGGCGACGAGGGCGGCTTCGCGCCGAACCTCGACTCCAACCGGGACGCGCTGGACCTCATCGTCGAGGCGATCCAGAAGGCCGGCTACACCGCGGGCCAGGACGTCGCCCTCGCGCTCGACGTCGCCGCCTCGGAGTTCTACAAGGACGGCGCCTACGTCTTCGAGGGCAAGAGCCGCTCCGCCGCCGAGATGACCGAGTACTACGAGCAGCTCGTCGCGGACTACCCGCTGGTGTCCATCGAGGACCCGCTGTTCGAGGACGACTGGGCCGGCTGGCACGTGCTGACCGAGCGCCTCGGCGACAAGGTCCAGATCGTCGGCGACGACCTCTTCGTCACCAACCCCGAGCGGCTGCAGCGCGGCATCGACGAGAACGCGGCGAACGCGCTGCTGGTCAAGGTCAACCAGATCGGGTCGCTCACCGAGACCCTGGACGCCGTCGAGCTGGCCCAGCGCAGCGGCTTCAAGTGCATGATGTCCCACCGCTCCGGCGAGACCGAGGACGTCACCATCGCCGACCTGGCCGTCGCCACCAACTGCGGCCAGATCAAGACCGGCGCCCCCGCCCGCTCCGAGCGGGTCGCCAAGTACAACCAGCTCCTGCGCATCGAGGAGATCCTCGACGACGCAGCCGAGTACGCGGGCCGCAGCGCCTTCCCCCGCTACAAGAACGGCTGACCGGGCCGACCCGTACGACATCGGCGTCGGACGCACCCGGCCCCGGCCGCACCGCGTAAGGTGCGACCGGGGCCGACCACCGCACGCCGCCCGGGGAGGACGCGACGCACATGGCCAGGGAGCGCTTCTCCACCACCACCCGGCTCAAGCTGCTCGGCGAGCAGGCCGTCAGCCGGGTCTCGGAGCGCGTCTACCGCGCGCGCCCGCCGCGGCGCAGCCGGCTGACGGGGCGGGCCGCGGTGCTCGCGCTCGTCGTCTGCTCGCTGGTGGTGGCGCTCGCGTACCCGCTGCGCCAGTACATCGCCCAGCGCGCCGAGATCGCCGAGCTGGAGCGGGAGAAGGCGCAGGCCGAGCGGCGGGTGGAGGAGCTGCGGGACGAGAAGGCGCGCTGGCGGGACCCGGAGTACGTCCGCCGGCAGGCCCGCGAGCACCTGCACTACGTGCTGCCGGGCGAGACCGGCTACCTGATGCGCGACGGCACCGGCTCCGCCCGCTCCGGCGAGGCCGGGGAGACGGTGGACAGGCCGTGGTACGAGAACATGTGGGACGGCCTGGACGCCGCGGACGGGCGGCGCTGAGGCGCGTACGCACGCGCACCCCGCCGGCCGCCGAGCGCCGCCCGCCGCCCGCCTGTTGAAGAGGAGAGATGGACAAACCCCCGCCGCCCACCGAGCACACCCCCGCCACCGCGGCGGACGCCGCCGCCGTGGCCGCGCAGTTGGGCCGCTCCCCGCGCGGCCTGCGCGCCGTGGCGCACCGCTGCCCGTGCGGCAACCCGGACGTCGTCGAGACGTCCCCGCGACTGGCGGACGGCACGCCGTTCCCGACGCTGTACTACCTGACGTGCCCGCGCGCGAACTCCGCGATCGGCACGCTGGAGGCGAACGGCGTGATGAAGGAGATGACCGCCCGGCTGGCGGCGGACCCGGAGCTGGCGGCGGCGTACCGCGCGGCTCACGAGGACTACGTCGCCCGCCGCGACGCCATCGCCGAGCTGCCCGGGTTTCCGAGCGCGGGCGGGATGCCGGACCGGGTCAAGTGCCTGCACGTGCTCGTCGCGCACGCGCTGGCGGCGGGGCCGGGGGTGAACCCGCTGGGGGACGAGGCGCTGGCGATGCTGCCGGAGTGGTGGGCCAAGGGCCCGTGTGTGACACCGGAGACGACCGGGGAGGACGAGGCATGACGCGCGTGGCAGCCGTGGACTGCGGCACGAATTCGATCCGCCTGCTGGTGGCGGACGTCACCGTGCCCGAGAGCGCCTCCGGCGCCGGGGCTCCCGGTGAACTGAAGGACCTGGACCGCCGGATGGAGATCGTCCGGCTGGGCCAGGACGTGGACCGTACGGGCCGGCTGGCGCCCGAGGCGCTGGAGCGCACGTTCGCCGCCTGCCGCCGGTACGCGGAGATCATCGAGCGGCTGGGCGCGGTGCGTACCCGGTTCGTCGCCACGTCCGCCACGCGCGACGCCGAGAACCGCGCGGACTTCGTCCGCGGCGTGGAGGAGATCCTCGGCGTCCGCCCGGAGGTCGTCACCGGCGACGAGGAGGCCGCGCTGGCCTTCACGGGCGCGACGAAGGAGCTCTCCGGCCGGCTGCCGGGCCCGTACCTGGTGGTCGACATCGGCGGCGGCTCGACGGAGTTCGTCTCCGGCACGGACCGCGTCGAGGCGGCCCGCTCGGTGGACGTCGGCTGCGTCCGCCTCACCGAACGCCACCACTTCGCCGACCCTCCGACGCCGCGGCAGATCGAGGCGGCGAAGGCCGACGTCGCCGCGGCCCTGGACGCGGCGGAGGCAACGGTCCCCCTCCGCGACACCACCACCCTGGTGGGCCTCGCCGGCTCGGTCACCACCGTCGCGGGCATCGCCATGGACCTCCCCGCCTACGACTCGACGGCCCTGCACCACGCCCGCATCCCGGTGGCGCGGATCCGCGAGATCACGGACTCCCTCCTCACGGCGACCCACGCGGAACGGGCCGCCATCCCGGTCATGCACCCGGGCCGCGTCGACGTGATCGCCGCGGGGGCGCTGGTGCTGCTGGCGGTGATGGAGCGCACGGGGGCCCCCGACGTGGTGGTCAGCGAGCACGACATCCTCGACGGCCTCGCGTTCACGTGCGCTGCCGAGCCGGGTCGGTGAGCGTTCCCGGGCGAGCCTGAACCGTGCGCGAGCAGCCTTCCGCACCAGGTCGTGGCGCGGAAGGCTGCCGGGCCCGCGTGGGGCGAGGGCTCAGCCGGCGAGCCGCTCGGCGAGCGTGACCATCTCGGGTACGTCCGACTGCAGCCGGCCCGCCCAGCCGACCCGCTCCAGCGGGTAGTCGTCGAGGAACACGATGACGTTCTCGGTGTCGGCGAGGCCGGCGTAGGCATCGGCCAGGGCCGCGTTGACGCGCCCGACCAGGGTGCGCCTGGCGTCGATGCTGGACAGCTCGGGGACCTGGAGGGTGGCGACGGGGCGGATCCTGGCGCCGAGTTCGCCGTCCTGGGCGTAGCCGTCGGCCGGGGTCTCGCGCAGCCAGATCCGGACGTCCGGGACGTGGTACGCCTCGTCGGCCGCCCGGGTCACCTCCCGGACCAGCTTCTGCCTTGCGCTCTGCGGCAGTCCTGCCGGGCCGTCGATGTGGATGACAGGCATGGGGTGCCTCCTGTTGTCGAGGGGATCGGACTTCGTGCTGCCAGCCTACCTCCGGTCGGTTGAAAAAATAAACTTCTTTGAGATGTGTTTAACAACTGACTATGCTTGAGCCATGAAGTCCTACGGTCAGTACTGCGCGCTGGCGCGGGGGCTCGACGTCATCGGCGACCGCTGGCTGCTTCTGATCGTCCGCGAGCTCCTCGTCGGCCCGCGCCGCTTCGGCGAGCTGCGCCACGGACTCCCGGGCATCGCCAGCAATCTGCTCTCCGAACGGCTGCGCGCCATGCAGGACAACGGGCTGGTGGTCAAGGCCGACGACCGCTACCGGCTCACCGGGCGGGGCGAGGACCTGCGGGAGGTGGTGTCCGCCGTCGGCGGGTGGGCCGCCCCCCTGATGGACCGCATGGCGGAGGGCGACGCGTTCCGCGGCCACTGGCTGGCCCTTCCCGTCGCCGACCTCTTCCCGGGCGTCGACCCGGGCCGCCCGGAGCTGACCGTCGAGGTGCGGTGCGACGACGAACCCGTGACACTCCGCTCGGCCGCGGGCCGGGTCACCATGCGCCCGGGCCGGGCCGCCGCCCCCGACCTCGTCCTCACCGGTCCGCCCGACGCGGCGTTCGGGCTGCTCGCCCACCGCATCGACCCGGCCGAGGCACGTGCCCGCGGGCTGGCCGTCACCGGCGACGCCGGTCTCCTGGACGGGCTCCGGCCGGATCCGCGGGGCGCCCGGTCCACCCACGGCGAGCTGGGCGAACGAACTTCGTGAAGTTATTCACATGCTTCGGGCGCGGATTTGCCCGCCGAGCTCGAATCCTGGACTCCCGGGCGTCGTGCGGGGTGTGACGGCCGCTTTGCGTCAGAGTGACATCTGTGGGTCCTGGCGCGGAAACCGCAGCTCAGCGAGGTGTGGTCGATTTCCGGCCGTGAGCGCGTCACGAGCGCGCAAGGTGTGGCGGGGCAGTGTAGCACCAGGGGGGTCGGAGCTTGTGAACCCCCTCACGAGCATGCCTCCCCTCCCGGGGGGATACTCGGAAACATGAGCACTACGGAGCGTCCCAGGATCCTCGTAGTAGGCGGCGGTTACGTCGGCCTTTACGCGGCGCGCCGCATCCTGAAGAAGATGCGGTACGGGGAGGCGTCGGTCACCGTCGTCGACCCGCGCTCGTACATGACGTACCAGCCCTTCCTCCCCGAGGCGGCCGCCGGCAGCATCTCTCCCCGGCACGTCGTGGTGCCGCTGCGCCAGGTTCTCCCCGGCGCCGAGGTGCTCACCGGCCGGGTCACCTCCATCGACCAGGACCGCAAGGTCGCGGTCGTCGCACCCATCGTCGGCGGCCCGTACGAGGTGCCGTTCGACTACCTGATCGTCGCGCTCGGCGCGGTCTCGCGCACCTTCCCGATACCCGGCCTCGCCGAGAACGGCATCGGCATGAAGGGCGTCGAGGAGGCCATCGGGCTGCGCAACCACGTGCTGGAGCAGCTCGACAAGGCCGAGTCCACCAACGACGCCGACACCCGGCGCAAGGCCCTCACCTTCGTCTTCGTCGGCGGCGGGTTCGCCGGCGCCGAGACCATCGGCGAGATCGAGGACCTGGCGCGCGACGCGGCGAAGTACTACCCCTCGATCAAGCGCGAGGACATGCGCTTCGTCCTCGTCGACGCCGCCGACAAGATCCTCCCCGAGGTCGGTCCCGCGCTCGGCAAGTGGGGCCTGAAGCACCTCCAGCAGCGCGGCATCGAGGTCTACCTCGACACCTCCCTGGAGTCGTGCGTCGACGGCCACGTCGTGCTCAAGAACGGCCTGGAGGTCGACTCCAACACGGTCGTGTGGACCGCCGGCGTCAAGCCGCACCCGGTCCTGAAGGAGTACGGCCTGCCGCTCGGCCCCAAGGGGCACGTCGACACCGCCGCCACCCTCCAGGTGCAGGGCACGGACTACATCTGGGCCGCCGGGGACAACGCCCAGATCCCCGACCTCGCCGCCCGCGCCGCCGGCGTCGAGAACGCCTGGTGCCCGCCGAACGCCCAGCACGCCCTGCGGCAGGCCAAGCTCCTCGGCGACAACGTCGTGGCGGAGCTGCGCGGCTTCCCCCAGCGCGCGTACCGGCACAAGAACAAGGGCGCCGTCGCCGGCCTCGGCCTGCACAAGGGCGTCGCGATGGTCAACGTGTTCGGCCGGTCCCTGAAGTTCAAGGGCCGCCTCGCCTGGTACATGCACCGCGGCTACCACGGCCTCGCCGTGCCGACCTGGAACCGCAAGATCCGGGTCTTCATGGACTGGACGCTCGGCGTCTTCCTCAAGCGCGAGGTGGTTTCGCTGGGGGCCATGGAGTCGCCGCGGGACGAGTTCTACGAGGCCGCAGCGCCGGTCACCGCCGCCGCCCGGGCCCAGCACGACCAGTCCGTACGCGACGGGGAGGCGACGCGCGAGCAGGAGCGGGCGCGCGGCGCCGCCGGCCTGCCGCCCGTCGGCGACACCGGCGCGGCCGCCGGCGAGGAGCGGAGCCGCGAGGAGCGGAGCCGCGAGGCCGCCCGCGCCTCCTGACCCGCCGCGCACGCCCGCCGCGCACCCGGCCCATCGCCGGTCAGGCGCCCTCCCGGTCCGCCGGGCAGGGCGCCTGACTGCTCTTTTCGGCTGGTACCGGCGCGCAACGGGACTTCTCGGGGTGGGCTTTGGTGTTTACGTGTAGTCCAGTAGCCGCTGACACACGTCGACCACCCGCCCGTCTCACGGAGGTGCGCCATGCCCCACGAAGCCGCCGCGCCCCGGCTCGCCGCCCTCGCGGAGGAGCTGCTCGGAGGCCCGCTGCCGATCCGTATCCGCGCCTGGGACCACTCGGAAGCCGGCCCCGAGAGCTCCCCCGTCCTCGTCGTACGCCACCGCCGAGCGCTGCGCCGCATCCTCTGGCGGCCCGGCGAACTCGGCCTCGCCCGCGCCTGGGTCGCCGGGGAACTCGACGTCGAGGGCGACCTGTACACCGCCCTCGAACGCCTCGCCGGCCTGCTCTGGGAGCGCGGCCCCGACGCCCCCCGGCCGGGCCCGGCCCGCCTCGCCGCCGCCGCCCGCGGCGCCCTCGCCCTCGCCCGCCCGCTGCCCCCGCCCCCGCCGCCGCCCGAGGAGGTGCGCCGGCACAGGGCCCGCGGCGCCCTGCACACCCTGCGCCGCGACCGGGCCGCCGTCAGCCACCACTACGACGTCGGCAACGACTTCTACTCCCTCGTCCTCGGCCCGTCCATGGTCTACTCGTGCGCCTACTGGCACGACGGCGGCACCCTGGAAGACGCCCAGGCCGCCAAGCTCGACCTCGTCTGCCGCAAGCTCGGCCTCAAGGAAGGCGACCGGCTCCTCGACGTCGGCTGCGGCTGGGGCTCGATGGTGCTGCACGCGGCGCGCGAGTACGGCGTACGCGCCGTCGGCATCACGCTCTCCGCCGAGCAGGCCGCGTACGCCCGCAAGCGGGTGGCCGAGGCGGGGCTCGGCGACCGCATCGAGATCCGGGTGCAGGACTACCGCGAGACCGCCGACGGCCCGTACGACGCGATCTCCTCCATCGGCATGGCCGAGCACGTCGGCTCCCAGCGCTACGGCGAGTACGCCCGCGTCCTCCACGGGCTGCTCCGCCCCGGCGGCCGGCTGCTCAACCACCAGATCGCCCGCCGCCCGCTGGCGGACGAAGAGGACTACGCGATCGACGAGTTCATCGACGCCTACGTCTTCCCCGACGGGGAGCTGTCGCCCATCGGCACGACCGTGGACCAGTTGGAGCGGGCGGGCTTCGAGGTGCGCGACACCCAGGCGCTGCGCGAGCACTACGCGCTGACGCTGCGCCGCTGGGTGGCGAACCTGGAGGCCCGCTGGGCGAACGCGGTGGCGCTGACGTCGCCGGGGCGGGCGCGGGTGTGGCGGCTGTACATGGCGGCGTCGGCGCTGTCCTTCGAGCGCAACCGGATCGGCGTGAACCAGGTGCTGGCGGTACGGACCCCGGGGTCGGGGGACTCCGGGGTGCCGCTGCGGCAGCCGCGGTGGCGGTGACGCGGCGCTTGCGGTGACCCGAGGCGGGAATCCGGAAACGGTACGAGGGCGTCACGCCGGCGCAGCACGGGGTTAACACGGGTCGGGCAGATTAGAGGACGTCGGCAAGGAACCTCCGGAGCGGCTCCCGGACCTCCTGGTCGCCCGGACGCAGGGCACATCCTGAACCGGCCCGCGTCCTACGCGGGGACCGCCGTCGTCCCGCCCCTTGGTGCGTGCACCGGGGTGCGGCGGTCCCCGCGTCACACCTGTGTGGGCAGGCCCGCGAGCGGGTTGTCGAAGCTGACGTGCTCGGCGACGTCCCGCAGCATCGCGCGGTAGTGCGTACGGCGATCCACCGCGGCCGTGGTCAGGGTGAGCACGACGAGCCGGCAGCCGTCGGGGTGGGGCAGATAGGCGTGAACCTGCAGCAGCCGATCGACGGCCACCCCGAGATCCGGCGCGACAGCCATGGCCGCCTCCCCGAGCGCGGCCGGGCCGCAGGGCAGGTCGAGCACCTCGATACGGTCGTGACCTGCGGCGACGGCGCGGGCGGCGGTGAGGTGCCGGGGGGCGCGACTGATTTCCTGCCACCGGAAGGTGAAGAACGAGGTGAGCAGGCGGCCGTCGCCGTCGTCGTCGCGATGCAGCCCGAGCGAACAGTGCACGACGCCTTCCTCCCGAAGGGCGAACATCATCCGCTGAGCGCCGGCTAACTGCCCGATGACCTGCTGCCGGACAACCCCGTCGGGGACCGCACCGAGAATCTCGCCGAGGGCGTCACGCAGGGGCGAGGCGTCGGGACTGTCGGGCGGGGCGGTGAGAGCGCCGAGGGGAAGGGTGGTGAATCCGGCGGGCAGCGCGAACCAGGCTTCGCGGTCGGGGGCGGTGGCGGAGTCGCTGAGGATGTAGGTGGGGTGTTCTTCAGTCACGCCGTCCCCTTACCCACGGCGTGCCGCGCGCGGGCAAGATCCTCAGGCGATGCCTGCCACGGATTGTCGTCGATGGCTGTCCCTTTCTTCTCGGGGCTGATCTGGGCGAGATAGTGCAGGCGCTTTGGTGTGGGGCTGGCGGGATCGCTTCCGGATCTGGTCACGGCTACGACGCCGAAGAAACGCGGATCACCGGCGAACCAAATCGGCGCCAACTGGGCCTTTCGCTCGGGCTTGGCGCGCGACGACATCCGTCTTTCCCACCACACGGTGCGGTAGTGCAGGTGAAAGTGCAGCGGTATGGACTCTCCCGGCCGGGCGGGGTTCGGGAACTCCACCCAAGGCTTCGTGTGAGAGGACTCGGGATGAGGCGACCGGCTGAATGGGCTGTCGCCGAGCTGCCATGGGTACGCCCGAAGGATGCGTCGAGTACGGAAGTCCAGAAAGATGAGGAGAGGCTGAACGCAAGTACGATACGCGCCGTAAATGGCGGCAACTGCAAAGACGGGGATGAGCGCAGACGGAAGGGAATCGATCAGCGCAAAGAGTAGCCCCCCGGGAACAAGGAACCATCCCGGGAAGGCGAGAATGCTGATCGTCGCCTGTCTGGCCCACGCACGTCGCGTCGGAGGGTGGTCCCAGGCGGTGGGGTAGGCGGATGGATGCACGCGAGACCTCGTTCCCTCAGCAGACGACGACGTTGCCTTACCTGATGAGGACACGGCGGCCGAGAGCGATCAACTCCCCGCTGCCGAGTCCTGCGATTTCGAGACCGCCGAGAGCGGTGCCCGCCCCTTCGAGGACCTCGTTGTCGAAGGCTTCCACGCCGGTCCCGAGCAGACCTGTTCCCCCTGACAGCACTCCCAGAGACGTTGCCGTGACCTCAACACCCTGAGCCACCCGTTCAGAACCGCCGACAGCGTGCACCGCGCGTGTCAGCAGGGTGTTGTCCAGCGCGGCGACGGCTTGAGCCTCTGCCATGACGCGGCCGCCCACTGCGCTGATCTTCTGGCCCAGCGCCAAAGTCTCGGTGCCTGTGCGAACAACCTCCACTCCTTGCACAAGGCCCTTTCCGACGGCACTCACGCCGGGCAGCACCGCCAGGCCGTCGGCGACCACGCTCACCGTGTTGGTAAAGAAGTCCGCGTCGAACTCGCCCTTCGTGAAGCCGTCCGCCAGTGACGCCCGCACCGCCGGGTCCGCCAGCCGAGAAACCAGCGCGCCCGCGCTGAGGGCCGCCGCTGCCAACAGCAGGATCGCCGTTGCCGTGCCGCCCGTGACGATCGTCAGGGCCGCCAGCGCCACCACCCCCGCCGCTATGCTCAGGATGTCCGGGAGGTTCTCCGTGATCCAGGCTGCTGCCTTGGCGAAGAAGCCCGGTTCCTGCGGGGCCAGTTTGTCCGTGGCGTCGCGGATCGCGTCCGCCCGGGCCCCCGCCTCCGTTTCGTGCTCCCACGCAAGGGTGTACGCGCTGGAGAGGATCCGGTTGAGTTCCGCCTGCGCCTCGTCCACCGCCGCGTTGAGGCGCCGCAGCATCGCCTCCGAGCCCGGGTCGTCGCCCGGCTTTCTCGCGCTCAGATCCGGGCGGTCCCCCGTGCGGGAGGTGCGCGCGCCGGCTTCCTGCTTTGCCGCCCCCGCTCGGGACTCCGCCTCCTCCAGAGCCCGGTGCGCCTCGCGGGCCCGGTCGTTGAGTTTCCGCGCCCGGCGCTGGAACTCGTCGAGCTCCGCCTCCCAGCGGGAGAGCTGCTTGGCGGCCTTCCTGATCGAGCGCGCGGCGTTGCGGAGGTTCAGGGGGAGCGGGCCGTCCTCCAACTGCTCCCGGAAGGCGACGGCCGCGTCGCCCTTCCAGTAGCTGCCGTCCATCAGCTTGGTGATCATGTCGCGGGTCTCGTCGAGGACCTTCGCGCACGTGGTCAGCTTGGTGCCCAGCGCGTGGACGGTGTCCGTGCTGCCCGGGGCGGGGTTGAAGCCGAGGTACGGATACGCGTCGGGGACGGTGCCCCGCTGGAGGCCCTGGGGCTGGATGACGGACCAGTCGTCCGTGGGCGTGGGTAAGTCGAAGGGCTTCCTGTCAGGCTGCGGGGTGCCGGCTAAGCCGGGGGTTCCGTCGTTCGTCACTTACCGCCTCCCCGGGCAGCCTTCGTCAGGTTCTCTTCCAGGGCCTTGTCGACCTCGGCGTAGCTCTCCTTGCTGTCCCCGACGATCCCCGCCAGCTCGTCCACCTGCTCCCCGATCTGCCCGGTCCCGTACTTCCACTCGTCCTGGAAGTCCTCGCACGCGCTGTCGAGGTTGTCCGTGCCGAGTCCGCTGATGGTGGAGTCACGCAGGGCCTTGTGCACCCCTTCGAGTGACTGCACCGAGCGCTTCAACAGGCGCATGAAGCGCTCCAGTTCGTCGCCGTCGACTGCGAGTCGGTCCGCCAATCCGTCCCTCCGTACACGTCGTCACCGGGATACGGACGCATCGTAGCGGTGCGTGGTGACATGTGTGCGAAGGGTGTGGACAACGTGGCGAGTTCACGCCGTACCCGCGGCCTTCGCCAGGTACGCCAGCAGGTCCGTCCGTGACACGACACCCGTCGGCTTGCCGTCCACCAGCACCACGGCCGCGTCCGCGCCCTCCAGCACCGCCACCAGGTCGGCCACCGGCTCGCCCGAGCCGACCTGCGGCAGCGGGGGGCACATGTGCTGCTCCAGCGGGTGGTCGAGTTCCGCCTTGCGGGTGAACAGCGCGTCCAGCAGCTCGCGTTCCACGATCGAGCCGATGACCTCCGCCGCCATCACGTCCGGGTGCCCCGCCCCGGGCTTGACGACCGGCATCTGCGAGACCCCGTACTCGCGCAGCACCTCGATCGCCTCGCCCACCGTCTCCTCCGGGTGCATGTGCACCAGCGACGGCATGCCCGCCTTGTCCCGCAGGACGTCCGCGACGCTCGCGGCGCCGGCCTCCTCCAGGAAGCCGTAGTCCGCCATCCAGTCGTCGTTGAAGATCTTCGACAGGTAGCCGCGCCCGCTGTCCGGCAGCAGGACGACGACCACGCCGTTCTCGTCCAGTCCCTCCGCCACCCGCAGCGCGGCGACCACCGCCATCCCGCAGGAGCCGCCGACGAGCAGCCCCTCCTCGCGGGCCAGGCGCCGGGTCATGCGGAAGGAGTCCTTGTCGGAGACGGCGACGATCTCGTCCGCCACCCCGCGGTCGTAGGCGTCCGGCCAGAAGTCCTCGCCGACGCCCTCGACCAGGTACGGGCGGCCCGAGCCGCCGGAGTACACCGAGCCCTCCGGGTCGGCCCCGACGATCCGCACGGCGCCGTCGGAGACCTCCTTCAGGTACCGGCCGGTGCCGGAGATGGTGCCGCCGGTGCCGATGCCGGCGACGAAGTGCGTGATGCGGCCGTCGGTCTGCGTCCACAGCTCGGGGCCGGTGGAGTGGTAGTGGGACGCCGGGTTGTCCGGGTTGCTGTACTGGTCGGGCTTCCAGGCGCCGGGGGTCTCGCGGACCAGGCGGTCGGAGACGTTGTAGTACGAGTCGGGGTGCTCGGGGTCGACGGCGGTCGGGCAGACGACGACCTCCGCGCCGTACGCGCGCAGCACGTTGATCTTGTCGGTGGACACCTTGTCCGGGCAGACGAAGATGCACTTGTAGCCCTTCTGCTGGGCCACCATCGCCAGCCCCACGCCGGTGTTGCCCGACGTCGGCTCGACGATCGTGCCGCCGGGCCGCAGCGCGCCCGAGCGCTCCGCGGCCTCGATCATGCGCAGCGCGATGCGGTCCTTCACCGAGCCGCCGGGGTTGAAGTACTCGACCTTCGCCAGCACCGTCGCCCGGATGCCCTGGGTCACACGGCCCAGCCTGACCAGGGGCGTGTTGCCCACCAGGTCGGTGATCGACTCGTGATACTGCACCGCTCACTCCAGGGTCCGTGGCTCTCGGGGCGAGCCCAGCGTAAGGCTCCCCCGCGGGTGATTGAGCCGGGCACAAGGCCGGGCAACAAAGTGTTAGCACGCGCGTAGAGCGCGCGGGGCGGCGGGTCTCCGCGCGTCGCCGTGGACGGGAGGGGGAGACGGCGTAGGACAGACAGGGGAGGGGACCGGCGGCGGACAGGGACCGGAGAAACGGGGACAGCACTGGCACGGCGGCGTCACGGAATCGGTCGTGGGGATACGGCGTTCCCGGCACAGCGTTACGGGCGCGGCTTGCGGGCACGGCGTACGGGCACGGCGTGACGGAGTCGGCGGCACACGGCGGCAGCGGTAGGGACGGACACGGCGCGGCGCGGCACACGGGGGCCGGGCCGGAACGGAGAGGCGATGTCGATGACCAGGGCGAGGGCGGCACGCCGGATCGCCGCGGCGGCGGCGTACGGCGGCGGGGGCATCGGCCTGCTCGGCGGCGCGACGCTCGGGGTGCTCGTCGCGGAGGTGCACCTGGCGCGGCGCCGGGTGGGCGGCAGCGACGAGGAGCCGCCGCGGGCCGACGGGCGGTACGGGGCGGCCTTCGGCCGCAGGCGCGGCGTGCGGCCGGTGCTGCTGGCGTTCCTCGGCGACTCCACCGCCGCGGGCCAGGGCGTCTACCGGCCCCGCCAGACGCCGGGGGCGCTGCTGGCCTCCGGGCTCGCGGCGGTCGCCGAGCGGCCGGTGGACCTGCGGAACGTGGCGCTGTCCGGGGCGCAGTCCGACGATCTGGACCGGCAGGTGACGCTGCTGCTGGACGAGGAGGGGCTGCGGCCCGACGTCGCGGTCATCATGATCGGCGCCAACGACGTCACCCACCGGGTGCCGCCGGCGGTGTCGGTGCGCTGCCTGTCCGACGCGGTCGCGCGGCTGCGCGACGCGGGCACGGAGGTCGTCGTCGGCACGTGCCCCGACCTGGGCACGATCGAGCCGGTGCAGCAGCCGCTGCGCTGGCTGGCGCGCCGGCTGAGCCGGCAGCTCGCCGCGGCGCAGACCATCGCCGTGCTCGACCGCGGCGGGCGCACGGTGTCGCTGGGCGCGCTGCTGGGCCCGGAGTTCGCGGCCAACCCGCGCGAGCTGTTCGGTCCTGACAACTACCACCCCTCGGCGGAGGGCTACGCCACCGCCGCGATGGCCGTGCTGCCCACGCTCGCCTCGGCGCTGGGCATGTGGCCGGCGGAGGAGGAGCGCCCGGACGTCCGCCGCGACGAGGGCTACCTGCCGGTGGCCAAGGCCGCGGCGCAGGCCGCGGGCGAGAGCGGCACGGAGGTCGCGCCGGCCGGCCCGGCGGGCGGGCGCGGCCCGTGGGCGCTGCTGAAGCACCGGCGCAGGCGGCGGGTGGAGCCGGAGACGGACGCGGAGCAGGCGGCGGTGGGGGAGCGGTAGCCGCCGCGGGCGGGCGAGGCCGTACGGGGACAGGGCGGGCCGTGCGGCCGAGGCCGCGCCGCGGCGGCACGGCTCCTGCACCGCGAAGTGCACCCGGACGTCCGGTGCCCGACGGCCGCGTCGGCACGCCGCGCGGGCGTACGGGGGCGGGCTAGGGCCGTACGGGGACAGGGTGGGCCGTGCGGCCGAGGCCGCGCCGCGGCGGCACGGCTCCTGCACCGCGAAGTGCACCCGGACGTCCGGTGCTCGAAGGCCGCGTCGGCACGCCGCGCGTACCGCCCGGCCGCGCGCTCCCACGGGCCGACCGCCCCGGGCCCCCGCCCCTCAGTCCAGGAACAGCGACCGCTCCGCCGCCCGCGCGTCGAACTCCTCCAGCCGCGCCTGCGCCTCCGGCAGCCCGTCGCACATCGCCTCCAGCAGCACCCGCCCCAGCAGCATCGGCCCGCACGCCGTGTCGAACGACAGCCCCGTGCCCACCGCCGCCGGCAGCAGGACGTCGCTGTCCTGCGCGACCGGCGTGAACGAGCTGTCCGCCACCGTGACCACGGTCAGCCCGGTCGCCCGCGCGGTGCGCAGCGCGTCCGCCAGCTCCCGCGGGTGGCGGGGCAGCGCGAAGCACAGCAGTGCCGTGGCGCCGGCGCGGGCGGCGGCGTCGACGCGGTCGTCGAGCATCGAGCCGGCCTCGTCGAGCACCCGGATGTCCGGGTGCACCTTCGCCGCGAAGTACGCGAAGCCGCGCGCCTGCGCCGCCGCGGCGCGCAGTCCGAGCACGGGCAGCGGCCGGGAGGCGGCGAGCAGCCGGCCGGCGTCCTCGACGGGGGCGGGGTCGGCGAGGAAGGCGGAGAGGTTGCGCAGGTTCTCGATCTCGGCCTGCACGGCCTGCTGGTACTCGTTGCGCTCGGACCGCCCCGCCGGCTCGCCGAGCCCGGCCTCGCGCAGCGCGCGGCGCAGCGCCGGGTAGCCGTCGAAGCCGAGGGCGACGGCGAAGCGGGTGACGGACGGCTGGCTCACCCCGGCCAGCCCGGCCAGCTCCACGCTGGACAGGAACGGCGCGTCGGCGGCCCTGCGCACCATGCAGTGCGCGATGCGGCGCTGGGTGGGCGTCAGCCGGCGCCCCTCGAAGAGCTTCTGCAGCCGGGCGCCCGCGTCGGCGGAGACCATCCCACCTCCGGATCCGGTGTGCTATTCACTGCACGACGACTCTGCATGACCGTATGCACCACGGCAAGGGCGCACGGGAACGAATTGGGGGGGTAGCACCACTGCACCTGTGTGGACGGACTCCGTACCGTACGGGGTATGAGTGCGCGGGACCCGGAGATCAAGAGTGAACTCGATGCCACCCTGCAGACCCGCAGGGACCTCGGCCCCGAGTACGAAGAAGAGCTGATCGAGGGCTTCCTCGAGAAGGTGCAGCAGCGGATGGACGGGACGTTCGACACCCGGCTGCGCCGCCAGCTCGCCGAGCAGCAGATGCAGGTCGCGCGGGGCACGCAGCCGGGCACCGGCTCGCCGGACGGCACGTTCGGCGAGCGCTTCGGCTTCGCCGCCGTGTCGATGGTGCTGGCGATTCCGCTGTCGGCGATCGGCGTGGTCAACGAGGGGCTGGCCGGGCTGCTGGTGACGTGGGGCGGCATCGTCGGCGTGAACGCGGTGCACGCCACCGGGCTGTTCCGCCGCCGCCGGGCGGAGAAGAACAAGTCCGACTGGGACTGACGCGGACGCACCGGTTGCCCGTGGGTGTGACGGCGGGCGAGTTTGGCATGACCCTGTCCGGGCGGTGGCGTTGACCGGGGTGGCGGCCGGCCGTAGCGTACGGTCTGAAATTTTCGGCACGCCTCTCGAAATATTTCGCCGCCTCGCTCCGGGAGCCGCAGATGCCCCAGCCCGCGTACCGACGCCGCCGTGACCTCCGCTCCGCCGTGTCCCCCTACCTCGCCGCCGCGCTCGTCATGGCCCTCGTCGCCGCCGTGGCGGTGGCGGCGCACGCGCTGCGCGGCCTCGCCCCCGCCGAGGGCGCACGCGCCGAAGCGGCGGCCGGCGCGTCCGGCGGCCCGGCGCAGTGGGTCGCGGCCTGGACCTCGATGCCGCAGCTCACCGAGCCGGCGAACCTGCCGCCCCCGCCGTTCACCCGGGACGACGGCGTGCTGCACGACGCCACCCTGCGCCAGACCGTGCGCCTGACCGTCCCCGGCGACCAGGTCCGGTTCCGCTTCTCCAACGCCTTCGGCGGCGCCGACCTGCCGATCACCCGCGCCGCGGTCGCCCTGCCCGCCGGCGGCCGGGCCGGCGTCGACGGCATCGTGCCCGGCAGTTCGCGCCCGCTGACGTTCAGCGGCCGGCCGGCCACCACGGTCCCCGTCGGCGCGCAGGTCGTCTCCGACCCGGTGCGCCTCGACGTCGCGCCCGGCGCCAACCTGACCGTGACCCTGTACCTCGCCGACGGTCAGGCGTCCACCGACGTCACCTCGCACCCGGGCTCGCGCACCACCTCGTACCTCCTGGCCGGCGACCACACCGACGCCGCCGCGCTGCCCGGCGCGACGACCACCGACCACTGGTACTTCCTCAGCGGCATCGAGGCGAAGGCCCCCGCCCGCACGCGCACCGCCGTCGTGCTCGGCGACTCCCTGAGCGACGGCCGCGGCTCCACCACCAACGGCAACGACCGCTGGCCCGACCTCCTCTTCGACCGCCTGCGCGGTGACGGCGCCCCGCCCGTCGCCGTCGTCAACCAGGCCGCCGGCGGCAACCGCGTCCTCGACGACGGCCTCGGCCCCAACGCCCTCGCCCACCTCGACCGCGACGTGCTGGCCGTGAGCGGGGCGCGCTGGCTGCTGGTCTTCGAGGGGGTCAACGACATCGGCACGGCGCCCGCCACGCCGGCCGCGCAGCGCGAGACCGGGGACGAACTGCTGGCCGCGTACGACCAGATCGTCACGCGCGCGCACGCGCAGGGCATCCGCGTCTACGGGGCCACGCTCACGCCGTTCGGCGGCAGCACGCCGTACGACGACCCCGCCGGGCTGCGCGAGGCGACCCGGCAGCGCGTGAACGACTGGATCCGCACCAGCGGGCGCTTCGACGCCGTCGTCGACTTCGACGCCGCGACCCGCGACCCGGCGCACCCCCGCGCGCTGCTGCCCGCCGTCGACACCGGCGACCACCTCCACCTCAACCCCGAGGGGTACGCTCTCCTCGCCCGCACGGTCCCGCTCCGCCTCTTCCGCTGACGTTGTTTCGACGCGTTCACGGGGATATGGGTGCTGAAACGGATCGGCCTTCCGGTCAACCGGAACTACGCGGGTAATACGGAACGTTCTTTTTCACTTGGCACCGCTAATTCCTGTGCCGTTGAATTCGCGTATGCGGTCCCGCCGCGGTGGCAATAGGCGGGATTTTCCGGTACGCGAATACCGCGCACCCCGCGCCGGCCGCCGTCAGACGGTGGCCGGCGAGCCCCGGCGTACGCCCCCGCCCGGCAGCGCGTCGCCCGCGGCGATGCCCGTGCGGACGTACGCAGTGTCCGAACCGCCGGTTCCGGCGCCCCTGCGGGTGACGGCGTCGACCGGCAGCCACAGCAGCGCCTCCTGCTCTCGCTCCCAGCGGCCGAGCCACGCGGCCTTCGCCCGCAGCCCCGCACCGGCCCCGGCCAGCGCCAACCCGCCGGCGATCGGCACCGCCGCCGCCGAGCCGGCCGCGACGGCGAACCCCGCCGCCAGCCACCACCGGCGCGCCCGCCGCCATGTCCGTACGGTCACCGCCCGGTCCTGCAACACCGCGCCGCGGCCCGCCCGTTGGGCCTTGTGCGCCTGCGCCAGGCAGCGCCCGCGGCGGGCCGCGTAGACCCCGGGGGCGACGACGAGGAACAGGCCCGCGCCCCCGTAGAGTCCGATCCACTGACCGGTCAGCCCGTCCTGCCAGGCGCCCGCCGCGGCGGCGGCGATACCCAGCCACCACAGCGGCGCCGCGCCCGCGCGCACCACGACCGCCGCCCGCGCCAGCGTCACCGTTCCGCGCGCCACTTCTCGCTCCTCCCGTCGGGGGTCTTCGATCGCGTGCGCGGGAGGCTACCTGCGGATTCTGAGGACGGGATGAGAAGGGAGGAGGGGCGGCCGCCGGGGCCGGGGGCGGCGCAGTGATCGGATCAGAGCGCGGCGTCGCGCGGGTGAACGTTTCAGCTACGTGGCCGGTTCCAGACTGCCGGGGCGAGGTCGACACCGGGCGTCAGCGGTGCCCCGGAGGGGCGGGGTCACCGTTGCTGACCAGTCGTCTTCGCAGGTCGACGACCTCTTGCCGGGAGGTGCCCGGAGCCGGACTTGAACCGGCACGGCCCGAAGGCCAGCGACTTTTAAGGTCGCCGTGTCTGCTTTCCACCATCCGGGCAGGACTCCCGGCCCGCACACGCTGCGTACGGACCACCGCATGGCGCGTAACCAGAGTAGCGGTGCGGATGGGCCGAACTGGCCATCTACGGACTGATGTTGGCTTGAATTAGGCCCGAGTTGTCGAAGAAGTCCTCGGATGAAATTCCACTTCCCAAATTGCCCCTCTGGAGGCCCTCCGCCCCATGTCTTCCTCAGGGTGCGGGTCATCCCGGAGGAGGAGCCGCGCGGGGCCGGAGTACGTCCTCGGTCTCGCCCGGAACCGGAGCGCGGGCTGATCCGGGCGACCGGATCCGCGGCCACGATGGACGGGACAGGTTGCACACCACCGTCCCGACAGGAGCCCACCGCCGTGACCACCACCATCCCCGGCGCCTCCGGCCGCGGCACCGCCTATGCCCCCGTGGCGGCGGCCGGTGCCACCGAGCTGACCAAGGTCTACGGCGAGGGCGAGACGAAGGTCGTCGCCCTCGACCGCGTCTCCGTAGAGTTCATGCAGGGCGAGTTCACCGCGATCATGGGCCCGTCCGGCTCCGGCAAGTCGACCCTCATGCACTGCATGGCCGGCCTCGACACCATCTCCGGCGGCTCGTCGCGCATCGGCGAGACCGAGCTGACCGGGCTGAAGGACAAGAAGCTCACCCAACTGCGCCGCGACAAGGTCGGCTTCGTCTTCCAGGCCTTCAACCTGCTGCCGACGCTGAACGCGCTGGAGAACATCACGCTGCCCATGGACATCGCCGGCCGCAAGCCCGACGAGCAGTGGCTGCGGCAGGTGGTGGAGACCGTGGGCCTGTCCGGCCGCCTCAAGCACCGCCCGAGCCAGCTCTCCGGCGGCCAGCAGCAGCGCGTCGCCGTCGCCCGGGCGCTGGCCGCCCGGCCCGAGATCATCTTCGCCGACGAGCCCACCGGCAACCTCGACTCCCGCTCCGGCGCCGAGGTGCTCGGCTTCCTGCGCAACTCCGTGCGCGAGCTGGGCCAGACGGTCGTCATGGTCACCCACGACCCGGTGGCCGCCGGGTACGCGGACCGCGTCGTGTTCCTCGCCGACGGCCGCATCGTCCACGAACTGCGCGACCCGAACGCCGAGACGGTGCTCGACACCATGAAGCGCTTCGACGCCAAGGGCCGGGTCAGCTGAGCCTCGCTCGCCGACCCAGAAGGCCGCCCGCTACCGGCTTCTCACCCGTACAGGACTGACCCCATATGCTTCGCACCGCCTTGCGCAACGTGTTCGCGCACAAGGCCCGGTTGCTGATGACCGTGCTCGCCGTCATGCTCGGTGTGGCCTTCGTCTCCGGCACCCTGGTCTTCACCTCCACGATCTCCGACGCCTACACCAAGAGTTCGGAGAAGGGCTTCGACCACGTCGACGTCCGCCTGCAGCCCGACGACGACGCCGACGAGGGCCGCCCCGGCGAGCCGCCCCCGCTCACCCAGGACCTGCTGGACGAGGCCGCCGCGCTGCCCGGCGTGAAGTCCGCCACCGGCAACGTCGCCGGCTTCGCCGCGCTCGCCGACAAGGACGGCGACCTCGTCGGCGACGGCTGGTCCACCAGCGGCGCCAACTACTACGGCGGCAAGGACGGCAAGGCCGCCGACCCCCGCTACCCCATGCGCGACGGCCGCGGTCCCGCGGGCCCGAACGAGATCGCCATCGACGCCAAGACCGCCGAGCGCACCGGCTACGGGGTCGGGGACACCCCGCGGATGTCCGTCGACGGCCCCGTACTCGAACCGACGATCACCGGCGTCTTCACCACCGACGACGGCAACGTCGCGGCCGGCGGCAGCCTCGTGCTCTTCGACACGAAGACCGCGCAGGACCTCTTCACCGAGCCCGGCGAGTACACCGAGATCGACCTCGCCGCCGCCCCCGGCACCTCCGAGAAGCAACTGCGGGCCGAGGCGCAGAAGATCCTGCCCGCCGAGGCCGAGGCCGAGGCGCTCACCGGCACCAAGCTCGCCGACGACCAGGCCCGCGAGATCGAGCAGGGCATGGAGGGGCTGCGTACCGGCATGCTCGCCTTCGCCGGCATCGCGCTCTTCGTCGGCATCTTCCTCATCGCCAACACCTTCACCATGCTCGTCGCCCAGCGCACCAAGGAACTGGCGCTGCTGCGGGCCGTCGGCGCCAGCCGCCGCCAGGTCACGCGCTCGGTGCTCTTCGAGGCCACGGCCGTCGGCACGGTCGCGGCGCTCGCCGGCCTCGCCGCGGGCACCGGCATCGGCGCCGGGCTGCGCTCCCTGATGGGCGCCACCGGCCAGACGGTGCCCGACGGGCCGCTGGTCGTCTCGCCCACGACGGTGATCATCTCGCTCGCCGTCGGCATCGTCGTCACCGTGCTCGCCGCCTGGCTGCCCGCCCGCAGGGCCGCGAAGATCCCGCCGGTCGCGGCGATGAGCAGCGTGCACGCCCGGGCGTCCACCCGCAGCCTCGTCGTCCGCAACACCATCGGCGCGCTCATCGCGGGCGGCGGCGCCCTGATGGTCGTCGCCGGCACCACCGCCGACGACGGCAAGGCCCTCATGGGCGGCGGCGCCGCGGTGCTGCTGATCGGCATCTTCGTCCTCACCCCGCTGCTGTCCCGGCCGCTGATCGCGCTCTCCGCGCCGCTGCTGCGGATCTTCGGCGTCTCCGGCAAGCTCGCGCGCCAGAACGCCGTACGCAACCCGCGGCGCACCGCCGCCACCGCCTCCGCGCTGATGATCGGGCTCACCCTCATCACCGGCCTGACGGTGATCGGCGCCGGCATCTCCCACGCCATCGACAAGATGGCCACCGACGCCATGAAGGCCGACTACTCGGTCTCCATGTCGAACTTCACCCCGCTCAGCCCGGAGGTCGAGAAGAAGCTCTCCGGACTCGACGAGGTCACCGCCTCCTCGCCGCTGCGCTCCGTGCCCGTGGCCATCGGCGGGGACGAGGAGGACCTCACCGCCGTCCGCGGCGACGAGGTCGGGCAGTTGCTCGAACTGGACTTCTCGGCAGGTTCGTTCGACGGCCTCGCCGAGGGCGTCCCGGCCGGCGGCGGCGCCGCCAAGGCGATCGTCGACGACGACACCGCCGAGGACGAGGGCTGGAAGATGGGCGACACCATCGAGGTGACGTACCAGGACGGCGCCAAGGGCGCGCTCACCGTCTCCGGCCTCTACCAGGGCAACGAGATGATCAAGGGCATCATGCTCGACACCTCGGTCGTCGACACGCACGTCGACAAGATCACCGACTTCGAGGTCTGGCTGAAGACCGACGGCGGCGAGAGCGACGCGATGAAGGACAGGCTGGAGGCGGCCCTCGGCGACAACCCGGCCATCGCGGTGATGAACGAGGAGGACGTCTCCGAGATGATCGCCGGGCTCATCAACATGATGCTGAACATCCTCTACGCCATGCTCGGCATGGCCGTCCTGGTCGCGGTCCTCGGCGTGATCAACACGCTGGCCATGTCCGTCTTCGAACGCTCCCAGGAGATCGGCATGCTGCGCGCCATCGGCCTGGACCGGCGCGCGGTGAAGCGGATGGTCCGGCTGGAGTCGCTGGTCATCTCGCTCTTCGGCGGGGTGCTCGGCATCGGCCTCGGGGTCTTCCTCGGCTGGGCCGCCGGCGAGCTGATCTCCGCCTCGCTCGACACGTACGCGCTGGTGCTGCCGTGGGAGCGGATGGGCTACTTCCTGCTCGGCGCGGCGCTCGTGGGCATGCTGGCGGCGCTGTGGCCGGCGCGCCGGGCGTCGCGGCTCAACATGCTCGCGGCCATCAAGAGCGAGTAGGGCCGGGGGAGTACGGCCGCCGGAAACCCGCGGAAGCCACGGGGGAAGGGGGGAACGGGGAGACGGGTCGCCACGCCCGTCGGAAGGGCCCGCGCGGAGGGATCACCCTCCCGCGGGCCCTTCGCCGTCCTGTGGGCGCTCGTTGCGCCAGGCGTGCGCTCGTCCCCTCCTAGAGCAGTTTGCGCGCGGCCCGTCTCAGGTCGTACTCGTGGATGATCGCTTTGGCGTGGCCGTACGCCAGGTTGTGCTCGCCACGGAGCCAGCTCACTTTCTCCTCGAAGCGGAGGAGACAGGGACCGTCTTCGACGGTCTGCAGCCAGTCGGAGACTTCACGGCCGGTGCAGTGGGGGATGCGGGAAAGCAGGTTCCGGTGGGTTTCTGCGGAGAAGACTTGGGACATCGGCGCCTCCGGTATGCAGTCCTTCTACGCACCGTGCCTCAGGGGACGGCGATTGACAACCGTCTGGAGCGGGCCGGCTGGAACCTTCGCCGGCTACCGGCGGGTTAGGCTCGGCCCGTGCTCGACGTGCTCGACTTCGTGAACGCCGTTGACCGGATCGCCGACCGCCTGCGGTCGCTGCCGCAGAGCCGGCTGCGCGCGGGGGCGGCCGCCACCGGGCTGGCGCTGGCCCGCGACCTGTCCGCGCGGGCGCAGCGGCTGGAGGCGCCGGGGCGTACGCCGTACGAGATGCCGGCGGCCGGGGAGTTCGCGGTGGGGGACCAGGTGGCCGTCGCGGGGCGGGACCTGGCGGAGGCGCTGCGGGCGGCGGGGGACGTGGAGGGGCTCGCGGAGGCACTTGCGGTGGTACGGGACGTACGGCTGTGACCGCGTGCTGACAGCCCGCCGCGGCTGGGCACGCGGGGCACGTACGGCGCGGCCCGTACGGCTCAGAGAGAGGCGATGACGCGGTCCGCGAGGATGTACACGCTCTCGCCCGCGCAGTCGAAGGTCAGCGCGAACGCCCCGCTGATCGCGGAACCGCCCAGCAGCACCGGCTCCGTGCCCCCGTCGAGGGCCTCCGCGAGCCGCTCCGCGGTGTCGCGGTGGCCGGGGGAGAGGCAGAGCGTGGTGCCGTCGGCGAAGACGTAGACGTCGAGCGTGCCGAGGGGGCCCAGCCGCACGTCGGTCAGCGGCGTACGGCCCGCGGCCAGGTCCTCCAGCCGGTTCACCGTGCGCTCCTGGTCGGCGACGGCGGGCTGCGGGCGGAAGTCGGGGTGCGAGGGGTGGCGCCGGCGGGCGGCGGCCAGCTCGGCCGACTCGCCCTCGGCGGGCGGCGCTTCCGCGGCGGCGGTGTCGGCGGGGTCGGCGGGCTCGCCGCCCTCCATGCGCTCCAGCCGGTCCATGCGGTCCAGCCGGTCCATCGGGTCGAGCAGCGGCTCGAAGCCGGCGAAGTCGGTCTGCCGCGGTATGAACACCTCGCCGCCGAAGTCGACGGGATCGCCCGGGAAGGGCGTCGCGTCGATGCTGTCGCGCGCCTCCTGCTCGGCCCAGAACGCCCGGGCCTCGGCCAGTTCGCGCTCCCGCTCGTCGGCGAGCGCCTGCGCGACGGCGATGCGTATCTCCGCGGCCGGTACGGGCCGGGCGGCGGGCACCGCGGTCCCGTCCGCGCCGTGCTGCCCCTCGGCGGCGTCGGTCTGCGTCTCCGCCGCCGTCTCAGCCGCCGCCGTCTCCGTCTTCGACTCCGGGACGGCCCGCGCCCGTTCCCCGGCGCCCCGAGCCGCGGTCTGCGCGGTCAGTTCGGCACGGAGCGTGACCACCTCGCGGCGCAGTCCGCTCACCGCGCGTAGCACCGCGACGCCGAGCAGTACGGCGGGGGCGGCGGCGGCCAGCAGGACGGCGAAGGTGGTGGCGCTCACTGTCGGACTCCCGATTGATGTAGGACCCCCATGTTCTACCTCAGCCTGCCGGAGCGCAGAACCCCACCCCTAGCGGAAAATGGCATGAATAGGACGGGCCTTTGGTCCCACCGCCGGGTGAGAGGGCGTGGGACACCCCCTGTGCGCCCCACGCCCGGTCCGTACAACTCCGCGCGGGCGACGGCTCCGTACCGGCTCCGGCGTGCGCGCGGCTCAGCCCCACACTCAGCTCAGCCGCTCCGCTTGATGGTCGCGCTGAGCTTCGCTTCCGCTGCGGGCGGGTGCCGCCCCTCGTACCTCGGGGCGCCCCCCACCCTCCGCTGCAGCTCAGCTCAGCCGCTCCAGCACCATGGCCATGCCCTGGCCCCCGCCCACGCACATCGTCTCCAGCCCGAACTGCTTGTCGTGCCACTGCAGGGAGTTGATGAGCGTCGTGGTGATCCGCGCGCCCGTCATGCCGAAGGGGTGCCCGACGGCGATGGCGCCGCCGTTGACGTTCAGCCGGTCCAGGTCGATGCCCAGATCCCGGTACGAGGGGATGACCTGCGCGGCGAACGCCTCGTTGATCTCCACCAGATCGATGTCCCCGACCGTCATCCCGGCCCGCGCCAGCGCCTGCTTGCTCGCCTCCACCGGACCCAGGCCCATGATCTCCGGCGACAGCGCCGAGAGCCCGGTCGAGACGATCCGCGCCAGCGGCGTGAGACCCAGCTCGCGCGCCCTGGTGTCGGACATCACGACGACCGCCGCGGCGCCGTCGTTCAGCGGGCAGCAGTTGCCGGCGGTGACCAGCCCGTCGGGGCGGAACACGGGCTTCAGCCCCGCGACCCCCTCCCTCGTCACGCCGGGCCGCGGGCCGTCGTCCTTGCTGACGACCGTGCCGTCGGGGGTGGTGACCGGGGTGATCTCGCGCTCCCAGAAGCCCGCGGCGATGGCCTTCTCGGCGAGGTTCTGCGACCGTACGCCGAACTCGTCCATGTCCTGCCGGGTGACGCCCTTGACCCGCGCCAGGTTCTCGGCGGTCTGCCCCATGGCGATGTACACGTCCGGCACCAGGCCGTCCGCGCGCGGGTCGTGCCAGCTCCCGCCGTCGAAGTCCGCGCCCTTCTCCTGCCGCTCGGCGGTACGGGCCTCGGCGTCGGCGAAGAGGGGGTTGTGGGTGCCGGGCATGCCGTCCGACGAGCCGTTGACGAACCGCGAGACGGTCTCCACGCCCGCCGAGACGAAGACGTCGCCCTCGCCCGCCTTGATGGCGTGGAACGCCATCCGCGTGGTCTGCAGCGAGGAGGAGCAGTAGCGGGTGATCGTGCAGCCGGGGAGGTGGTCCATGCCGAGCTGTACGGCGACCACCCGGCCCAGGTTGTGCCCCTGCTCGCCGCCGGGCAGGCCGCAGCCGAGCATGAGGTCGTCGATGTCCGCCGGGTCCAGGGCCGGCACCTTGTCGAGGGCCGCCCGGACGATCCCCGCGGTCAGGTCGTCCGGGCGGACGTCCTTCAGTGAGCCCTTCCCGGCCCGGCCGATCGGGGAGCGGGCGGCTGAGACGATCACGGCTTCGGGCATCACGGCTCCCAGGGGACGCGGGCGGGTCAGGCTCCTGGGCTGAAGTTACCCGTACGTAGCGAAGGGGTCACGGCTCTCGTACTGTGACGCGGACCTCAATTTCTGAGCGCTTGCTTACCTGGCGGGGAAAGACTGGGAAAAGCCTTGTAAAGATCCTCCTGAGGTCTGGCGCGATGTCTTTGCCTACCCATTACTCTTGTCTCAAGGCCGCGCAGTGCGGCCATGGAGGAGTGAGATGAGGAGCAGCAACCCGGTCTTCACGCGACGGGGGTTCAGCCGCGAGGGCGGTTCGGCAGGCTTCAACGCGCCGTCGCAGGCCGGGGGCCCCACTGTCGCTCAGGGCAACAACCCGTACGCCCAGCCCGGCACCAACCCGTATGCGCAGCAGCCGGGTGCCGCCCCGCGGAACCCCTACGCGCCCGCGGACCAGCAGCAGGGCGAGTGGGCGCCGTACGCGGCGCCCGCCGGCGGTCGGATGACGATGGACGACGTCGTGTCCCGTACGGGCATGACGCTCGGCCTGGTGATCCTCGCCGCGGCCGCCTCCTGGATCACCTTCGACGGTGAGAAGTCGCTCGGCCTCGGCCTGATGGCCGCGCTCGGCGCCTTCGTGCTGGCGATGGTCCAGGCGTTCAAGCGCCGCCCGGTCCCCGCGCTGATCCTGTCGTACGCGGTCCTCGAGGGCGTCTTCCTCGGCATCATCAGCGAGTACTTCAACACCTACGTCAACGGCGCGGTCATGCAGGCCGTGCTCGGCACGATGGCGGTGTTCTTCGGCGTCCTCGTGGCGTACAAGCTGCGGATCATCCGGGTCACGGCCCGGTTCCAGCGGTTCGTCGTCGGCGCGGCCATCGGCTTCGTGCTGCTGATGGCGGTCAACCTGTTCGCCGCGCTCATCGGCGGCGGCGACGGCCTGGGCCTGCGCAGCGGCGGCCTCGGCATCCTGTTCGGCGTCATCGGCGTCGTGCTCGGCGCGTGCTTCCTGGCCCTGGACTTCAAGCAGGTCGAGGACGGCATCGCCTACGGCGCGCCGAAGAACGAGGCGTGGCTCGCCGCCTTCGGGCTGACCCTGACCCTGGTCTGGATCTACCTGGAGATGCTGCGCCTGGTGGCCATCCTCCAGGGTGGCGACTGACCCGGCAGGCACGACCGACCCTGTGGCCCGGCGCGGAGGCGTACGCCCTCCGGCCGGGCCACCGGCATGAGAAGGGGGCACCATGGCGGACGACCTGAGGGGACTGCTGCGCGGGATCGAGGTCTTCGCGGGCGACCTGCCGTCGTTCGATCCGCGGGAGACACCGGACGAGCCGGTCCCGCTCTTCACCGACTGGCTGCTGGCCGCCGTACGGGCGGGGGTGCGCGAGCCGCACGCGATGACTCTGTCGACGGCCGACGCGGGCGGCGACCCCTCCGCGCGGGTGCTGATCCTCAAGGACGTCGGCCCGGACGGCTGGCAGTTCGCCTCGGACGCGGGCAGCCCGAAGGGCCGCGACCTGGCCAAGCGGCCGTATGCGGCGCTGACGTTCTACTGGCCGCCGCTGGCCCGCCAGGTACGGGTCCGGGGCCCGGTCGGCACCGCCGACCCGGAGCAGAGCGCCGCCGACTTCCTCGCCCGCGGCCCCGGCGCCCGCGCGGAGGCCCTGCTCGGCCGCCAGTCCCGCCCCCTCGGGGACCCGGCGGAGCGGGACACGGCGGTCGGCGAGTCGCTGGCCCGGGTGGCGGCCGACCCGGGGCTGGTGGCGCCCGGGTGGACGCTGTACTCCGTGCGGCCCCAGACGGTGGAGTTCTGGCAGGGCGACAGGGAACGCCGCCACACGCGCCTCGTCTACGAGGCCACGCCACCCGGGTGGACGAAGCGCATGCTGTGGCCCTGAGACTCACTCCTGTCCGGTCGCCCGCAGCGCGACGTGGTTGACGACCCACAGCCCGATCCCGATGGCCAGCAGCACGCCGGCCCGGATGTAGACGTCCGCGGGCCGGTCCGACAGCGGGCTGGCCAGGATCCCGGCGGTGACGGCGCCCAGCACGGGGATCCAGGTGGGCGCGCGGAAGTGGCGGTGGCCCACCGGGTCGCGGCGCAGGACGAGCACGGCCACGTTGACGACCGCGAAGACGCACAGCAGCAGGAACGACGTGGTGTCGCCCAGCCCCTCGATCTCGCCGGTCGACACCAGCCCGATGGCCAGCGCGGTGACGAAGACGATCCCGACCACGGGCGTCCGCCGCCCCGGCAGCACGCGCGCCATCCCGCGCGGCAGCACGCGCTCGTTGGCGAGCCCGTAGCACAGCCGGGAGGCCATCATGATGTTGATCAGCGCCGAGTTGGACACCGCGAAGAGCGCGATGAGCGCGAACAGCTTCGCGGGGAAGTCCACGCCGCTCTCGTCCACGACCAGCAGCAGCGGCCCGCTGGAGCCCGCCAACCGCTCGTGCTCGACCATCAGCGAGGAGACGAGCGCGACGAGGACGTAGATCGTGCCGGTGATGGCCACCCCGAGGAAGATCGCCCGCGGGAAGTTCCGCACCGGGTCCTTGGTCTCCTCCGCCATGTTGACGGAGTCCTCGAACCCCACGAAGGCGAAGAACCCCAGCGCGGTCGCCCCGAGCACCCCGGTGAGCACGGCGTACCCGGTCCCGCCGGTCTCGAACTCCGTCAGCCGCGACGGCTCGCCCTCACCGGTCAGCACGGCGGCGACGCCGATGCCGAGGATGACGAGCAGGCCGGTCACCTCGACGATCGTCAGCACGACGTTCGTCTTCACCGACTCCGAGACGCCGCGCAGGTTGAGCGAGGCGAGTACGACGACGAAGAGGATCGCGATCAGCGTCGGCGAGACGTCGACGAACTCCTGGAGGTAGTCCCCGCTGAAGGCCCGCGCCGCGGCGCTCGCGGACGACAGCCCCGAGCACATCACCATGAAGGCGACGATGAACGTCAGGAACGGCACCCGGAACGCCTTCTGCGTCTACAGCGCCGCCCCCGCGGCCCGCGGATACTTGCCGACCAGCTCGACGTACGAGGCGGCGGTCAGCATCGCCACCACGAACCCGATCACGAACGGCAACCACAGCGCCCCGCCGATCCGCCCGGCGACGGCACCGGTGTTGGCGTAGATGCCGGTGCCGAGGATGTCGCCGATGACGAAGAGCAGCAGCAACTTGGGCCCGATGGCCCGCTTCAGGGGCGTACCGTCGGCGTCGGGAGGGGGTGGGGCGGCCGATTCCTTGGGTGAATTCAGCATGCCCCTGCGAATGCCCAGCGGCCCCTGACACCAACCCCTTACATCCGCCCCTTACCCGGAAGCGCCACCGCCGACCGGTCACACGGTGAGGGCCGCGGTGGCACCCGCCGGGCTTGCCGATGATTTGACGCCCTCCATAGCTAACCGCTATCCATTGGGGGTCGTCGAGGAGGGGATCCGTGCAGGACGTGGTGCTGGCGCTCCTGGTCAAACGACCCTTGCACGGCTACGACCTGCGCAGGCGCCTGGCGGCGGCGCTGGGGCCGCTCGGGGAGACGCTGAACGCGGGGCAGGTCTACGTCACGCTCACCCGGCTCGAAAAGGCGGGCCTGGTCGTCCACGTGCGTGAGGAAGCGGCGGTGCGCGGCCCGAAACGCAAGGTGTTCGCGCCGACCGCGGCCGGGCACGAGCGGGTGGCCGCGTGGATGGCCGAGAGCACCGGCCCCCGGGCTGACGTGACGGAGTTCCATCTGAAGCTGGTGGCCGCCCACGAGTCCGGCACGGCCGATCCGCTCGCGCTCGTGCACGCGCGCCGGCGGGAGCTGATGAGCAGCCTCGCCGAAGCCCAGCACGCCGCCCTCGCTCACGACACGGGTGCGGAGGCCGGGCTGCTGCTGGAGGGCGTCGCGCTCCGGTTGCAGGCCGATCTGCGCTGGTTGGAGGCGTGCGAGCGGCGCTGGTCCGGCCGCACGACGGGTGGGAAAGGCAGAGGAGACAGATGACGAGAAACGGTCGGCGGGGCCGCTCGCGGCGGCGCGGTACGGACGACGGCGCGGGGGCGCGCCGGCCGGATGAGGCCTCCGGGCCGGCGCTGCCCGCGTCCGGGCCGGCGCTGCGCGCGGTCGGCCTGGCGCGCGTGTACGGCGAGGACGAGAGCGCGGTATGGGCCGTCGACGGGGTCGACCTCGACGTCCCCGCCGGACAACTGCTCGCCGTGACCGGACCCAGCGGCTGCGGCAAGTCCACGCTGCTCCAACTACTGGGCGGCCTCGACCGGCCCACCGAGGGCGAGGTGTGGCTCGGCGGACGGCGCATCGACGGCCTCGGCGAGCGGGCGCTCGCCCGGCTGCGGCGCCGCTCCCTCGGGTTCGTCTTCCAGACCTACCACCTGGTCGACGAGCTGACCGCGGCGGAGAACGTCGAGTTGCCCGCGCTGCTCGCCCGCGCCTCGCCCCGCGCCGCCCGCCGCCGCGCCGCCGAACTCCTCGATCAGGTCGGACTCGCCGACCGGGCCCGCCATCTGCCCTCGCAGTTGTCGGGCGGGCAGCGGCAGCGGATCGCCATCGCCCGCGCCCTGGCCAACGAGCCGCTGGTCGTCCTCGCCGACGAGCCCACCGGAAACCTCGACAGCGCCGCCACGCACGACATCCTCCGGCTCTTCGACGACCTGCGCGCCGCCGGCCAGACCGTGGTCATCGTCACCCATGACGAGCGCGTCGCCGCCACCGCCGACCGCATCGTCTCCCTGCGCGACGGGGCGCTGGACGACGACACCCGCCTGGACGGCCACGGCGGCGGCGCCGGCACCGCACGGCTCGGTGCCCTCTTGAACTGGGAGAACTGACCGTGGGACACCTGTTCCTGATGGGGCGCCTGGTCCTGCGCGACGTGCGCCGCCGCCCCGGCGAGGCCGTCGTCTTCCTGCTCGCCGTCATCATCACGAGCACGAGCCTGACCCTCGGCCTCGCGACCGGTCACGCCGTCGAAACCGGGTACGAGAAGACGCGCGCGGTCACCGCGGGACCCGACATCACCGTCGTCACGACGGCCACCGACCCCTCCGGCCTGGCCGCGAGCCTCGCGGACACTCCCGGTGTGACCGAGCAGGCGGACCCGGTCTTCGCGTTCGACACGTACATCGAGGCCCACGGCAAGAGTGCGCACTCCGCGGTCGAAGGGCGCGACGCCTCAAAGGATGCCGCGGTCGACCAGCCGCTGGTGACCTCCGGCACCTGGGTACGGCCCGGCGGCGCCGTGCTCGAACGCGGCTTCGCGAAGGCACTCGGCGTGCGCGTCGGCGACCAGGTCGCCGTCGGCGGGCGCGACTATCCCGTCGTCGGAACTGCGATCAGCGCGGCGACCCCGGTGTATCCGTGGAGCGACCACGCGCAGGGGCCCGGGCCCTCCGACTTCGGCGGCAGGATGTGGCTCACCTCCGCGGACACCCGCCGGGCCGCGGGCGACGCCGCCGGAGTCCACCTGATCCATCTGAAGCTGGACGATCCCTCCGCGACGCGGCACTGGATGGACACCACGTTCGCCGAGCGGAGCGAGGCTGACGGCTGGGTCAACGCCCATGACTGGCAGGGTGTCCTACGGACCGACCAGGCCATGATCAAGCACATCCGGCCCGCCCTGGTCGTCGGCGGCTGGCTGCTCGCCGTCGCCGCGATCGTCACCCTCGCCGCACTCGCGACGGCACGCGCCGTCCGGGACAACCGGCGTGCCGCCCTGCTCAAGGCCGTCGGCGCCAGTCCCGCCACCGTCACCACCGCCCTGCTCGCGCAGTACCTGCTGCTCACCCTCCTGGCCACCGCGATCGGCCTGACCGCCGGCACGCTTGCCGCGCCCCGCCTGGTCGACCCCGGCGCCGGGCTCCTCAACACCGTCGGTCCTCCCGACTCCGGCACCGTTGCCGCCGCGGTCCTCCTCGCCGTCGTCGTCGCGGTGACGGGCGCGCTCCGTCCCGCCCTGCGTGCGGCCCGCACCAGTACCGCCGACGCCCTGGCCGACCCGGCGCATCTCCCCACGCGCCGCCCGCGCCTCCCTGCCCTCACGGCGTACCTGCCGACGTCACTGCTGCTCGGCACCCGGCTGCTCGCCCGTCGTCCCGGCCGCGCCGTGCTGGCCGGTGCCGGCGTGGCGGCCACCACGCTCATGGTCACCGCACTGCTGACCTGGCACGCCGAACTCGCCGCGCGACCCGACTTCACGCAGTTCGGCCCCATCGGCGTACGGGCCGACCAGACCGGGCGGGTGCTGCTCGCCGTCACGCTCGCGCTGGTGGCGATGTCCACACTCAACACCGTGCTCCTCGGCTTGAGCGCCGCCGTGCAGGCCCGGCCCACCCTGTCCGTCGCCCGCACCCTCGGCGCCACCCCCGGCCAGGTCGTCGCCGCACTCTGCGTTGCGCAACTCCTGCCCGCCGTGCCCGGAGTGGCAGCGGGCATTCCGGCCGGGCTCGGCATGTACTGGCTCTTCGGCACCCAGACCGTGCCCCCGGGCTCGTGGCTGCTCGCCACCGCACTCGTGGTCCTGCCGGCGGTCGGAGCGCTGACCGCCCTGCCCGCATGGGCCCACACCCGCACCCCTGCCGGCCACGCCCTCAGCGCCGAACCCGCCTGACGGTCCCGTGACCGGTGGACTGCTACCGCCGCCCGGTCACGCAGTGATGAGGCGGCGGGTGAAGCCGTCGCGCAGGAGGGATGGGAAGGTCGTCCGGTCCTGCTTCACGGGCGTGGGCGGGTCAGGTGAGGGTGGTCAGGGACGTGGCGTGGGTGCCGCCGGATTCGGTGACGATCTCCTGGAGGGTCTGGGCCGTTCTGACCGTCGCGAAGCGGACGTCGGACCCGTCCGTGGTGAAGCCGTGGACCGCCGGGCGGGGGAGGCTGTTGTAGGAGAAGGGGTTGGAGAAGTAGTACGCGCCCGTGTCGAGGAGCGCCACGTGGTCGCCCGCCGCCAGCGGGGGGAGTTCGCGGGCGCGGGCCACCAGGTCGCCGGCGAAGCAGCACGGACCCGCCACGTCCTGGGCGATCCGGGGGCCCGTCTTCGGGCGGCCCTGCGCGTCGTACGCCGCCACCCGCAGGGGCCACGACTCCGGGGTGAAGACGGTGCGTACGGCGACCTGGACGCCCGCGTGGGTGACCGCGATGGGGCGGCCGCCCGCGGACTTGGCGTACTCCACGCGCGCCAGCACCAGGCCGTTCTTCGCCAGCAGCGAGCGGCCGAACTCCGTGATCAGCGCGTAGCGGCCGTCGAACAGGCCCGGGATCTCGGTGCGCAGGAGGCGTGCGTAGTCCTGGAAGGCGGGCGTGACCTCGTCGGAGTCGAAGTTGACCGGGAGCCCGCCGCCGATGTCCAGCGTGGTGACCTGGCGCCGGCCCGCGGCGGCGTTGATCTCCTCCGCCAGCTCGTACGCCGCGCGTACCCCCGCCGCCATCAGCGGCAACGGCACGCCCTGGGAGCCCGTGTGGGTGTGCAGGGCGGTGAGCCAGGGGCGGTCGAGGTAGGCGCGGACGAGCCAGTCGCGGGCGCCGTCGTCCTGGAGTGTCACGCCGAACTTCGACGTCGCCGTCGCCGTGCTCATCGCGCCGATGCTGCCGCCGCCGACCTGCGGGTTGACGCGTACGCCGATCGTCGAGCGGGTCGGCGCGGAGCGGACGAGGCCGTCGATGCGGGCCAGTTCCTCGGGGTTGTCGGCGTTGACGGTGATGCCCAGGGCCAGCGCGCCGCGCAGTTCGGCGGCGGTCTTGGCGGGGGAGTCGAGCACGGTGCGCTCCGGGGGGACGGCCGCGGCGCGGGCCAGCTCCAGTTCCCCGGGGCTGGCCACCTCCGCGCCCAGGCCCTCCTCGGCGAGCAGCCGCAGCACCGGCACCAGGGCGGCGGCCTTGACCGCGAAGGAGTGCAGCACCGGCGTCCCCGGCGCGGCCACCTCCTCGAACGCGGCCCGCAGCGCGCCCGCCGACTCCCGGATGCCCGCGACGTCCAGCAGCCCCACCACCGGCTCGGCGTCGGACACCAGCCCCTCGGCCAGCGCCGCGCGCACGGCCAGGTCGCGGCGGGCGGCGAGCGGGGGGTGCTGCGGTGCGGGTACGGGCGCGTCGTCGGGCATGGCCGCAGTCAATCATCCGTCCGCACATGCCGTCGTACGGCGTCCGGCTGCCGGACGCGAGGCGGCCTTGACTAGGGCAATTCAGTCGCGCCAGGATGTGTAGTTGTTCATTCAGTGAGGTCGGCGAGCGCGCCGGGAGGCAGCCATGGCAGGACCCCGACCCGTGCGGGCCCCGCGCGGTACGCGGCTCAGCGCCCGCGGGTGGCAGCAGGAAGCCGCGCTGCGGATGCTGCAGAACAACCTCGACCCCGAGGTCGCCGAGCACCCGGACAAGCTCGTCGTCTACGGCGGCAGCGGCAAGGCCGCCCGCGACTGGGACTCCTTCGACGCCATGGTGCGCACGCTCACGACCCTCGGCCCGGACGAGACCATGCTCGTCCAGTCCGGCCGTCCCGTCGGCGTCCTGCAGACCCACGAGTGGGCCCCCCGCGTCCTGATCGCCAACAGCAACCTCGTCGGCGACTGGGCCACCTGGGAGGAGTTCCGCCGGCTGGAGGCCCTGGGGCTGACCATGTACGGCCAGATGACCGCCGGTTCGTGGATCTACATCGGTACGCAGGGCATCCTTCAGGGCACGTACGAGACCTTCGCCGCCGTCGCCGCGAAACGCTTCGGCGGCACCCTCGCCGGGACGATCACCCTCACCGCGGGGCTCGGCGGCATGGGCGGCGCCCAGCCGCTCGCCGTCACCATGAACGACGGCGTCGCCCTGTGCATCGAGTGCGACCCCTCCCGGATCGAACGCCGCCTCCAGCACGGCTATCTCGACGCGCGGGCCGACAGCCTCGACCACGCCCTGCGCCTGGCCACCGAGGCCCGCGACGCCCGCCGCCCGCTGTCCGTCGGCGTCCTCGGCAACGCCGCCGAGCTCGTGCCGCGGCTGCTCGCGGAGGGCGCGCCCGTCGACATCGTCACCGACCAGACCTCCGCCCACGACCCGCTCGCGTACCTGCCGCTGGGCGTCGACTTCGCCGACATGGCCGCGTACGCCGCCGACAAGCCCGCCGACTTCACCGCCCGCGCCCGCGAGTCGATGGCCCGGCACGTCGAGGCCATGGTCGGCTTCCAGGACGCCGGCGCCGAGGTCTTCGACTACGGCAACTCCCTCCGCGGCGAGGCCAAGCTCGCCGGCTACGCGCGCGCCTTCGACTTCCCCGGCTTCGTACCCGCCTACATCCGGCCCCTGTTCAGCGAGGGCAAGGGCCCCTTCCGCTGGGCCGCGCTCTCCGGCGACCCGAAGGACATCGCCGCCACCGACCGCGCCGTCCTCGACCTCTTCCCCGGGAACGAGTCGCTGGCCCGCTGGATCCGGCTGGCCGGCGAGCGCGTCCACTTCCAGGGCCTGCCCGCCCGCATCTGCTGGCTCGGCTACGGCGAGCGCGACCGGGCCGGCGAGCGGTTCAACGACATGGTGGCGAGCGGCGAGCTGGCCGCGCCGCTGGCCATCGGCCGCGACCACCTCGACTGCGGCTCGGTGGCGTCCCCGTATCGCGAGACCGAGGCCATGCGCGACGGCTCCGACGCCATCGCGGACTGGCCGCTGCTCAACGCCATGGTCAACGTCGCCTCCGGCGCCTCCTGGGTCTCGGTCCACCACGGCGGCGGCGTCGGCATGGGCCGCTCGCTGCACGCCGGCCAGGTGACGGTCGCCGACGGGACGGCGCTCGCGGGCGAGAAGATCCGGCGGGTGCTGACCAACGACCCGGGCACGGGCGTCATCCGGCACGTCGACGCGGGCTACGAGCGGGCCGAGCAGGTCGCGGCGGAGCGGGGCGTGCGCGTACCGATGCGGGAGGGCGCCCCCGGGCCGGGAAGCGACCTGGGGTGAGCCCGTCCTCGTTCCAGGAGATGTGGCGGGAGCTGCTGCCCCTCGGGCGGCACGCGCCCACCGGCGGCTACCGCCGTTTCGCGTGGACGGCGGCGGACGCCGACTGCCGGGCCTGGTTCCGCGCGCAGGCCGGGGCGCGCGGGCTCGCGTACGAGACCGACCGCAACGGCAACCAGTGGGCCTGGCTCGGCGACCCGGCCGCCGGCGGCGCCGTCGTCACCGGCTCCCACCTCGACTCCGTACCCGACGGCGGCGCCTTCGACGGTCCCCTCGGCGTCGTCTCCGCCTTCGCGGCCCTCGACGAGCTGCGCGCCCGCGGCGCCCGGCCCGCCCGTCCCCTCGGCGTCGTCAACTTCGGCGACGAGGAGGGTGCGCGCTTCGGCCTGGCCTGCGTCGGCTCCCGGCTGGCGGCGGGGCAGTTGTCCACCGCCGCGGCCCACGGGCTGCGCGACGCGGAGGGCACGACCCTGCCGCGGGCGATGGAGCGGGCGGGCCACGACCCCGCCGGCCTCGGCCCCGACCCCGAGCGGCTGGCGCGTATCGGCGCCTTCGTCGAACTGCACGTCGAGCAGGGCGTGGCGCTCGCCGGTACGGACCACGCCGTGGGCGTGGCGTCGGCGATCTGGCCGCACGGCCGCTGGCGGTTCGACTTCCGCGGCGAGGCCAACCACGCGGGCACGACCCGCATGGAGGACCGCCACGACCCGATGCTGACCTACGCCCACACCGTCCTGTCCGCCCGCAAGAAGGCCGCGCAGGCCGGGGCCCGCGCCACCTTCGGCAAGGTCGCCGTCGAGCCCAACGGCGTCAACGCCATCCCCGCGCTCGTCCGCGGCTGGCTCGACTCCCGCGCCGCCGACGAGGAGACCCTGCACACCCTCGTCGCCGCCGTCGAACAGGCAGCCCGCGAGCGCGCGGCCCGCGACGGCACCGCGCTGGAGGTCACCCGCGAGTCGCTGACGCCCGTCGTCGACTTCGACCACACCCTGCGCGACCGCCTCGCCGCGCGCCTCGGCGGCGCGCCCCTGCTCCCGACGGGGGCGGGACACGACGCCGGGATCCTGTCGGGGGCGGTGCCGGCGGCCATGCTGTACGTACGGAATCCGACGGGCGTCTCGCACGCGCCGGCCGAGTCGGCGGACGAGGACGACTGCGCGGCGGGCGTACGGGCGCTGGCGGACGTGCTGGCGGACCTGGCCGGCGACGCGGGCCCGGCGGGACGGGCGGACCCGGCGGGACGGGCGGATCCGGCGGAACGGGCGGAAGGGGCCGCGTGACGACGTACTGGGCGGAGCAGGCGTGGGTCGGCGGCGTCGTCGAACCCGGCGTCGTCCTGGAGACGGAGACGTCCGGCGGGCTGCTCGCCGCGGTACGGACCGGGACCGCCGCGCCGCCGCCCGGCGCCACCGTCCTGCGCGGCCTCACCCTGCCCGGCCTGGCGAACGCCCACAGCCACGCCTTCCACCGCGCGCTGCGCGGCACCGTCCAGGTCGGCTCGGGCACGTTCTGGACGTGGCGCAAGGTCATGTACGGCGTCGCCGACCGGCTCACCCCCGACACGTACTACGAACTCGCCCGCGCCGTGTACGCCGAGATGGCGCTCGCCGGGATCACGTGCGTCGGCGAGTTCCACTACGTCCACCACGCGCCCGGCGGCGCCCGCTACGACGACCCGAACGCCATGGGCCACGTGCTGATCGCCGCCGCCGCGGCGGCGGGGATCCGGCTGACCCTGCTCGACACCGCGTACCTGGCCGGCGGCTTCGGCGAGCCGCCCGGCCGGCAGCAGCTCCGCTTCAGCGACGGCGACGCGGAGGCGTGGGCGGAACGCGCCGCCGACCTCCGCCCGGACGCCTCCGCCGCGGGCTCTACGGGCACGACCCGCATCGGCGCCGCCGTCCACTCCGTACGCGCCGTCCCCGCCGCCCAGCTCGCCGCCGTCGCCGGCTGGGCCGCCGACCGCCGCGCCCCGCTCCACGTCCACCTCTCGGAACAGCCCGGCGAGAACGAGGCGTGCGCCGCCGCCCACGGCGTCACCCCCACCCGCCTCCTCGCCGACCACGGCGTCCTCGGGCTGCGCACCACCGCCGTGCACGCCACCCACCTCACCGCCGACGACGTCAAACTCCTCGGCGGCAGCGGCACCGGCGTGTGCATGTGCCCCACCACGGAACGGGACCTCGCGGACGGCATCGGCCCGGCCGTGGCCGTGGAGCGGGCGGGCAGCCCGCTGTCGCTGGGCAGCGACAGCCACGCCGTCGTCGACCTCTTCGAGGAGACGCGGGCCCTGGAGCTGAACGAGCGGCTGCGCACCCGCCGCCGCGGCCACTGGACCGCGCACCACCTGCTGCGCGCCGCCACCGAGAGCGGCTACGCCGCACTCGGCTGGGACGCGCCGGCCCGGCTGGAGCCGGGCGGGCTCGCGGACTTCACCACCGTGGCGCTGGACAGCGTGCGCACGGTCGGCCCGATGCCGCGGCTCGGCGCGGAGACGGCGGTGTTCGCGGCGACGGCGGCGGACGTGCGGCACACGGTGGTGGGGGGCCGGCACGTCGTACGGGACGGGGTGCACGCGCTCGTCGAGGACGTGCCGGGGGCGCTGGCGGCGGCGATCGGGGCGCTGCGCGGCTGACTCCCGTATCCGATCCCGCACGCCACCGAACCCGAGGGCAGGAAGATGACCGCCGGAGCCAGAGCCAGAGCCACAGCCACAGCCACCGCCATCGTCAACATCGGCAGCCTCGTCACCAACGACCCGGCCCTCGGCGAGGGCCCGCTGGGGTTGATCGAGGACGCGGCCGTCGTCTTCGACGGCGACCGGGTCGCCTGGGTCGGCGCGGCCGACGCGGCGCCGGCCGCGGACGCGGCGTACGACGCGGCGGGCCGGGCGCTGCTCCCGGGCTTCGTCGACTCGCACTCGCACCTGGTCTTCGCCGGCGACCGCACCCGCGAGTTCGCCGCCCGGATGTCCGGACGCCCGGCTGCGTCCTATCAAAAGCGTGGCGCCGGCGGCATCCGCACGACGGTCGCCGCCACCCGCGCCGCCACGGACGAGGAACTGGCGGCCGGCCTCGCCCGGTTCGTACGCGAGACCCTCCGCCAGGGCACGACGACGCTGGAGACCAAGTCCGGCTACGGGCTGACGGTCGCGGACGAGGCACGGGGGCTGCGGGTGGCGGCGGCGCAGGTGGAGGAGGTCACGTACCTCGGTGCACACGTCGTCGCGCCGGAGTACGAGGACGATCCGGGCGGGTACGTCGATCTGGTCACCGGCGAGATGCTGGACGCCTGCGCCCCGTACGCGCGGTGGGTCGACGTCTTCTGCGAGAAGGGCGCGTTCGACGGCGACCAGGCGCGGGCGATCCTCGCGGCGGGCAAGCTGCGCGGCCTGACCCCGCGGGTGCACGCCAACCAACTGTCGTACGGCCCTGGGGTGCAGCTCGCCGTCGAGCTGGAGGCGGCGTCCGCGGACCACCTGACGCACCTGACGGACGCGGACGTGGCCGCGCTGGCGTCGGGCGTGACGGTGGCGACGTTCCTGCCGGGCTGTGAGTTCTCGACGCGGGCGGTCTACCCGGACGTGCGGCGGGTGCTGGACGCGGGCGTGACGGTGGCGCTGTCGACGGACTGCAACCCGGGCTCGTCGTTCACCAGCTCCATGCCGTTCTGCGTGGCCGTCGCGGTACGGGAGATGGGCATGACGCCGGACGAGGCGGTGTGGTCCGCGACGGCGGGCGGCGCGGCGGCGCTGCGGCGCACGGACGTGGGGCGCCTCGCGCCGGGCGCGCGGGCGGACGCGGCGCTGCTGGACGCGCCGAGCCACGTGCACCTGGCCTACCGGCCGGGCGTGCCGCTGGTGGCGGAGGTGTGGCGGCGGGGGGAACGGGTGACCGGGCCGGCCGGCAACTGAGGAGGCACGACGGGCCGGAGCGCGCGGGCCGACAACGGAGGACCGGCGGCCGGCGCGAGGGCGCAGTTCGGCAACTGAGGATCGACGGCTGGCCGGAGCGCGCAGGCCGGCAAATGACCACCGGTCGCCGGCGCGAGGGCGCCGGTCAGCAACCGGGGCCGGCGTCCGGGTCCGCCGCGGGGCGTGCCGTCAGGTGGTCCACCGCCGCGCGCTCCGCGCACTCGTTGCCGAAGCCCACCAGCCCGTGCCGCCCGCCCGGCACCGTCAGCAGCGGCGCCCGGAACCGCATCGCCACCCGCTCCGCGCCCGCCGCCGGCGTACGGATGTCGTCCTCGCTGTTGACCAGCAGCAGATCCGCCCCGTCGGCCGCGCCGTAGCCCCCGTAACCTCCCGCGGGGCGGACCGCGCCCAGCGGCTCCCCGCGCCCCGGCCAGTGCACGCAGGGCGCGTAGTCCTGGGCCACCGCCCGCGTACGCCACCGCGCCTCGTGCGCGTCGTCCAGCTCCCGCAGCAGCGCCCGCAGGTTCCCCGGCCACGCGAAGTCCGTGCAGTGCACCCCGAGGAAGAGCGCGAGCGGCGGCGGTCCCGGGTCCAGTTCGTCGAACGCCGCCCGCACGTCCGGCGGCACCGCCTTCGGCGCGGTCCTGGCCGTCGGCTCCGGGACCTGCTCGTCGTCCAGCTCCTGGCGGGTGTGGAGCGTCCTCAGCACGTACGAGGTGCCCGGCCGGTCCGGGTCGACGACCCCGTCGAAGACCGCCGCGCGCACCCGGTCCGGGTGGCGGGTGAGGTAGACCTGGCCGGCCACGGTGGCGTACGAGTGCAGCAGCAGGCTGATCCGCTCCTCGCCCAGCGCCCGCCGGACCCGCTCCAGGTCCGTCGCGCCCGCGCGGGAGCCGAGGCGGGCCAGCAGCGGCCCGTAGGCGAGGCGGCAGCCCTCGACGTAGTCGCGGGCTGCGGCGTCGACGGCGGTGACGTCCCGTACGCGCCGGAGGCTGCGCGCGGTACCGAGGCGGGCCAGCGCACCGCGGGGCTCGCCGCAGTCCACGCGGTGGCTGCGGCCGGTGCCGCGGCGGTCGTAGCCGACGATGTCGAAACGGTCGCGCAGCGCGCGGGGGTAGTCGACGCCGGCGGACACGGCCTCCTGGAGGCCCGAGAGGCCCGGCCCGCCGGGCGCGAGGACGAGCGCGCCGATACGGCGGCCGGGGTCGCGGGCGGGCAGGCGGGCCAGGGCGAGGCGGAGCGTCTCGGGGCCGTCGCCGCCCACGGGCACGGTGACGCCGCGGCACTCGCGCCGCTCCATGCCCGTCAGCGGGCAGGGGGTCCACTCGTCGCCGCCGCGGTCCCGTTCGTACGAGGCGGCGTCGCTCGCGGGCGGCGCCGGCCCGCCGCCGGGCATCGCGCACGCGGCCGTCCACGCCAGCGCCAGCGCCGTCAGCAGGGCGAGCGCCGGGGCCGGGCGGCCGGCCCTCCGCCGGATGGAGGCCATGCGGCGATCATGGCACCGCCTCCCCGGAAACCCGGGGAGGCGGCCCCCGGCTCACTCCTCGACCATCAGCCCCTTGCGCAGCCGCACCAGCGTCCGCGACAGCAGCCGCGAGACGTGCATCTGCGAGATGCCAAGCTCCTCGCCGATCTCCGACTGGGTCATGTTGGCCACGAACCGCAGCGACAGGATCTTCCGGTCGCGCGGCGTCAGCTCCGCTATCAGCGGCTTGAGGGACTCGACGTACTCGATGCCCTCCAGGCCGTGGTCCTCGTAGCCGATGCGGTCGGCGAGGGTGCTCTCGGAGTCGTCCTCCTCGGGCTGCGCGTCCAGCGAGCTGGCGGTGTAGGCGTTCGAGGCCGCCATGCCCTCGATGACCTCGTCCCGGCCGATGTCCAGGCGCTCGGCCAGCTCGTCGACCGTGGGGGCGCGGTCGAGCTGCTGTGCCAGCTCGTCGCCCGCCTTCGCCAGGTCGAGGCGCAGCTCCTGCAGCCGGCGCGGGACGCGCACGGACCAGGAGGTGTCGCGGAAGAACCGCTTGATCTCGCCGATGATCGTCGGCATCGCGAACGTGGGGAACTCCACGCCGCGGGCGGGCTCGAAGCGGTCGATCGCCTTGATGAGCCCTATGGTGCCGACCTGGATGATGTCCTCCATCGGCTCGCTGCGCGAGCGGAACCGGGAGGCGGCGAACTTCACCAGCGCCAGGTTGAGTTCGATCAGGGTGTTGCGGACGTACGAGTACTCGTGGGTGCCCTCTTCGAGGGTGCCGATCCGGTCGAAGAGCGTCTTCGACATGGCCCGCGCGTCCGCGGGGGCGACCTCGTCGAAGGCGATGCCCTCCAGCTCGTCCATGCTCCCCGTGAACGGGGCCGCCGCGGTGTCGTCGGTGGCCGGGTCCGCCGGGTCCGCCATGTCCGCGCCGTGGTGCTCTGTGTGGTCGTCGCCGTGCTCGGCGTGGGGTCGTGCCGGCGGCGTGCTGGCCGCGGCGTCGAGCCGGGTTGACATTTGTCCTCCATCGTTCTCGGCGTGCGGCTGCCGATGCCATGTCTGTCCGCTGTGGTCTGCGGCGCCTCCCAAGGCCACGTGTCGTGAGTCCTTCTAGCCCTACCCCGTTCTGCCGTCCGGTGCAAGAATCAGGTGTCCATATTTGCCCTATTATGTTGGTTGTTCAGGTGCCGAACATGTGACCAAAGGCGTAGGGTCAGAGCTGCATCGCACGCCAGCCCGAAGGTCAAGGAGACAAGCGCGCATGGACGCCGGAACCGCCGGAAGCCCGAGCCGCGGCCGACTGCACGTCGACGTGCGGGTCCATGGCGGGAGCGCGGTCCTCACACCTACGGGTGAACTCGACTACCACACGGCCGAGGTGCTGCGGGAGCCGTTGGAGCAGTGCATCGCCGGCGGCCGCACGCGGCTCGTACTCGACTGCTCACGCCTGGACTTCTGCGACTCGACCGGGCTGAACGTGCTCCTCGGCGCCCGCCTCAAGGCGGAGGCCGACGGCGGTGCCGTGCACCTCGCGGGGCTGCAGCCCGTGGTGGCCAGGGTCTTCGAGATCACGGGTGCCGAGGCGGTCTTCTCCCTCCACGACACCCTGGAAGCGGCCCTCGTGGAGTGACCTCCAGGTCACCGGATGCCGGGTGGGGCGGGTGCGGCAGGTGATGCGCGTCACAGATTCCCGGGGAAACTCGGGGGTGTTTCCGCGATCTCGTAGGGCAGAAGCCCAGGCGAAACTTCTGGAACGGGCAGGAAGGGCGCGAATGCGCGGACGGGTGCGCGGACGGGCGTGCGGTTGCGCGAAGGGGGTGTCGTGAGGCGATGAGCTTCAGGTCGGTGCCGCCCGGCGCGCTGCCGCCGGAGGGCGAGGCCGGCAGCGGCGCCGCCGCGCCCGCGCGACCGGGCCGCGGTGACGCCGCCCCGGCCGGCGAACCCGCCCCCGCGGCACAGGTGCGCCGGCTGCGGCTCGTCGGCGCCAGCGGCATGGTGCCCCGCGCCCGCGACTTCGCCCGCCGGGCGCTGGAGGACTGGGGCTGGCTGCCCGCGGCCAACGCGGAGCAGCGCGCGGCGGCGGAGGACGTCCTGCTCGTCGTCTCGGAGCTGGTGACGAACGCCTGCCTGCACGGCGGCGGCCCCGACGAACTGCGGCTGCGTACGGCCGGGAAGGTGCTGCGGCTGGAGGTCAGCGACCCCGGCACGGGGACCCCGGAGCCCCGCACTCCGCACCGGGCCAGCAGGCCGGGCGGGCACGGGATGTTCATCGTGCAGCGGCTGTGCCTGGACTGGGGCGTGCAGCGGGAGCCCGGAGAGGCGGGCAAGACGGTGTGGGCGGAGCTGTCGGCGCCCCTCTAGCCCGCTTCCCCGGCGCGTACGCCTAGCCGATCCGCCGCCGCAGCCACCCCTCGACCTCCCCCGCCACCCCCGGCTCCGTCAGCAGCCGCATCCCGTGCGCGCCGCCCGGCACCACCCGTACCCGGACGTCCTCCGCCGGCATCCCCCGCGCCCGCTCCGCCGCCGCCACCGCCTCCGAGTGGTACGCGGGCACGAAGTCGTCCGCCGAGTGCAGCAGCAGCATCGGGGCGTCGTCCCGCCCCGACGCCCCGCTCCGCGGGTCCAGCGACCACCACGCCCGCCGGCAGTCCGGGTCCGCCGACACCGCCGGCGTGCCGTCCGGTACGCACCCCGCCAGCCGCTCCGCGCTCGTCCGCAGCCGCTGTTCCGCCGCCGTCGCCCCCGGCGTCCCGCCGTCCAGCCAGGCCCGGTACGGCGACGCGACCGGCGACAGCGCCACCACCCCGGCGGTGCGCGAAGCCCCGGCGCCGTAGGTGGCGGCGGCCACGGCGAGGTGCCCGCCCGCCGAAGAACCCAGCACCCCGACCCGCGCCGGATCCACGGCGTACGCGGCGGCGTTGCGCCGCACCCAGCGCAGCGCCGCCACCACGTCGTCGCGCTGCGCCGGCCAGCGCACGCCGGGGGACAGGCGGTAGCCGGCGTCGAAGACGGCGTAGCCGCGGCGGGCGAAGGCCCGGGCCCACGCCTCCCAGTCGGTGTCGTACGACCAGTAGCCGCCGTGCAGGATGACGAGCCCGCCGCGGAGCGCCAGCCGCGGCTGCCAGTGGACGGTGACCCGCTGCCGCGGATGCGCCCCGTATGCCTCGACGCTGCGCCGCAGCGCCCCCTCCGGGCCGGCCCACTGCTGCGTCACCCGCTCCGCGGGCGCCGTCCCGGCCGGCTGCACCACCCCCGCCGTGAGCGCCGCGGCGGTCCCCAGCACCGCGGCCACGAGCCGCCGCCACCGGTCCCGTACCGCAGCCATCGCACCGCCTCCCGCGGACCGGCCGGCCCGGTGACCTCATGGTCGCCGAGAACGCTCCGCCCCGCGATCCGGCGGCGGGACCGGCGGCGGGACCGGGGACGCGACCGGCGACGGCGCACGGCGACGGCGCGAACCGGCGCACGAGCCCCGCCGGGCCGTTCGACCGCGTACGGGGTGGTGAGCGAACCGGACGGCACCGGCCCACTCTCGGTGACGGGAGGTCTACCATCGCACCATGACCCGAGTACTGCTGGCCGAGGACGACGCGGCCATCTCGGAACCGCTGGCCCGCGCCCTGCGCCGGGAGGGCTACGAGGTGGAGGTCCGAGAGGACGGCCCCACGGCGCTCAGTGCCGGGCTCCGCGGCGGCGTGGACCTCCTCGTCCTCGACCTGGGCCTGCCGGGCATCGACGGCCTGGAGGTGTGCCGGCGGCTGCGCGCCGACGGGCACGGCTTCCCCGTGCTGGTGCTCACCGCCCGCGCCGACGAGGTGGACACCGTCGTCGGCCTCGACGCGGGCGCCGACGACTACGTCACCAAGCCCTTCCGCCTCGCCGAGCTGCTCGCCCGGGTCCGCGCCCTGCTGCGCCGCGGCGCGACCGAGTCGCAGCCGCCGGCCACCCACGGCGTACGCATCGACACCGACTCGCACCGCGCCTGGCTCGGCGACGAGGAGCTGCAGCTCACGGCGAAGGAGTTCGACCTGCTGCGGGTGCTGGTCCGCGACGCGGGCCGGGTGGTCACGCGCGAGCAGTTGATGCGCGAGGTGTGGGACACCACCTGGTGGTCGTCCACGAAGACGCTCGACATGCACATCTCCTGGCTGCGCAAGAAGCTCGGCGACGACGCCGCCAACCCCCGCTACATCGCGACCGTCCGCGGGGTGGGCTTCCGCTTCGAGAAGAGCTAGGCCGGCCGCCCGCGGCCCCCCGCAGCCATGCGCAGACGCCTCATCAACAGCACCCTGGCGGTGGTGCTCGTCGTCATCGCGGTCTTCGGCGTCTCGCTCGTCATCGTTGAGACCCGCACCATCGAGGCGGCGGCGCACGACCGGGTGCAGTCCGAGGCCGTGCGGCTGTTCAGCGTCGTGGAAGGCAAGATCGCCGACGATGTGCGGGTGACCCGCCGGGCGCTCGCCGGGCAGGTCACCGACGGGCGGTACGCGGAGGTCGAACTGCCGGGCAGGCCGCCGCTGAAGATCGGGGAGCGGCCCGACGGGTCGGTCATCGAGGTCACCGAGACGGGCAGCGGGGGCGAGCGGGTCACGGTGATGGAGGCCCGCGACCGGGTCAACGACGAGCTGGGCCAGACCCTGCTGATCATCTTCGCCGTGGCACTGCTCGCCGTGGGCGCCGCAGTGCTGCTCGCCATGCGCCAGGCCAGCCGCCTCACCGCGCCGCTCACCGACCTCGCCGAGACCGCCGAGCGCCTCGGCTCCGGCGACCAGCGCACCCGCCACCGCCGCTACGGCGTCCCCGAACTGGACCGCGTCGCCGACGTGCTGGACGCCAGCGCCGAACGGATCGCGCGCATGCTCACCGCCGAGCGGCGGCTGGCCGCGGACGCCTCGCACCAGCTCCGTACGCCGCTGACCGCGCTGTCCATGCGGCTGGAGGAGATCGCGCTCACCGACGACCCGGCCACGGTCAAGGAGGAGGCGGCGGTCGCGCTCACCCAGGTGGAGCGGCTGACGGACGTGGTGCAGCGGCTGCTGACCAAGTCCCGGGACCCCAAGACCGGCGCGGGCATGGGCTTCGACCTGGACGAGGTCGTGAAGCAGCAGATCGAGGAGTGGCGGCCGGCGTACCGCGGCGAGGGGCGGGCGATCGTCCGCTCCGGCAGGAAGGACCTGCGCGCGGTGGGCACGCCGGGGGCGGTGGCGCAGGTGCTGGCGACGCTGATCGAGAACGCGCTGATGCACGGCGCCGGGACCGTCGCGCTGCGCACCCGGGTCACGGGCAACCAGGTGGTGGCGGAGGTCACGGACGAGGGCCCGGGCGTGCCCGCGGACCTCGGCTCCCGGGTCTTCGAGCGCACGGTCAGCGGGCGCAACTCGACGGGGCTGGGGCTCGCGGTCGCGCGCGACCTGGCGGAGGCGGACGGGGGGCGGCTGGAGCTGGTGCAGCAGCAGGAGCCGACGACGTTCGCGCTCTTCCTCGCGCGGGAGCACGAACACCACTGAGGGGAGCGGGGCACACGGGGCGTACGCGGCGCGCGGCGGGCCCGCGGGGCGCGGGGGAGGGCTCGTACGGGACGGAGGTCCTACCGCCGGGCCCCGACCGCCTCTTCCTGCGCCTCGGGTTCCCCCGGCTCTCCCGGCTCCCGCCGGCTGCCGGGGATCCGCACCTCGCCGGCCACGGCTATGTCGCCCGGCTCACCGGCCTCGCCCGCCGCGACGGGCTCGGCCGTCGGCACCACGCGGAACACCCAGCTCCGGTACGACCAGAAGCGGAACAGCGACGCGACCCCGATGCCGAGGAACTTGAAGAGGTTGTTCTGCAGCGGGGTGTCCCAGTCGAACCCGTACGTGGCCACGTACAGCACGCCGTTCTCGATGACGAGTCCCGCGGAGCTGAAGACCAGGAACAGGCTGAACTCTCGCGGCGGCCGGGTCTTGTCCCGGTCGCGGTACGTGAAATACCGGAAGCCTATGTAGTTGAAGACGATCGCGACCGCCGTCGCGATCATGCTGCAGCGGACCACGGGCAGCTCCGTGGCGTTCCGCACGAGGTTGAAGACCGCCAGGTTGACCAGGACGCCGACGCCCCCCACCGCGGCGAACTCGGCCACCTCGCGGCTCAGGCGGCGTAGCCGCGATACCGCGGGGTGCCGTGCACTCATAGAGATTCTCAGACTCCGATGGTCGGTTTCGTTCCCCTGGTCCCGGCCTTGGTCCTGGCCTCGGTCCCGGCCTTCTCCGGCACGCCGGATCCCTCATGCTAACCGGGCCCGCCGACGGAGGGAGTGGGTCCGGTCACCCCGGCCGATACCCTGGGGTGCGTGACATTCCCGGTAGTCGGCATGATCGGCGGGGGACAGCTCGCCCGGATGACCCACGAGGCAGGCATCCCCCTCGGCATCAGGTTCAAGCTCCTCAGCGGCACCACCACGGACTCGGCGGCCCTGGTGGCGGGCGACACGGTCGTCGGCGACCACGGCGATCTGGACACGCTGCGGGCGTTCGCCCGCGGCTGCGACGTGATCACCTTCGACCACGAACACGTGCCGACCGGGCATCTGCGTGCCCTCCAGGCCGAGGGCGTCGTGGTCAGGCCCGGCCCGGACGCGCTGGTGTACGCGCAGGACAAGGGCGCGATGCGGGCCCGCCTGACGGAGCTGGGCATCCCCTGCCCGCGGCACCGGATCGTGGCCGACCCGGCGGACGTGGCGCGCTTCGCGCGCGAGGGGGACGGCTTCCCGGTCGTGCTGAAGACGGTGCGCGGCGGGTACGACGGCAAGGGCGTGTGGGTCGTGCGCACGGAGGAGGACGCCGCGGAGCCGTTCCGGGCGGGTGTCCCCGTGCTGGCCGAGGAGCTGGTCGACTTCCGCCGCGAGCTGGCCGCGAACGTCGTCCGCTCGCCCAGCGGCCAGGCGGTCGCGTACCCGGTGGTGGAGTCCATCCAGGTCGGCGGCGTCTGCGACACGGTCATCGCTCCGGCGCCCGGGCTGGCGCCCGACGTCGCGGTGCGTACGCAGCAGCTCGCCCTGCGGATCGCGATGGAGCTGGACGTCGTGGGCCACCTGGCGGTGGAGCTGTTCGAGGCGGCCGGCCCCGGCGGTGAGCCCCGGATCCTCGTCAACGAGCTGGCCATGCGCCCGCACAACTCCGGCCACTGGACCCAGGACGGCGCCGTCACCTCGCAGTTCGCCAACCACGTACGCGCCGTGCTCGACCTGCCGCTGGGCGACCCGCGCCCGCGCGCGCCCTGGACGGTGATGGCGAACGTCCTCGGCGGCGACTACCCCGACATGTACCAGGCGTACCTGCACTGCATGGCCCGGGACCCGGGGCTGAAGATCCACATGTACGGCAAGGACGTGAAGCCCGGCCGGAAGGTCGGCCACGTCAACACCTACGGCGACGACCTGGACGAGGTGCGCGAACGCGCCCGCCACGCCGCCGGCTACCTGCGGGGGACGATCACGGAATGAGTACCGTATGAGCGCGGGGAACGGCCCGCTGGTCGGCATCGTCATGGGCTCCGACTCCGACTGGCCGGTCATGGAGGCGGCGGCGCAGGCCCTCGCCGAGTTCGAGGTCCCGTACGAGGTCGACGTCGTCTCCGCGCACCGGATGCCGCGCGAGATGATCGCCTACGGCGAACAGGCCGCCGCCCGCGGCCTGCGCACCCTCATCGCCGGCGCCGGCGGCGCCGCCCACCTCCCGGGCATGCTCGCCTCCGTCACCCCCCTGCCGGTCATCGGCGTCCCGGTCCCCCTGAAGTACCTCGACGGCATGGACTCCCTGCTGTCCATCGTCCAGATGCCCGCGGGCGTCCCGGTCGCCGCGGTCTCCGTGGCCGGCGCCCGCAACGCGGGCCTGCTGGCCGCCCGCATCCTGGCCACCTCCGACGAGGACCTGCGCGGCCGGATGGCGACGTTCCAGGAACAGCTCAACGCCCAGGCCCAGGAGAAGGGCTCCCGCCTCCGCCGCAAGACGACCCGGGACGGCTGACCCGCCGGATCGGGCGGAGCGGTTCTCGTCTTCACGCCCACCGCCTGGAGCAACTTCCTCGCGGCCGTCGTGTCCGGGCAGCCGGCCGGTTCCTGACCGGTTTGCCGGCGCCAGGGGTCCATTCGTGGAGACCAGGGGTCCGACCTGGGCGCGGGAGTGTCGGTGCGCGCGGATAGCGTGGCCTCCTGACCGGCTATCCGCGCAGGGAGGACGACCCATGACCGGCGAACTGCTCGCGCGTGCGCGCGACGTGCTGCGTGCACACCCCGTCGTCGACGGGCACAACGACCTTCCCTGGGCCCTGCGCGAGCAGGTGACGTACGACATCGACCGGCGCGACATCGCCGTCGACCAGAGCGCCCGGCTGCACACCGACATCCCGCGGCTGCGGGCCGGCGGGGTGGGGGCGCAGTTCTGGTCGGTGTACGTGAGCACCGACCTGGCCGGGGACGCCGCCGTCAGCGCGTGTCTGGAGCAGATCGACGTGGTGCGGCAGCTCGTGGACCGCTACCCCGGTGACCTGCGGCTCGCGGTGACCGCCGACGAGGTGGAGGCGGCCCGGGCCGACGGGCGGATCGCCTCGCTGATGGGGGCCGAGGGCGGGCACTCCATCGCCAACTCGCTCGCCACCCTGCGCGCCCTGCGCCTGCTCGGCGTGCGCTATATGACGCTCACGCACAACGACAACACCGACTGGGCCGACTCCGCCACCGACGAGCCGCGGCACGGCGGGCTCACCGCCTTCGGCGAGGAGGTGGTGCGCGAGATGAACCGGATCGGCATGCTCGTCGACCTCTCCCACGTGGCCCCCGCCACCATGCGCGCCGCGCTGCGCGTCACCGAGGCGCCGGTCGTTTTCTCCCATTCGTCCGCGCGTGCCCTGTGTGACCACCCGCGCAACATTCCTAATGATGTGCTGGAAATGCTCCCGGCCAACGGCGGGCTCGCGATGGCCACGTTCGTGCCGAAGTTCGTCCTGCCCGCCGCCGTGGCGTGGACCGCGGAGGTGGACGAGCACATGAGCGCCCGCGGCCTGGACCCGTTCGGCGCGGACGACGAAGCGGTCCGCGTGCGCCGGGCGTTCGAGGAGGCGCACCCGCGCCCGCAGGCGACGGCGGCGACCGTGGCGGACCACCTGGATCATATGCGTGAAGTGGCAGGAATCGAACATATCGGTATCGGCGGCGACTTCGACGGTACGCCGTTCACCCCCGAGGACCTCGCCGACGTGGCCGGCTATCCGCACCTCGTCGCCGAGTTGCTGGACCGCCGGTGGTCGGAGGAAGACCTGGCCAGGCTGGTGTGGGGTAACGCGCTGCGGGTGCTGCGCGACGCCGAGGACGCGGCCCGCGAAGTGGCCGCGCGGCGGGGCCCGTCGGTCGCGACCATCGAGCAGCTCGATGGGCCGCGGGAGTCCTCAAGTGGCTGAAGTGACATATGTCACTCACAGAATTCTCATGTCATGAGGCAATGTGTCCGACTCCTCTGGTTTCGACAAGTCTCCACCGTCGAGGGGTAATTGAGCGGTGGCGCGTGAGGCGGAGGCGGACGGGATGATTCCGGTGTGACGTGGGGTACGGCCGTGACGATGCCTCACGGCTTGTTCTGTTTTCGGCGGTGTGTTTACGGTGCTCGCCGTGCTCGCGCCACCGAAGCGGGTACCTCGTCGCCGTAACGCCGAATCCTGTCGGCGGCGACGGGCAGGCACTTCAGCTTTCACGGCAGGAGCGGGGGACCCAGGTAAGTGCCGCACCGTGCGCCAGCGCGGGACGGCTTGGGGTGAAGCCATGCTCCGCATGGCCGGGCATCTCCAGCTCGAACCCGACAGCTCACCTCGCAGGCGTCGGAGAGGAGCATGGCCATGTCCGCACGCGGACGTCACCGTCGCCTGGGCCGGATAGCCCGGGGCAGCAGGGCCCTCGTCATCGCCGCCGGCGGCGCCGGCGTCGCCCTTCCGCTCATCGCCGGCGGCAACGCCCAGGCCGCCTCCGTCGACACCTGGGACCGCGTGGCCCAGTGCGAGAGCGGCGGCGACTGGAGCATCAGCACCGGTAACGGCTTCTACGGCGGTCTGCAGTTCGTGCAGAGCACCTGGGAGGGCTACGGCGGCACCCAGTACGCGCCGCGCGCCGACCAGGCCACCAAGGAGCAGCAGATCGAGATCGCCGAGAAGGTCCTCGCCTCGCAGGGCCCCGGCGCCTGGCCGGTCTGCTCCGGCCAGGCCGGCCTCACCCAGGGCGGCCCCGCCCCCGACCTCTCCACCGGCGGTGGCGAGGAGGCCGAGCAGGAGAGCGCGCCCGCGGCGCAGACCGAGTCCGAGCAGGCCGCGAAGGACGAGGCTCCGAAGCAGGAGCAGGCGCCGGAGAAGAAGTACGAGAAGGCCGGCAACTACACCGTCGTCTCCGGCGACACCCTGTGGGATATTGCTCGCAAGCACGGCATCGCGGGCGGCTGGCAGTCGATCTACGAGGGCAACAAGGACGTCATCGGCGACGACCCGGACCTGATCTTCCCGGGCCAGGAGTACGAGTTCGACGGCGGCGAAGAGGTCACGCTCGACGAGCCCGAGAACCCTCCGGCCCAGCAGTCCGCCGCGCAGCAGGACGAGCCGGCGGACGAGGCGCCGCAGCAGGAGGAGTCCGCCGAGGAGGCTACGGCGGGCGGCTTCTCCGCTCCGGTCGACGCCGCCGTGTCGACCCCGTACCGGGCCGCGGGCGGCTCCTGGTCCAGCGGTTACCACACCGGTGTCGACTTCTCCGCCGGCACCGGCACCCCGGTCAAGGCCGTCAGCTCCGGCACCGTCGTCAAGGCCGGCAACGGCGCCGACGGCGGCGCGTACGGCATCGCCGTCGTGATCCAGCACGACGACGGCCACTACAGCCAGTACGCCCACCTGTCGTCCGCCTCGGTGAGCGTGGGCCAGACCGTGGGCGCCGGCGAGCAGATCGGCCTGGTCGGCTCCACCGGCAACTCCACCGGGCCGCACCTGCACTTCGAGGTGCGCACCAGCCCGGACTACGGCTCCGACATCGACCCGGTCGCGTACCTGCGCGACAACGGCGTCACGGTCTGAGGGTCCCCCGTACGGCGCAGCCCCCCGTTTCCGGCGGAACGGGGGGCTTTGCCATGCGGTCTTCGACTCGGGTCCCCGGCCCGGCGCCTCCTCGCGGGCTACGCGGCCGGGCGGCCCATGGCGCGGAACGTCCAGCCCGCGGCGCGCCAGGGCGCCGGGTCGAGCGTGTTCCGGCCGTCGATCAGATGCGGCCGGGTGACGACCGTCGCCAGGTGCCCGGGGTCGAGGGCGCGGAACTCCGGCCACTCCGTGAGGTGCAGCACTATGTCGGCGCCGCGCAACGCCTCTTCCGCCGACTCGGCATAGCGCAGGGTGGGGAAGACGCTGCGGGCGTTCGCCATCCCCTTGGGGTCGTAGACGGTGACCTGGCCGCCCTGGAGGTGGATCTGCCCGGCGACGTTCAGGGCCGGGGAGTCGCGTACGTCGTCGGAGTCGGGCTTGAACGCGGCACCCAGGACGGCGATCCGGCGGCCCAGGAAGGAGCCGTCGCAGGCGTCGCGGGCGAGTTCGACCATGTGCGCGCGGCGGCGCATGTTGATCGAGTCGACCTCGCGGAGGAACGTCAGCGCCTGGTCCACGCCGAGTTCGCCGGCGCGGGCCATGAACGCGCGGATGTCCTTGGGCAGGCAGCCGCCGCCGAAGCCGATACCCGCGCGCAGGAACTTCCGGCCGATCCGCTCGTCGTAGCCGATGGCTTCCGCCAGCTTGACGACGTCGCCGCCCGCGGCCTCGCAGATCTCGGCCATGGCGTTGATGAACGAGATCTTCGTGGCGAGGAAGGCGTTGGCCGAGGTCTTCACCAGCTCGGCGGTCGGGTAGTCCGCGACCACGAACGGCGTGCCGGAGTCCAGCGGTGTCGCGTACACCTCGCGCAGCACCTTCTCCGCGCGGTCGCTCGCCACGCCGACGACGATGCGGTCCGGGCGCAGGGTGTCCTCGACGGCGAAGCCCTCGCGCAGGAACTCCGGGTTCCAGGCCAGCTCGGCCTGCTCCCCGGCGGGTGCCAGCTCGGCCAGCCGGCGGGCCAGCCGGGCGGCGGAGCCCACCGGCACCGTCGACTTGCCGACCACCAGGCAGGGGCGGTCGAGGCGCGGCGCGAGGGTGTCGATCGCGGCGTCGACGAAGCTCATGTCGCAGCCGTACTCGCCGTGCTTCTGCGGCGTGTTCACGCAGACGAAGTGCACGTCGCCGAACGCGGCCAGCTCGTCCCAGTCCGTGGTGAAGCGCAGCCGCCCCGACGCGCCCTCGACCCCGGCGACGTGCTTGCGCAGCAGGTCCTCCAGGCCCGGTTCGTACATCGGCACCCTGCCCGTGGACAGCAGCTCGACCTTCTCCTCGACCACGTCGAGGCCGAGCACCTCGAAGCCCAGCTCTGCCATGGCGGCGGCGTGCGTGGCACCGAGGTAGCCGGTGCCGATCACCGTGATCTTCAAGGTCATGGTCCCGAGCATAGCGGCGGGCCATGACACGCCACCCGGGCAACCTTGGGCACCGGTACGGAGTCTGATTCATGAACGTGCATCGCAGGGGAGTGGGGATCGTGGCGAGGCAGCATCTGGACGGAGCGGGCAGCGGAACCGACGAGCCCGGCACGCCGCGCGCCCGCGAACCGGAGGCGCCGTACGCCGCGGACACGTCGACGGCGGGGCACGCGGCGTACGTGGACGCGGCGTTCGGGCCGGAGGAGCCGGGCGCGCCGGGCGCCGAGGGCGGGTCTTCCGGGGCGACCGCCGGTGCGGACCGGACGGCGGACCCGGCGGCGGCTCCGGCCGATCCGGCAGGCCCGGACGACCCCGGCGGCCCCGACGGACCCGACGGCCCCGACGACCCCGCCGGGGAACCGGCGCACGCCGCGCCCCGCCGCCGTAGGAGCCGCGGCCGCAAGGTGCTCCTCGGCGCCGTGATCATGCTCGTCACGGGCGTCCTCATGGCCGCAGCCGGCCTCTGGTGGGCGTACGAGCACTACACCGGCCGCGTCGACCGCATCCCGAACGCCTTCCCCACCGGGGTCCCCGAGAAGCACCGGCCGGCGCCGTCCAAGGGCGGCGAAACGTACCTGCTCATCGGCGTCGACGCCCGCTCCGACCTGCCGCTCACCGGCGACGACGCCGGCGAGCACACCTGGGAGCCGGGCGCGCAGCGCAGCGACACGATGATGCTCGTCCACCTCCCCGAGGGCCGCGACGGCGGCTACGTCGTCTCCCTGCCCCGCGACTCCTGGGTGAACATCCCCGGCCTGGGCGACGCCAAGCTCAACGCCGCCTTCTCCCACGGCGGCCCCCCGCTGCTCATCGACACCGTGCAGCGGATGACGAAGGTCAGGATCGACCACCTCGCGGTGGTCGACTGGAGCGGCTTCAAGCGGCTCACCGACGCCGTGGGCGGCGTGGACATCACCATCGACGAGACCACCCCGCGCCGCAACGGCGGCCGCGAGTGGACCGCCGGCACCCACCACATGGACGGCCAGACCGCCCTCGACTACGTACGCGAACGCCACGGCCTGCCCCGCGGCGACCTCGACCGCACCCAGCGGCAGCAGAACTTCCTGCGCGCGGTCATCACCGAGACGATGTCCGCGGACAACTTCTCCAACCCGCTCAAGGTCAAACGCCTGCTGGACGCGGTGACCGCCACCGTCAGCGTCGACGACCGCTTCTCGGACGGCGCGATGCGCGACCTCATGTGGGACATGAAGGGCGTGCGCTCCGACGACCTGGTGTTCATGAACGCGCCGGTCGCGGGGCTCGACATGATCGACGGCCAGTCGGTGGTGCTGCTGGACGACAAGGCGGGCGACCCCTTGTGGGAGGCCATGCGCAACGACACCATGGCGCGGTACGTGGAGAAGTACCCGACCGACCGCCTGGGCGGCACGGCACCCTGAGCCCGCCGCGGCCCCTGTCGCCAACGTCACGTAGGTCCGCTCGCCGCGCACGGCATACCATCGGAACTACTTAACGGTAGTTAGCATGCGCGGGAGTGGAGAGAGCCTTGGCTGGAGCGCCCGAATTCGACCTGTACCGCCCGGCCGAGGAGCACGACATGCTCCGCGACGCCGTACGCTCGCTCGCCGAGGCGAAGATCGAGCCGTTCGCGGCCGAGGTGGACGAGGAGGCGCGCTTCCCGCAGGAGGCACTCGACGCGCTCGTCACCAACGACCTGCACGCCGTCCACGTCCCCGAGGCGTACGGCGGCGCGGGCGCGGACGCGCTGGCGACGGTCATCGTCATCGAGGAGATCGCCCGCGTCTGCGCCTCGTCCTCCCTCATCCCGGCCGTCAACAAGCTGGGCTCGCTGCCCCTCATGCTCTCCGCCTCGGAGGAGCTGAAGGCGAAGTACCTGACGCCGCTGGCGCGCGGCGAGGCGATGTTCTCGTACTGCCTCTCCGAGCCCGAGGCCGGCTCCGACGCCGCCGGCATGAAGACCCGCGCCGTACGGGACGGCGACTCCTACGTCCTCAACGGCGTCAAGCGCTGGATCACCAACGCGGGCGTCTCCGAGTACTACACCGTGATGGCCGTCACCGACCCGGAGAAGCGCTCCAAGGGCATCTCCGCCTTCGTCGTCGAGAAGTCCGACGAGGGCGTCTCCTTCGGCGCCCCGGAGAAGAAGCTCGGCATCAAGGGCTCCCCCACCCGCGAGGTCTACCTCGACAACGTCCGCATCCCCGCGGATCGCATGATCGGCGCCGAAGGAACCGGCTTCGCCACCGCGATGAAGACCCTCGACCACACCCGCATCACCATCGCCGCCCAGGCGCTGGGCATCGCGCAGGGCGCCCTCGACTACGCGAAGGGCTACGTCCGCGAACGCAAACAGTTCGGCAAGCCGGTCGCGGACTTCCAGGGCGTGCAGTTCATGCTCGCCGACATGGCCATGAAGATCGAGGCCGCCCGCCAGTTGACGTACGCCGCCGCGGCGAAGTCCGAGCGGGTCGCCGCCGGCGGCGGCGACGCGGATCTCACCTTCCAGGGCGCGGCGGCGAAGTGCTTCGCCTCCGACACGGCGATGGAGGCGACGACGGACGCGGTCCAGCTCCTGGGCGGCTACGGCTACACGCGCGACTACCCGGTGGAGCGCATGATGCGCGACGCCAAGATCACCCAGATCTACGAGGGCACGAACCAGGTCCAGCGCATCGTCATGGCCCGCAACCTGCCCTGACGTCCACGGACGCCCGCCCCCCGCCGGTACGTTGCGGGGGCCGGGGGCCGGGGGCCGGGGGCCGGGGGCCGGGGGCCGGGGGTCAGAGGCGGGCTATGTCGGGGATGGCGGCCTTGGGTTTGCGGCGTGGGGGCATGCGGCCCAGGAGGCAGATGTAGCGCGTGGCGCGGTGGCGTTGGGCCCCGGGCGCGTAGGGGGCGAGGAGCTCCAGCATGCGGGCGTCGTCCGCGTCGCGTTCGCGGAGCAGGGTGTAGCCCACGATGCGGGGCAGGTGCAGGTCGCCGACCGTGACGGCGTCGGCGGCGCCGTTGACGCGCTGGAGGGTCTCGGCCGCCGTCCAGGGGCCGATGCCGGGGATGGCCGTGAGGCGGCGGGTGGCGGCTTCGAGGTCCATGCCCGCCGCCGCCTGGAGGGCGCGGGCGCGGCGGACGGCTCGTACGATCGCCGCCGCGCGCTTGCCGTCGACGCCCGCGCGGTGCCACTCCCAGGACGGGATCATCGCCCAGCCGTGCGCGTCCGGCATCACCCGCATCCGCAGCTCCGTCCCCGCCGGGCCGGGAGCGGGAGCGCCGTAGCGGTACAGCAGCAGACGCCAGGAGCGGTACGCCTCGTCCGTGGTGACCTTCTGTTCCAGCACCGACGGGATCAGCGACTCCAGCACCAGACCGGTGCGGATCAGGCGCAGGCCCGGGTGGCGGCGGCGGGCCTCGTGGACGACCCGGTGGCGCGGGGTGAAGGGCTCCGGGTCGTCCTCCGCGCCCAGCAGCGCCGGCAGGCCGTCCAGCAGCCACTCCGCGCCCGGGCCCCACGCCTCGGCGGCGACCGCGCCGCCCGCGGGGGTGACGCGCAGCGTGCCGGGGCCCGCGGGGGTGCGGCTGGCCCGCCAGATCGCGCCGTCCGCGACGCGGTACGCCGGGTCGCCGGGGCCGCGCCGCAGCACGCCCAGGGTGCGCCACAGGTCGTACGGGCCCGGGGGTGCCCAGGTCCGGGTGCGGACGCGGTGGTCGGGGGCGGCGGGCATGACGCACGACTCTAGCCTCCGCCGCCGACGGCCGCGGCGCCGGCCGGGAGTTGCCCCCCGTCCGGTCCCGGTCCCGGTACGGCGGCGGTCGGCCGCCCCGCCCGGGCCCTGTCGGCCGCCCCGCCCTGGCCCGGCCGGCCGCCCCGTACGGGCCGACCGGGCCTACCGCCGGTGCGCTCTCAGCGGCGGCCCTGGTACGTCGCCGAACTCGCCCTCGCCGCACCCAGCCTGTCGTACAGCCGCACCCCCGGGCACTCCGTCGCGAAGCCGTCCCGGTGGCCCGAGATGACGTTCAGCCTGACCTTCGTCCCGCTGGTGTACTTGCCGCCGCTCGACACCATCGTCTCCGTGCTCTCCGGGTCCTTGCCGAACAGGCCCAGCTTCCACGCCGTCAGCCGCGAGACGGCGTTGACCGAGGACTTGGACGGCGCCGCCGTGTCATAGCTGCCGAGGACGGCGACGCCCATGCTGTTGTGGTTGAAGCCGAGCGTGTGCGCCCCCAGGACCGCGCGCGTGACGCCGCCGGCCCGGCCCTCGTAGATGCGGCCGCACTTGTCGACCAGGAAGTTGTAGCCGAGGTCGGCCCATCCCAGGCTTGCGGTGTGGTAGCGGTAGATGCCGCGGATCAGGCTCGCGGCCTCGCCGCAGCGGTAGTTGTTGCCCGTCGCCGAGTGGTGGACGAAGGCGACGTCCACGGTCTTCGTGTACCTGTGCGCCTGCTCCCGACGGCTCTCGTCCGCGCCCCACCCCTTGCGCGTGACGATCTCCGGCCGCGGGCCGACGAACGGCCGGGCGGCGGCGGGCGGCGCGGGGTCGAGCCGGGCGGCATCCGCTTCCGACGCGGCCTTGGTCTGCGCGGTGATCCGGCCGGCGGCCGCGGTACCGGTCGCCCTCGCCCCGGGTGGTCCCGCCCCGTCCCCGCCCGGGTCGATCAGCTCCGCGGTCAGTCCCCGCGGCAACTCCGCCGCGCCCGCCGTCCGCGTCTGTGGGGGTTTGACGCGGACCTCGATCCCCGTCGAGTCGCCCACCCACAGCGGCGCCGTGCCCCCGCGCCGGGCCGCCGAGCCGCCCTCGCCGGACCCGGACCCTGACCCAGCCCCGGACCCCGGATCGGGGGCGTCCGCGCCGTGTGCGTCGAGGCTCTGCCAGCCGGACCACCGGCCGGACTCCGCCGACCTGGTCCGTACCTGCACGCGCGCGTGCAGCTCCGCCCCCGGCTCCTTCCAGACGACACCGACCATCGTGAACGGTGCGACGTCCGGCTTCGACAGGCCCACTGCGCCGGCCCCGGGGCCGCGCGAGGACCCGTCGAGCGGCGCGAGCGGCAGGGACTGCGTGCGGCCGTCCGCCCGCTCGGCCCCCTCGGCCCGCTGGGCCTGAGGGATCACGGACGCCACCGCGAACGGCGTCAGCGGGGCGAGCAGGGCGGCGGCGGATATGGCGATGATCGAAGAAGAAAATGGGTACATATGACGCATCCTGGCTATGTCGCCCACCGCTGTCCATTTGCCCCTGCCGGACGGAGTAACGCGACGGCGTAACCTGGCGGCGATGAACCCCACCGCCGCCACCCCCGCCGCCCTGCTCGACGCCGCCCTCGCAGGCGACCCGGCCCGCCCCCTGGTCACGTACTACGACGACACCACCGGCGAGCGCGTCGAACTGTCCGTCGCCACCTTCGCCAACTGGGTGGCCAAGACCGCCAACCTCCTCCAGGGCGACCTCGGCGCCGAGCCCGGCGACCGCCTCGCGCTGCTCCTGCCCGCCCACTGGCAGACCGCCGTCTGGTTGCTGGCCTGCGCCGCGACCGGCGTCACCGCCGTGCCCGCCGACCCCGACCCGGCCGCCGCCGACCTCGTCGTCAGCGGCCCCGACGCGCTGGCGCAGGCCCGCGCCTGCACCGGCGAGCGGATCGCGCTCAGCCTGCGCCCGCTCGGCGCCCGCTTCCCGCAGGCGCCGGACGGCTTCCTCGACTACGCGGCGGAGGTGCCCGGCCAGGGCGACCGCTTCCAGCCGTACGCGCCCGTCGACCCGAACGCGCCGGCGCTCGACGTCGCGGGCGCGGAGTTCACCGCCGCCGAGCTGGTCCTACGCGCCCGCGCGGACGCGGAGTCGCGCGCGCTGGCGCCGGGCTCCCGCACGCTGTCGACGCTCGGGTACGACTCGTGGGAAGGGCTCTCCGCGGGGCTGTACGCGCCCCTGGCCGCCGGCGCCGCGGTGGTGCTCTGCCCGTACCTGGACCGGCTCTCGCCCGAGCAGCAGGAGAAGCGCAGGGCCGACGAGCGCGTCGCGTAACACGCCCCCACCGCCCCACCGACCCGACTCCCGGCACCGCCCCCGAGCGACGCGCGCGAGCGAAGTTATCGGGCGTAACGCCTCATTCGTGATGCGATAGACCGAATGCGGCGGGCCGTACGACCCCGGGGGGTGCTCGGCCGTCTGCACCAGGTGGACACCGGCCGAGTGAGTGTGAGCGATGGGCGCAGACGAGACCGGCCCGTGGGAGGGCGCTTCCCCCGAACCGGGCGACCCCGGACGGGCCCGCCGCCCCGGCCGGGCACGCCGCCCCCGCACCCGCCGCCGCGTCCTCGCCCGCCGCGTCGGCCTCGCCCTGGCCGTCCTCGTCCTCGCCCTCTCCGGCGTCGGCTGGTACTTCTACCAGCGCTTCGACAGCAACATCACCGTCGACTCCGCCACCGCCCGCGAGCTGCAGCGCTACGAGGAGGACCGCCCCGCGCCCGCCGCCGGCGGGGCCACCAACGTCCTCCTCATCGGCTCCGACTCCCGCGCCGGCACCGACCGCTACGGCCGCGACACCGGCGTCGAACGCTCCGACACCGCCGTGCTCCTGCACCTCGCCGGCGACCGCGACAGCGTCACCGCCCTGAGCATCCCGCGCGACCTCATGGTCGAGATCCCCGACTGCCGCCGCCCCGGCGGCGGGAAGAGCGGCAAGCAGGTCAACCAGTTCAACTTCAGCTTCGCCTACGGCGGCGCCGCGTGCACGATCCGCGTGGTGGAGAAGCTCGTCGGGGTGCGCGTGGACCACCACGTCATCGTCGACTTCCAGGGCTTCACGAAGGTCGTGGACGCCGTCGACGGCGTGGAGATGTGCCTGCCCGCGCCGATGCGCGACGAATCGGCCAAGCTGCGGCTGCCCGCGGGCCGCCAGGTGCTCGACGGAGAGGAGGCTCTGGGCTACGTACGGGCGCGCAAGTCCCTCGACGGCGGCAGCGACACCCAACGCATGCGGCGGCAGCAGGAGTTCATGGCCTCGCTCGTCAACAAGGTGCAGAGCAACGGCGTGCTGTTCAACCCGCTGCGCCTCGCCCCGCTGCTGGACGCGGTGACCTCCGCGCTCACCGCCAACGAGGAGTTGTCGTCGCTCGCCGAGCTGTACGACCTCGTACGCCTCGTGCGCGAGGTGCCGCAGGAGCGCGTGCACTTCCTGACCGTGCCGCGCCGCCCGTACCACCTCGACTCCAACCGCGACGAACTGGTGCAGCCGGCGGCGGGCAGGCTGTTCGGGGCGCTGCGCGCCGACAGCGTCGTGCGCTTCGTCTCGGAGGGCAGGAAAGCGAAGCAGAAGCGGGACCCCGACGCACCGCCCGCCTTCGAGGGCACAACCCCCGCGGATGACATCTGCCGATAGAGCGGATCAACGCGCACAAGGGGGGCACGGTGTATGGAGTGGATGCGCGGGATGTCCTGTTACGAGTGCGTGGAATTTGTCACGGGCGTCGCCAGTCGCCGAAAGAGGCGGCTAGTGTGAGCCGACCGGCCGCCTGACAGGCGGTCGTCGAGTGTATGGAGAAAGACCGGGCGCCGGCCGGGGGAGGCGCTGACCGAGCGATGTGAGGGACCCAAGCGACCGTGGATGGGCGAGGCCGTGGACACGCCGGCGAGGTCGACCCCGCCGATCAGTGGGTGTTCAATCCCGAGACAGGCAGCTACGAACTGCGTCTCGACCCGCAGATCCCGGGCAGACAGGGCCCCCAGCCCCACGGCCAACACGCACCGGGTCCGCACGGTCACGCCCCGCAGGGCTACGGCGACGGCCCGCCCCAGGCGCCGCAGCAGTACATTCCGCAACAGAACGGGCAGCCCCCGCACGGCGGGCCCCCGGGCCCGCAGCATCCGCAGCCCCCGCATCCCCAAGCCCCGCATCCTCAAGGCCCGCATCCCCAAGCCCAGCATCCCCAGCACGCGCAGCCCCCACCGGGCCACCCCCACCCCGGCCAGGCGCAGGCCCCGCCCGGCGGGCACCAGCCCTCGCATGCCGAAGCCCCCGAACGCCCCCACGAGCCCCGCCTGCCGTCCCAGCGGCGCCGCGGCGCGGGGGGCGGCTCCGGCGGCGCGGGCGGCGGCGCCGGAACGGGCCCGGGGTCCGGCTCCGAAGGGCCGCGCAGCCGCCGCCGTCCCAAGCCGCGCAAGAGCCGCAAGAAGAAGGCGCTGATCTGGATCGCCGGCGGCCTCGCGCTCGTGCTCTTCGCCGTCGGCACCGCCGCGTTCCTCATCTACCGCAAGCTCAACGGCAACATCGACAAGGTCGACGTCGCCGGCGAGGACCACGCGGCGGTCATCGACGGCCCCGTCAACATCCTCGTGATGGGCACGGACAAGCGCACCGGCAAGGGCAACACCAGCTACGGCGACATGAACAGCCCCGGCCACGCCGACACCACCCTGCTGTTCCACGTCTCCGAGGACCGCACCAACGCCACCGCGCTGAGCATCCCGCGCGACATGATCACGGACATACCCGACTGCAAGACCAAGCAGGAGGACGGGAGCTGGAAGACCATCCCGGGCACGTACGGGACGAAGTTCAACGAAAGCCTCGGGCAGTACGGCCGTGACCCCGGCTGCACCTGGAAGACCGTCGAGAAGCTGACCGGTCTCGACGTGAACCACTTCATCCTCGCGGACTTCAACGCCGTCAAGGACCTGTCCAGCGCGGTCGGCGGCGTCGAGGTGTGCCTCGCCGAGGACATCGACGACCCCAAGTCGAAGCTGAACCTGCCGGCCGGCCGGCACACCATCGAGGGCGAGGAGGCGCTCGCCTTCGTCCGCACCCGCTACTCGGTCGGCTTCGGCAGCGACCTGAGCCGGATCGAACTGCAGCAGCAGTTCCTCAGCTCGCTCATCCGCAAGATGAAGTCCGGCGGCTCGCTCAGCAACCCGAAGAAGCTCTTCGACCTGGCCGACGCGGCCACCAAGGCGCTCACGGTCGACTCCGGCATCGGCAGTGCCAAGAAGCTCATGGACCTGGCCAACGACCTCAAGAAGGTGCCGCAGGACGAGATTACTTTCGCCACCTTGCCGGTTCTGGACAACCCTGAGGACCAGGCAACCGTCGTAATGGACGAGGCCAAAGCCAAGCCGCTCTTCAAACTGCTGGAGGCGGACAAGCCGTTCGACGGGGCGAAGAAGGACAAGAAGGACGAACCGGTGAAGAAGGCGGAGCCCGAGGAGGTGAGGGTCGAGGTCGTCAACGGCGGTGGGGAGTCCGGCATGGCGTCGGCCACCGCCTCGTGGCTGCTGGAGGAGGGCGCGGGCTACGCCGCCGAGGCGGGCAACACCCCGGACCTGCAGCCGGAGACCCGGCTTGAGTACGGCCCTGACCAGGCCGATCAGGCCGCGCGGCTCGCCGACATGATGGGACTGCCGAAGAAGGCCATGAAGAAGACGGGGGAGAACGCAGGGGCCGAAGGGACCATGACGCTCACGCTCGGTGAGGACTTCGCCGCGCCGGGCACCCCGGTCGAGGCGCCGGACAAGGCTCCGGACGGGGTGCAGAACGTCAAGGCCGACGACAAGAACGTCTGTGCGAAGTGAGGCGTACGTGCGGACTGGACACCGCACGTACGCCATCGACCAGGAGGCCCCATGCGCCGCAGCAATGTCCGCGGTAGCGGAGCGCACGGTCGTCCCGACAGAGCCCGCGAGCTCGGCTGGGACGACACTCTCTACGAAGACGCGGACGCGCCGGGTGTGCCCCGGCAGCGGGGCTACGCGCGTCACCCCGACGACGACTCGCACCACGGCCCGCACCACGACGGCCCGCCCCCCGGCGCCCGCCCCGGGGGCTACGGGGACGGCCCCGGCGACGGCGGCCCGCCGCCGCGCCCCCGACGCGGACTGCGCATCGCCCGCTGGTTCTTCGGCATCGTCGCCTTCCTCATACTCGGCACCGCGGCCGCCGGCTATCTCTACTACCGCGAGCTGAACAACAACCTGGAGAAGGACCCGCTCAACCTCGGCAAGAACAAGCTCGACGAGAAGCAGCCCAACGCCGACGGCCAGACCCCGCTCGACATCCTCCTCCTCGGGTCCGACAGCCGGAACTCCGACGAGAACGTCCGCCTCGGCGGCGCCCGCGCCGACCGCGGCCGCAAGCCGCTCGCCGACGTGCAGATGCTGCTCCACGTCTCCGCGGACCGCAGCAACATGTCCGTCGTCAGCGTCCCGCGCGACACCCGGGTGACGATCCCCGAGTGCACCGACCCCGACGACGGCACCGTCTACCCCGAGACCACCACCGAGACCATCAACACCAGCCTCCAGCACGGCGGTCCCGGCTGCACCGTCGCCGCCTGGGAGGCCATGACCGGCGTCTCCATCGACCACTTCATGATGATCGACTTCGCCGGCGTGGTGAGCATGGCCGACGCGGTCGGCGGCGTCCCCGTCTGCGTCCGCGACAACGTCTACGACGAGGACTCCGGGCTGCGCCTGGAGGAGGGCGAGACGACCATCAAGGGCGAGCAGGCACTGCAGTGGCTGCGGACCCGGCACGGCTTCGAGGACGGCAGCGACATCGGCCGCACCCACGCGCAGCACCAGTACATGAACGCGATGGCCCGCCAGCTCAAGGAGGGCGCCAAGCTCTCCGACCCCGGCAAGCTGCGCGCCCTCGCCGAGGCGGCGACCAACGCGCTCACCGTCGACGAGGGCCTGGGCTCGCTGAAGAAGCTGTACGACCTCGGCAACGACATCAAGAGGGTGCCCGCCGAGCGCATCACCATGACCACGATGCCGTGGGTGCCGGACCCGCAGAACGCCGCGCACGTCGTACCCAACGAGGAGGACGCGCCGCAGATCTGGTCCATGATCCGCAACGACGTCGCCTTCGACGGCAAGGACAAGCCCAAGAAGAAGAAGCCCGACGACCTCGTCGCCCAGGCGGAGCCGAAGGCGGACATCCCCGTCCTCGTGCAGAACGGCACCGGCACCACCATGTACGCCCCGGTCACCGGCCGGGCCGCCGACATCGCCCAGGTGCTCGTCGACGACGGCTTCACGCAGGCCGCCACCGACGCCACCCCCAAGTCGCAGGCGGACACGACCGTCTCGTACGCGACCGAGGAGCAGCACGCGAACGCCCTGGCGGTGGCCAAGTCGATCGGGCTGCCCGACCGGGCGGTGAAGCAGTCCGTCGGCGTCGACGGGGTGACGCTGGTCGTCGGCGCCGACTGGCGCGAGGGCGACGCCTACCCCGCGACCGAGGGCGGGGACGAGGGCGAGGAGACGGGTCCCGAGAAGGCCCCGGAGAGCGCCAACCCGCTGGCGGGCAGCGACAAGAAGGCGTGCATGGACATCAACCCGTCCTACACCTGGTGACCCGCGGGCCCCGTCCGCGTGCGCGGGCGGGGCCCTGAAGCAGCCGGCGGTACGGCGGTGGGCGGGCCGGCGGGTCAGCCGGCCGGGACCGCCGGGCGGCGGCTGGCGATCACCCTCTGCGCCAGCGACCGCGGGCTGGTGAGGAACCCCCAGCCCCACGACATGTGCATCGTCGCCAGCGCCACCGGGATCTGCAGCCGCGCGCGTACCGGCAGCCCGCGCCCCGCGGGCACCGAGCCGGCCGCTATCCCCAGCACGTACGCGAGCGGGACCAACAGCCCCAGCGGCGTCAGCGGGGTCACCAGCACCCCCGCGACGATCCCCGCGAGGGCGGCGGGCGGCGCGAGGTAGCGCGGGTTGATCGAGCCCTTGTGGTAGCGGGCGACGACGCGGCGCCAGCGGCCGTAGTCCTTGTACTGCCTGGCCAGCGCCCGCAGGTTCGGCCGCGGCCGGTACGAGACCTTCAGCTCCGGCGAGAACCAGACCCCGCCGCCGGCCGAGCGGATCCGGAAGTTCAGCTCCCAGTCCTGCGCGCGGATGAACTCCTCGTTGTACCCGCCCTGCTGCTCCAGCGCCTCCCGGCGGAAGACGCCGAGGTAGACGGTGTCCGCGGGGCCCGCCTCGCCGCCGGTGTGGAACGCGGCGTTGCCCACCCCGATGCGCGCGGTCATCGCCGCGGCGACGGCCTGCTCCCAGCTCGTCTCGCCCTCGGCGTGCATGATGCCGCCGACGTTCTGCGCGCCGGTCTCAGCCAGCAGCCGGACGGCGGTGGAGATGTAGCCGGGGGAGAGCATGCCGTGGCCGTCGACGCGGACGACGACCGGGTGCGAGCTGGCCCCGATGGCGGCGTTGAGCCCGGCGGGCGTACGGCCCGTGGGGTTCGGCACCGTCTGCACGCGGCAGCGCGCGCTGTCCGCGGTCTCGCGGACCAGCTCGGCGGCGATGGCGTCGGTGCCGTCCGTGGACGGGCCGAGGGCGATGACGACCTCCAGGTCGCCTGCGTAGTCCTGCTCCAGGATGTGCCGCACCGCCTCGCGGAGGTGCCGCTCCTCGTTGAGCACCGGCATGATCACGGAGACCGCGGGGGGCTTCGTCGCAGAGTCGTTCATAGCGCGGCACAGGTTACCGCGAACGGGGGATCGGGGCGTGCCCGCAGGGTGGCGTCGCGCGTACGGACGGCGTGTGCGGGGAAGGACGGCGCCCGTGTCCCTACCGTGGTCGGATCGTGCCCGTGCCACCGCCTGCCCCGCGGGCACCGACCGCCACCCGGGCACGGACGCGCGTGTACGCACCCGTACGCACCGGCCGACCGCCCGCACCCGAGCCCCGTCGGAGGTCCGTCCACCGTGCCAGCCCCGTCCGTGAAGCGCCCGCGCTGGGGTCTGCGGATCGCCACCGTGCTGTCCCTCCTGCTGCTGGCCACCGGCGGGGCCGGGTACTTCATGCTCAGCTCCATCGGCTCCGGCATCCACCGGGTCGACGCCTTCAGGGGCATCTCCGACCGCCCCCGGGAGGGCCACGGGCTCAACTTCCTCGTCGCCGGCGTCGACCGGCGCGACAGCGTGAGCGCGGCGGAGCGGCGCGAACACCACCTCGGCGGGGATCCGTGCAACTGCACGGACGCGCTGATGCTCGTCCACCTGTCGAAGGACCGCGACCGCGCGAGCGTCGTCAGCATCCCGCGCGACAGCTACGTCGAGCTGCCGCCGCACACCAACCGCGCGCTCGGCGAGCGGCGCACCGCGCACCCGGCGAAGGTCAACGCGGCGTACACGCACGGCGGCCCGCCGCTGACCGTACGCGCCGTGGAGAAGCTGTCCGGGGTGCACATCGACCACTACGTGGAGATCGACTTCGCGGCGTTCATGAAGACCGTGGACGTGGTCGGGGGCGTGCAGGTGTGCACGCAGCGCCCGCTGCGCGACAAGTACTCCGGTCTCGACCTGCCCGCCGGCACCAGCAGCCTCGACGGCGGTGAGGCGCTGGCGTACGTACGCGCCCGGCATCTGGACGGCGCGTCCGACATGGGCCGCATGAAGCGCCAGCAGCGCTTCCTGGCGGCCGTCATCGACAAGCTCACCGGCACCAGCGGCCTGATGAACCCGCTGCGCTTCCGCGAGGTCGGCTCGACGCTCCTGGGCTCGGTGCGTACGGACGCGTCGCTGGACACGGGCGCGGTGTTCGCGCTGGGCAAGGCGCTGCACGGGTTCTCGCCGGGATCGTCGGAGTTCGCGACGGTGCCGGTGGCGGACATGGACCACCGGGTGCCGGGGCTCGGCGCGACGGTCAGGTGGGACGAGGAGCGGGCGCGGCGGCTCTTCGACAGACTGCGCGAGGACCGGCCCCTCAAGGCGCGCGGCGGGGGTCCGGAGGGCCGGAAGGGCAAAGGGACCGGCAAAGGGAAGGGGAAGGGCGGGCCGACGCCGGTGGAGGTCCCGCCGGAGCGGATCCGGGTGCAGGTGGCGAACGGCACGGCGGAGACCGGCCTCGGCGGCCGGGTGGACCGGACGCTGGCCCGCACCGGCTTCGCCACGACCGGCGCGCCCACGACGGCGGCGCCGGCGGACCGCACGGTCATCACCTATGACCCGGAGTGGGACCGCTCCGCCCGCTCCCTGGCCGCGGCCCTCCCGCACGCGAAGCTGAGCCCGGTCCGCGGCCACGGCCCGCTCATGACGGTCACGCTGGGTGCGGACCACGAGCGGGTCCACCGGGTACGGCCCGCGGACCCGATCCTGGACGGCGCGGACGTCTGGTCGGCGGTCACGGGCGACGAGGTGCTCTGTACGTGACGCCGCCCGCGGCGCCCGGCACTCGCGGCGCCGAGCCGGGCCGGGTCCGCCCCGCCCTCAGGGGGTCTCGCGCCGCTCGCGCAGGTTCTTGATCGCGCGCCGGCGGGCGAGCCGGTGGGTGCGCCGGATCTGGGCCTCCTGGCAGCGCCGCTCGTCGCGCTCCGTCTCCGGGACGACGGGCGGGACCGGCCGCGGGCGCCCCTGGTCGTCGACCGCCGCGAAGACCAGGTACGCGCTCGCGACGTGCTTCGCCGGCGTCGACTCGTTCCACCGCTCCGCCAGCACCCGCACCCCGACCTCCATCGAGGTCCGCCCCGTCCAGTTGACCTGCGCCAGGACGTGCACCAGATCCCCGATCCGCACCGGCTCCAGGAACACCATCTCGTCCATCGACGCCGTCACCGCGGGCCCGCCGGAGTGCCGCCCCGCGACCGCGCCCGCCACGTCGTCGACCAGCTTCATGATCACGCCGCCGTGCACGGTGCCGAGGAGGTTCACGTCGTTCGCCGTCATGATGTGCGACAACGAGGTGCGGGAGGCCGGGGTCGGCTTCGCCTCGCCCGCCGCCGGGCGTGCCTGATCGTTCATGTGTGTCACTGTATGCGGCCCGCTGCTTTGCATCAGAACCGCTACAAGCCCGGCCCGATTCAGAACCCCCCTTCAGGTCGGCCCACCGGGCAGGGCACACTTCCCGCATGAGTGACTGGCCCGAGGGATGGACCGCAGACAGCCGGGACCGGTACGGGCGCGGCAGCCGCGCCTCGGATCCGGAGCCCCACCGCGTCATGCCCGTCGTGGGCGGCGGGGTGCCGCCGCAGCGATCCCGGGGCTACGACGACGGCCACGGTCCGTACGACGACGGTTACAACCAGGGGCAGGTCTACCGCAGCGGCGGCGGCGACCCCTCCGGCCCGTACGGCGACGACGGCGGCCGGCAGGCCGGCTACGGCAAGCCGCCGCCGGACTGGCGCAAGCGGGTCAGGATCGGCCTGATCTTCGCGCTCGTCATCCTCATCGTCGTGCCCGTGGCCACGTACTTCTGGGCGGACTCCAAGCTGCGCCGCGAGGTGGACCTCAGCATGGTCGAGGACCGCCCGGGCGACCAGGACGGCACGAACTACCTCATCGTCGGCTCCGACAGCCGCGAGGGCCTGTCCAAGGAGCAGCAGGACGAGCTGCACACCGGCTCGGTCGAGGGCAAGCGCACCGACTCGATGATGATCCTGCACAAGGGTGAGAACGGGAACACGATGATCAGCCTCCCGCGCGACCTGAAGGTCGACATACCGGCCTTCACCGGCTCGGAGAGCGGCAACCGCATCCCGGAGCAGCAGCAGAAGCTCAACACCGCGTACACCATCGAGGGCCCGTGGCTGCTGGTGCGCACGGTCGAGAACCTCACGGGCCTGCACATCGACCACTACGCCGAGATCGGCTTCGGCGGCTTCGCCAACATCGTCGACGAACTCGGCGGCGTCGAGATGTGCTTCGACGAGGCGGTCAAGGACAAGAACTCCGGCGCCGACTTCGAGAAGGGCTGCCAGAAGCTGGACGGCGCCGAGGCGCTGGCCTTCGTCCGCAACCGGTACGCGCTGCCGGGCGGCGACCTGGACCGGACGAAGAACCAGCAGAAGCTGCTGTCCAAGCTGGCCGACGAGTCAGCGAAGATGACGACGATCTTCAATCCGTTCAAGCTCTACCCGACCATGGGCGCCGGCCTGGACTCGCTGATCGTCGACAAGGACATGAGCCTGTTCAACGTGCTCCAGATGTTCTGGGCGATGAAGGGCGTCTCGGGAGGCGACGGCAAGTCGATGAACCTGCCGGTCCTCTCCGGCGGCAACGACCCCACGCTCGGTTCGGTACAGGTATTGGACGAGCCGAAGGCCGAGCAGCTCTTCGAGCAGCTCAGGAACGACGACAAGGTCACCGTGTCGGACAACTGACCAGGTTGACCGGTGGGGCGGGACCCCGGCCCGCGGCGGGCCGGGGTCCCGTCGTCGTACGGCCCCGGGGGCGCGCCGCGCTCAGCGCACCACCGTGAAGGTGTCCGCCGCCCGCGGCGGGCGCTGCCGCGGCGGCGCCGCCGCGTGGCCCACGGCCACCGCGCCCATCGGGTCCCAGTCCGCCGGCAGGTCCAGCACCTCGCGGACCACGTCCCGGCAGAACATCGTGGACGACACCCACGCCGAGCCCAGCCCCTCGCCGGCGAGCGCGACGAGGAAGTTCTGCACCCCGGCCCCGGTGGCGACGACGAACATCTCCCGCTCCGCGGCGTTGCGCCGGTCGTCGGGGTAGGTGTGCGAGCCGTCCATCACCAGGCAGGGGACCACCAGATACGGGGCCCTGCGCAGCACGTCGCCGCGGCGGATCCGCTTGGCGATGGACTCCTCGGTGAAGTTGCTCAGCTCCCGCAGGTCCCGGATCCACGCCTCGCGCATCGCGTCCAGCAGCTCCGTCCGCGCCGCCGCCGACTCCAGCAGCACGAACCGCCACGGCGTGGTGTGGTGCGGCGCCGGCGCCGTCACCGCGGCGGCCACGGCCCGCCGCACCGCCGCCGGGTCGACGGGCGCGTCGGTGAACTCGCGCACCGTACGCCGCTGCGTCACCGCCTCGCGGACCGCCTCCGAGGTGCCGAGCCGGAACATGTCCTCTGCCGGCTCCCGCACCAGCTCCCGCGCGCCGGGCCCGGCCTCCTCGCCGGCCGGGGCGACAAGCTGTGGCAGCCCGCTGAGCACCGCCACCGGCAGCCCCTCGGCCTTGCCCTTGACCAGCTCGCCGGCGGCGGCCAGTTCGTCGGCCGCGGCGACGACCGTGCCCTCCAGCGCGTTGCCGTACGTGTCCGGGGCGCCGCGCAGGTCGTCCAGCACCCGGACGCCGGCGGCGCCGATGGCGACGTCGGTGACGCCGTTGCGCCAGGGGCGGCCGAAGGTGTCGGTGACCAGGACGCCGACGTTGACGCCGAGGGCCTCGCGCAGGCCGGCGCGCAGCGCGCGGGCGGAGGCGTCGGGGTCCTCGGGGAGCAACAGGACGGTGCCCGCGGGGGTGTTGGAGGCGTCGACCCCGGCGGCGGCCATCACCAGGCCGTGCCGCGTCTCGACGATGCGCAGCGGGCCCCGGCGGGCGACGAGGCGGACGGCCTCGTCGTCGATGGCGGCCTCTCGGTCGCCGGGTGCCGCGGTGGTCCGGACGCGGCCCTCGGCCTTGCTGACGACCTTGGAGGTGACGATCAGGATGTCGCCGTCCGCGAGCGGGGGGCCGGCGGGGCCGGGCGGCGAGGTGGCCGCGGCGGCGACGAGCTTGGCGAGGTCGTCGCCCGGGCGCACCTCGGGGATGCCGGGCAGGGCCCGTACGCGGAACTCCGGGACCGGCGCCGCGCCGCCCGCGGCGGGCGGCGCGGTCCCCGTGCCGGGTTCCGTGTCCGTACCGGGGTCCGCCGTCATGCCCGTACCTCCTGAGCCAGCTCCAGTGCCGCCGCGGCCATCCGCGCCGTCGCGTCCGTGTCCCGCATCATCAGCGGCACCGCCCGGCAGCGGATCCCGGCGGCCTCCACCGCCGGCACCGCCGCCGCGTCCACCTCGTCGACCAGCCAGCCGTCGATGAGCCCTGAGCCGTAGTGCAGCGCGACCGCCTCCGCGGTCGTCTCGACGCCGACCGCGGCCAGCACCTTGTCCGCCATGCCGCGCACCGGGGCGCCGCCGACGATGGGGGACAGGCCCACGACGGGCACGTCGGCGTCGGCGATGGCCTCGCGGACGCCGGGCACGGCGAGGATCGTGCCGATGCTGACGACGGGGTTGGACGGCGGGAAGAGGATGACGTCCGCGTCGGCGATGGCCTCCAGGACGCCGGGCGCGGGCTTGGCCTGATCGGCGCCGACGGGCACCACGGCGAGCGCGGGCACGGAGGCGCGCAGCCGCACCCAGTACTCCTGGAAGTGGATCGCCTTGCGTTCGCCGTCCAGCTCGACGGCGACGTGCGTCTCGACCCGGTCGTCGGTCATCGGCACCAGCCGCACGCCCGGCTGCCAGCGGTTGCACAGGGCCTCGGTGACGGCACTGAGCGGGAAGCCGGCGCCGAGCATCTGGGTGCGCACGATGTGGGTGGCGAAGTCGCGGTCGCCGAGCCCGAACCAGCCGGGGCCGACGCCGTACGCGGCCAGCTCCTCCTTGACGGTGAACGTCTCGCCGTCGCGCCCCCAGCCCTGCCCCTCGTGGATGCCGCCGCCGAGCGTGTACATCACGGTGTCGAGGTCGGGGCAGACCTTGAGGCCGAACAGGTGGATGTCGTCGCCGGTGTTGCCGACGACGGTGACGTCCGCGTCCGGCTCTGCCTGCTTCAGGCCGCGGAGGAACCGGGCTCCGCCGATTCCGCCGGCCAGTACAACGATGCGCATGGCGCCCAGTCTTGCAGGCCGGGATCAGCGGCGGGCGGGCTCGTGCGGCTCACGGGCGGCGCGGCAGGCGGCTGCTTCTCCGGGGGGACGGTTCTCGTGCATCGGCATCTCGGTGAGGGCGGGGAAGTAGACGTGCAGGCTGACGGCCGGGGTCAGCGCGTCGTTGACGACTTCGTGGACGTACCCCGGCGCGAAGACGCGCTGCGCGCCGGGCGTGAGGGTGCGCGGGGTGTGGTTCGCGCGCTCGGTCAACTCCCCTTCCAGCACCGTGAGTACGCCGGAGGACGGGCCGTGGCCGTGCGCCCCGCTGCGCTGTCCTGGGAGCCAGCTCAGCAGCCACACCTCGTAGCCGGGGCCGGTGCGCAGCCGGTGGTACCAGCGGGTGACGGGGTCGTAGTCGACGAGCGGCGCCCAGGCGTCCCGGTCGGCGGCGAGCGCACGGGCCAGGCCGGCGAAGTCGGCGACGGTGACGGGGTGGGCGGGGGCGGGCGGGAGCAGGTGGGGGAAGGCGAGCGGGTCGCCGCCGATCTGGATGTCGCTGAGCATGGGGCTCGGGAGTCCTTGGCGTGTGTGGAGCGCGAGGAGTGCGGAGAAGCGGAGGGGAGTGCGCTGCGGGGCAGGCAACGGGCAGCAGGGAGCGGAGCTGGAGCCTCAGCGGCTACAACAGCTCGGACACTCCTCGCTCGGCCGGTACGGCCACGGACCCGACATGCGCATCAGCAGAGCGGATCGGGGCGGTGGTTGTCAACTGGATGCCCCCGTTGCCCGCAAGGATTCACACCTTCCGGTTGCGGGCCGTGGCGAAAGGTTTATGCATCCCGTTGTACGGAGAGACGGCGACCAACCGTGGGGCGACCCTCGGGGCCGGGGTGCCGTTGTGCATCCGTGACGCGACTGTGATCTTCTTCGCTTTGCCGGGCGGGCCGCAACGGCGCCGTAGCCCCGATCGTCTCCTCCGGTAGAGGTGCCTACCGGGGCCGCGGTCTATCGGACTGTCATGGTCTTGGCCGATATGAACACTATTCACGAGGGCTTGGTGCCGCAGGGTGAATAAGAGGTGCAATAGCAGATCCCGGCTTGACTGTGCCAGAGCCGCGTATCTGTAATTTCACACGTGTCCGTTCACGCGATTCGGTAACGGCAACATCACGGGGAAGCAAAGACGAGGGGCGCACATGACCGAGCTGTTCCAGCAGGTGCTGGTCGAGGAGGCGGACGAGGAGCTCGGGTGGCAGGAGCGCGCCTTGTGCGCCCAGACCGATCCCGAGTCCTTCTTCCCGGAGAAGGGCGGATCCACACGCGAGGCCAAGAAGGTCTGCCTCGCCTGCGAGGTCCGTTCCGAGTGCCTGGAGTACGCCCTCGCCAACGACGAGCGCTTCGGCATCTGGGGCGGCCTGTCCGAGCGCGAGCGGCGCCGGCTGAAGAAGGCGGCGCTCTAGCCCGCCGCCGGGTGGGCCCGCCGGGTGGGCCCGGCGCGGTGCGCGCGGCGCCCCGGCGTTCGCGCGGCGCGCGCCCGGCGCCCGTACGGCGTACGTGACCTCGGCGGAACCCGCTGCGGCCCGGGGAGCGTCCGCCAAGTCGCCCTCTGACGGAGGGACCCTCTAGTGTGGGGCACCGTCCACGACAGCCGCCACATTCCCGGGAGGTGACCCGGACTCCGCCCAGGGGTCCGCACCTCGATGTCCGAGCACCGCAACGCTGACTACGCGGCCGGCTACCCGGCATCCGCGACCGACGCAGCAGGCCGGCCCGGGAGCGCCGTTGCCGGTGGCGCCGCCGCCCCCGGCGACGGCGCCCCCGCCTTCCCGCGGCACGTCGTCACCGCCGTGCTCGTCTCGCACGACGGCGAGCGGTGGCTGCCCGACGCGCTCGCCGCGCTCACGGCGCAGGAGCGCCCCGTCCAGAACGTCATCGCCGCCGACACCGGCAGCGCCGACGGCTCCGCCCGTATCCTCACCGAAGCCCTCGGCGCCGAGCGCGTCCTGCACCTCGCCCGCCGTACCGGCTTCGGCACCGCCGCCGCGGAGGCCGCGCGCACCGCGGGCGTGCTCACCCCCGACCAACTGCCGTACCTGCGCCGCCCCAGCGGCTGGGACCCCGTCAGCCGCAGTTGGCGCGACGACGCGTACGACATGCCGGAGTTCCCGCACGGCGAGCCCGTGCAGTGGCTGTGGCTGCTGCACGACGACTGCGCCGCCGAGCCCGACGCGCTCGCCGCCCTGCTGCGGCTCGCCGACGACATGCCCTCCGCCGCGATCATCGGCCCCAAGCTGCGCGGCTGGTACGACCGCAGGCAGTTGCTGGAGGCCGGCGTCTCCATCGCCCACAGCGGCCGCCGCTGGACCGGCATCGACCGCCGCGAGCAGGACCAGGGCCAGCACGACGGCACCCGCGACGTGCTCTCCGTCTCCACCGCGGGCATGCTCATCCGCCGCGACGTCTTCGACCAACTCGGCGGCTTCGACGCCCGGCTGCCCCTCATGCGCGACGACGTCGACCTGTGCTGGCGCGCCCACAAGGCCGGCCACCGCGTCGTCGTCCAGCCCGACGCCGTCATGCGGCACGCCGAGGCCGCCGCGCGCGAGCGGCGCTCCATCGACTGCATCGGCAGAGCCGGGCAGACCGGGAAGGGCGCCAGCCCGCACCGCGTCGACAAGGCCGGCGCCGCCTACACCCTGCTCGTCAACTGCACTGCGGCGGCCCTGCCGTACATCGCCTTCCGGCTCGTGCTGGGCACCCTGCTGCGCACGCTCGCCTACCTGGTAGGCAAGGTGCCGCGCCAGGCCCTCGACGAGGTCGCCGGCCTCGGCGCCGTGCTGCTGAGCCCGCACCGCATCGCCGCGGCCCGCCGCCGGCGGGGGAACCTCTCCGGCAAGGCAGCCGTGCCGCCCGGCGACCTCAAGCCCCTGTTCCCGGGCCGCGGCGCGACCGTACGCGCCACCGTCGAGCAGGTGCTCAGCAACTTCAGCGGGCGCTCCGAGCCCGAGCTGTCCGGCGGCGGCCGGCACGGCGGCGGCGTCGAGAGCGGCCCCGGCGACGAGGACGCCGACTTTCTCGAAGTCGAGCAGTTCGCCCGGCTGAAGCGGGTGGCCCGCAAGCCGGGACCGGTGCTCTTCGCCGTCCTGCTGCTCGTCGCCCTCATCGCCTGCCGCGAGCTGATCGGCGGCGGTGCGCTCATCGGCGGCGCGCTGCTGCCCGCCCCCGCCGACGCCGGCGACCTCTGGTCGTCGTACGCCGACTCCTGGCACCCCGTCGGCACCGGCGGCACCCAGGACGCGCCGCCCTACCTGGCGTTCCTCGCCGGCCTCGGCACCGTCCTGTTCGGCAGCACCGACGCCGCGCTGACCCTGCTGCTCGTCTGCTCGGTCCCGCTCGCGGGCTTCACCGCGTACTTCGCCTCCCGGCCGCTCGTCAGCTCCCGGCTGCTGCGCGCCTGGGGCAGCGTCGCGTACGCCTTTCTGCCGGCCGCCACCGGCGCGCTCGCCGCCGGCCGCATCGGCACCGCGGTGCTCGCCGTGCTGCTGCCGCTCCTCGCCCGCGCCGCCGTCGCCGCGAGCGGGCTGCGCGGCCGGGCGAGCTGGCGCGGCGCCTGGGCGTACGCGCTGCTGCTGACCGTCACCGCCGCCTTCACCCCCGTCGTCTGGCCGCTCGCCGCCCTCCTGGCCGGAGCACTGGCCGCCTGGAGCGTCGTGCGCGGCCAGAGCCCCGTCGGCCACGTGCTGCGTCAACTCGCCGTCCTGGTGACCCCCGTGGTGCTTCTGGCGCCCTGGTCGCTGGACCTGCTGACCGCACCGTCCCGCTTCTTCACCGAGGCCGGGCTGGAGACCACCGCCGACGTGACCCCGCTCGGCCTGCTCCTCGCCTCGCCCGGCGGCCCCAACGCCGGCGGCGGCGTGCTGCTCGCCGGCGTCGTGCTCGCCGCGCTGGCCGCCCTGCTCCGCTCCGACCGGCGGCTGCCGGTGGGAGCCGCGTGGGTCGTCGCGGCCGTCGCCGGGCTGCTCGCCGCGGCCGGCGCGGGCGACGGCTGGACCGGGCCGCAGACGCTCGTCTACGGGCTGGCGCTGCTGACCGCCGCCGTCATCGGCGCCGACGGCGCCCGGCAGCGCGTGGCCGAGCAGTCCTTCGGCTGGCGGCAGCCGGCCGCGGTGCTCGTCGCCGTCGCCTGCGTCGTGGGCCCGCTGGCGCTGGCCGCCGGGTGGATGTGGCGCGGGGCGGACGGCCCGCTGGAGCGCGGCGGCGCCGACCAGGTGCCGGCGTTCGTCGCGGAGGAGAGCCGTACGGCGGACCAGCCGCGCACGCTGGTCATCGGCGGGTCGGCAGGCGAGGTCGCGTACATGCTCGTCCGCGGCGCGGGCGCCCGCCTCGGCGACGCCGAGCTGGCCGCGGCCGGCGGCGGCAACTCCCGGCTCTCCGGCACCGTTTCCGGGCTCGTGGCCGGCTCCGGCGCGGACCAGTCGGCGGAGCTGGGCGAGTACGCCGTGCGCTACGTGCTCGTACGCAACGACGCGCCCCGCACCTTCGGCCGCGTCCTCGACGCCACCCCCGGGCTGACCCGGCTCAGCCAGCAGGACGGCGGCGCGCTGTGGCGCGTCGACGTCCGGGTCTCGCGGGCCACCGTGGTCGCCGGCGAGGGCGCGGGCCAGCAGGCCGGCACCGAGCCGGTGCCGGTGCCCGCCGGGCCCGTCGAGGTACACACGGACCTCAAGGCGGGCCCCGAGGGCCGCGTGCTGCGCCTCGCGGACGCGGCGAGCGCCGGGTGGCAGGCCACCCTGGACGGCGAGCCGCTGGAGGCCACGACGGTCGACGGCTGGGCGCAGGGCTTCGAACTGCCCGGCTCCGGCGGGCGGCTGGACGTCACGTACGACACCGCCGTGACGCACACGGCGTGGACCTGGGCGCGCGGCGCGGCGCTCCTCGTGGTGCTGGTGCTTGCGCTGCCGGGGCGGCGGCGCGACGTGGACGACGACCTGCCGGAGGCGGGCGCGCCCGCGGTGCCGGCGCAGGCGCTGGAGGGCGACGGCCGGCGTGCCCGGCGGCTGCGGGCCGCGGCCGCCGCGGCGGAGGCCGAGGGCGCGGCCGGCGGGGCGCCCGCGGGCGCGGACGCGCCGGGTGCTGTGCCCGAGCCGCCCCCGATGCCGCCGGCTCCGCCCGGTGCGCCCGGTGCGCCCGACGAGCAGCCGGCCTGGGCCGGCGCGCCGGTGCCCGGCACCGGGCAGGCGGAGCAGGGCTACGGGGACACGGCCGCCGCCGACCCGTACGCGGCCCCGCCCCAGGGCTATGAGTGGGACGGCGCCGGCTACGGCGGGCAGTACGGCGGGACGCCGTACGAGGCGCCCTACGAGCCGCAGTACGACGCCGGTGCGTACGAGGGCGAGCAGCAGCCGGGCGCCCCCGCCGTACCGCAGCAGGGCGGGCAGGGCTACGGCGAGCAGGATCCGTACGGCACCGGCTCCTACCCCGACCCGTACTACGACGGACGGACCTACGGCGCGGGCGCCGAGCGGGACGGGAGCGACAACGCGTGAAGACCGGCCCTGTATCCCTGATCGCCGCCGCGGCCGCGCTCGCCGTCACCGCGGGCGTCGCCACGCTCACCGTCCCCGGCGAGGACGACGGCGGCGGGGCCGCGCCCGCCGCCGAGCGGATCGCCGTCGAGCGCTCCACCCTGCTGTGCCCGCAGCCGGGCGACACGGAGGTCGGCGAGACGACGTACACCTCTTTCGTGCCCCCGGGCGAGGACGACGAGGGCAGCGCCGAACTGCTGCCCGCCGCAACGGAGTCGGACACGGCCGACGAGGACCCCGAGGAGGAGGACCAGAAGGACGACGGGAAGAAGGACGAAGGGGACGGGCAGGACGACGCCCCGGATCCCGTGGCCCCCCTGAAGCGCCCCGGCACGCCCGCCGCGGCCACCACCGAGGAGGCCGGGGCCCCCGCGCTCGTCGGCACCGCCGAGGGCGGCTTCGCCCCCGGCTGGAGCGTGCAGCAGACGACCCTCGTCACCGCGGGCGACGGCCGCGGCCTGGCGGGCGCCCGCTGCACGGCGCCGGACAGCGAGTTCTGGTTCGCCGGCGCCAGCACGATCGACGAGCGCCGCGACTACGTGCAGCTCACCAACCCCGACGACGAGGCGGCCGTCGTCGACCTGGAGCTGTTCGACAAGGACGGCCAGGTCGAGAGCGAGGCCGGCAACGGCATCCAGGTCCCGGCCCGCGCCAGCGTCTCGGTGCTGCTCTCCACGCTGACGGAGGAGCCGTCGATCAACGTCGCGGTGCACGTCGCCGCGCGCTCCGGCCGCGTCGGCGCGGCCGTGCACGCCGCCGACGAGCAGCTCGGCGGCGACTGGCTCCAGCCCGTCTCCGAACCCGCGCCCGGCGCCGTCCTGCCCGGTATCCCCGGCGACGCCACCTCCGTGCGCCTCGTCGTCTACGTCCCGGGCGAGGACGACGCGGACCTCGCCGTGAAGCTCGCCGGACCGAACGGCTCGATCACCCCCGCGGGTTTCGAGTCGGTGCACGCCAAGAGCGGCATGACGACGGCGATCGACATGCAGAAGCTCACCCAGGGCGAGGTGGGTTCGCTGATCCTGGAGCCGGAGGACGGCAGTACGGCGCCCGTCGTCGCCGCCCTGCGCGTGACCCGGGGCAAGAACACCGAGCAGGAGATGGCGTTCATCCCCTCCGCGGCGCCGGTCGAGGAGCGCACCACCGCCTCCGGGAACTGGCCGAAGGCCGCGAGCCTGTCCCTGGCCGCGCCCGACAAGGCGGTCGAGGTCAAGGTGACCGCGTCGGCGGGCAGCGAGGGCGGCGAACCGGCGGAGGAGACGTACACGGTCAAGCCGCGCACCACCCTGACCGTCGAGCCGCCGAAGACGTCGGGCACCGAGGGCACCTTCGCGCTCACCGTCGAACGCGTCTCGGGCGGCCGCCTCTACGCCGCGCGCACGCTGGAGACGAAGGAGGACGGCATCCCGATGTTCACGATCCAGACGCTCCCCGACGACAAGGGCATGGTCGAAGTCCCGGACGCCGAGCAGGACCTGGGCGTCCTCACGGACTGACCCGCGGTGCCGCGTTCAGTCCTGGCCGTAGTGCGGATCGACCGACTCCGGGGCGACGCCGAGGAGTTCCGCGACCTGCTCGACGATCACCTCGTGGACCAGCAGCGCGCGCTCGTCGCGGTTCTTCGTGCGGATCTCGACGGGGCGGCGGTAGACGACGATGCGGTCCGGCACGCCGTCGCCCGTGACGAGCTTGCCGAGGGGCACCCCGCCGTCGTCCTCCCAGCCGGCCGGGCCGCTGCCGCCGGGAACGTCGAGGACGGCGAACTCGACGCCGGAGAGCTGGGGCCAGCGGCGCTCCAGGCGCGTGGCGGACTCGTGCACCAGGTCGACGAAGGCGTCCGAGCGGCTGACCGCCAGCGGCACCTGCGGCGGCGCCACGGGACCCCGCATGCCGCGGCCGTGGCGGTCGCGGGTGCGGCCGCGCGGGCGCGGCGAGGGCCCGGAGGGCGGTGCCGGTCGTTCTGTGTGCTCCATCACCGATGAGCGTAGCCCGCGCCGGGCCCGCCGCAGACCATCCGGGGCCAACCCCGGGAATGTCGCGAAGTGAACGGTCGGCGGAGGAATCAGCCCGCGGATGAACGGGTCGAAGCCCGCCGAAACCGGTTGGATTGACCTGATGTGCGCCCAGGGCTGATCACTTGCCCCGTCGTACGTACCGCCGATGTGACCGACGTCGCAGGTCAACTCGGCCGTACGCGACCGGCTTCGCGCCGCACGGCGACGACACGGGTGGGTGACGCGATGGTGAGTCGTCGCGGCCCGCTCAGGAGTGCGGTACCGTCCAACGTCGTGAGCCCTGTCCGTCGCTGTTCGCGCACCGCATGCGGCCGTGCCGCCGTGGCGACGCTCACCTACGTCTACGCCGACTCCACCGCGGTTCTCGGCCCTCTCGCGACCTACGCCGAGCCGCACTGTTACGACCTGTGCACGGAGCACTCCGAGCGGCTCACGGCCCCGCGCGGCTGGGAGGTCGTCCGGCTCGCGGTCCCCTCAGGGCCGGCGCGGCCCAGCAGCGACGACCTGGAGGCCCTGGCCAACGCCGTACGCGAAGCGGCCCGCCCGCCCCGCCGGGCGGCGGACGGCGACGGCATGGCCGCCCCGCGCGCCGTGGCCCCGGGCGGCCGGGACGCGGACCCCATGGAGGTCGCCCGCCGCGCCCACCTGCGGGTGCTCCGCTCCCCGGAAGGCTGACCTCCGCACCGCCGCACCGGAAGACCGCCGCCGTCTCCCGGACGGCCCCGCGCAGGCCCGGCCCCGGACGGCGCGTGTCCGCCCCATCGCGTACTGTGCAAGCCTCAGCAGCGTGCGAAGGGCGGTAACCGTGACCGATCTCTCGACGATCGTGAAGGCGTACGACGTACGCGGCGTCTTCCCCGAGCAGCTCGACGAGCCGCTCGTCGAGCTCTTCGGCGCCGCCTTCACCGAAACCACCGGCGCGGACAAGATCGTCGTCGGCCATGACATGCGCCCGTCGTCGCCCGCGCTGGCCGCCGCGTTCGCGCGCGGCGCCGTGGCCCGCGGCGCGGACGCCGTCCTCATCGGCCTGTGCTCCACCGACCAGCTCTACTTCGCCAGCGGCCATCTCGGCCTGCCCGGCGCCATGTTCACCGCCAGCCACAACCCCGCGCGGTACAACGGCATCAAGATGTGCCGCGCCGGCGCCGCCCCCGTGGGCCAGGACACCGGGCTCGCCGAGATCCGCGCCAAGGTCGAGCGGTGGCGTGCCGAAGGGCCGCCCGCGCCGGCCGCGAAGCCCGGCAGCGTCTCGGAGACCGACCTCCTCGCCGACTACACCGCCCACCTGCGCTCCCTGGTCGACCTCAGCGCCGTACGGCCGATGAAGGTCGTCGTCGACGCCGGCAACGGCATGGCGGGACACACCGTGCCCAGCGTCTTCGAGGGACTGCCCGTCGACGTCGTCCCCATGTACTTCGAGCTGGACGGCACCTTCCCCAACCACGAGGCCAACCCGCTCGATCCGAAGAACATCGTGGACCTCCAGGCCGAGGTCCGCAGGACGGGCGCCGACGCCGGCCTCGCCTTCGACGGCGACGCCGACCGCTGCTTCGTCGTCGACGAGAAGGGCGACCCGGTCCCGCCGTCCGCGATCACCGCGCTGGTCGCGGCGCGCGAGCTGGACCGCAACGGCGGCGGCACGATCATCCACAACCTCATCACCTCCTGGTCCGTGCCCGAGGTCGTCCAGGAGCACGGCGGCACGCCCGTACGCACCCGCGTCGGCCACTCCTTCATCAAGGAGGAGATGGCCAGGACCGGCGCCATCTTCGGCGGCGAGCACTCCGCGCACTACTACTTCCGCGACTTCTGGAACGCCGACACGGGCATGCTCGCCGCGCTCCACGTCCTCGCCGCCCTCGGCGGCCAGGACGGCCCGCTGTCGCGGCTCGTCGCCGCCTACGACCGGTACGCGGCCTCCGGTGAGATCAACAGCACCGTCGAGGACCAGGGCGGGCGGCTCGCGGCGGTCAGGACCGCGTACACCGGGCGCGAGGGAGTCACGATCGACGAGCTGGACGGGCTCACGGTCACGGGCGAGGGCTGGTGGTTCAACCTGCGGGCGTCCAACACGGAGCCGCTGCTGCGGCTGAACGTGGAGGCGGGCGACGCGGAGACCATGGCCCGGGTGCGGGACGAGGCGCTGGCGCTGGTCCGGGGCTGAGGCCGCGGGCGCCGCGGCGGGTCGGCTGGTAAGCCGGTAAGGGGCGCGGCCCCTGGGCGTACGGCCCTTACTGTGCCCGTACGCCGCCGCCTCCGTGCGCCCCCGTCCACAGCCCTTCGCCCGCGCGCAGGCGGGCGCGCAGGCCCGGCGGTAGGCTGGCGCCTGCCGCTCGTACGCACAGCCGAGCCCAGCACCGCCGCAGCCAGCCGAAGGGGACGTACATGCCGGTCGACGCCAGCCTCCTGGAGATCCTTGCCTGCCCGGCGTGCCACGCCCCGCTGCGCGAGAGCAAGGACGGCGCGGCCGGCGACGGCGCCTCCGACGCCCCCGGCGAGCCCGAGCTGCAGTGCACCTCCGACACCTGCGGCCTGGTCTACCCGGTACGCGACGAGATCCCCGTCCTGCTCGTGGACGAAGCCCGCCGCCCCGCCTAGGCCCCCGCCGCCATGCTGGACGAGTCGCTGCTCGACGACCCCGAGGAACTCGGCCGCGCCGACGCCCGCGGCCTGCTGCGCACCGCCGCCCAGGCCGGCGCCCAGATGCGCATCGCCGCCCGCCAGGCCGCCGAGTCCGACCTCGCCCGGGTCCAGCCCGACGGCCGCCCCCGCGCGCTGCTCGTCGCCGCCCCGGGACCCGTCGCGCACACCACCGCCGACCTGCTGCGCGCGCTGACCGCCGGCGCCTGCCCCGTCAGCGCCCTGCGCCCCACCGGCGCCCGCCCCGAGCCCAGCGCCCTGAACTGGACGCTGCCCGGCTGGGCAGGCCCGTACGACCTGCTGCTCATCGCCACCGACTACGGCCGCGAGCCCGGCCTCACCGCGCTCGTCGAGCAGGCGTACCGGCGCGGCTGCACCGTGGCCGCCGTCGCCCCCCGCAACTCCGCGGTCACCGAGATAGTCACCTCCCGCGGGCTCGCGCTGCCGCTGCTGCGCGCCCCCGGCGAGCAGATCGAGACCGGCGGCCTGTGGCCGCTGCTCACCCCGCTGCTCGCCCTCGCCGACCGCATCGGGCTGATCGACGCGCCGGACGACACCCTCTCCCGGGTCGCCGACCGCCTCGACATCGTCGCCGAGCGCTGCGGGCCGGCCATCGAGACGTACGCGAACCCCGCCAAGACCCTCGCCGCCGAGCTGGCCGAGTCGCTGCCGCTGCTGTGGAGCGAGGGCCTCGTCGCGGGCGTCGCCGCGCGCTACTTCGCCCGTCAACTGGCCGCCGTCGCCGGCCGCCCCGCGCTGCCCGCGGCGCTGCCCGACGCGCTCGCCGCCCACGGCATGCTCCTGTCCGGGGCGTTCACCTCCGGCGCCGACCCCGACGACATCTTCCGCGACCGCGTCGAGGAGCCCGCCGCGCTCCGCGCCCGCATCGTCCTGCTGCACGACGAGTCCGCCGACACCGCCCGCACCCCCCGGGAGGCCGCCCCGGCGGCCCGCGAACTGGCCTCCGCCCAGGGCACCCCCGTCAGCGCGCTGGAACCGTCCGACGGCGCGCCCCTGGAGGCCGCCGGGGAGCTGATCGCCACCGCCGATTTCACCGCCGTTTACCTCGCCCTGGCTGCGGGTTCCGCATGATCCGTACCAAAATGGCCGCATGGACCGCCTGAACAACACCGTCCGCCCGTACGCATGGGGCTCCGTCACCGCCATCCCCGAGCTGCTCGGCACCGACCCGACCGGCGAGCCGCAGGCCGAGCTGTGGATGGGCGCCCACCCCGGCGCGCCCTCCCGCGTCGACCGCGGCGCCGGACCCGTCCCCCTGGACCAGGTGGTCGCAGGCGACCCCGACGGCGAGCTGGGCCCGGCGACCGTGGCGCGCTTCGGGCCCCGGCTGCCGTTCCTGCTCAAGGTGCTGGCCGCCGCCGCCCCGCTGTCCCTCCAGGTCCACCCCGACCTCGACCAGGCCCGCGCCGGCTACCGCGACGAGGAGGAGCGCGGCGTCGCCGCCGACGCCCCCGAGCGCAACTACAAGGACGCCAACCACAAGCCCGAGCTGATCTGCGCCCTCACCCTCTTCGAGGGCCTGTGCGGCTTCCGCCGGGCCGCCGGCGCCGCCGACCTGTTCGACGGGCTCGGCGTCGACGGCCTCAAGCCGTACGCCGACGCGCTGCGCGCGCAGCCGGAGGAGGACGCGCTGCGCGAGGTCTTCGCGGGCGTGCTGGGCGCCGACCGGGACGAGCTGGCGCCCACCGTCGAGGCCGCGGGCCGGGCGGCGGAGAAGCTCGGCACGAGCGGCTCCCCGTACGCCGCCGACTACGCCGCCTACGGCGCGCTGGCCCGCGCCTGGCCCGGCGACCCCGGCGTGATCGCCGGTTTCCTGCTCAACGTCGTCAGACTGCAGCCCGGCGAGGCGCTCTTCCTCGGCGCCGGCGTCCCGCACGCCTACCTCGACGGCGTCGGCGTCGAGATCATGGCCAGCTCCGACAACGTGCTGCGCTGCGGCCTCACGCCCAAGCACGTGGACGTGCCGGAGCTGCTGAAGATCGTCTCGTTCGTGCCCGGCACGCCCGACGTGCTGCGGGCCGGTCCCGACGGCCGCTACGCCGTCCCCGTCGACGACTTCCGCCTGCACCGCCACGACCTCGACGAAGCCCCCGTCACCGTCGCCGCCCCGGCCGACGGCGCCGGCCCGCAGATCCTGCTGTGCACCGACGGCAGCGCCGAGCTGACCAACGCCGCCGGCGAGCACCTGGCCCTGCACCGCGGCGAGTCGGCCTTCGTCCCGGCCGCGGACGGCTCGCTGCACGCCACCGGGTCCGGCACGCTCTTCCGCGCCACGACGGCCACCTGACCGCACCCCGCCCGGCCCGCGCGCCCGCCGCGGGTTGTCCACAGCCGCAGGCGGCAGGGCTTGCGCCCACCGCCCGCGGTGCTGACAGAATGTGCCGCCGTGACAGGGCGCGGCCTCCCGCGGCGCCCCGCGGAAGCGGACGGAAGGGAACCGGCGCACATGGCTGCAGGCGGCGGTACGAAGGCGATCCTCGCGGCGCTCTGCGCCAACCTGTCGATCGCCGTTGCGAAGTTCGTGGCATGGGCCTTCAGCGGCTCGTCCTCCATGATCGCCGAGGCCGTGCACTCGCTCGCCGACTCCGGCAACCAGGCGCTGCTCCTCCTCGGCGGCAAGCGCGCCAAGCGGGCCGCCACGAAGGAACACCCCTTCGGCTACGGCCGCGAGAGGTACGTCTACGCGTTCCTCGTCTCCATCGTGCTCTTCACGGTCGGCGGCCTCTTCGCCGTCTACGAGGGCTATCACAAGATCGAGGACCCGCACGAGATCGACCACTGGTACTGGCCGGTGGGCGTCCTCGTCTTCGCGATCATCGCGGAGATCTTCTCCTTCCGCACCGCCATCAAGGAGTCCAACCAGGTACGGGGCAGCCAGACCTGGTGGCAGTTCATCCGCCGCTCCAAGGCGCCCGAGCTGCCCGTGGTGCTGCTGGAGGACCTCGGCGCGCTCGTCGGCCTGATCCTGGCACTCCTCGGCGTCGGCGTCGCCCTCGCCACCGGCGACGGCGTCTGGGACGGCGTCGGCACCGTGTGCATCGGCGCCCTGCTGCTGATCATCGCCGTCATCTTGGCCGTCGAGACCAAGAGCCTCCTCCTCGGCGAGGGCGCCAGCGAGGCCGACGTCGAGGCCATCGCCACCGCGCTCGTCGACGGCCAGGCCGTCACCCAGGTCATCCACCTCAAGACCCTCTACATCGGCCCGGACGAGCTGCTTGTCGCCGCGAAGATCGCGGTGCAGCACGACGACACCGCGGGCGAGGTGGCGCGCGCCATCGACGCCGCGGAGTCCCGGGTGCGCGAAGCGGTGCCGGTGGCGAGGATGATCTACCTGGAGCCGGACATCGCCCGCGCGAAGACGGACACGTAACGCGAGCGCGGCGCCCGCACGGACCCCGCCGGCCGGCTGCCTCGAACCCGCCCGCTCTCCTGCCCGGCCCGCGGTCTCACCGACCGTCCGGTCCGCGGGATGGCCGGTTCCCGTTGTCCACATGCCCTCCGCGGCAAGGCCCGCCTGCGGTAGATTCGTGGGGCAGAGCCAGACGTCGCTGCTGATGGCGATCGGGTGGCCCGCCAGCGGGCCGGCCGAGGGGGAGAGAGGGCCTCCGGCGGACTGAGCTGCAGAGGGACCGGTGTGCCCGTACGCGTGGCGGCACACACGCGCCAGGCGCACTTCCCGGCTGCGCTCAGGGAATCCGACCACCCTCAAGGAGTTGCGACGTGACTTCCACGACCACCGCCACGAGCCCGGACTTCAAGGTCGCCGACCTGTCCCTGGCCGACTTCGGCCGCAAGGAGATCCAGCTCGCCGAGCACGAGATGCCCGGCCTCATGGCCATCCGCAAGGAGTACGCCGAGGCCCGGCCGCTCGCCGGCGCCCGCATCACCGGCTCGCTCCACATGACCGTGCAGACCGCGGTCCTCATCGAGACCCTGGCCGCACTCGGCGCCGACGTCCGCTGGGCGTCCTGCAACATCTTCTCCACCCAGGACCACGCCGCCGCAGCCGTCGCGGTCGGCCCCGACGGCACCCCGGACGCCCCCAGCGGCATCCCCGTCTTCGCCTGGAAGGGCGAGACCCTGGAGGAGTACTGGTGGTGCACGGAGCAGGCCCTGACCTGGCCCGGCACCGACACCGGCGGCCCGAACATGATCCTCGACGACGGCGGCGACGCCACCCTCCTCGTCCACAAGGGCGTCGAGTTCGAGAAGGACGGCAAGGTCCCCTCGCCCGACACCGCGGAGAGCGACGAGGAGCGCGTCATCCTCCAGCTCCTCACCCGCACCGTCGCCGAGACCCCGCAGAAGTGGACCCAGCTCGCCTCCGAGATCCGCGGCGTGACGGAGGAGACCACCACCGGCGTCCACCGGCTCTACGAGATGCACGAGGCCGGCACGCTGCTCTTCCCGGCCATCAACGTCAACGACTCGGTGACCAAGTCGAAGTTCGACAACAAGTACGGCTGCCGCCACTCCCTCGTCGACGGCATCAACCGCGCCACCGACGTCCTCATCGGCGGCAAGGTCGCGGTCATCTGCGGCTACGGCGACGTCGGCAAGGGCTGCGCCGAGTCCCTGCGCGGCCAGGGCGCGCGGGTCGTCATCACCGAGATCGACCCGATCTGCGCCCTCCAGGCGGCCATGGACGGCTACCAGGTGGCGCGGCTGGAGGACGTCGTCGAGACGGCCGACATCTTCGTCACCGCCACCGGCAACAAGGACATCATCCTCGCCTCGCACATGGCGCGGATGAAGCACCAGGCGATCGTCGGCAACATCGGCCACTTCGACAACGAGATCGACATGGCCGGCCTCGCCGAACTGCCCGGCGTCGTCAAGGACGAGGTCAAGCCGCAGGTGCACACCTGGACCTTCCCCGACGGCAAGGTCCTCATCGTCCTGTCCGAGGGCCGCCTGCTGAACCTCGGCAACGCGACGGGCCACCCGTCGTTCGTCATGTCCAACTCCTTCGCGAACCAGACGATCGCGCAGATCGAGCTGTTCACGAAGACCTCCGAGTACCCGACCGGCGTCTACGTGCTGCCCAAGCACCTCGACGAGAAGGTCGCCCGCCTCCACCTCGACGCCCTCGGCGTCCGGCTCACCGAACTCCGGCCGGAGCAGGCGTCGTACATCGGCGTCAAGGTCGAGGGCCCGTACAAGCCGGACCACTACCGGTACTGAGGTACCGGACCCCGCACCACCGCCGCCCGCCCGGAACCCCCGGGCGGGCGGCCCCGCGCCGGGGCAGGGCCCGCCCGCGTAGGGTGCCGGACATGCCGCGCGGACGCTATTCCCTCCACGACCCGTACGACGGCACCCCGCTGGGCGACGAACACTTCCAGTGCGCCCCCGGCCCCTCCGGCTGGCGCTACACCGCCCGGACCACCGCCCCCGACGGCACGGCCACCGGCTCCGTCGACCTCACCATCGACCACCTCGGCCGCCCCGTCCGCCTCGAACTCCACGCCGCCGGCTGGCAGGTCCGCGGCGCGGCCCTGAACGGCGTCACCTGGGTCCGCTCGGACGCCACGGGAAACGAGGCCCGCGAGGGCAACGCCCGCGCCCAGGGCTTCACGGGCGGCTCCCCGGCCTTCCTCATCGCCACCACCCGCCTCCTCCCCGCACCCCCCACCCCCGCCGCGCACCGCCTCCGCCTGGTCGCCCTGACCCGCCCGGTCCTCGCCCCGCGCACGCTGGACCAGGCGTGGACACGAAGGGGAGAGGACACCCACGAGGCCGACACAGGTCTGCTGCGAGTGGTGAACTACGAGGTCAGCGACCTGGAGACGGGCGACACGCACCAGGTCCACATCGCCGGGGACGTGGTCCTGGCGGCCCCCGGCGTCGAACTCGAAGAACTCGACACCCCGCCCAACTCACTCGACACCTGAGGGCGATTCGCATCGCCCGCGGTTGACCTGGTACTGTTCACGTCGCTCGGGCAGGAGGTTACGACGACTCCGAAGCAGAGCATCTCTGAACTACCCGATCGGGAGCGGGAATTCGCACCGAAAAAGGTCTGGTAAGGTTCAGAACACCGAAGGGAAACGCCCGGAGAAGCCCGGTGAGGGTTTTGATGGAAGTGTCCGTTCTTTGAGAACTCAACAGTGTGCCAAGTAGTCGATGCCAAGTGTTTGATGTAGTGACACAGCAGTAGCGAGGCAGACTCGTTCTGTGGTGCCGCAAAATCTGTTTGGTTTTGTATGCATTTACGGAGAGTTTGATCCTGGCTCAGGACGAACGCTGGCGGCGTGCTTAACACATGCAAGTCGAACGATGATCCGGTTTCGGCCGGGGATTAGTGGCGAACGGGTGAGTAACACGTGGGCAATCTGCCCTGCACTCTGGGACAAGCCCTGGAAACGGGGTCTAATACCGGATAGTACCTTTGGGCGCATGCCTGGGGGTGGAAAGCTCCGGCGGTGCAGGATGGGCCCGCGGCCTATCAGCTTGTTGGTGGGGTGATGGCCTACCAAGGCGACGACGGGTAGCCGGCCTGAGAGGGCGACCGGCCACACTGGGACTGAGACACGGCCCAGACTCCTACGGGAGGCAGCAGTGGGGAATATTGCACAATGGGCGCAAGCCTGATGCAGCGACGCCGCGTGAGGGATGACGGCCTTCGGGTTGTAAACCTCTTTCAGCAGGGAAGAAGCGGAAGTGACGGTACCTGCAGAAGAAGCGCCGGCTAACTACGTGCCAGCAGCCGCGGTAATACGTAGGGCGCAAGCGTTGTCCGGAATTATTGGGCGTAAAGAGCTCGTAGGCGGCTTGTCGCGTCGGATGTGAAAGCCCGGGGCTTAACCCCGGGTCTGCATTCGATACGGGCAGGCTGGAGTTCGGTAGGGGAGATCGGAATTCCTGGTGTAGCGGTGGAATGCGCAGATATCAGGAGGAACACCGGTGGCGAAGGCGGATCTCTGGGCCGATACTGACGCTGAGGAGCGAAAGCGTGGGGAGCAAACAGGATTAGATACCCTGGTAGTCCACGCCGTAAACGGTGGGCACTAGGTGTGGGCGGCATTCCACGTCGTCCGTGCCGTAGCTAACGCATTAAGTGCCCCGCCTGGGGAGTACGGCCGCAAGGCTAAAACTCAAAGGAATTGACGGGGGCCCGCACAAGCGGCGGAGCATGTGGCTTAATTCGACGCAACGCGAAGAACCTTACCAAGGCTTGACATACACCGGAAACATCCAGAGATGGGTGCCCCCTTGTGGTCGGTGTACAGGTGGTGCATGGCTGTCGTCAGCTCGTGTCGTGAGATGTTGGGTTAAGTCCCGCAACGAGCGCAACCCTTGTCCTGTGTTGCCAGCACGCTCTTCGGGGTGGTGGGGACTCACGGGAGACTGCCGGGGTCAACTCGGAGGAAGGTGGGGACGACGTCAAGTCATCATGCCCCTTATGTCTTGGGCTGCACACGTGCTACAATGGCCGGTACAATGAGCTGCGATACCGCAAGGTGGAGCGAATCTCAAAAAGCCGGTCTCAGTTCGGATTGGGGTCTGCAACTCGACCCCATGAAGTCGGAGTCGCTAGTAATCGCAGATCAGCATTGCTGCGGTGAATACGTTCCCGGGCCTTGTACACACCGCCCGTCACGTCACGAAAGTCGGTAACACCCGAAGCCGGTGGCCCAACCCTTGTGGAGGGAGCCGTCGAAGGTGGGACTGGCGATTGGGACGAAGTCGTAACAAGGTAGCCGTACCGGAAGGTGCGGCTGGATCACCTCCTTTCTAAGGAGCACAGCGCCGCATGCAAGCAAGCGTCTTGCACGGCCAGCTCATGGGTGGAACATCGATTATCGTGCTCGCCGGCCGTGGTAGGCCGGGGGGCTTTGGCGCACTGTTGGGTGTCTGAGAGAGCGGGCCTTGGCGGGTTCGGGTCTCTTATGGGTTGTTGTTTGAGAACTGCACAGTGGACGCGAGCATCTGTGGCCAAGTTTTTAAGGGCGCATGGTGGATGCCTTGGCACCAGGAACCGATGAAGGACGTGGGAGGCCGCGATAGGCCCCGGGGAGCTGTCAACCGAGCTGTGATCCGGGGGTGTCCGAATGGGGAAACCCGGCAGTCGTCATGGGCTGTCACCCGCTGCTGAATGTATAGGCGGTTGGGAGGGAACGCGGGGAAGTGAAACATCTCAGTACCCGCAGGAAGAGAAAACAATTGTGATTCCGGGAGTAGTGGCGAGCGAAACTGGATGAGGCTAAACCGTTTGTGTGTGATACCCGGCAGGGGTTGCGCAGGCGGGGTTGTGGGAGCGAACTTTCATGGTCTGCCGGCTGTGAGGTGAGTGATAAACCGTTGCGATAGGCGAAGGGCATGCGAAAGGCCCGGCGTAGAGGGTAAGACCCCCGTAGCTGAAATCGTGGCGGCTTGCTTGTTTGTTTCCCAAGTAGCACGGGGCCCGAGAAATCCCGTGTGAATCTGGCGGGACCACCCGCTAAGCCTAAATATTCCCTGGTGACCGATAGCGGATAGTACCGTGAGGGAATGGTGAAAAGTACCGCGGGAGCGGAGTGAAAGAGTACCTGAAACCGTGTGCCTACAAGCCGTGGGAGCGTCGCACGCTGAGACTTGTTCTTGGTGTGTCGTGACTGCGTGCCTTTTGAAGAATGAGCCTGCGAGTTAGCGGTGTGTAGCGAGGTTAACCCGTGTGGGGTAGCCGTAGCGAAAGCGAGTCCTAGCTGGGCGTTGAGTTGCACGCTCTAGACCCGAAGCGGGGTGATCTAGCCATGGGCAGGGTGAAGCGGCTGTAAGAGGTCGTGGAGGCCCGAACCCACCAGGGTTGAAAACCTGGGGGATGACCTGTGGTTAGGGGTGAAAGGCCAATCAAACTCCGTGATAGCTGGTTCTCCCCGAAATGCATTTAGGTGCAGCGTCGTGTGTTGCTTGCCGGAGGTAGAGCTACTGGATAGGCGATGGGCCTTACCGGGTTACTGACCTTAGCCAAACTCCGAATGCCGGTAAGTTGAGCGCGGCAGTGAGACTGCGGGGGATAAGCTCCGTGGTCGAGAGGGAAACAGCCCAGAGCATCGACTAAGGCCCCTAAGCGTATGCTAAGTGGGAAAGGATGTGGAGTCGCAGAGACAACCAGGAGGTTGGCTTAGAAGCAGCCATCCTTGAAAGAGTGCGTAATAGCTCACTGGTCAAGTGATTCCGCGCCGACAATGTAGCGGGGCTCAAGCGTACCGCCGAAGTCGTGTCACTCCAGCATGACGGCTAACGCCGGCTGGGGTGGGTAGGGGAGCGTCGTGTGCCGGGTGAAGCCGCACCGTAAGGTAGTGGTGGACGGTTCGCGAGTGAGAATGCAGGCATGAGTAGCGATACACACGTGGGAAACGTGTGCGCCGATTGACTAAGGGTTCCTGGGTCAAGTTGATCTGCCCAGGGTAAGTCGGGGCCTAAGGCGAGGCCGACAGGCGTAGTCGATGGATAACCGGTTGATATTCCGGTACCCGCTGTGAGGCGCCAAACATCGAATCAGGTGATGCTAAGCCCGTGAAGCCCCCTTGTTGATCCTTCGGGTGATACAAGGTGTGGTGGAGCCGGTGATCCGAGCTTGTAGTAGGTGAGTGATGGGGTGACGCAGGAAGGTAGTCCAGCCCGGGCGGTGGTTGTCCCGGGGTAAGGGTGTGGCCCGTTGTGCAGGTAAATCCGTGCAACATGAGGGTGAGACCTGATGCCGAGCCGATTGTGGTGAAGTGGATGATCCTATGCTGTCGAGAAAAGCCTCTAGCGATGTTTCATGGCGGCCCGTACCCTAAACCGACTCAGGTGGTCAGGTAGAGTATACCGAGGCGTTCGGGTGAACTATGGTTAAGGAACTCGGCAAAATGCCCCCGTAACTTCGGGAGAAGGGGGGCCGCTTCCGGTGATGGCCTTTACGGCTGGAGCTGGGGGTGGCCGCAGAGACCAGCGAGAAGCGACTGTTTACTAAAAACACAGGTCCGTGCGAAGCTGTAAGGCGATGTATACGGACTGACGCCTGCCCGGTGCTGGAACGTTAAGGGGACCGGTTAGTCACCTTCGGGTGGCGAAGCTGAGAACTTAAGCGCCAGTAAACGGCGGTGGTAACTATAACCATCCTAAGGTAGCGAAATTCCTTGTCGGGTAAGTTCCGACCTGCACGAATGGCGTAACGACTTCTCGACTGTCTCAACCATAGGCCCGGTGAAATTGCATTACGAGTAAAGATGCTCGTTTCGCGCAGCAGGACGGAAAGACCCCGGGACCTTTACTACAGCTTGATATTGGTGTTCGGTTCGGCTTGTGTAGGATAGGTGGGAGACTGTGAAGCGGCCACGCCAGTGGTTGTGGAGTCGTCGTTGAAATACCACTCTGGTCGTGTTGGATGTCTAACCTGGGTCCGTGATCCGGATCGGGGACAGTGTCTGGTGGGTAGTTTAACTGGGGCGGTTGCCTCCTAAAGGGTAACGGAGGCGCCCAAAGGTTCCCTCAGCCTGGTTGGTCATCAGGTGGTGAGTGTAAGTGCACAAGGGAGCTTGACTGCGAGACTGACGGGTCGAGCAGGTGCGAAAGCAGGGACTAGTGATCCGGCGGTGGCTTGTGGGAGCGCCGTCGCTCAACGGATAAAAGGTACCCCGGGGATAACAGGCTGATCTTCCCCAAGAGTCCATATCGACGGGATGGTTTGGCACCTCGATGTCGGCTCGTCGCATCCTGGGGCTGGAGTCGGTCCCAAGGGTTGGGCTGTTCGCCCATTAAAGCGGCACGCGAGCTGGGTTTAGAACGTCGTGAGACAGTTCGGTCCCTATCCGCTGCGCGCGTAGGAGTCTTGAGAAGGGCTGTCCCTAGTACGAGAGGACCGGGACGGACGGACCTCTGGTGTGCCAGTTGTTCTGCCAAGGGCATGGCTGGTTGGCTACGTTCGGGAGGGATAACCGCTGAAAGCATCTAAGCGGGAAGCCTGCTTCGAGATGAGGACTCCCACCCCCTTTGAGGGGTTAAGGCCCCCTGTAGACGACGGGGTTGATAGGCCGGATCTGGAAGCCCTGTGAGGGGTGGAGGTGACCGGTACTAATAGGCCGAGGGCTTGTCCATAGCTGCTTGCGTCCACTGTGTAGGTTCTGAGACAACAACCCGCCCTTTTCAGGCTGCTTGTGTGTTTCATAGTGTTTCGGTGGTCATAGCGTTGGGGAAACGCCCGGTCTCATTCCGAACCCGGAAGCTAAGCCCGACCGCGCCGATGGTACTGCATGGGGGACCGTGTGGGAGAGTAGGTCACCGCCGAACAATTCTTGGATTCAACCCCTGGGCTGCCGCCCAGGGGTTGAGTCATTTCCGGGGGCCTTGCAGACTGGGACGATGGCCGAGGAGATTGCCGCGCTGCGTTGGGATGAGCCGTCGGACGACGGGGGCGCCCCCGCGGTTGTTCTGCTGGATCAGACGCGACTGCCCGCCGACGAAGTGGAGTTGGTGTGTGGCGACGTGCCGGCGTTGGTGCGGGCGATCCAGACGCTTGCCGTGCGGGGAGCCCCGTTGCTCGGTATTGCGGGGGCGTACGGCGTCGCTTTGGCGGCGGCGCGCGGGGACGACGTCGACCAGGCCGCCGACCTGCTCGCCGGCGCGCGGCCGACCGCCGTGAATCTGGCGTACGGCGTGCGGAAGGCGCAGAGCGCCTTTCGTACCTCCGTGGAGGCCGGTGAGGGCGCTGTCCGGGCCGCCGGTGCCGCGCTTGCCGAGGCGCGGGGGTTGCACGCGGACGACGCCCGGGCCAGCGCGCGGATGGCGGAGCACGGGCTGCGGCTGCTCGGCGAGCTGGTACCCCGCGGTGGTTATCGGGTGCTCACCCACTGCAACACCGGGGCGCTGGTGTCCGGCGGCGGGGGTACGGCGCTGGCCGTGGTGCTGGCGGCGCACCGGTCCGGGGAGCTGCGGCGGCTGTGGGTGGACGAGACCCGCCCGCTGCTGCAGGGGGCCCGGCTGACCGCGTACGAGGCGGGGCGGGCCGGCATGCCGTACACGCTGCTGACGGACAACGCGGCCGGGTCGCTTTTTGCGAACGGGGAGGTCGACGCGGTGGTCCTGGGCGCGGACCGGATTGCGGCGGACGGGTCGGTGGCCAACAAAGTGGGGACGTACCCGCTGGCGGTGCTCGCCCGCTACCATCGGGTTCCGTTCCTCGTCGTCGCGCCGACGACGACGGTGGACTTCGATACGCCGGACGGCTCTGCCATCGAGGTGGAGCAGCGGGCCGAGGGCGAGGTCACGGAGTTCTCCGTGCCGCACGCCGCCGGCTCCGGTCCGGGGCAGGCCGCGGCGGCGTATGCGGTCGCACCTGCGGGGACGCAGGCGTACAACCCGGCGTTCGACGTCACCCCGCCGGAGCTGGTGACGGCTCTGGTCACGGAGCGTGGGGTGGCCTCGCCGGTGACGGGGGATTCGCTCGCGGAGCTGGTTGTGCGTTGACCGCGGGTGATATTCAGGGGAAGCGGTACGTCGTGGCGGTGGCCGGGGCGTGACCTGGGACACGGGATTCTCTGTATGGGATGTGTAAATGGGATGATGTCGTCATGAAGGGACGCGTTCTCGTCGTCGACGACGACACCGCACTGGCCGAGATGCTCGGCATCGTGCTGCGCGGGGAAGGCTTCGAGCCGTCATTCGTATCCGACGGTGACAAGGCGCTTGCCGCGTTTCGCGAGTCGAAGCCCGACCTGGTGCTTCTCGACCTCATGCTGCCCGGCCGGGACGGTATCGAGGTCTGCCGCCTGATCAGGGCGGAGTCAGGTGTGCCGATCGTCATGCTGACGGCGAAGAGCGACACCGTGGATGTCGTCGTGGGCCTGGAATCCGGGGCCGACGACTACATCGTCAAGCCGTTCAAGCCCAAGGAGCTGGTGGCCCGTATCCGGGCCCGGCTGCGCCGGTCGGAGGAGCCGGTACCCGAGCAGTTGGCGATCGGCGATCTGGTGATCGACGTCGCCGGGCATTCGGTGAAGCGCGGCGGTGAGCCGATCGCGCTGACGCCGCTGGAATTCGATCTGCTGGTGGCGCTGGCGCGCAAGCCGTGGCAGGTCTTCACGCGCGAGGTGCTGCTGGAGCAGGTCTGGGGCTATCGGCACGCCGCCGACACGCGTCTCGTCAACGTCCACGTGCAGCGGCTGCGCTCGAAAGTCGAGAAGGACCCGGAGAAGCCGGAGATCGTCGTGACCGTCCGCGGCGTCGGCTACAAGGCGGGACCGAGCTGACGTGTTCCGCGTGCTGCCGCGGGAGGGCGTGCCCGGCGGGCCGGTGCAGCCGTTCGTCCGGCTGTGCGTGCGCTGGGTACGCCGTCCGTTGCGCGCGGCGACGAAGCTGTACCGGCGGAACATCCAGTTGCGGGTGGTCGCCACCACGCTGCTGATGTCCCTGGGCGTCGTCGTGCTGCTCGGCATCGTCGTCATCGGGCAGGTCCGTAACGGCCTGCTGGAGGCGAAGCTCGGTGCCGCGCACGGGCAGGCGCAGAGCGGCTTCGCGCAGGCGGAGATCCGGGGTGCTTCGGAGGAGCCCGGCAGCGGCGGCGAGGCCACGGCGTCCGTGAACTCCGCGGAGTGGCGGGCGGCCCTGGTGGAGCAGCTCATGGGCAGCGGGCAGGGGGTCGTGTCCGTCCTGGTGATGAGCTCCAGCGTGAGCAACGAGGCCACCGGCGCGACCGACAATCCGCGCGGCTCGCTCGTCTCGGACGACACGTCGGTGGACAGCATCCCGGCCGATCTGCGCGAGAAGGTCGACCGCGGCGGCGGCTCGGGGATCTACGAGCAGTACGCGCGCGTCTGGAAGCGCGGCTCGGACGAGAGCGAGCCCTCGCTGATCATCGGCAAGCGGCTGAACGACCCGAACAACAACCCTTACCAGCTCTACTTCGTGTTTCCCTTCACGCAGGAGGAGAAGACGCTGAGCCTGGTGAAGGGCACCCTGGCGACCGCGGGGGTGTTCGTGGTGGTGCTGCTCGGCGCCATCGCCTGGCTTGTCGTCCGCCAGATCGTCACGCCCGTGCGGATGGCCGCCAGCATCGCCGAGCGGCTGGCGGCCGGGCGGTTGCAGGAGCGGATGAAGGTCAGCGGCGAGGACGACATCGCGCGGCTCGGCCAGTCGTTCAACAAGATGGCGCAGAACCTCCAGGTGAAGATCCAGCAGCTCGAGGATCTGTCGCGGATGCAGCGCCGCTTCGTCTCCGACGTCTCGCACGAGCTGCGCACCCCGCTGACGACGGTGCGGATGGCCGCGGACGTGATCCACGAGGCGCGCGAGGACTTCGATCCGGTGACCGCGCGCTCCGCCGAGCTGCTGCTCGACCAGGTGGACCGGTTCGAGTCGCTGCTCTCCGACCTCCTGGAGATCAGCCGCTTCGACGCGGGCGCCGCGGCGCTGGACGCCGAGGCCGTCGACCTGCGGGAGATCGTGCGGCGCGTCGTGGGCGGTGCGCAGATGCTGGCGGACGCCAAGGGCGGGCGGCTGCTCGTCACGGGCGACGAGCGGCCGGTGATCGCGGAGGTCGACGCGCGGCGGGTGGAGCGGGTGCTGCGCAACCTGGTCGTCAACGCCGTGGAGCACGGCGAGGGCCGCGATGTCGTCGTACGTCTCGGGGCGTCGGAGAGCGCGGTGGCGGTGGCCGTGCGCGACTACGGCGTGGGGCTGAAGCCCGGCGAGGCGACGCGGGTGTTCAACCGCTTCTGGCGCGCCGATCCGGCCCGTGCCCGTACCACGGGAGGGACCGGGCTGGGGCTGTCGATCTCGCTGGAGGACGCCCGGCTGCACGGCGGCTGGCTGCAGGCGTGGGGTGAGCCGGGCGGCGGCTCGCAGTTCCGGCTGACGCTGCCGCGGACGGGCGGGGAGCCGCTGCACGGCTCGCCGGTGTCGCTGGAGCCGGACGACTCGCGGGCGCGGCGGGCGGCGCGGACGGTGCGGGAGCCGGGTGCGGTGAGCGTGGCGCCGGCCGGTGGTTCGGCCGGCGGTGAGCTGCTGGGGACCGTACCGGCGCAGGGCGGGCGGGGAACGGCCGCCGCCGCGCGGGCGGCGGCGCCACGGCCCGCGGAGCGGCCGGAGGCGGACCCGACGGCGCTGCCGGGCAGCGGGCGGCGGGTCAGCGGCTATGCGGGGGCGGCGGACGAGGCGCCGGGTGCCGAGGGCGAGGATGAGCCCGTCAGCGGGTCTGAGGGCGCTTCTGAGGGCGTCCCGGAGGGGGGCGAGGGCAGCGGTGAGGTCCCTAGTGAGGTCGGCGGCGAGGGGGAGCGCGGTGGTCGCGTCTAGGCGTACGGGAAAGACGGCGGCGGTACGCGGGCGGGTGCGCCGGGCGGCGGCCCGTACCCCGGGTCCGTACCGGCGCCGGCCTCCGGCCCGTGCGCGTCGGTACGCCACCGCCGCGCTGCTCGGCGGCTTCCTGCTCCTCACCGGCTGCGCGTCCATGCCCGACAGCGGGGGCGTGCACCAGGTGCCGCTGTCGGAGCAGCGTGAGGAGCCGCGCGCGCGTACGTTCGCGGAGCGGCCGGAGCCGGGGGCCAGGCCGCAGCGCATCGTGTCGGACTTCCTGGAGGCTCTGCGCAGCGACGACTACGCCACCGTCGCCAAGGCGTATCTGACCAAGAAGGCGCGCACGTGGACTCCCGGCGAGACGACGGTGCTCGCCGAGGCGCCCACGGTGGTGGAGCGCCCGACGGCGGGGCCGAAGCCGGTGAACGGCAGCAAGATGACCACGGCCGTCGTCCAACTGCGCGGCGACAAGGTCGCCTGGCTCAACGAGGCGGGCACGTACACGCCGGACGAGCGCCCGTACAGCCTGAACGTCGCGCTGTCGAAGGAGAAGAAGTCCGGCCAGTGGCGGATCGTGGACCCGCCGCGGGGGCTGGTGATCAGCCGGGCGGACTTCGAGCGGACCTTCCAGCCGGCGAGCACGTACCACTTCACGGCGCGCAGCAAGGACACGCTGGTGGCCGACCCCGTGTACGTACGGCGGCGGATCGACCCCGTGACGGACGCGGTGCGCACGCTGCTCGACGGGCCGGGCGGGCTGATCGGGTCGGTGACGGAGACGACGTTCCCGCAGCGCACCGCGCTGGCGCAGAACCAGCGGCTGACGGTCGACGAGGAGGGCACGCTGCGGGTGCGGCTCGCGATGGAGACGAGACCGGGGCTGCACACGTGCGAGCGGATGGCGGCGCAGGTCCTGCACACCGCGCAGAGCCAGGAGGGCGTGCGGGTCGACAACGTGGAGTTGCTGACGGCCAGGGACACCAGGATGTGCGACCTCAGCGCCACGGCGGGCGAGCGGTACGCGCCGGACCGGCTGGCCGGCCATCCCTCCTCGCTGTACTTCATCGACGCCAAGCACCGGCTGGTGCGGACCTCGTCGGGGCCGGAGGGGGGCGAGGCCGGGCCGGCGACGGTGATCAGCCCGCTCGGGGACGGCAAGCCGGCGTTCGGGTCGGCGGCGGTGGCCCGTTCGGAGAAGAAGGCGGCCGCCGTCACGGCCACGGGACGCGCGCTGTACGTGTCGTCGCTGGACGAGTCCTCGAAGCTGGGGGAGCCGCTGCTGACCAGCGGTGCCACCGAGGCGCAGGCCGAGCGGGGCGACGGGCTCACGGCGCCGAGCTGGGACGGGCTCGGCGACCTGTGGGCGGCGGACCGGGTCGGCGGGGAGTCGCGGCTGTACTGGATGGCGGGCGGCGCCGCGGAGCCGGTGCGCGTGGACGTCACGGGTCTTGACGGGCGGATCGAGGCGCTGCGGGTGTCGGCGGAGGGGGCGCGGATCGCGCTGGTCGTCAGCGAGGGGTCGGAGAGCCGGCTGGTGCTGGGGACGGTCTCGGTGAAGGACGGCGTACCGGTGGTGGCGCAGTTGCGCGACACGGGGGCGCTGGAGGAGGTGCGGGCCGTGGCGTGGGCGGGCGAGAGCCGGCTGCTGGTCGTGGGCCGGGAGTCCCAGGGCGTGCAGCAGATGCGGCTGGTGTCGACGGACGGGTCGGTGCCGCCGGCGGCGGAGCTGGGGCAGGGGCTGACCGGGGTGACGGCGGTGGCGGCGTCGGAGGACGGTACGAAGCCGCTGGTGGCGGCTTCGGAGGACGGGATCGTGCGGCTGCCGCAGAACGCGTACTGGAAGGCGGTGTCGGGCGGGGAAGGGGGCACGGCGCCGGTGTATCCGGGGTAGCGGCCGCGGGGTTCTGGCGCCGGGTTTTCCACATCCGCGGGGTTGTCCACAGGGGGGTCGCGGGTGTCGGTGGCGGCGGGCACGGTGGACGCATGCGGGGGACAGGGCGGGAACTGGCGGGGTTGGTGCTGCCGGCCGGCTGCGCGGGATGCGGGGCCGGGCGGGGCGCGGGGGCGCTGTGCGCGGGGTGTGCGGCGGAGCTGGCGGCGGGGGCGGTGCGGCGCGTGGTGCCCCGGCCGCGGCCCGCGGGTCTCCCCGCGGTGTACGCGGCGGTGGCGTATGCGGGCGCGGCCCGGGCGGCGCTGCTGGCGCACAAGGAACGCGGCGCGCTGAGTCTGGCCCGCCCGCTGGGCTCGGCCGTGGCGGCGGGGGTGCGGGCCGCGGCGGCCGTGGGTGAGCGCGTGGTGCTCGTGCCGGTGCCGTCGGCGCGGACGGCGGTGCTGCGGCGGGGGCACGATCCGGTGCGGCGTCTCGCGCTCGTGGCCGCGGAGCGGCTGCGGCGGGGCGGGATACGGGTGGAGCTGCTGCCGGTGCTGCGGCAGCGGCGGGCGGTGGCGGACCAGGCGGGGCTGAGCGCCGCGGCGCGGCGGCGGAACGTCTCCGGGGCGCTGGAGGTGGTGCGGGGCGGCGCGCTGCGGTTGCGTGCGCCCGGGTGCCGGGTGGTGCTCGTGGACGACGTGCTGACGACGGGGGCGTCCCTCGCCGAGGCGGCGCGGGCCGTGCGCGCGGCGGGGTGCCCCGGCGGGCTCGCGGCGGCCGTCGTGGCCGCGCCGCGGGACGCGTTCGAAGCAGGTCGCGCGTGTCCGCTTCCTTGACTGCATTCTTACGTTTCCGCAGGTAGAAAGGAGGTATAAGCACCTGATCAGACCGTAGGCGCCGCAGGGGGTGCCGCAGCATCTCAGGCGAGCTATGTTCGATTGTGAGGAGGCTGCGAAGACAGTGGATGGGCCGAATCCGCTGGATCCGATGGGGTGTCGATCTTGTCGGTGGGGGAGGAGGAGGTGAAAGCCGGTCCTCCCGCGAGGAGGACCCGGCGGCAGAGAACCCCGAGGCTCCGGCAACCACCGGGGCCCCAGCGCACCAAGGGACCGGCTTCGCCCGTCAGCTCAGCGGTACGCGGAGCCGCTCCAGAACGGAGTTCTGCGTGGACATCGTCGTCAAGGGCCGCAAGACCGAGGTTCCCGAGCGGTTTCGTCGGCATGTGGCCGAGAAGCTGAAGCTGGACAAGATCCAGAAGTTCGACGGCAAGGTGATCAGCCTTGATGTCGAGGTGTCCAAGGAGCACAACCCGCGGCTGGCCGACCGCTGCGACCGGGTGGAGATCACAGTTCACTCCCGGGGGCCCGTGGTGCGCGCCGAGGCGGCCGCGGCTGACCCGTACGCAGCCCTGGACCTGGCGACGGCCAAGCTGGAGGCGAGGCTGCGCAAGCAGCACGACAAGCGCAAGACCCGGCGGCCCGGCAAGGACCGCCGTACCGCCGCGGAGGTGGGCGACGTCGTCGCGCACGCGGCGCAGCTCACCGACGACGGTGAGCTGACCACCCCGTCGATGGAGACGACGGGGGAGAGCGAGCCGCGGCAGAACGGCTCTCGGCCCCTTCGCCGCGGGCCCCTGGAGGTGGACGGCGACGGCCCCCTGGTGGTGCGGGAGAAGACCCACGCCGCACCGCCGATGACGCTGGACCAGGCGCTGTACGAGATGGAGCTCGTCGGGCACGACTTCTATCTCTTCGTCGACTCCGACAAGAAACTGCCCAGCGTTGTCTACCGCCGGCACGCATATGACTATGGCGTGATCCACCTCGACCCGTATCTGATCGAGGCGTCGCTGCCCGATGGTGCGGGGGGCGCCCTGGGCGGCTGAAAGGCGACGGTAGGCGGGCGGCGGGGGCGTCACCCCGCCGCCCGATCGTGGAATCATGTGCGCGCACGGCAATGTCGGTGCCTGGGGGCAAGCGTGGCGGAGTTCGAGCTGAGCGGAGCAGGTGAGCCGAAGGCGGCGGTCGGTCCCCGGGAGGAGCCGATCCGCGTCCTCGTCGTGGACGACCATGAGCTCTTCCGCCGCGGCTTGGAGATCGTCCTCGCGCAGGAGGAGGACATCCAGGTCGTCGGCGAGGCGGGCGACGGCGCCGAGGCCGTGGACAAGGCCGCCGACCTCCTTCCCGACATCGTGCTGATGGACATCCGGATGCCCCGGCGCAGCGGCATCGAGGCGTGCACGGCCATCAAGGAAGTCGCGCCGAGCGCGAAGATCATCATGCTGACGATCAGCGACGAGGAAGCCGATCTCTACGACGCCATCAAGGCGGGCGCGACCGGCTATCTGCTGAAGGAGATCTCCACCGACGAGGTCTCCGCCGCGATCCGGGCCGTGGCGGACGGGCAGTCGCAGATCAGCCCGTCGATGGCGTCGAAGCTGCTGACCGAGTTCAAGTCGATGATCCAGCGCACCGACGAGCGGCGTCTCGTGCCGGCGCCCCGGCTGACCGACCGGGAGCTGGAAGTGCTCAAGCTCGTGGCCACCGGGATGAACAACCGCGACATCGCCAAAGAGCTGTTCATCAGCGAGAACACGGTGAAGAACCACGTCCGCAACATCCTGGAGAAGCTGCAGTTGCACTCCCGGATGGAGGCCGTCGTCTACGCGATGCGCGAGAAGATCCTCGAAATCCGCTGACGTCTCCCGGGCGCCCCGGCGGCGCGCCGATCCCCGCCGCACGCGCCGTGCCGGGGGGCCCGCGGCCCGTCGGTCAGCCCGCGGCCACGGCCTTCTCCGCCGCCCGCGCGAGCGGCGTGTGCAGCTCCGGCGGGCTGACCCGCTCCACCCGCACCGACTGCGCCCCGACCCAGCTCGCCGCCTCCGCCAGCGCCGCCGCCGTGGGCGCCACGGCCTTCGCCGGCGTCACACCGTTCGGCCGGTCGGCACCCAGCGTCACCTGGCGGGCGACGAGCGTGCTCCCCTCGCGACCCGGGTCGACCCGGCCCACGAGCCTGCCGCCGGCGAGCACCGGCATGGCGAAATACCCGTGTATCCGGCGGGGCTTCGGCACGTACGCCTCCAGCCGGTGCGTCAGTCCGAAGATCCGCTCCGTCCGCGGGCGGTCCCAGATCAGGGAGTCGAACGGGGAGAGCAGCGTCGTCCTGTGCCGCCCCCGCGGGGCGTCTGCCAGCGCTTCCGGGTCGGCCCACGCCGGCTTGCCCCAGCCCTCGACCTCCACCGGGACCAGGCCCGTGTCCCCCACGACGGCGCCGACCTGCTCACCTTTGAGACGGTGATAATCAGCCAGGTCCGCGCGCGTGGCCACGCCAAGGGCCCGGCCCGCCTGGGCGACGAGCCGGCGCAGGCACTCCTCGTCCGGCAGGTCGTCGTGGAACACCGCGTCCGGGACGGCGCGCTCGGCCAGGTCGTACACCCGCTTCCAGCCCCGGCGGGCCGTGACGACCACCTCGCCGGCGTCCAGCAGCGTCTCCACCGCGATCTTCGTCTCCGACCAGTCCCACCACGGGCCGCCGTTCTTCGCCCCGCCCAGGTCCGTGGAGGTCAGCGGGCCGTCGGCGCGCAGCCGGTCCACGACGGCGGCGCGGGAGCCCGCCGGGTCCTGCAGGTGATGCCAGCGGTAGCCGCGCGCGCGGCGCTCCCGGCGGCGGAAGGCGAACAGCGGCCACTCCTCGATGGGCAGGATGCACGCGGCATGCGACCAGTACTCGAAAGCGGCCGTCCCGGACCAGTACGCCGACTCCACCGCCTCGCGGCCGATCGCGCCCAGGCGCGCGTACGGCACCAGCTCGTGCGACCGGGCGAGCACCGAGATCGTGTCCAACTGCACCGCGCCCAGCCGCCGCAGCACACCGCGGGCACCGGCACGGCGGTCGGGCGCGCCCAGCAGCCCCTGGGCGCGCAGGGCGATACGGCGGGCGTCGTCGGCGGAGAGAGACACGTTCGTGGCCATGCCGGCGAGCGTAGAGCCTGGCTCTGACAACCCCCGGCCCCACGCTTGCCTGCAGGTCCGGCGGGCGGCGCGCACGGTGGACATCCCGTGCGGAGCCGGACACTCAGCGCGACGGAGCGGCCGGCGGGGTCGGAGCGGACGGCGCGGACGGCGCCGGCAGATACGGCAGCCGCGACTCCAGCCCCACGTCCGAGGGCAGCAGCGAGCCCACCCAGGCGTCGCGCCGCGTCCCGTGGTTGACGAACCACGAGCGCAGCGTGCCCTCCATCGTGAAGCCCGCCCGCAGCGCCACCGCCCGCGAGGGCTCGTTGCCCACCTCGGCGAACCACTCCACCCGGTCGATGCCCACCTCCGTGAACGCCCACCGAACCACGGCCGCCACCGCCTCCGCCGTGTACCCGCGCCGCCGCTGCTCCGGCACCGTCCAGTACCCCAGCTCCGCGACGCGCTCCGCGTGCCGCGCGGGGGTGAAGCCGACGAGGCCCATCGAGCCCACCAGCGCCCCGCCGTCGCGGGTGAAGACGCCGAAGTTGTACAGGGTGTCCTCGCGCCAGCCGGCCGGGCTGACCTTGAGGACGAAGTCCTCGGCGTGCCCGCGCCCGTACGGCGACGGGACGCGCGTCCAGCGCTGGATGCCGGGGTCCTGGCAGGCGGCCAGGACGGCGTCGACGTCGCCGGCTTCCATGGGCCGCAGCAGCAGCCGTTCGGTGTCCAGGGTGACGGGGTCCATCCACGGATTCTCCGCCCGCGACCCCCGCCCCGCCACGGCTTTTTCCGCCCCGCCGGCCCCGCCCGCCGCACGCCCGCCACGGGCTCCGCGGGGCCTTTGCGGCACTTTTCGCGGGGTTCGGGCGTTGACACGTACGGTGACGGCACCTAACGTCCCTGGGCCGGACCTCCCGGGGCACCCGCGTCCTCGCATACGATGGCCGGTGCGGCCGTGGGCTCCGTGAGGCCCGAGAGGAGCCCCAGAGGACAGGGGCCGCACCAGCGCACCCGACCGTGCCAGGCCCGACCGGCAAGGAGCCAGCCCAAAGTGTCCGTCTTCGGAAAGATCATGCGCGCAGGCGAAGGAAAGATCCTGCGCAAGCTCAACCGCATTGCGGACCAGGTCAACTCCATCGAAGAGGACTTCAAGGAACTCTCCGATGCCGAGCTGCGCGCACTGACCGAGGAATACAAGCAGCGGTACGCGGACGGCGAGTCCCTCGACGACATCCTGCCCGAGGCGTTCGCCACCGTACGCGAGGCGGCCCGCCGGATCCTCGGCGAGCGGCACTACGACGTCCAGATCATGGGCGGCGCGGCGCTGCACGAGGGCTACGTGGCGGAGATGAAGACCGGCGAGGGCAAGACCCTGGTCGGCACCCTGCCCGCGTACCTCAACGCGATCGCCGGCAAGGGCGTGCACATCGTCACGGTCAACGACTACCTCGCCCAGCGCGACTCCGAGTGGATGGGCCGCGTCCACCGCTTCCTCGGCCTGTCGGTCGGCTGCATCCTCGCCAACATGCCGCCGGCCCAGCGCCGCGAGCAGTACAAGTGCGACATCACCTACGGGACGAACAACGAGTTCGGCTTCGACTACCTGCGCGACAACATGGCGTGGTCGAAGGACGAGCTGGTGCAGCGCGGCCACAACTACGCGATCGTCGACGAGGTCGACTCCATCCTCATCGACGAGGCCCGTACGCCGCTGATCATCTCCGGCCCCGCCGACCAGGCCACCAAGTGGTACGCCGACTTCGCCAAGCTCGTCACCCGGCTGACCAAGGGCGAGCCGGGCGACCCGCGCCTGGGCAAGCAGGAGACCGGCGACTACGACGTGGACGAGAAGAAGCGGACCGTCGCCATCCACGAGGCCGGCGTCGCCAAGGTGGAGAACTACCTGGGCATCGACAACCTCTACGAGTCGGTGAACACCCCCCTGGTCGGTTATCTGAACAACGCGATCAAGGCCAAGGAGCTGTTCAAGAAGGACAAGGACTACGTCGTCATGAACGGCGAAGTCATGATCGTCGACGAGCACACGGGCCGTATCCTCGCCGGCCGCCGCTACAACGAGGGCATGCACCAGGCGATCGAGGCCAAAGAGGGCGTCGACATCAAGGACGAGAACCAGACGCTCGCCACGATCACCCTGCAGAACTTCTTCCGGCTCTACAAGCGTGCGGACCACGACGGCGAGGAGGAGCCGGGCCTCGCCGGCATGACCGGTACGGCCATGACCGAGGCCGCCGAGTTCCAGCAGATCTACAAGCTCGGCGTGGTGCCCATCCCCACGAACCGGCCGCTGGCGCGCATGGACCAGTCCGACCTGATCTACCGCACGGAGGAGGCGAAGTTCTCCGCCGTCGTCGACGACATCTCGGAGAAGTACGAGAAGGGCCAGCCGGTGCTGGTCGGCACGACGTCGGTGGAGAAGTCCGAGTACCTCTCGCAGCAGCTCAGCAAGCGCGGCGTGCCGCACGAGGTGCTCAACGCCAAGCAGCACGACCGCGAGGCCGTGATCGTCGCGCAGGCCGGCCGCCGCGGCGCGATCACCGTCGCCACGAACATGGCCGGCCGCGGCACCGACATCAAGCTCGGCGGCAACCCCGAGGACCTCGCCGAGGCCGACCTGCGCCAGCAGGGCCTGGACCCGGTCGAGCACGCCGAGCAGTGGGCGGCGGCGCTGCCGGGCGCGCTGCAGAAGGCGGAGGCCGCGGTCAAGGCCGAGTACGAGGAGGTCAAGGAGCTCGGCGGGCTGTACGTGCTGGGCACCGAGCGGCACGAGTCGCGGCGCATCGACAACCAGTTGCGCGGTCGCTCCGGCCGCCAGGGCGACCCCGGCGAGTCCCGCTTCTACCTCTCCCTCGGCGACGACCTGATGCGGCTGTTCAAGGCGCAGTTGGTGGAGCGCGTCATGTCGATGGCCAACGTGCCCGACGACGTGCCCATCGAGAACAAGATGGTCACCCGCGCCATCGCCTCCGCCCAGTCGCAGGTCGAGCAGCAGAACTTCGAGACGCGCAAGAACGTCCTGAAGTACGACGAGGTGATGAACCGCCAGCGCGAGGTCATCTACAGCGAGCGCAAGCGGGTACTGGAGGGCGAGGACCTGCACGAGCAGGTGCGCCACTTCATGGACGACACCATCGACGCCTACATCCAGGCCGAGACCGTCGAGGGTTTCGCCGAGGAGTGGGACCTGGACCGGCTGTGGCGGGCCTTCAAGCAGCTCTACCCCGTCTCCGTGACCGTCGAGGAGCTGGAGGAGGCCGCGGGCGACCGCGCGGGCATCACGCCCGAGTTCATCGAGGACATGGTCAAGGAGGACGTCCGCGCGCAGTACGAGAAGCGCGAGGAGCAGCTCGGCTCGGAGATCATGCGGGAGCTGGAGCGCCGGGTCGTGCTGTCGGTGCTGGACCGCAAGTGGCGTGAGCACCTCTACGAGATGGACTACCTCCAGGAGGGCATCCAACTGCGCGCGATGGCGCAGAAGGACCCGCTGGTGGAGTTCCAGCGCGAGGGCTTCGACATGTTCAACGCCATGATGGACGGCATCAAGGAGGAGTCCGTCGGCTACCTGTTCAACCTGGAGGTCCAGGTCGAGCAGCAGGTCGAGGAGGTCCCGGTGCAGGACGCGGCGCCCGCCGACGCGGCGCCGAAGGACGCGGCGCCGGCCCCGGCGATCCTCGCCAAGGGCCTGGACCAGCCGCAGCGCCCCGACCGGCTGCACTTCTCCGCGCCCACCGCGGAGGGCGGCGTCGCGGAAGGCGAGCTGGCCACGGACGGCGCCCCGGCGGGCGCGACCGCCGGCGCGGGCGACGGCCGCACCCGGGCGGAGCGCCGCCGGGCCCAGAAGGGCGGCTCGAAGGGCAAGCGGCGCAAGAAGTGATGCCGTAGGACGTTGAGGTACGGCGGGGCCGGTCCGGTGGGACCGGCCCCGCCGTCCGTCGTACGCGACGCCCGCGCCCTCAGGCCCGGCCGTGCGGACGGGCCGGGCCGACTTCGACCGCGGCGCAGCGCCAGCGGTGGTCCGGGCCCAGCTCCAGGCGGAAGGCCAGCGCCCGCAGACGGTCGCCCAGGGCGACGCGGGCGAACGCCTCGATGACGTCGGGCGCCGGGCGGCAGTAGCCGCACGCCCGCAGCTCGGGACGGGGGCCGCCGCGGAGCGGCAGCTCGTCGGCGAACGCGACCAGTTGGTCGTACGCGGGGCCGGCGGTGTGGCCGAGGAGCCAGTGCATCGGCCGCTGCCCGCTGAGCGCGAGCACCAGCCGCTCGGCGAACCACTCGTGCGGGCGCAGCTCCCCGGACGGGTGCCGTGCGGGCAGGCGGGCGGGGCGGCGGGTGTCGCGCCGGTTCGGCGGGGCGGTGCTGCCGCGGGGCCGCCGGCGCGGGCGGGCCGCGGGCCGCGCGGGCCCGTTGTCGGCCGGACGGTGTGCGGAGTCGCTCTCGGCCGCGTCGGGTGCCGGCCGGGGCGGCGGGTCCTGCGCCGGGCCGTCTGCCGGCTCGTGCGCGGGGTCGTCCCGGGGCGGCGGGTACGCCGCCTCGTGTGCCGGTTCGTGGGGCCGGCCGGGGGCCGGCCGCTCGTGCCGGGGTCCGCGCGGCGGCCCGGCCGCGGTGCCCCGGGCAGTCCCGGGCTCCGTCCCGTCCGGCGGGCCGGGCGCCGTGTCGCCGGCCGGCCCGTGCCGCTCCGGCCCGCGTTCCGGTCGGTCTTCCGGACGCCGCGCCGGTCGGTCGGCGGCCGGCCGGGTGTCTGTGGTCGTCACGCTGTCACCCCCGTGATGCGTGTGGTTCGCGATGCCCGATGGTCTACCGGCGCCCCGCGCCGCCCCGCAACACCCGCCGCCTCCTTCCCGGCCCGCCGCCGGATTCACCTGTCCAGGTGACGGCCCCCCTCCCGCGCCCGCCCGCCGGGCCTGTCGTGCCTGGCGCGGGGGTCGCCGACCGTGCCGTCGCGCCCGGCCCGGCCGTCCCACTCGGACGGGGGACCGCGGCCGTATAGTTCGCCCATGCGCGTGTACGTACCCCTGACCCTGCCCGGCCTTGCGCGGGCGTACGAGGCCGGTGAGCTGGGCCCGGCGCCGCTGGTGGCCTTCGCCGTGACGCCGGCGCTGCGCGAGTGGTACGTCTCGGACAACCTCGAGGAGCTGGAGTACGCGGCCCTCACCCGCGCCGCCCAGGCGTCGCTGCGGCTGCTGGCGATCGCCCCCGCCCCCGGCGCCCCGCCGCGCCGGGTCGTGGTGGCGGCGGAGTTGCCCGACGGCGCCGCGACGGCAGACCCCGATCGGGGGATGGACCCCGCCGCCATCGGCGAGGTGCGTGTCGCGGCGGCCGTGCCGCTGAAGCTGGCGGCGGCGGTGCACGTCGACGCGGACGACGCGGCGGCGGACGTCGCGGCGGCCGTGGCCGCGCTCGGCGCCGCGGACGCCGGGGACGACGACGCGCGGTTCACCGTCGACGGCGCGGAGGACCACGAACTGCTCTGGTACGGCGTCCAGGAGATCGAGAACCTCGTCGGCTGAGCGGATCTCCGGCCCGCTTGTCAGACCGGCCGGTTACCGTTCTGGGGTGCGTACACATCTCGTCTGGGACTGGAACGGGACCCTCTTTCACGACATCCAGGCGGTGATAGAGGCGACGAACGCCTCCTTCACCGAGCTGGGCCTGCCGCCGATCACGCTGGAGCGCTATCGCGAGCTGTACTGCGTCCCGGTGCCCCGGTTCTACGAGCGGCTGATGGGCCGGCTGCCGACGCCCGAGGAGTGGGAGGTCATGGACGAGGCCTTTCACCGGCACTACTGGGTGCGGGCCGAGGACGCCGCCCTCGCCGACGGCGCGGCGGAACTGCTGGCGCAGCGGCAGGCCGCGGGGCAGACGCAGTCGCTGTGCTCCCTCGCCCCGCACCAGCAACTGCTGCCGATGGTGCAGGCGCACGGCATCGCGGACCACTTCGTCCGGATCGACGGCCGCACCGGCCCGTCCGACGGCGGCAAGGCGACGCACATGGTGCGTCATCTCGGCGCGCTCCAGGGCATAGACCCGTCCCGTACGGTCGTCATCGGGGACGCGGTGGACGACGCCACGGCCGCGCGGCACGCGGGGGTGCGCGCCGTGCTCTACACCGGCGGTTCGCACAGCCGGGCGAGCTTGGAGGCCGCGGGCGTCCCGGTGGTGGACAGCCTGGCGGAGGCGGTCGCGGCGGCGGACGAACTGGCGGCGTAGCGGCGCCCGGACGGCCCTTCCGGCACCGGAGCGCCCTTCCGGCACCGGGCCGCACGCCCGGCCCGTACGCCCCGGGGGTGACGTTCGCCACCCGGCGGAACACCGTTCCCAACCGGGCCATACGGAAGGCTTTAGTCCAGGTGAAGGACGGTCCGCAGGCTGGAGAAGCTGTGCGGATCGTCAAAGAACGGGGGCTGCGTTTGTACACATTCGGCCGTGGACGCCGCCCGGTCCCCAGGGGATAGCCTGGTGGGCGTGATCAGCCCGATATCTCACCGGGGCGACGGAGGTGGGGCCCGCGGGGCCCCCACCGCGCCCCTCCCGGCGTCGGTCGGCGCCGGGGACCCCGACCGGGGGGCGGCTGATCGGCGAAACCGGTGCCGCCGCCCGATGATGGCCGGAAGCGGACCGGTGTGTTTCCCGTTCCGGCACGATGCCGCGCAGGGTCCGGAGGCATCCGGGCCGCGGTGCCGTGCCCGCTCGTCAGCAGGGGCCGGGGAGAACTCCCGGCCCACAAGAACCGTCACGCAACGGCGCGCGACAGGAGCCTGAGGACCATGCAGATCAAGCTGGCTGAAGCCAAGAACGAGCTGCTCGCGCGCGCCGCGCGGGCGGACGGGACGGGTGAGGGGGGATTGCCTCCCGAGACCCTCGACGCGTACCTCCAGCGCTACTACCTGCACACCGCGCCGGAAGACCTGCTCGGCCGCGACCCGGTCGACGTCTTCGGCGCCGCGCTCGCCCACTACCGCCTGGCCCAGAACCGTCCGCAGGGCACCGCCAACGTGCGCGTGCACACGCCGACGGTCGAGGAGAACGGCTGGACGTCCAGTCACAGCGTTGTTGAGGTAGTAACGGATGATATGCCCTTTTTGGTGGATTCTGTCACCAATGAGCTGTCCCGGCAGGGGCGCGGCATCCATCTGGTGATCCACCCGCAGATCGTCGTCCGCCGGGACGTCACCGGGCGGCTGCTGGAGGTCCTGGACGCCGGCCGCGACCCGAACGCGTCGCCGCCGTACGCCCGCGGCCTCGAAGACCTGCCGCACGACGCCGTCATCGAGTCCTGGATCCACGTCGAGATCGACCGCGAGTCCGACCGGCAGGACCTCAAGCAGATCACCACCGACCTGATGCGGGTCCTGTCCGACGCCCGCGAGGCCGTCGAGGACTGGCAGAAGATGCGCGACTCCGCCCTGCGCATCGCCGACGATCTCGACGACGAGCCGCTGCCCGACGACATGCCCACGCAGGAGGTGGAGGAGGCCCGGGAGCTGCTGCGCTGGCTCTCCGCCGACCACTTCACCTTCCTGGGCTACCGCGAGTACCGCCTGACGGTCAACAGCGACGGCGAGGAGCTGACCGCCGTCCCCGGCACCGGCCTCGGCATCCTGCGCGCCGACCCGTCGCACGCCGCCCACGCCAAGGGCGACGGCAAGCCGCAGCCCGCCTCCGAGTCCTTCCACCGGCTGCCCGCCGACGTCCGCGCCAAGGCCCGCGAGCACCGCATGCTGGTGCTCACCAAGGCCAACAGCCGCGCCACCGTGCACCGCCCGGCCTACCTCGACTACGTCGGCGTCAAGAAGTTCGACGCCGACGGCAACGTCGTCGGCGAGCGGCGCTTCCTCGGCCTGTTCTCCTCCGCCGCGTACACCGAGTCCGTACGCCGCGTGCCCGTCGTCCGCCGCAAGGTCGCCGAGGTCCTCAGCCGCGCCGGCTTCACGCCCAACAGCCACGACGGCCGCGACCTGCTGCAGATCCTGGAGACCTATCCCCGCGACGAGCTGTTCCAGATCCCCGTCGCGGAGCTGCAGTCCATCGTCATCAGCGTGCTCTACCTGCAGGAGCGCCGCCGGCTGCGGCTCTTCCTCCGCCAGGAGGAGTACGGGCGCTACTATTCGGCGCTCGTCTACCTGCCGCGCGACCGCTACACCACCAGCGTGCGGCTGCGGCTGGTCGACATCCTCAAGGAGGAGCTGGGCGGCACCTCCGTCGACTTCACCGCCTGGAACACCGAGTCGGTCCTGTCCCGGCTGCACTTCGTCGTCCGCGTCGACCCCGGCACCGGGCTGCGCGAGCTGACCGAGACCGACGTCCACCGCATCGAGAACCGCCTCGCCGAGGCCTCCCGCTCCTGGAACGACGGCTTCACCGAGGCGCTGGTCGCCGAGTTCGGCGAGGAGCGCGCCGCCGAGCTGGCCCACCGCTACGCCGGCGCCTTCCCCGAGGGCTACAAGGAGGACTTCGCGCCCCGCGCCGCCGTCTCCGACCTGCAGCACTTCGAGAAGCTCAGCTCCCGCGGCGGCGAGGAGAAGTTCGCCCTCAGCCTGTACGAGCCGGTGGGCGCCGCGCCCAACGAGCGCCGGCTGAAGGTCTACGGGTCGGGCGCGCCGTTCTCCCTGACCCGCGTGCTGCCCGTGCTGCACAACCTCGGCGTCGAGGTCACCGAGGAGCGGCCGTACCTGCTGCGCTGCGGCGGCGACCTCACCGACGCCTGGGTGTCGGACTTCGGGCTGCAGTTCCCGCCCTCGCAGAACGGCGGCGGCCTGGAGGTCGGCGAGGACGCGCGCGAGCGCTTCCAGGAGACGTTCGCCGCGGTGTGGAACGGCGAGGCGGAGGACGACGGGCTCAACGCCCTCGTGCCCGTCGCCGGGCTGACGTGGCGGCAGGCCATGGTGCTGCGCGCGTACGCCCGCTATCTGCGCCAGGCCGGCTCGAAGTTCAGCCCGGCGTACATGGAGGACACCCTCCGTACCAACGTGCACACCACCCGGCTGCTCGTGAGCCTCTTCGAGGCGCGCATGGCGCCGGAGCGGCAGCACGCCGGGCGGGAGCTGACGGACGGCCTCCTGGAGGAGCTGACCGGCGCGCTGGACCAGGTGGCCTCCCTCGACGAGGACCGCATCCTGCGCTCGTTCCTCACCGCCATCCAGGCCACCCTGCGGACGAACTACTTCCAGCACGACAACGACGGAAGCTGGCACTCCTACCTGTCGCTGAAGCTCGACCCGCAGGCCATCCCCGGACTGCCCGAGCCTCGCCCGGAGTACGAGATCTGGGTGTACTCGCCCCGCGTCGAGGGCGTGCACCTGCGCTTCGGCAAGGTCGCGCGCGGCGGGCTGCGCTGGTCCGACCGGCGCGAGGACTTCCGCACCGAGATCCTGGGCCTGGTCAAGGCGCAGGAGGTGAAGAACACCGTCATCGTCCCCGCCGGCGCCAAGGGCGGCTTCGTCGGCAAGCGGCTGCCGGACCCGGCGGCGGACCGCGACGCCTGGCTGGCCGAAGGCATCGCCTGCTACAAGACGTTCATCTACGGCCTGCTCGACATCACCGACAACCTGGTCGGCGGCGAGGTCGTGCACCCCAGGAACGTCGTACGGCACGACGAGGACGACACGTACCTGGTCGTCGCCGCCGACAAGGGCACCGCGACCTTCTCCGACATCGCCAACGAGGTCGCCGTCTCGTACGACTTCTGGCTGGGCGACGCCTTCGCCTCCGGCGGCTCCGCCGGATACGACCACAAGGGCATGGGCATCACCGCCCGCGGCGCCTGGGAATCGGTCAAGCGGCACTTCCGCGAGCTGGGCGTGGACTGCCAGACGGAGGACTTCACCGCCGTCGGCATCGGCGACATGTCGGGTGACGTCTTCGGCAACGGGATGCTGCTCAGCGAGCACACCCGGCTGATCGCCGCGTTCGACCACCGGCACATCATGGTCGACCCCGACCCGGACCCGGCCGTCTCCTACGCCGAGCGCCGCCGCCTCTTCGAGCTGCCGCGCTCCTCCTGGGAGGACTACGACACCGCGAAGCTCTCCGAGGGCGGCGCGGTGTTCTCCCGCAAGGCCAAGGCGATCCCGGTGAACGCCCGGATGCGCCGGGCGCTCGGCATCGGCGACGGCGCCGCGAAGATGACGCCGGCCGAGCTGATGAAGGCCATCCTCCAGGCGCCGGTCGACCTGCTGTGGAACGGCGGCATCGGTACGTACGTGAAGTCCTCGGTGGAGACGCAGGCCGACGTCGGCGACCGGGCGAACGACGCGATCCGGGTGGACGGCGTCGACGTACGGGCGCGGATCGTCGGCGAGGGCGGCAACCTGGGGCTGACGCAGTTGGGCCGCATCGAGTTCGCCCGCAGCGGCGGGCCGGACAACCAGGGCGGCAAGATCAACACCGACGCGATCGACAACAGCGCCGGTGTGGACACGTCCGACCACGAAGTGAACATCAAGATCCTGCTCAACCAGTTGGTCGGCGACGGCGACATGACCGTCAAGCAGCGCAACCGGCTGCTGGAGGAGATGACCGACGAGGTCGCCGCGCTGGTGCTGCGCAACAACTACGCGCAGAACACCGCCCTGGCCAACGCCGTCGCGCAGGCCCCCAGCCTGCTCCAGGCCCACCACCGCTACATGCGCAAGCTCAGCAAGGACGGCGCGCTCGACCGCGAGCTGGAGTTCCTGCCCAGCGAGAAGCAGATGCGCGAGCGCCTCACCGCGGGCCTCGGCCTCACCCAGCCCGAGCTGGCGGTGCTGCTGGGCTACACGAAGATCACCACCGCGGACGACCTGGTCGCCACCGGGCTGCCCGACGACCCGTACCTGGAGCGGCTGCTGTTCGCGTACTTCCCGCAGCCGCTGCGCGACCGCTTCCCCGACCAGATCCGCGCGCACGCGCTGCGCCGCGAGATCGTCACGACGGTGCTGGTCAACGACACCGTCAACACCGGCGGTACGACGTTCGTGCACCGGCTGAAGGAGGAGACCGGCGCCTCGACGGAGGAGATCGTACGGGCGCACACCGCGGCCCGCGCCATCTTCCACCTCGGCGACTTCTGGGACGAGGTGGAAACCCTCGACAACGTCATCGCCGCCGGCGTCCAGACCCGCATCCGGCTGCACTCGCGGCGGCTGGTCGAGCGCGCCACCCGCTGGCTGCTCAACAACCGGCCGCAGCCGCTGCAACTGGGCGAGACCATCGCCTTCTTCAGCGAGCGCATCGGGCAGGTCTGGGCGGCGCTGCCGAAGCTGCTGCGCGGCACGGACCTGGAGTGGTACGAGCGCAACCAGAACGAGCTGACCGACAACGGCGTCCCGGCCGAGCTGGCGCAGCGGGTCGCCACGTTCTCGGCGGCGTTCCCGACGCTGGACATCGTCGCCGTCGCCGACCGCACGGGCCACGAGCCGCTGGACGTCGCGGAGGTGTACTACGACCTCGGCGACCGGCTGTACATCAGCAGGCTGATGGACCGCATCGTGGAGCTGCCGCGGGCCGACCGGTGGCAGTCCATGGCCCGCGCGGCCATCCGCGAGGACCTGTACGCGGCGCACGCGCTGCTCACCGCGGCCGTGCTGTCGGCGGAGCCGGACGCGGAGGGCGAGGCGATCACGCCGGAGCTGCGGTTCAAGACGTGGGAGGAGAAGAACGCCGCCATCCTGGGGCGGGCGCGCAGCACGCTGGAGGAGATCCAGAGTTCGGACTCGTTCGACCTGGCGAACCTGTCGGTCGCGATGCGGACGATGCGCACGTTGCTGCGGACCAACCGGTAGCGGCGCGGGGCACGGGGCGCGGTGGTGACGGAACGGGGCGGGCGAATGGCGTAGTTTGTCCCGCATGGGGCAGACAGCCACGGACCAGCGACCGCCGCGCGTCGGCCCCGGTACGGCGTCCGTCGTCGCCGCGTACCGCCGTGCGCTCCCCCGCGCCGTCCGCCGCCACCTCGCCGTCCTCACCGCCCCGCACCACGCCGACCGGCTCCGCGCCGCCCTCCGGGCCCGCCGCGAGCAGGCCGCCACCGAGGCCCCCGGCCGCGTCGTCGTCACCGTCGACGGCCGGCCGCGCATCGCGCACCTGCAGCGGGCGCTCTCCCCGGTGCAGGCCCGCCGCGTCGGCGTGCTCGCGGTCACCCGGGCGCTGCGGACCGCGGGCGTCCCGTACTTCGCGGTGCGGGGCCGCGCGTGCGGCCCCTCGGTCGTCGCCGTGCCCGCGGCCCACCGCCGCCGGGCGGGCCGGGCGCTGGCGCGGCTGTGCCGGGTGCAGCCGGCGTACGTGACGGTGGTGGCGGGTCCGGGTGCGGGTGCGGGTGCCGCCGGTGAGTACGCGCGGCTCGTGCCCGGCTACGAACCGGGCGTCTGGCAGCAGTTGGAGAAGGCCGACGTGCTGCGCCTCACCTGGTTCCGCACCGAGCCGGGCCGCCGGGTGGTCGTCGGCGCCGACTCCGGCTGCGAGGTCGAGTTCTGGCACCGGGACGCCACCGGCGACCGGCTCCGTGCGCCGCGCCCCGGCCGCGTCGCCGACAGCGTTCCGGCCGGCGTCACCACGGTGAGGATGACCGACCGCGGTTCCTGGGGCTGCGGCCGGCTCACGCTGCGTACCCGCGAGGAGTTCGCGCACCCGCTGCCCGACGACGTCACGTACGCGATCGACGCCGTCTACACCTGGACCGACCCCGAACTGCGCCACGCGCTGCGCTCCCTCGCCACCTACGCGCCCTGGATCCGCCGCGTCCACCTCCTCACCGACGACGGCGTACCGCCGTGGCTGGACACCGCCCACCCGGGGCTGAACGTCGTCGGGCACCGCGAGGTCTTCGCCGACCCGACTGCGCTGCCGACGGTCAACCCGCGCGCCGTCGAGAGCCAACTGCACCACATCGACGGGCTGGCCGAGCACTTCCTGTACTTCGGCGACCGCCTCTTCCTCGGCACCGAGACCGTCCCCGAGCACTTCTTCCTGGCCAACGGCCGTACCCGGTTCTTCGTCTCGCCCGAAGAGGAGCCGCTGCCGCACGCTCCGCACCCGCTGCGGCGCAGCGTGCTGTGCGAGATCGAGCGCGAGTTCGGCGACCGGCACACGGCCACCGCCGCCCACCGCCTCCCGCACCGCCACGACCTGGCGATCCCGTCGTCGCTCTACCGGCACTACGCCGCCGCCACGGGCCGCGCCGCCGCGGCGACGCTGCGCCAGGCGGACGTGGACCTGGCCGCGACCGGCGCGGACGCCGCGCTGCGCGGGCTGCTGGCGGCGCGGGACCGGAGGGTGATCCGGGTCCGGGGCTCGGGGACGCCGGGGCTGCTGGGGGCGTTCCTGGAGGCGTACTTCCCCGTGCCGAGCGCGTACGAGCTGCCGGGATGAGGGCGGTGGCGGGAAGCGTGGCGGCCGAGCACCTGACGCTGCTCGACGGGCGGACGCTGAACGTGTGCGTGCGGCTGCCGGAGGCCGGGGCCGGCCGTACGGCGGCGTGGCTGCGGGCGGGTGACCGGGCGCTGCGGCTGGAGGTGGCGGGGGAGCGGGCGTTCGGCACGTACGTGGTGGAGCCGGTGGCGTGCGGGGCGGGGCGGGGGCGGCGCGGGGCGGCGGGGGCCGGGCACGGGCTGGAGGTGATCGCGGTGGAGGAGGGGGAGGCGCGGGAGTTGCGCGTGGAGTGGGCGGCCGGCCGGCGGCGGCGCCGTGGGTACGGGCTGGCCGCCGTCCCGGCCGTCGGGGAGGCCGTCGGCGCGGCGGCGGGGCCGGGGACGGGCCCCACGCGACCGGATCCGCCGCATCCGGACGGTTGGCGTGTCACCGTCACGTCGCCCGCGGCCGGCTGCCCCGCCGTACTGCGGGCGGAGCGGCTGCCGCCGCACGCCGAGGTGGACCGGGTCGAGGTGGGTTGGACGGAACTGGCCATCCACGGGCGGGTCGTGGGCCTGGCGCGGCCGGGCGTCGTGGCGCCCCGCGGCGGGTCGCCGGGCGGCGTGCTCGCCGCCGTCCTGCGCGGTGCCGCGCCCGCCGCCCCGGCCCCCGGGCCGCCCTCCGACGAGGGGCTCGTGGCTGAGCTGGTGATGCGCGGGGAGGGCGGGACGGTGTGCCGGCTGGGGACGACGGAGTGCGGGGGCGGGAGGTTCGTGGCGGCGGTGGCGGGCCGGGAACTGGCGAAGCTGGCGGAGTGGAGCGGGGAACGGACCTGGGACCTGCGGGTACGGGCCGGGGGGTGCGCGCTGCCGGGCGGGCGGTTGCTCGGCGACGTCGTCGACCCCGGGCGCGTACACCGGCTCCCGAACCGTCTGCTCGTCGCCGACTCCGGCGCCGTCGTCCGGACCGCCCCGGGCTACACCCCCGCCGGCCGGCTGATCCTCGTCACCGAGGTCGTGGGGGACGTCCGGTGAGGATCACGTTCCTGGCGGGGCCCGCCGCCGCACCGTCCGCGGCCGCCGCGTACGACAGCGCCGCGCGGGCCCTCGCGGCGTACCACGACGTGGAGTTCGCCGCCGGACCGGATCCCGCCGCCCTGCGCAGCCTCGACGCCGACGTGCTCGTCACCGCCGACCCCGGCCTCGTCCCCGCCGCCTGCACCTTCGCCCCCGCCCGCACCCTCACCGTCCACCGCGCCCCCCGGCCCGGCCACCCGCCGCCGCCCGGCGCGCCCGAGCTGGACGCGCTCGTCGTGCCGACCGAGGCCGACCGGGCGGCGTGCGAGGCGCAGTTGGGCCCGGCGGCGCCGCGGATCGCGGCCGTCCCCGACGACGCGCGCGCCGCCGGCAGGTGGCACGCACTCCTGACCGAGCTGGCCGCGCTCCGCGACGACGAACCCCGTCGCCAGCGCGACCGCGCCGACCGCGCCGCCTTCCACCGCGCCGCCACCGCCCCCGCCGCCGAGCCCCGCTCCCTGCCGCCCCACTCCGCGCCCGGGGCGGCGGAGCTGCGGCGGTGGGAGAAGGCGGTACGGGCTTCGGGGAGCGGCGGCACCCGCCGGCTCGTGTGGGCGGACGGGCAGGTGGCCGAGGTACGGGACGATCTCCTCGCCGCCGACGCGTACGCCGCCAACCTCCGCCTCGCCGCCGACGCGCTGGAGGCCGCCGACGTCCCGTACCTCCTGCTGGGCGACGCCTCCGAAGGCGCCGACGCGTCCCAGGGCACCGACGACGACGCTCCCCGCCACCGGCTCGCCGTGGACGCCGGCCTGCGCTCGCGCACCTGCCGCGCGCTGGCCGGCGCGTACCCCGGCCAGGCCGTCTACGCCGTGCCCCTCCACTCCCACGACGCAGCCGAGGCGGTCCCGGTCCCCGCCGAACTGCTCACCGCCACCGCCGCACCACCGGCGCTCCGCCTCTACCGCCCGTACGTCACCTCCGGCCGCACCGTCCGCTACGGCTCCGGCCACGGCTGCGACATCGAGTTCTGGCACCGCCGTCGGCGCGGCGGCGCGTACGCCACCCCGCGCGCTCCCACCGAGCTCGGCCCCACCCTGCCGTCGCTCACGCCGACCGCCGTGTCGTACGTCCAGGACCGGGCGTTCCCCACCCTGGGCGCGTTCGTCGCCGACCCCCGGCCGCCCGTGCACGCCGTCTACACGCGCACCGGCCCGGCGCTGCGCTACTCGCTCCGCTCCCTGGCGATGTTCGCGCCCTGGGTACGCCACATCCACGTCGTCGCCGAAACCCCGCCGCCCTGGCTGGACACCGACCGCCCCGGCCTCACCCTCGTCGGCCGGCGCCACCCCCGCGACGGCCTCTCCGCCCGCGTCCTCCCCCTCGCCGACGACGTGTTCCTCGGCCGCACGCTTCCCGCCGGGCGCTGTTCGGGCCCGCTGCGCGCCGAGGCCGCGGGCGGCCATGAGCCGCGGCGGCTCGACAGACTGTTCGCCCGCCGCGACACCGACGTCTTCTGTCTCGGCCTCGACGGCAAACTTCCGCGGGGCGTCCAGGCGTTTCTGGAGGGGTACTTCCCGGTGCCGTCGCCCTACGAGCGCGCGGGGGCGCGCAGGGAGGGCGTACGCGCGTGAGGATCGTCTTCCTGCTCGCCCGTGCCGACGAGCCGGGCGACGCCTCCCGGGCCGTCCTCACCCGCGCCGGCCACCTCGCCGCACGCCACGACGTCGAGGTCGTCAGCGTCTTCCGCACCCGAGACCGGCCGGCCCCGGCGCTCGACGCCGGCGTCCCGCTGCGCCACCTCGTCGACCGCACCGGCCCCGTCCCCGTACCGCTGCGGCCCACCGCCCTCACCGACCGCGCCCGGCAGCAGCTCGCCGCCGTCCCCGGCGCGCTCGTCGACCCCATCCTGGAACCGGACTTCGACGCGCTCACCGACACCGAACTCACCCTCGCCCTGCGCACCCTCGACGCCGACGTCCTCGTCACGGCCTCGCCCGCGCTGCCGGGGCCCGCCGCGGACCACGCCCCCGCGGGGGTGGTGCGGATCCACGAGGAGCACGGCGCGGGGGACGGTGCGTGGCCGGCGCGGGTGGGGGAGTGCGACGCGGTGGTGGTACGGACGGAGGGTGCGCGGCGGCGGCTGGCGGAGGCGCTGGGCGCGGGGTTGCGGGGTCCGGCGGCGGTGCCGCGGCTGGCGGCGATCCCGTACCCGGCGCCGGCCGGCTTCCGGCCACGCTCGTCGCGTACGACGCGGACGGCGGTGGTCGCGGGCCCGCTGACGCGGGCGGGCCACGCGGTCACGGCGTTCGCGTCGGCGTCCGCGGACGCCCCCGGCTGGCGGCTGCGGGTGTTCGGGGACGGCCCGGAGCTGCCGCGGCTGCGCCGGCAGGTGGCGGAGCTGGCGCTGTACGAGCGGGTGGAACTGCTGGGTTTGAGCCCGCACATGGCGCAGGAGTGGGCGAAGGCGAGCTTCGCCGTGCTGCCGTCGACGTGCGGCGAGGTGCTGGAGGCGTACGCGGCCGGGGTGCCGGCGGTGGCGTACGACGGGGCCGGCGGCCCGGCGGAGGTCGTCCGGGACGGGATCGACGGCCTGCTGGTCCCGCCGGGCGACGGGGCGGCGCTGGCGGGCGCGATGGCCCGGCTGATGGCGGACGACGCGGAACTGCTGCACCGGCTGGGCGCCGGCGCCCGCGCGGGGACGGGGCGGTTCGCGGCGGAGGCGGTGACGCGGGGATGGGAGGAGCTGTGCGCGGAGCTGGTCGCGGTCCCGGCGGCGGTACGGGCGGAGCGGGCGGCACGGCACCGCGTGCCGGTGGCGCGCGGGCGGTAGCGGCGCAGCCCGGCCGCACGCGGCGCTACGCCACCGGGGTGTGCGGTGCGCCGCGCGGGGCGGGAGCGCGGGTGGCCCGCGGGGGGCGCGGTGCCGCCGGCGGGGGCGTGCGGTGGCCGGTGAGCGCCGCGGAGAGCGGCAACTGCTCGTGCAGCGCCGAGCACAGCAGGACCACGGGCGCGAGCCCCAGCAGACCGTAGAGGAACGCGGGGCCCGCTTCCTTCGCCGCCGAACCCGCCAGCGTCGCCAGAGTCCCGGCCGCCGCCCCGATGACGGCGTGCACCGCGTGCCCCCGCAGCACCTCCCGCACCCGCACCAGCCCGCACCGCCCCCACCGCACAAGTTGCAGCGCGTGCCCCGCGGCCGGGCCCGCGGCGGCGGCGCAGGCCAGCAGCGGCAGGGCGTGGCCGGAGCCGCGCCACGGGAACACGAGGGCGAGGGCGGCGGCGGTGGCGAGGAGCACGACCAGGTGCGTGCCGAGGAGTTCGCGGCGCCGGCCGCGGGCGAGGTCGAGGGAGCAGCCGGCGGAGTAGACGAGTTGCAGCGCCGCCACGGCGCAGAGCCACGGCACGAGCGCCGTCGCGGACTCCCAGCCGGGGCCGAGGAGCAGCGCCAGCGCGGCGGGCCCCAAGCCGGCGGCGGCGCCGAACCCGGCGAAGGCGGCGGCGGAGGCAGCGGTGACGGCAAGGCGGGCGGCGGGGGCGTCGACGCGGCGGGTGCGGCCGGCGGTGCGACCGGCAGTGCGACCGGCAGTGCGACCGGGCGTGCGGCCGGGCGGGGGGCGGTCTCCCGGCACCCGCCGCCGGCCGGGTCCCCGGCCGGGGCCCGGCTCCCCGTCGTCGCCCGGGTCACCGCCGGGCCCGCCGCGTCGCCCCGGGGCCGGGCCGAGGTCCAGGCCGTGCTCCCCGTACGCGTCGCGGCCCGCGCCCGACGCCCGGTTCAGCACCCTGCCGTAGACGCCCACCGGCACCTCGCACAGCGCCGCGGCGCGCGCGTAGACCCCCGCCGTGCCCGGACCCAGCAGACGGCACACCGCCCACAGCGGTGCGCCCGCGGCGACGAGCCGCAGCAGCCCGTACCCGGCCGCGAACCACGAGAACCGGATCAGCCCCGCGGCCTGGACCGGAGCCCCGTCCGGCAGCGGTGTACGGGACAGGAGCAGCGCCGCGGCGCCGAGCGTCACCGCGGCGCAGACCGGCGCCATGGCGGCCAGCCCGAGGGGGTTGGCGCCGCCGCCGAGCAGAAGGATGCCGGTCGCGGCGCCGGCCGCCTGGCCGCCGGTGTCCGTCAGTACGGCGGCGCCGGGGCGGCCGGCGAGATGGAGGGCGGCGACGGCCGCGTCGGCGGCGGGCCGGCAGAGGAAGGTGCAGGCGAGGAGGCTGAGAAGGGAGGTGGTGTCGGGGGTGTGCAGGAGTGCGGCGGGCAGCGGGGCGGCGAGTTGCGCGACCGCGAAGCCGACGATCCCGGTGAGCGCGCCGAGGCGGAGCGCGGCGTGGGCGGTGGGCCGGGTCAGCGGCTCGGCGCGGCGCAGGGAGGCGGCGATGCCGGTGCCGGCGAGGAGGGTGAGGACCTGGACGGCGGTGAGGGCCACGGCGTACGCGCCGAGGTCGGCGGGGGAGACATGGCGGGCGGCGTAGGCGACGCAGCAGAGCTGGAGCAGCAGCCCGCACACGGCACCCCCCGTCCGCCAACCGGGCGGCGGAGCCGCGGCGCCGCCGCCGCGCGCGCGGGAGCCGCGCGGCCGGCCGGCGGCGGTGCCGCGGGGCTCCGCGGCGCCCGTCGCGCGCGCCGCGCCGGTGGCCCGGCCCGCCGCGCCGGCAGGTCCGCTCCCCGTACCCGACCCGGCGACCGCCGCCGGTCCGTGCCCCGCTCCGTCCCGCGCGTCCGTTCCGCCCCGCGTCCGCCGCACGCGCGGGCCCCGTCCCCTCAGCCTGGCGCGCAGCACGCCGCCCGCCGCGACCGCCGCCCGCGCCGCGCGGCGTACCGGCACCGCTCGTACCGCCGACTCCACCGCGCCCCGGCGCACCTCCCCGCCGGAGGCACCTCCGGCTGAGGCACCCTCGGAAGCACCTCCGCCCGGGGTGTCCCCGCTCACCGTCCCACCGCCTGTCGCCACGTCCACGGCAGTCGTCCCCCCAGCCCCGGCCCCAGCCCCGGCCCCAGCCCCGGCCGCGGCCCCGGCGGGCCCTGCGGCACCGCGTGCGGCGCGTTCCAGCCGCGGGGGAAGGGCTCGCCCGGGGGCACCACGACGTTCTCCTCCCTGCCGCACGCAAGCACCGCCCGCAGCCATCCCCGCTGCGTCGCGTAGAAGTCGTCCGTCAGCGGCTCCGGGGCGAACAGCCAGTCGCGGCACTGCCCCTGGACGTGCGGCGCGTAGCTCGTCGCGTCGTGCGCGCGCCACGGCGTCTCCGGGTGGATGAGATGCAGCCCGTACCCCAGATCCGTCAGCTCGCCCAGCGCCGCCGCCATCGCGCCCGCGTCCGTGCCGGGCAGCACCTCGCAGACGATCCATGGCCGGTGCTCGCGCAGCACCCCGCGCGCGCCGGCGAGGACTTCGGGCTCGTGCGTCTCGACGTCGATCTTGATCAGGAACGGCGCGTGGCCGTGCCGCTGCGCGAACCCGTCGACCGTGCCGACCGGCACCCGCACCGACTCCGTGTGCGCGCGGTGCGCGGCGTTGAGGGAGTTGGAGCTCTCCGCCTTCAGCGACAGGTACAGCTCCGCGGTGCGGCCGCGGTCCGAGAGCGCCATCTGCCGTACGTCGAAGCCCAGCCCGTTGCCGTCGCGCAGGGCGCGGCACAGCGCGGCCGTGCGCGGGGTCGGTTCGAAGGCGACGGTCTGCAGCCGCTTGGCGCCGTGCACGAGGTCGACGAGGGCCGCGTACAGCCCGATGTGCGCGCCGACGTCGTAGACCGCCGCGTGCGGCGGCGCGTACTGCGCGAGCGTCAGCAGCGTCGCCTGCGTCAGCGGCTCGTAGCCGGCGAGGCCCGCGCGGCGGAGCTGGCGCTGGACCGCGGTCTCCTTCCGGCTGAGCACGTTGATCGCGCGGGGGTACGCGGCGGCGCCGGGCGGCGCGGCCGGGTGCACCGGCGTGCGGACGGCCAGGGGCATGGCCTGCTCACCTCTCCAACGGGATCTCGAACGGGCCGGGGACGGGGAAGTACGCCTCCAGGAACGGCCGCACCAGCTCCACCTGCCCGGCCAGGTCGCCCGCGCCGGAGAGCGTGTCGTTGAGGCAGAAGACGTTCCGGTCGCGGCGGCGCAGCAGCCGCCGCAGGCGGGCGGCGAGGTCGGGATGGGCGAGGTCGACGTAGTCGTACGGGATCTGCCCCGGCACCGCGCGGCCGGTGAGGGCCGCGTAGTAGTGGTGGAACGCGGACGGGATGGACAGATCCGTGGCGCTGCGGAAGCGGCTCGCCGCGGTCTGCCGGTGCCGCTCGGGGAAGCGCTCCTCGATCTCCGCCAGGGTGCTGCGCCGCAGGGCGTGCGGCGTGTGCTTCATCTTCTGCGTGATGTGCGTGCCAAACCTCTCCTGCAGCAGCGCCCTGTTGTTCTTTCCCGCGATCGACACCGGCACGTCGCCGGCGTCGGGCGGCCCGGAGGGCAGCAGCGCGCGGGACGGGAAGTACCGGGTGATGCCGCTGGCCAGGAAGAACCGGTCGGGCAGCAGCGGGGCGCCGAGGAAGACGTCGTCGTTGAAGTAGAGGAAGTGTTCTGCCAGGCCGTCGATGTGGTGCAACTGGCTTTCGATGGCGTGGGAGTTGAACGTCGGCAGGACGCCCGGGTCGGTGAAGATGTCGCGGTGGTCGACGACCGTGAGGCGGGGGTGGGCGGTGTCGAGCCAGTCGGGGGCCTGGTCGTCGGTGACGAGGTGGACGTGCCGGATCCAGGGGGCGTACAGGTGCAGTGAGCGGAGCGAGTAGCGAAGCTCGTCGCGGTTGAGGTAGCGGGCGTCGTTCGCGGCCTCGGCGTGGTACGGGACGCCGCCCGCGGCGGCGCGGCGGCGGCGCCAGGCGGGGTCGTTTCCGTCGACCCAGGTGTAGACGGCGTCGACGGGGAAGGGCAGGTCGTCGGGGAGCGGGACGGTCATCTCGGGGCGGCTGCGGACGTCGGGGACGCGGCCGAGGGAGTCGGGGAGTACGAAGCGGGTGAAGAGGCGGCCGGGCGCGGTGACGTACGCGCCGTCGTGCGGCACGGACTCCACGACGCGGTTGAAGCGGGGCGCCACGAGCCGCGTGCCGCCCCGGCCCGCGCCGCCCTCGCCCGCCTCTCCCCGGCCCGCGTCGCCCGGGCCGCTCTCCTCGTCCGGTTCCTCCGCCCAGAACTCCACGTCGCAGCCGTAGCCCGCGCCCAGCAGCGTGTGCCCGCCGCGGTCCGTGTAGTAGCAGGTGAACCGGACGACCGCCGCCCCCGCGAGCGCCTCCCACGCCGCGGGGTCGCCGGCCGGACGTACCCGGTGCTCGGGGCGCCTGCGGCGTTCGGGCAGGCAGACGTAGCCGGGGTGTCCGGCGCACAGGGCGGTGAGGGCGGCGACGGCGCGGGCGCGGAGGGAGGCGGGCACGGCGACGGCGGTGGAGACGCTGCCGTAGCCGCGGACGGCGAAGTGCTCGACGCCGGCGGCGTCGAGGGCGGCGGTGACGAGGCGCAGGTTCTCGTTCCGGGCGTCCAGCGGCGTCGGGGAGCCCAGTACGACGGCGAGCCGGGTCTGGCCCCGGTAGTGGACGACCCGGCGGTCGGGGCGGCCGAGTTGGCCGGTGGCGCGCAGGGCGCGCAGCGCCGCGCGCTGCCCCGGCGCGGGGACCCGCCGGGAGACGGCGCCGAGCGCGCGCTCCACCCGGTGCCGGGCGGCGGGGCTCGCCACGGCGACGACGAGCCGGCGCACCCGGTGCGGCACCGCGCGCCGGTACTGGTGGACGAGCCAGGGCTGCCCGGGCTTCCCGCCGTTGGCGTCCACGGCGTACGTGGGGTACGGGCCGGGCCGCGCCGGAGCGGAGCGGGGGCGGCCGACTCCGGTCGCGGGGCGCGCCGGCGGCGGGGCGGCGGGCCGCGCGCCGCGGGTCTGTGTCATCCGTACCTCCGGCTTCCGAGCTTCCGGCGTTCGTACGCCCTGCTTCCTTCCCTCCGCCCGCCCTGCCTCCGGCATCCCCGGTCCCGCCGCGCCCCCTGACTCTTCGCGTCGTGCTCCCGCGTCCCGGTCATTCGCTGCGCACCACCGCACTCCCCGCCGGCCGCGGCAGCACCCCCGGGACGCCCCGCGCCACGCCGCCGGGCCCCGCCACCGGCGGGCACCCGGCCTCGCCCAGGAACACGTGGCGGACCACGCGCTCCGCGGCGTGCCCGTCGTCGTACGGGCAGAACCGCCGCCGGAACTCCGCGAGCCGCGCCGCGGCGGCGGGGGCGGCGTGGGCGCCGGTGGCGAGCACGTCGGCGATCTCGTCGGCGGTGCGGCAGACGAGGCCCGGCGGCCCGGCGGTGAGGTCGAAGTACGTGCCGCGCGCCACCCGGTACGCCTCCCAGTCGGCGGCGTGGATCACGATGGGGCGGCCGAGCAGGGCGTAGTCGAACATGACGGACGAGTAGTCCGTGAGCAGCGCGTCGGAGGCGAGGCACAGCTCGGTGAGCGACGGGTGCGCGGTGACGTCGAGCACGCCGGCCGGCGGGGTGCCGGGGAGCGCGGCGTCGTGGAAGTAGTGCGCGCGGGCCAGCACGACGACGTGCGCGCCGCGGGCGCGCAGCGCGCGGGCGAGGTCGCCGAGGTCGAGCGGGGGGACGTGGTCGGGCAGGTAGTCGCGGTGGGTGGGGGCGTACAGGACGGCGGTGGCGCCCTCCGGGATGCCGAGCCGCGCACGCGACTCGGCGCGCGCGGAGTGCGGCAGGGGCGCGCCGGCGAGGGCGTCGTTGCGCGGGTAGCCGTACTCCAGGGTGGTGTGGTCGGCCGGGTAGGCGCGGCTCCAGACCAGCGTGGAGTGGCGGTTGGCGGAGAGGCTGTAGTCCCAGCGGTCGACGCGGGTCATCAGCGCCGCGAAGTCCATGCCCGCCGCGCCCGCCGGGTGGTCGGCGAGGTCCAGGCCCATCTTCTTCAGCGGCGTGCCGTGGTGGGTCTGCACGTGGACCTGGCCGCGCCGCTTGACCACGTCCTGCGGGAAGTTGACGTTGTTGACGAGGTACGTGGCGCGCGCCAGGGCGCGGTGGCAGGCGCGCGAGCCGGGGCGCAGCACCCGTACGCCGGGCGGGACGGTGTGCGCGTAGCGGGGGCGGGCGATCCAGGCGGTGGCGAGGCCGGGGACCAGCTCGCGGGCCTTGGCTTCGAGTGCGGCGGGGTTGCAGGAGTAGCCGCGGTACCAGTACGCGGCGAAGACCGCCAGGTGCGGGTCGAGGGGCAGGCGGAGCTGGAGGCGGTAGTAGAGCCGGCCGCAGCCGGCGCGGGCGCGGCGGGCGGCGCGGCGGGCGAGGTCGCGGACACGGGCGAGGAGGCGGCCGGCGGCGCCGAGGAAGGAGAACGCCCGCCGGGTGCCGAGCCGTACGAGCAGATGCCGCGTCCGGACCCGTACCCCGGGCGCGACCCGCACGGCACCGCCGGCCGCGCCGCCGTCCCGGGCCCGAACCGCACCGCCCGCCCGTACGCCCGTCGCCGCCCGCGCCGCCGGCCCCGCTCCGTACCGCAGATACTGCGCCCGCGCCCGCCGGAAGAACTCCGCCCGCTTGTGCCGCGGCACCCGCTCGCCCCTGTGGAAGATCGCCGTCAGGTGGTCCACCATCCGGACGAACAGCACCGGCCGCCACCGCTCCAGCCGCCGCTCGGCGAGGAACGCGAACACCCGGTCGTACTGCTCGAAGACGTCGAGGTGCTGCTCCCCGGGCGTGCCGAGGATGTTGCCGGACCGCCGCTGCCGGTAGTGCACGCACACCCGGTCCAGCACCGCGATCCGCTCCGCGGACAGCAGCGCGGGGTACGTCCACGGGGCGTCCTCGTAGTAGCCGGGCGGGAAGCTGAGGCCCTGCGCGGCGACGAAGTCCCGCCGGTACGCCTTGTTCCACACCACCATCAGCAGCCGCAGCAGCTCCGGCCGCTCCGCCAGCGTGAAGACCTGCGGGCCGCGTTCGGCCAGGAGCTCGGCGCGTACGTTGCGGGTGTGGCGGCCGTCCCAGTAGGCGCGGGCGTAGTCGTAGACGAGGACGTCGGGGTCGCCAGTGGCGGCGAGCCGGTCGGCGATGGCCTGGAGGGCGCCGGGGACGAGGGTGTCGTCGCCGTCGAGGAAGAGGACGTAGTCGCCGGTGGCGCGCTCCAGGCCGGCGTTGCGGGCGCGGCCGAGGCCGACGTTGGCGCTCAGGTGGACGGGGGTCAGCCGCGGGTCGCGGGCGGCGGCGGCGTCGATGATCTCGCCGCAGAAGTCGGGGGAGCGGTCGTCGACCGCGATGACCTCCACGTCCGCGAAGGACTGCGCGAGCACGGACTCCAGACACTCGTCGAGATAGGCGTGGACCCTGTACGCGGGGACGATGACGCTGAACCGGGGCACGGACACATCCCAGGGCGGGCGGCGGCGGAAGGACGGTCCGCTGGTCGGAATGTCCTTCTTTCTGGTATCCGCCACGGTAGCCGCGGCGCCACACCCCCGGCCGTACGACAGGACGGCCGCCCGGGTGATGTCCCCGGGCGGCCGTCTCGCCTGCGGCTGCGCGCCGCCGCGTGCCTACTTCACCGCGCCCGCCATCACACCCGACACGAACTGCCGCTGGAAGGCGAAGAAGACGATGAGCGGGATGACCATCGAGATGAACGCGCCGGACGCGATCAGCTCGATGTTGCTGTCGAACTGCCGCGCCTGCTGCTGCACCGCCACCGTCAGCGGCGGCTTGCCCGGGTCCGCGAAGACCAGGGCCACCAGCATGTCGTTCCACACCCACAGGAACTGGAAGATGCTCAGCGCCGCGATCGCCGGCCCGCCCAGCGGCATCACGACGCGGAAGAAGAGCCGCAGCTCGCTCGCCCCGTCGATGCGCGCCGCCTCCAGCAGCTCCCGAGGGATCTCCGCGAAGAAGTTTCTCAGTAGGAAGATGGCGAACGGCAACCCGAACGCGACGTGGAAGAGCACCACGCCCGTGATCGTGTGGAACAGGTTCAGGTCCTTGTACAGCGACGCGATCGGGATCAGCGCCACCTGCACCGGCACCACCAGCAGGCCCACCACCGCCAGGAACACCCAGTCCCGGCCGGGGAAGTCCATCCACGCGAAGGCGTAGCCCGCCAGCGCGCCGATGACCACCACCAGCACGGTGGACGGCACGGTGATCCAGATCGTCGTCGGCAGCGCGCCCATCACGTCTTCGTTGCCGAAGAGCGCGTCGTACGTGTCCGTGGTGAGCTGCCCCGGATCGCCGAAGACCTTCCACCAGCCGGTCGTCGCGATGTCCGCCGGATCGCGGAACGAAGACAGCAGCAGCCCCACCGTCGGGGTCAGCCACAGGAACGCCACGATGATGAGGAACGCCCGGACCGCGCCACCGCCCGCGTACCGCCCGATGCGGGAGGCGATCGACTCCTTCGGCGGCGCCTCCGTCTTCGCCTCCCGCGGTTCCGGCTTCGGTGCGGTCTCCGCCGCTGCTGCGGTGGTCATCGGCCGGACTCCTTTCGCAGACGGCGGATATTGAAGATCATCACGGGGACGACCAGGAGCAGCAGCACGACGGAGATCGCGCTGCCCACGCCCAGGTCGGGCTCGGTGCCGGCGAACGCCTGCTGGAACAGCTCGACGGCCAGCACGTTGCCGTCCTCCAGCCGGGCGCTCGGCACGATGATGTAGACGAGGTCGAAGATCTTCAGCACGTTGATCATCAACGTGACGAGCACGACGGCCAGCACGGGCGCCAGCACCGGCACCGTGATGCGCCGGAACACCTGCCACTCGTTCGCGCCGTCGACCCGCGCCGCCTCCATCAGCTCCCGCGGCACCGACGCCAGACCCGCGGCGATCAGCACCATCGCGAAGCCGGCCCACATCCACACGTACGCGGCGATCACCGCCGGCGTGACGAGCGACGGGCCGAGCCAGTCGACGCCGCCGTACGCCTCCTCGAAGTTCGAGGCGGGCAGCCGGAGCTGAGCGCCGTCGGCCGCGGCCGGCAGCGTGAACGTGCCGTCGGAGGCCGTCGTGGCCGAGGCGACGACCTTGCCGTCCTTGACCGCCTCGACCTTGATGTCCTTCAGCGCCTTCTCACCGCTGTCGACGACGTCGGGCTCGCCGCCGCCGGGCTTGAAGTCCAGCCACACCGTGCCGCTGACGCCGTCGCCGGCGGCCTGCGGCTGCGCCGCCGGCTCCTCGCCGGCCGCGTCCTGCGGCTTCACCGCGACCAGCGGCAGCAGCGCCGTCTGCCCGGCGCTGACGGTGGCGTCGCTGGTGAACGGGCCCGTGTCCGGCCCTTTCAGATCGGCGTTGGGGCGCGGGCGGGCGCCCGGCCAGGGCGCGCCTTCGCTGAACGTGTCGTGGATCGTCGTCCACGCCGCGTTCGCGGCGCCGCGCTCCGGCTCGTTCTGGTAGACGAGGCTGAAGATGACGCCCGCCGCCAGCATCGAGATCGCCATCGGCATGAAGACGACCATCTTGAACGCCGTGCCCCACCGCACCTTCTCGGTGAGGACGGCGAAGATCAGCCCCAGTGCCGTACAGATCGCGGGCGCGACGAGCACCCAGATCAGGTTGTTGCGCAGCGCGGTGCGGATGCGGTCGTCGCTGAACAGTTCAGTGTAGTTGTCCAGGCCGATGAACTCGTCGCCGGAGATGTCGAAGAGGCTGCGGTAGACCGAGTACACGATCGGATACAGCACCAGGGCGCCGAGCAGGACCACGGCCGGCAGCAGGAACGCCACCGTGATCCAGCTCTTCGTCCGTACCACCGACTTCGGCGGCCTGCTCCGCTTCTCCTGCGTCTCCTGCGACTCGTGGCCCGGCGGGGCGAGGGGGGAGGGTGCGGCGGAGTCCGCCGCACCCCCCGCCGACGAGGTCGACATCAGGGTCTCCCTGCTCCGTCCGTCAGCTCTTGTACGCCGCGGCCGCGGCCTTTTCGAGGTCCTGCTGCGCGCCCTCGACGTCCTTCGGGTCGGCCAGGAAGTCCTGCAGCGCCTTCCACTCGCCCTTGCCCGCGGTGCCGCCGAAGTCGGCGGGCGCCTGGTCGGACATGTCGAAGCGGAAGTCGTCCCCGGCGTCGACGAGCGCCTGCGCGATCTCCCGCTGCACGTCGTTCGGGTACGTGGCCGCGTCCATGTTCATGTTCGGCGAGATGAAGCCGCCCGGCTCCGCCCACGTCTCCGCCGCCTCGGTGGACGACAGGTACGTCAGCAGCGCCTGCGCGCCCTTGGACCCGGTCAGCGTCACGGCCGCGTCGCCGCCGGTGACCACCGGCTTGTCCGGGCCGACCGCGGGGAACGGGAAGATCTTCGCGTCCTCGCCGACCTTCGCGTCGGTCTCGTTGACGAACGCGCCCACGAAGTCGGCCTCGAAGACCATGGCGGCGGCCGGGTTCTCCAGGTCGGCGAACGGAGCGGTCGCCGAGTCCGGGAACGCCATCTTCGTCGCCTTCTTGGCGCCGCCCGCGATCAGCGTGTCGTTGCCGAACAGTTCGCCGAGGGTGGTCAGCGCGTCCTTCACCGACCCGTCGGTCCACGGGATCTCGTGCGCCGCGAGCTGGTCGTACTTCTCCGGGCCCGCCTGCGAGAGGTAGATGTTCTCGAACCAGTCGGTCAGCGTCCAGCCGTCCGCGCCGGCGACCGCCACCGGCGGCACGCCGGAGTCGGAGATGAGCTGCGCGGTGTCCAGGAAGCCCTGCCAGTCCTCCGGCTCCTGGGCGCCCGCGTTCTCGAAGGCCGTGGTGTTGTACCAGACCAGGGACTTGTTGGCGGCCTTGCAGTACACGCCGTACTGCTCGCCGTCCACCGCGCCCAGATCCTGCCAGCCCTGCGAGAAGTTCTTGCCGAGCTCCTTCTTCGCGGCGGCGTTCAGCGGCTTCGCCCAGCCCTCCTTGACGAACTCCTGCAACACGCCCACCTGCGGCGCGAACACGACGTCCGGCGGCTTGCCGCCCGCGACCTGGGTTCGGACGAAGGACGCGACGTTGTCGCCGGTCGGCACGTACTCCACCGAGGCGCCGGTCTGCTCCTCGAAGCCGTCGAGAACCTTCTCGAAGTTCTCCTGCTCCGGGCCCGTCCACACGGCGCCGACGCGCAGCGACTCACCGTCCAGCTTCGGCAGCTTGACGCTGGAACCGGACTTGTCCACGTTCGCGCCGTCACCGCCGTTGTCGTCGCCGTCGTCGCCGCACCCGGCGGCGGTCACGGCGAGCGCGCCCGCGGCGACGATCGCCACCGCGGCCCGCACGACTCTCACCTGCTGCATCCCAGCCTCCCCAGGAAACGCGGGGCAGATGGGGTTGTCCCGTTCCGGCACAAACCTGCCCCGCGAGGTCTGTGCCGTTTTACCGGTGCGAAATGCTGTGGGGTATGTCCTACGCCCGGACCGGCGGCCCCGCAATAGCGCTTCGTACGCAAACCGCCTCAGCGGCCGTTTCGTGATCCGTCCGTGATGGGGAAGCGTTCGGAACGTGAAGGCGGGCGTGGGGTGGCCGGAGCCGAGGAAGGCGCAAAAACGGCTGGTGGGAGGGGGCTTGAAGAACCAACGGGTGCGGGTGCGGAGGGTGGGGAGAGAGTTCGGCCCGTGGAGGGAGGACAGGTGCGGTGGGTTGACGGCGGAGACGGGTGGGATGGCAGGTTGTTGCTGGAGGGACGTGTGGGGCGAATGGTGTGAGTGGGAAGTTGAGGGCAGGTGCGTGCGGCCGTGGGCGCGTACGAAGGGTGGAAGGTACGTACCTGCCGACTGGGGCCGTGGTGCGGAGATGAGAGCGGGCCGGTCCGGACAAGGCCGCGGGTGCTACGGGGACGGGGTGCGGGTGTCGTCCGGCTGGGCGGCGGGCGCGCCCGCGGCGCGCTGGAGGGCGCTGGCCAGGAGGGCGAGGTCCGTGGGGCCGTTGCCGAGCTCCCGCAGGGGGCGGCTCGTCGGAGGGGAGCCCATGCGGGCCCACTCCAGCGGTACGACCGTGGGCCGGGCCGTGGCCGTCCGGGGGATCCGGCCGGTGACCCGGGCCGCCTGGAACGGCACGGGCTCCGCCCCGGCGGCGCACAGCAGCCCGCGCCCGGGCGGCACGTCGTCGCCGCCGAGCACCACGTGGTGCGCGGCGCCGGAGACGGCGGCGGTGGCGGCGGTCGCCTCGGACCGCGCGGTGGCGGTGACGAGATGCATGCCGAGGGGGCCGCCGTCGCGGGCGATGGCCTCGACCACGCGGACGACCGACCCGGCGGCGGGGCGCGCGGGGCTGCCGAGGGCGGGGGCCACGAGGGCGTCGTAGTCGTCGACGAGCAGCACGACGGCGGGCGGGACCGCACGGCGCCCGGCGGTGGCGCGGGACTCCGGCTCGGCGCCGCCCCGAGCACCCGGGGACGCGCCCTGACCGCCACCCGTCCCGGTTCCCGATGCCGCCCCGGCCGGTGCGCCCGTACCGCTCGCCGTCCCCGCGCCGGGTCCCGTACCCGGTGCGTCCTCGGCGGCGGACCGGGGGCGCAGGCGCAGCGTGTTGCTCTGCGGGGCGTGTACGTCCGCCGCGCCCCCCGGCCGCGGGTCGCCCGCCGCCCGGGGGCCCGGGATCGCCGGGCCCTGCGGCGCCGGCTCGCCCTCCGGGGCGTACCGCGCGGCCCGGCGCTTGAACTCCGCCCCCAGCTCCTGCGCGAACTCCCGCATCCGCACCGGGTCGGAGGCCACCAGATACCCCGAGACGTGCGGCAGGTCCGCCGCCGCGCCCAGCGCGTCGCCCCGCTCCCGCCCCGCGCCGTCGACCAGCACCAACTGCAGCCGCTCCGGCGGCTCCCCGGCCGCCAGCGCGGCGGCGAAGGAGCGCAGCAGCTCCGACTTGCCGCCCCGCGCGGCGCCTTCGACCGCCAGCGGCCCGGCGGCGAGGTCGGTCAGGAGCCGCCCGCCGGGACCGGCGCCGAGCACCGCGGCCACGCGCGGGGCGCCCGAACGGGACTCCAGCCAGCGGGCGGTCAGCGCGGTGGGGGTGGCGCGGGCGAGGCCGAGCTCGTCCAGGAGGCGTACGGCCCCGGGGAGGGCGCCGCGGCGGGCGGGGTGCGCGTCGTCGGTCTCCTCGCGCTCGCCGTACGGGGCCAGCGCGCGGGCCAGTCGCTCCGCCCAGGCGGCGGACACGGCGTCGACCGTCCCGGCCGGCCCCGCGGCGCCCTGCCCGGAGGCGGCGACCTCGAACCAGCCGCCGGCCGCGCCGGGTTCTGCCGACGGCGCGAAGCCGTCGCCGCGCAGGCGCGCGCGGCCGGTGCCGTAGGCGGTGGCGGGGGAGGAGGCGGCGGCTGGGTCGCGGGCTGGGTCGCCGGCTGAGTCATGGGCTGAGTCGTCGGCTGCGGCACGGCCCGCGTACGGATACTCCGCGGACGGCTCCGCCCGCGCGGACGGCGCTACGGTCCCGGGGGCGCCCGGCTCTGCCGGGCGCTGGAGGAGGCGCAGGCCGGTGGCCACGTCACCGCTGAGCAGCCCGACCGCGCCGCAGGCGGCGAAGCCGGGCGCCGCCTCGCGGGCGGCGGCGTACGTCGCGGTCAACGGCGAGGCGGGGGTGGCGGGCGGGGTCTCCGCGAGGCAGACGACGTGCACGCCGGCGGCGGGGCCGTGCTCGGCCAGCCGGGCGACGGCGTCGCGGACGGCGGCCGTCCCCGGATCGCCGTCGACGACGACCACGCTGCGCAGCCCCGGCACCGGTTGCTCCAGGCGCCGCTGCAACTCGCCCACGCGCGCGGCGGCCTGCTCCCGGTCGTATGCCAGCAGCAGCCGGCAGTCCTGGCCCTGCCGCGGGCGCACGTGGGGGAGCCAGCCGGCCCACGACCAGTCCTCGACGCGCGACTCGTGCGGCCGGGCCGGGTCGGCGGAGACCAGCACGAGTTCGAGGACGTCGGGCCCGTGCAGCGCGGCGAGTTGGGCCACGACGGACCGCGCGAGCCCGGCGAGGCGGGCGCGCGGCCCGGCGAGCGCGAGCGACCCGGCCCGGCGCAGCCCGACGGTCAGGGGGGCCGTACCCCCGCCGGCCCTGAACTCGGTGCCGAGCCGCACCACGAGCGCGTCGGCGTGCTCACTGCCGCGGCGGAACACGAGCCCCCGCCCGCCGGCCCGCGCGGTGCCCGCGGTGTCGCCGGGGTGCGCGGGATGGTGCGCCGGGGCGTCGTCGGGGGTGTTGCCCGGGGCGTCGTCCGGGGCGGAGACGAAACCCGGCCGGTACGCGGCTTCGCCGGCCAGGGCCGCCAGCAGGACGGCGGCGGCGTCCGGGTACCGCTCGTGCAGCTCGGCCGTCCCGGCGCGTGCGGCGCCCGGCCGCGCCGCGGAGGGGGCGGCGGCCAGCGCCGCGGCGTCCTCCCGGCCGCCCAGCCGACGGGCCCAGGCACGGATCCCGCGGCGCGGCGGCTGCGGTACGGAGGCCGTCCCCGCGGCGGCGCCCCGGGGGCGCAACTCCGGCGGCACGACCGTGCCCCGCGTCGGCGTACCGCTCCGGCGCGGCGCGGCGCCGCCCGGCCCGCCCCGGCCGGGAGCGCCGTGCCCCTCGCCGTCTCCCGGCTCCGTCGCGGCGGAGCCGTGCGCCGCCCGCGCGTCGTCACCGTCGCCGCGCGCCGCGCCGGAGCCCTCGGCGAAGACGTGCGTCCCAACGCCGTGCGTACGGTCCGCTCCCACGGGCCCGTACCCGGCGCCCGCGCCGGGGCCCCGCCGCCCGGCTCCGGGCTGATCCGGATGTCCGCTCCCGCGCTCACCGCCGTACGCCGCACTCTCCCCGTCGCCCTCGTGCGCCCGGCCCGGCTCGGCGCCGCCGTACTCCGGGCCGCCGTACTCCGGGCCGCCGCCCGCCGGCCAGCCGCCGCCCAGGCCGCTCGTCGTCGTCCCCGGCTCCTGCGGCCGGCGCTGCTCCGGGACCCGGCTGTGCTCCGCAGACGCGGAGCCCCACGCCGGGTCCTGCGCCGCTCCCGGCCCCGGTCCGCCGCCGTGGCCCGCGCCGCCCCCGTCCGCCCGTCCGGACCCCGCGCCCCCGTGCACCGCCGCCTCGCGCGCGCCCGCCGCCGGCTCCGTGATCCGCAGCGCCGTCTCCCCCACCCGCAGCACCGCGTCCGTCCGCAGCGGCACCGGGGCCGTGCCCACCGGAACGCCGTCGACCGTCGTGCCGTTCGTGGAGCCCAGGTCCGCCACCGTGACGCCGCCGTCCGGCGCGACCGTCAGCGCGCAGTGGAGCCGCGAGACGTCCGGGTCGTCCAGCGGGACGTCGGCGTCCGCCGATCTGCCGATCCGGATCTGGCCGCCGTGCAGCAGGTGCACTCCGCCCGCGTCGGGGCCCGCGACCACCCGCAGGCTGGTGACCGCCGCCGCGTCCGCCTCCGGGGGCCGGCCGTGGTCCGGGTCCGCCGGGCCGCCGAGGCTCAGGACCGCGCCGTCCACCAGCGGGGGTTCGCCGAGCAGGGTGCGGTCCGGGTCGAGGAGCCGCCGGCCCGCGTACACGGGGACGCCCGCGCCGCCCCCCGCGCCGCCCGCTGCGCCCCCGCCGCCGCCCGCGGCCGCCGCCGCGTCGAGGAGGCCCCCGGCCACGGCGCCCAGTGTCGTGCCGGCAGGTGCGGTGACGATCACATCGCGGCCGCGTGCGGCGCCGCCGCCGCGCGTCGCCTGGACGGTCAGCCGGATCTGCATGCCGGTCACCGCTCCCTTCCCTGGGCAGGGCCGAATTCGAGGGCCGCGGTCATATTCCCATCTCCCACCGACAGCCCGCTGCCGGACCGGTGTTGGCGGATCTTGTATGGCTGCTTCCTGCCCCGACTTCGACTCGGAATTTGCCGTTACGGACCGCTCTTGACACCTTCGTCAGCCCTGCGGGGCAACCAACGACCGGGGAGCTGACGTCTTTCCTTCGCACAGGCGTCACGAAACGGCCGCGGACGGGCGATACGGCAGCACGGCACGGGTGAGAGCGCGCCGCGAACGGGTACCGCGTCCGCAGGGGACGCCGGAAGAGCGGCGGAAGGGCGGCGGAAGAGCCGCAGGAGGGCAGCGGAAGAAAACGGGAGGCGCCTTCCGGAAGACCGGGTGCCGGGGCGGGCCGGGAGGATGGCCTCCCGGGTCCGGACCGACCCCGGCGGACGCTGCGGTGACGCCACTAGAGTGGTGCAGATGGCGCACGGACCGACCGGTCCGCGGGCCGGCAGGAACGATCACGACCAGGGAGCGCATGACGTGCGGCCGGTAGGCAGCAAGTACCTCCTCGAAGAGCCGCTCGGGCGCGGCGCCACGGGCACCGTGTGGCGTGGCCGCCAGCGCGAGACGGCGGGGGCGGAAGCCGCCGTGGCGGGCAGCCCGGGCGAGGTGGTCGCCATCAAGGTCCTCAAGGAGGAGCTGGCGGGCGACCCCGACGTGGTGATGCGGTTCCTGCGGGAGCGCTCCGCGCTGCTGCGCCTCACCCACCCGAACATCGTGCGCACCCGCGACCTCGTCGTCGAGGGCGATCTGCTGGCCCTCGTCATGGACCTCGTCGACGGCCCCGACCTGCACCGCTACCTCCGCGACAGCGGCCCCTTCACGGCCGTGGCCGCCGCCCTGCTCACCGCCCAGATCGCGGACGCGCTGGCCGCCAGCCACGCCGACGGCATCGTCCACCGCGACCTCAAGCCCGCGAACGTGCTCCTCGCCGGCGGCCCCGGGCCCGACGGGGCCGGCCGGATGCACCCGATGCTCACCGACTTCGGCATCGCCCGGCTCGCGGACTCCCCGGGCCTGACCCGCACCCACGAGTTCGTCGGCACGCCCGCGTACGTGGCGCCCGAATCCGCCGAGGGCCGCCCGCAGACCTCCGCCGTGGACGTCTACGGCGCCGGCATCCTGCTCTACGAGCTGCTGACCGGCCGGCCACCCTTCGGCGGCAGCTCCGCCCTGGAGGTGCTCCACCAGCACCTCAACCAGGAGGCGCAGCGCCCGCCGGGCCTGCCGGACCCCATGTGGACCGTCGTCCAGTCCTGCCTGCGCAAGAACCCCGATGAGCGCCCCAGCGCCGAGAACCTGGCCCGCGGGCTGCGCACCGTGGCCGCCGGCATCGTCGCCGGCGCCAGCCCGGAGCAGGCCACCGCCGCCCTCGGCGTCGCCGCGCTCCTGGCGGCCGACCCGCATCCGGCGCAGGTCCCGGGCACGGGCGTCGGCGCGTCCGACCCCACGCAGATCCTCCCGGCGGGCAGCGGCGGCGCCCCCGGGCAGCAGGGGATGTACGACCCGAACGCGGCCACCAGCTTCCTGCCCGCCGGCGCCGCCGGTGCCGGGGGAGCCGCGGCGGGCGCCGCCGCCGCGCACGGCCAGCAGGGCCCCGGCGGCCCGGGCGCCCCGGGAGCCGAGGACGGCACCCGTGTGATGCCCGTCACCGACGGACCGCCGCAGCCGGAGGGCCCGCACCCCTGGGAGACCCAGATGCGCGCCGCGCGGGACCGCGGCGAGCAGACCCAGCAGATCGGCTACCTCGACCCCAGCGAGGACCCCCTGCGCCGCCGCCCGCCGCGGCGCGTGCAGCGCCGGCAGCCGCCGCCCGAGGCGTACGCGGCCCCGCCGCCCCGCCGCGAGCCGCAGCCCCAGCGCTACGAGCCCCGCCCGCAGCAGCCCGCGCCCCCGCCGCAGCAGCCCCCGCGCGAGCGGCGGCGCAGCGCGAACCCGATGCGCATCCCGGGGCTCGGCTGCCTGAAGGGCTGTCTGTTCACGATCCTCATATTGGTCGTCGGCTCGTGGCTGGTCTGGGAGCTGACGCCGGTCCAGGACTGGATCGCGGACGGCAAGGGCTTCTGGGACCAGATCACGGACTGGGCCACCGACTTCAAGAACTGGGTCTCGGACTTCAACGAGGCCGCCGACGACGCCGAGAAGACCAGGGACAACATCAACGACGGCGTCAACGATCTGAACAACCTCGAGGACGGGCTGCCGGACGGCGCGGGTCAGTGACCGCCGGGCCCGCCGGCCCGCGAAACCGCCCCCTGGCCTGTGCGCTTGCCGACAAGTCGACACCCACGGGGGGTTTCCGCGCCGGTCCGGCACCCAACGTCCGCGTCGCCGCGTAGCTTTGTCGTCATGGCACGCAGAATCGGCAGCCGATACGCCGCCCATCAGGTGATCGGACGCGGCAGCGCGGGCACGGTGTGGCTCGGCGAGGGCCCGGAGGGACCGGTCGCCATCAAGCTGCTCCGCGAGGACCTGGCCGAGGACCGGGAGCTGGTCGAGCGCTTCCTGCGGGAGCGCACCGCGCTGATGAGCCTGGACCATCCGCGGGTCGTCGGCGTCCGCGACCTCGTCGTCGACGGCCGCGACCTGGCGCTCGTCATGGACCTCGTCCGCGGCACGGACCTGCGCACCCGGCTGGAGCGCGAGCGCCGGCTGCTGCCGCAGGCCGCCGTCGCCATCGCCGCCGACGTGGCCGAGGCGCTCGCCGCCGCGCACGCCGCGGGGCTCGTCCACCGGGACGTCAAGCCCGAGAACGTCCTGCTGGACTCCGACGCCCCCGCCGGCCCCGGCGGTGCGCCGCCCGCGCTGCTCACCGACTTCGGGGTGGCCAAGCTCATCGACGCCCCCAGCCGCGCGGTGCAGCCTCCCCCCGCCGTGCCCCGCGGGCGCGGCGGCACCGCCGCCGGCACCCGGGTGCCGACCCAGCGCCGCGTCATCGGCACCCCCGACTACGTCGCCCCCGAGATCGTCGAGGGCCTGCCCGCGCGCGCCGCCGTCGACATCTACGCCCTGGCCACCGTGCTGTACGAGCTGCTGGCCGGCTTCACGCCCTTCGGCGGCGGCCACCCCGGCGCCGTGCTGCGCCGGCACGTGACGGAGACCGTCGCGCCGCTGCCCGGCATCCCCGACGAGCTGTGGGAGCTGCTGCTGCAGTGCCTCGCGAAGGCGCCGGCGTCCCGGCTGCGCGCGGTGGAGCTGGCCGCCCGGCTACGCGAGATCCTGCCGGACCTGGAGGGGCTGCCGCCGCTGGACGTCGAGGAGTCGCCGGACGGGGCGGACGGCCCGGGCGGCCGGTCGCCGGACACCATGCTGCTCGGCACGGACCGCGCGGCGGCCCCGGCGGGGGCCCTCGCCGCGGCCGGCGAGCCGACCGTGACCGGCGCCGGCGGACAGCCGCTGCGCGGCTCGGTGCCGCTGGTACGGTCCGCGGCGCCGGACTCCAACCGGGACACCCACACGAGCATGCGCATGCCCAGCGCGGACGAGCTGGCCGGCGGCGCCCGCGGCACCGCGCGCGTACCGCGGCTGGCCGGCCAGCCGCGGCCGGGCTCGGCCCGCGCCGCCCGCGCGGGCACGAGGCGGCGCGACGGGGGTGCCCCCACGCCCCTCGGGCGCAGGGGCAGGCTGAAGCTCACGGTGGCGGCGGCGGTCGTCGCCGTCGCGGGCGTGGGCGGCTGGCTGGTCGCGTCGGGCGGCGGCGACGGCGGGAACGGCGGTGGCGGCGGCGACCGCTCCACCACCTCGGAACCCTGAGCAGGCCCCCGCGCACGGGGGCCGGTCCGACCCGTAGCACGTCCACGGATACGCGCCACCTGCGACCGGAGTGTGCAGCGGTACGCTGGTGGGGTGGCAGCACCTGATGTATCCGAATCGCTCAAGGCCCTCAGCTCCAGCATGGACTCCATCGAGGCCGTACTCGACCTCGACAGGCTGAGGGCCGACATCGCCGCGCTCGAAGAGGAGGCCGCGGCCCCCGCCCTCTGGGACGACCCGGAGAACGCGCAGCAGGTCACCAGCCGGCTCTCCCTCCTCCAGGGTCAGTTGCGCAAGACCGAGGAGCTGCGCGGGCGGATCGACGACCTCGAGGTCCTCTTCGAGCTCGCCGAGAGCGAGGGCGACGCGGACACGCAGCGCGAGGCCGAGGGCGAGCTCTCCTCGGTGCGGCGCGCGGTCGAGGAGCTGGAGGTGCGCACGCTGCTGTCCGGCGAGTACGACCAGCGCGAGGCGATGGTCAACATCCGCGCGGAGGCGGGCGGCGTGGACGCCGCGGACTTCGCCGAGCAGTTGCAGCGCATGTATCTGCGCTGGGCCGAGCACAAGGGCTATCCGACGGAGGTGCTGGACACCTCGTACGCGGAGGAGGCCGGCATCAAGTCGACGACCTTCGCCGTCAAGGCCCCGTACGCGTACGGCACGCTCTCCGTCGAGCAGGGGACGCACCGCATGGTGCGCATCTCCCCGTACGACAACCAGGGCCGCCGCCAGACGTCGTTCGCGGGCGTCGAGGTGCTGCCCGTCGTGGAGCAGACCGACCACATCGACATCCCGGAGAACGAGATCCGGATCGACGTCTTCCGCTCCTCCGGGCCGGGCGGCCAGTCCGTCAACACCACGGACTCCGCGATCCGTATCACGCACCTGCCGACGGGCATCGTCGTCTCCTGCCAGAACGAGAAGTCGCAGATCCAGAACCGCGCCGCCGCCATGCGCGTGCTGCAGGCCCGCCTGCTCGCCAAGCGCAAGGAGGAGGAGCAGGCGAAGATGAACGCGCTCAAGGGCGACAGCGCCGGCTCGTGGGGCAACCAGATGCGGTCCTACGTGCTGCAGCCCTACCAGATGGTCAAGGACCTGCGCACGACGCACGAGGTGGGCAACCCGCAGGCGGTGCTCGACGGCGAGATCGACGGCTTCCTGGAGGCGGGCATCCGCTGGCGGAAGCAGCAGGAGCAGGCGGCCGCCGAGAGCTGAGTTCCCGGCCGCCGGTGGCCGGGTTGCGCCGCCGGCGGGCGGCGCGCACCGAACAAGTTATCGGCTGCAATTCCACGGCTGACCGCGGGCGTTGCGCTTTCCTTCGCGAGTGTCACAGTCGTGCACCACTTACCCCGGACAATGACCGGAAAAAGGTGCAACCCCGTCTCAACTCGCTTGACGCTCCACCGATTACCCGACAGGCTTGCCGCCGAGCTTTGTAGGTGTGTGGGGTTCGTGTGACTCAGGGGGGTATACCCGCCGCGAACAGGCCCCGTACCGACGCCAGCCCACTGACGAGTACGGCTACTGGGGGTAGCAGCAATGACGAACAAAGTGCGTGTACGGGTGGCGCGTGTCGCCGCCAGCGCGCTGATCGCCGGCGGGGCTTCCCTTGCCGCCGCCGGTGCCGCGCAGGCCACCGGCGACGACGGTGGCGACAGCGGTCGCCAGGGCTCCGGCCTTGAGGTCAACGCGATCGCCGGTGTGGCCGGTATCGGCGCCACCGACACCGGCGGCGACACCGTTGGCCCCGGCGGCGTCGATGACGGCGGGACCACGGACGACGGTGGCACGACTGACGACGGCGGGACCACCGATGACGGTGGCACGACCGACGATGGTGGCACCACCGATGACGGCGGGACCACCGATGACGGCGGGACCACGGACGACGGTGGCACGACCGACGACGGCGGCACGACCGACGACGGCGGGACCACGGACGACGGCGGGACCACGGACGACGGCGGCACGACCGACGACGGCGGCACGACCGACGACGGCGGGACCACCGACGACGGCGGGACCACCACCGACGGCGGTGCCGACGACGGTGGCTCCGGCGACGACGGCGGTCAGCAGACCACCGGCGGTCAGCAGACCACCGGCGGCACCGGCGGCGACAGCGACTGCGAGCTGGACGGCGACAGCGTGATCTGCGAGGCCGAGTCGACCTCCGGCGGCAGCGAGCCCTCGCCGGCCGGCGACAGCGAGCCGCAGGACGAGCTCGCCGAGACCGGCTCCAGCGGCACCACGTACCTGCTCGTGGGTGCGGCCAGCATCATCGCCGGCGGCGTCGGCTTCCGGCTGCTGCCGCGGCTGATGACCCGCAACGAGACGGCTGCCTGACCCGCGGCGCAGGCCGTACAGGCGACACGAAGGGCCCGGAGCGATGCGCTCCGGGCCCTTCCGCGTGCCGCACAGCGCTTCGGCACGCGTTCGATCAAGGAAATGTGATGTCGATCACATTCGCGGCTCCGTTCGCGAGCGTCGTACGCTCGCGCCCCCGCCGCGTCGCGGCTACGCCGTCCGCTGCTGCAGGAACAGCACCGCCGCCACGGCCGCCAGCAGCGCCAGCAGTATCCACACCGTGGTCGGCGTCACGCCGCGCCAGCCGTTCTCCTGGCGCATGCGCTCCCTGCTCGCCCGGCAGACGGAACAGCGGCCCTCGCTCACGGGTCCCGCACAGCTCGCGCAGACCAGCCAGTCGCGTGTCATGTGCTCCCTCCTCCCGCTTCGCTCTCCATGCCCCCTGAACCCACTCCTCCATCTACCACTGTGCCAGGTCCGGAGCGAATCGGCGCGCGTCCCCGGATCCCCGCAGGCGCCCGGGACGGTTTGTCCGTGACGAAACGCACCAACCGCCCACGGCGACTGCGCGCCCCCTCCGCCTTCGCGTAAGGTCACCTGCGACCGCGACAGGGAGCCCAGCGTGATCCGATTCGACAACGTCACCAAGCTGTACCCCAAGCAGAACCGCCCCGCGCTCCAGGACGTCTCGCTGGAGATCGAGCGCGGCGAGTTCGTGTTCCTCGTGGGGTCCTCCGGCTCCGGCAAGTCCACGTTCCTGCGGCTCATCCTGCGCGAGGAGCGGACCACGCACGGCCAGGTGCACGTGCTCGGCAAGGATCTCGCCCGGCTGTCCAACTGGAAGGTGCCGCAGATGCGGCGCCAGTTGGGCACGGTCTTCCAGGACTTCCGGCTGCTGCCGAACAAGACCGTCGCGGAGAACGTCGCGTTCGCCCTCGAAGTGATCGGCAAGCCCCGCGGCCAGATCCGCAAGACCGTCCCCGAGGTGCTCGACCTCGTGGGCCTGGCGGGCAAGGGCGACCGGATGCCCGGCGAGCTCTCCGGCGGTGAGCAGCAGCGCGTCGCCGTCGCGCGGGCGTTCGTCAACCGGCCCATGCTCCTCATCGCGGACGAGCCGACGGGCAACCTCGACCCGCAGACCTCGGTCGGCATCATGAAGCTGCTCGACCGCATCAACAGGACCGGTACCACAGTGATCATGGCCACCCATGATCAGCAGATCGTCGACCAGATGCGCCGGCGCGTCATCGAACTCGAGTTGGGGCGGCTGGTACGCGACCAGTCGCGCGGTGTGTACGGATACCAGCACTGAGCTGCTGCCCCCGGAGCTGAAAGGACGGGCATGCGCGCCCAGTTCGTCTTCTCGGAGATCGGTGTCGGTCTCCGCCGCAACCTGACGATGACCTTCGCGGTGATCGTCTCCGTGGCCCTGTCGCTGGCCCTGTTCGGGGCCTCCTGGCTCATGGGCAAGCAGGTCGACACCATGAAGGGCTACTGGTACGACAAGGTCAACGTCTCCATCTTCTTCTGCAACGAAGTGGACGCCGAAACCTCGCCCAACTGCGAGAAGGGTGCGGTCACGGCGGAGCAGAAGAAGGAGATCCAGGACGACCTGAACGCCCTGGACATCGTCGAGAGCGTGCAGTACGAGTCCAGCGAAGAGGCGTACAAGCACTACAAGGAGCAGTTCGGCGACTCCCCGCTGGCCTCCTCCCTCACGCCGGACCAGATGCAGGAGTCCTTCCGCGTCAAGCTGTCGGACCCCGAGCGGTACGAGGTCATCACCAGCGCCTTCGCCGACAGACCGGGCGTCCAGGAGGTACAGGACCAGCGCAACGTGCTGGAGAGCCTGTTCAACCTGCTCAACGGCATGACGTACGCGGCCATCGGCGTGATGGCGCTGATGCTCGTCGTGGCGATCATGCTGATCGTCAACACCGTACGGGTGTCGGCGTTCAGCAGGCGCCGGGAGACCGGGATCATGCGGCTGGTGGGCGCGTCCAGCGTCTACATCCAGTTGCCGTTCATCGTCGAGGCCGCCGTCGCCGGGCTGATCGGCGCGAGCTTCGCGGCGGTGCTGCTCGTCGGCGGCAAGCACTTCCTCATCGACAACTGGCTCGCTGACAAGATCCTGTTGATCAACTTCATCGGGTGGGACGAAGTGATCCGGGTGCTGCCGCTCGTCGTCGCGATCGGCCTGCTCATGCCGGGCATCGCCGCCTTCTTCGCCTTGCGCAAGTACCTCAAGGTCTGACAATCAGGGTGGGTGTGGCGTAGGCCACGTACGCGCCGTGGCGGGCGTCAACTCCCCATACGGCACCCGTTGCTGTCCTACACTCAGCGACATGTCGGGCCCGTCTGACGATGAGAAGCCCCGCAGCGCCTTCCGCCGCGGGGCCGGTCTGACGTTGGTCTTCGTCAGCGTCCTGGCCACCGGAGCCGCCACCGGGTCCTGGCCCGGCGAGGCGGAACGCCCGCCCAAGGTGCTCACCGGCCACGTCGCCGGGGAGCGGGTCTACGAGCCGCGCGCCGGCGAGGGCGGCACCGCCCACTCCGCGGGCGAGCTGGTCAGCCGCAGCGGAGACCGCTGGTCGACGGCGTACAGCGCGCGCGAGTACGAGTCGCTGCAGCGGATGCTGGCGGGCAAGTACGTCGGCGTCGGGCTGTGGATCAAGACCGACGGGGCCGGCCGGATGGAGATCGCCCAGGTGGGCGCGGACAGCCCGGCCGCCGAGGCCGGCATCCGGACCGGCGACCGGCTCCGCGCCGTCGACGGCACGCCGGTCGCGGGCCGGCCCGTCACCGAGGTCGTCGCGCTGCTGCGCGGCGACGAGCTGGGCGAGGGGGCGCGCGGAAGCACGGTGGTGCTCGCGCTGCAGCGCGGCGAGCGGCGTTGGGCGCGGCCCGTGCGCCGGGTGGAGCTGAAGGCCGAGTCCGTGACCGTACGGCAGCACAGGCCAGCGGACGACGGGGCCACGGCCCACGTGATCCGGGTGGAGAGCTTCACCCGCGGCAGCGGCGCCGAGGTACGCCGGGCCGCGGCCGGGGCCCGCGGCAGCGACGGCCTCATCCTCGACCTGCGGGGCAACTCCGGCGGCCTCGTCGTGGAGGCCGTCGAGGCGGCGTCGGGCTTCCTCGACGACGGGGTGGTGGCGACGTACGACCTGGAGAGCGGCCAGCAGGCGCTGTACGCGAAGCCGGGCGGCAACACCGAGACGCCGCTGGTCGTCCTCGTCGACGGCGGCACGATGAGCAGTGCCGAGCTGCTGGCCGGGGCGCTGCAGGACCGCGGCCGCGCCGTCGTCGTCGGCACCCGCACCTTCGGCAAGGGCTCGGTGCAGATGCCGAGGGCCCTGCCGGACGGCTCCGTCGCCGAGCTGACGGTCGGCGAGTACCGCACCCCGGCCGGGCGCAGCCTGGAGGGCGTCGGCGTCACCCCGGACCTCGACCTGGCCGTCACGGGCGACCGGGACGCCGAGGCGGAGGCCCGGACGGTTTTGAGTGGCCTCGGTGGCGGCGTTTAGGCGACAATGGCCCGGCTATGGGTAAAGACACGGGTCGCAAGCTGATCGCGCAGAACAAGAAGGCGCGGCACGACTACCTCATCCTCGACACGTACGAGGCGGGGCTCGTGCTGACCGGTACCGAGGTCAAGTCGCTCCGCCAGGGGCGGGCCTCGCTCGCCGACGGCTTCGCGCACCTCGACGGCGGCGAGATCTACCTGCACAACGTGCACATCCCGGAGTACTCGCAGGGTACGTGGACGAACCACACCGCGCGCCGCAAGCGCAAGCTCCTGCTGCACCGCGCCGAGATCGACAAGCTGATCGGCAAGACGCAGGAGACCGGGCTGACGATCGTGCCGCTGGCGCTGTACTTCAAGGACGGCCGGGCCAAGGTGGAGATCGCGCTGGCGCGCGGCAAGCGGGAGTACGACAAGCGGCAGGCGCTGCGCGAGAAGCAGGACAACCGCGAGGCGCAGAAGGCGATCTCCGCGGCCCGCCGCAGGTTCCGCGGCTGACCTGCGCGGACGGGCCCGTACGGCGGGGGAATGTGGTGGCATGCCGCGGCGTTCTTCCTCTACCATGGCAGCAGCGGCTCCTCGCGGGCTGCGCACCTTGAAAACACCACATGGGGATGATCGGTTTCGACAGCGGCTGTCGGAACAGGAGAAGCGAGCCGAGGAAGCGGCCATGATCTCGTTAACCACAGGCCGAAACAAATAATCGCCAACACCAAGCGCGATTCCTTCGCCCTCGCTGCCTAAGTAGCGACTTGCGAAGTGTCAGCCCGGGGGTGTTCCCGACCCGGATCCTGGCATCAGCTAGGGAACTCCACTGCTAGACCCGGTCACGGGGTGTAGCAGGACACATCACAGTGACTGAGCCCGTCGGAGACTTGTCCGCGTGATCTCCGGGGCCGAGAAAAACGTAGCGGACTGCGCTCGGAGAAGTCCTGTCCCTGCACCGTTGGACGCGGGTTCGATTCCCGCCATCTCCACGAAGGCGAGAGGCGACGTATGCCCACGGAAAGCGTGGGCCGCGTCGCCTTCGTCGTTTCTGCGCGGCTGCGCCGCGCGAGGCGGGGGCTCCGCCACCCGCACCCCCATGAGCAGGAGAGGCGACGTGTGCCTGCGAAAGCGCAGGCCGCGTCGCCTTCGTCGTTTCTGCACGGCTGCGCCGCGCGAAGCGGGGGCTCCGCCACCCGCACCCCCGTCACCGGGGTGGACCGGCGTCGTCAAGGGCGCGCAGGTGATCCGCCAACTGGATCAGCAAGCTCTGCGCCACCGGGGTGTGGCGGTACAGGAGGACCGGTGGGGAGGCGAAGTCGCCGAGTACGTGAGGGTTGGGGCGTACCCTCCGCGACATCCTCGCCAGCGTGACGCAGAACCTCGACACGTCCACCCTGCTCTCGTGGAACTCCTCCGGAGACACCCCGTAGAAGCAGCCGGGACCCAGCGACAGGTCCTCAAGCTCGTCCAACTCCGCGACGTTCTCCGTTCGTTTGAGCGCAGACTGCCGGCCCGCCCGCTCCGCCCGGTACAGCGGGCCCCGCAGGGACGACGGTGCGGTGGTCGCGCTGTCGAACCGGCGGTTCCGTAACTCTCCGTCGATGACGAGGCTTTCGAGCGCGTACGCGTGCCGGTGCACGGCCAGGGCCGGTTCGTGCGGGCGCCGTTCGCCGCGCGGCCAGCAGTGCAGGAAGTACCCCCGGCCCGCATGGTCTCTGGCCACTTCGAGCCGGAAGAAGCCCAGCGGGTGCCACAGGGCGGGAAGGCGCGCGAGGTCCAGCCGCCCGGCCAGCTCGCCGAGCGCGGCGACGACTCCGGCGGCGTCGTGAGCGTCGTAGGCCGCGGCGAGCACGGGAGCGACGGACTCGTCGCCGGACATCGAGGTCTCCGGGGCGTGGGGAGGTGGACCGTCTGTCTGGGGCGCGTTCACTATGCAAGTAGTTCTCGGCCCGGGCAATGGTGTGGGCACGGGGACCGATCGCTTTCGGACGGGGCAAGGTGCCGGGTCAGAGCGGGGGAGGGGTGTCGGGGAGGCGCTCGATGACGAGGAGCGCCGCGTCGTCGGACAACTGCCGGCGGGTGTGCCGGAGCAGGTCGGCGCGCAGGGCCGCGACGAGGCCGTCCAGGTCGACGGCGGCGTGGCGGGCGGCGCTGCCGGCGAGGGGGAAGTACACGCCGTGCTCGTCGCGGGCCTCGATGAACCCGTCGGTGTAGAGCAGCAGCCGCTCGCCCGGGCGGAAGGCGATGGTCTGGGGGACCGGCAGCGTGCCGACGAGCCCGCCGAGCCCGATCGGGAGGCCGGGCCGGGCGGGCGGGTGGCTGGTCACCTGGCCGCCGCCGATCAGCAGCGGCTCGGGGTGGCCCAGGTGCACGATGCGGGCGACGGGCTCGTCCGGCGGGATCTCCACCAGCAGAGCGGTGGTGAAACGCTCGCTGAAGGCCTCCGACGGGTCGTCGCGGTCGATCTCCCGCTGCGCCGTCTCCTCCATGCGCCCGGCGACCTCCCCGATCGTCGGCTCACGGTGCGCGGCCTCGCGGAAACACCCGGTCAGCACGGCGGACACGCCGACGGCGGGCAGCCCCTTGCCCCGTACGTCGCCGATGAGCACCCGCGCGCCGAACGGGGTGTGCAGCGCCTCGTACAGATCCCCGCCGATCTGCGCCTCCGCCTCGGCGGCGAGGTAGACGCTGCGCAGCGCGAGCCGGCCGATGCGGGGCGGCGGCGGGCGCAGCAGCGCGAGCTGCGCGGCCGCGGCCACCGACCGGACCTGCTTCAGCTCTCTCTCGCGCTTTCTCCGGATGACGGCGGCGGCGATGCTCGCCAGGCCCACGGCGGCGGCCGACGCGAGGGCCATGTCCGCGCTGAGGTCACCCCAGAGGTCGTGGTACAGGTGCGTCGCCACCGTCAGCCCGACCGCGACGAGGGCGACCGCGGCGGTGGCCAGGACGGAGATGGTCGCCGCGGCCACCACGGGCGCGGCGACCAGCAGCGGCGCGGTCCGGGTCGAGGCGGGGGTGGAGAGGTCGATGATCACCGCGACCACGATGATCAGCACGGGGAACAGGACGCGGGGGATCCGGGACGCGCCGGGTGGTGCGTGGGCCTCGGCGCCTCCGACATCGCGGCGGTGGCCGCGGTGCGGCGGGAGTCGCATGGCGAGGGCGTCCTTCGGTTGGTTTAGTCCTTATGTCCTGATTATTCGAGACTAGGTCACGGTAGGGGAGGCGACGCGACCGTGCGACCCGATCGGGGCGGGGCAGTGCTCTCAGTGGTGTTCCGGCGCGGCCCGTAGCGCCAGGGTCTCCGGGGCGAGGATCTCCACCTCGCCGCGGGCGTACGTCAGCAGGCCGTCGCGGCGGAGTCCCGACAGCGCGCGGTTGAGCGTGACGCGGGTGACCCCGAGGTGGTCGGCCAGGGGCTGCTGGCCGCCGGGGAGGGGGACGCGGGAGGAGCGGAGCCGCGCGGCTTCCGCCAGCAGCCAGGCCGCGAGCCGGGCGGACGCGGGGAGGGTCGCCGTCGCGGTGAAGCGGGTCTGCTGGTCGCGGGCCTGGGCGGCGAGGGTCCGCAGGACGTGGGCGCGTACGGCGGTGGCGTCGTCGACGAGCGCGAGGAAGTCGGCCCGGGGCAGGCTGCGTACGGTGCAGGGGGTGACGGCGGTGAGCGTCGCGGTGTGGCCGCGGTCGTCGATCACCGCGACCTTGTCCAGCGCACACGGCCCCGCCCAGGCCCCGACCCGTACGACCCGCCCGGCCGCGGACACGACGGTGGCGGCGACCCGGCCGTCGAGGAGGAGCAGCAGGTGCCCGGCCGGCTCGCCGGCCGCGCGCAGCACCTCGCCGGCGGCGTACCGGCGCGGGACGGAGCGCTGCCAGAGCGCGTGCAGCCGGGCCGGGGGGAGGCCGCGGAGCAGCGGGACGGCGTGGAGGGCGGCCGGTGCCTCGGGCGCGGCGTCCGGGTCCGCGGGCTGCCCGCCGGGCGTGCCGGCGGCCGGTGTCGGCGGGGTCGTGTCCGCCTCCGGCGGCGTGCCGTTGCGTGTATCGGGCGATACAGATCCCCTCACACCCCCGACCGTACCGTCGCCCCATGCTCGTACTCGAACTGCGCTTCGCCGCCACCCCCGCCCGTCTCGACGCCCGGCCCGCCCACCGTGACCGGCTCCACCGCCTCCACCGCGACAAGACCCTCCTCGCCGCCGGCCCCTGGGCCGACGACTCCGGGGCCCTGCTCGTCTTCGACACGACCCGCGACCGGCTCGACGCGATCATGGCCGACGACCCCTACTACCGCACCCCCGGCGTCGAGGTCGTCGGCGTCCGCGAGTGGACCCCCGTCGTCGGCCCTTGACCTCTTGACCTCGACCGCGGTTCACCCGGCACGCTGTCGGCGTGACCCGTCCCCTCGTCCCGCGCGCCTACCGGCCCGTGCTCGCGCACCCGCGGCTGCGCCGGCTGCTGCCCGCCTTCGTGGCCTCGGACTTCGGCGGCGGCATGAGCATGGTCGCGGTGGCGTGGCTGGCGATCGTCATCGCCCCGGACGGCAGCGAGGGCCTGCTCGTCGGGGCCGCGCTCGCCGCGTACGCGCTGCCCGGGGCGGCGGGCGTGCTGCTGCTCGGGCGGTGGCTGCGGAAGCTGCCCGCGCGCCGGCTGCTCATGGCCAACTGCGCGCTGCGCGGCACCCTGTTGGGCTGCGTGCCGCTGGCCTGGGGCGTCGGAGTCCTGGATCCCGTGACGTACGTCGTGCTGCTCGGCTGCTCGTCGGTGCTGACCGCGTGGGGCAACGCGGGGAAGTTCACGCTGGTCGGCGAGCTGCTGCCGGAGCAGCACCGACTGGCCGCCAACGCCCTTCTCGGCGCGAGCATGTCCACGAGCATCGTCGCCGGCCCGGCCGTGGCCGGGTTCCTCGCCACGGCCGTCAGCCCGGCGTGGATCGTCGGCCTGGACGCGCTGACGTACCTGCTGCTCGCCGTGCAGACGGCGCGGCTGGGGCCCGGCGCCGAGGAGTCCCCGGAGGCGCCCCGCAAGCCCCCCGCCGGTCGCGGGCTGCGGCTGCTGGCCAGGCAGCGTGAACTGCTCGCGATCCTCATCCTCACCTGGCTGTTCTTCGCCCTCTACGGCCCCGTCGAGGTCGCCCTTCCGCTGTACGTCACCGGGGAGCTCGACGGCGACGCCGGGCTCCTCGGCCTGTTCTGGACCGCCTTCGGCGTCGGCGCGGTCGTCGGCGGGCTGACCGTCGGCGCGCTGCGGCGGCTGCCGCTGTGGCCGGTGACGCTCGGCATCGTCGCGGGCTGGGGTGCGACGCTGCTGCTGCCGTACGGGCTCGGGGCCGGGACCGCGGGTGCGATGGCCTGCTTCGCGCTGGGCGGCGCGGTGTACGGCCCGTACCCGGCGCTGTCGTTCACCCTCTTCCAGAACCGCACCCCCGAGGGGTGGCTGACCACGGTGCTCGCGGCGCGCGGCGCGGTGCTGCTCACGTCGACGCCGGTCGGGGCGGCGCTCGGGGGGCCGCTGGTCGCGGCGGTCGGGCCGCGGGCGGTGCTGGCGGGGTCGGGGGCGGCGACGGTGGGGGTGGCGGTGGTGGGCGCGGGGGTGTGGCTGGCGTCGCGGGGGGCGCGGCCGGTGGCGGCGGGGGCCGCGGGGGGAGAGGCGGGCGGGGCCGGAGGCGGGAAGGGGGCCGGCGCCGCGGCCGGAGACGCCGCCGGCGACTCGCCCTGACTCCGGGCGAGAGTCCGGCACGCGGGACGGGGGGCGGGGACCGCGGGTGTCACGGGGCGGCGGCCCCGGTGTGCGGCGCGGGTACGCGCCCGAGCAGGGTCACTGCGAGCGCGCCCAGCGCCAGCGCACCGCCCAGCCACAGCACCGACCGCGTGCCGAACCCGTCCACCATCCGGCCGCCCGTGAACGCCCCCAGGGCGATGGCCCCGTTGAACACGGCCACGAACAGCGACGTCGCGCCCTCCCGGGCCCGCGGCGCGGCAAGGCCCAGCCAGGTCTGCGTACTCACCGACACACCGCCGTAGGCCAGCCCCCACACGACCAACAGGACCGCCGCACCCGCCACCGACAGCCCGGCCGGCGGCACGAGCAGCATGGCGGCGGCGAGCGTGCCGCCGATCACCAGCACGGTGCCGCGCAGCCGCCGGCCCACGCGGGCGCCGGCGGCGAAGTTGCCGGCGATACCGGCGATTCCGTACGCCAGGAGGAGGGCGCCGATCAGCGACGCCCCGACGCCCGCGAGGTCCTCCAGGATGGGGCGTACATAGGTGTATGCGGCGAAGTGGCCCGTCACCAGCAGGAACACCACGGCGAGCCCGGTGGCCACCCGGGCGTTGCCGACCAGCCGCAGCACCCCGCCGAGCGCGACCGCCTCCTCGGCGGGCAGCGGCGGCAGCAGCACGGCCATGGCCGCGGTCACGAGCAGCGCCAGCCCGCCGACGGCGAGGAACGCGGCGCGCCAGCCGAGGAGTTCACCGACGTACGCACCGGCAGGTACGCCGACGACCGAGGCGACGGCGACGCCGCTGAAGATCAGGGAGGTCGCCGCCCCGACGGACCGGGACGGCACCAGCCGCACCCCCAGCCCGCCGGCGAGGGACCACACGCCCCCGAGCGCGACGCCGACGAGCACGCGGGCCGCCATCATGACCGCGAAGTCCGGCGACCAGGCGGCGAGCGCGCTGGCGGCGGCCAGGAGCGCCATCAGGGAGCAGAGGACGAGGCGCCGGTCGAGCCGGCCGACCGCGGCGGTGACGAGCGGGGCGGAGAAGGCGGCGATCAGGCCGGTGACGGTGAGCGTCAGTCCGGCCGTACCTTCGCTGACGTACAGCGAACCGCTGAGGGGTGTGAGCAGACCGACCGGCAGCATCTCGGACGTGACCACGGTGAAGGTGCCGGCCGCCACGGTCGCCACGGCGGCCCACCCGCCGGTGGGGGAGGGCGGCGGCGCGGCGGTGGGGGAGGGGGCGTGCGCGGCGGTGGGTGCGGACAGCTCGTCGACTTTTGCCATGGCCTCAGCCAAGCCGGGCGGGAGGGAGGGGAACAAGCGTGAAGTGTTCATGCTTCTATGAGGTGGACTAATCAAACGGCGGGGGCGTACGCGCATGGCGATCACGGGCGAGGGGGCAAGCGGCGGTGGTCAGGCGGCCTCGGGCAGGGTGGAGATCCGCGAGCTGGAGTGCTTCCTGATCCTCGCGGAGGAGCTGCACTTCGGACGTACCGGCGAACGACTTTATGTATCCCAGGGCCGGGTCAGTCAGCTCATCCGCGCGCTGGAACACCGCGTCGGCGCGCGCCTGGTGGACCGCACCAGCCGCCGGGTCCGGCTCACCCCGCTCGGCGAGGACTTCCTCGCCGACCTCCGCCCGGCGTACGCGGCGGTGCGGGCGGCGGTCGACGACGCCCGGGCGGCGGCGCTGGGGATCGGCGGGCCGCTGCGCATCGGGTTTCAGGGGGTGGTGGGGTACGGATTCATGGACGTGGTCGCGGAGTTCGAGGACCGGCACCCGGGGTGCACCACCCGGATCACCGAACTCCCGCTCTGCGATCCCTTCGGGGCGCTGCAGCGCGACGAGGTGGACACGGCGGTGGTGCTGCTGCCGATGGCGGAGCCGACGCTGGTGCTGGGCCCGGTGTTCTCCGTCCAGCCGCAGTACGTGGCCGCCTCCCGCCGCCACCCCTTCGCCGCCCGTGCGGAGTTGCGGGCCGAGGACCTGGCCACGACCCCGCTGATCGGCGTGACCGCACCGGCCCCGCCCTACTGGCGCGAGGCCCAGGCCCCGACGCACACCCCGTCGGGCACGCCGGTCCCGCGGGGGCCGGCGGTGGGCACGCTGCAGGAGGGCTTGTCGCTGGTGGCGGCGAACCGGGGGGTGATGCTGCTGTGCCGCCCGACGGCGGAGCACCACCCGCGGGGGGATGTGGTGTACGTGCCGGTGAGGGGGCTGCGGGACTCGGCGCTGGGGCTGGTGTGGCGGGGGGACGGGGAGAACGCGCGAACCCGGGCGTTCGCGGAGGCGGTGAGGGGGGCGGTGGGTGGCTGAGGGGGGACGTCCGCGCCCACCCCCGTCCCCCTCGCGGGGTCTCCTCGCGGGTCCCCCCTCGCCGGGTCTCCCGCCGGCCCTCGCGGGCCCCCTCCGGCGACCTGCCCCGGACCCGCCCCGGGTGACCCACCCCTCCCCACGCCCCGGATGGCCCCGCGGCGGCGGCTGCGCCGCGCGCCCCCCAGGCGGCCGGCGCGGCGCCCCCGGCCCCCGCGCGACCCGCCTGCGCCGCGCGCCCCCAAGCCGCCCGGCAGCGGCGCCCCCGGCCCTCAGGCGGCCCGCCTGCCGCGCGCCCCCCACGCGGCCCGTCTGCGCCGCGCGCCCCCCAAGCCGCCCGGCAGCCGCCCGGCGGCGCCCCGCCCCCGCCCCTACCTGATGTTCCTCGTGTCCGCCTCCACCTCCGCCAAGTACTCCTCCATCGTCACCGGCCTCCCCCGCACCCCCGGTCGCCGCTCCCACGGCCGGGGCCCCTCCGGACGCCGGTACTCCACCCCCAGCGCCTCCAGCCGGCCCAAGTGGTGCGTCAACCGGCGCGCGAAGCCCGCCTCGTCCCGTTCCGGTGCGCACCACACCGTCTCCGCGAACGCGCTCATCCGCGGGAACGCCTGGTAGTCCAGGGCCCGGACGTTGTCGATCGCCTCCGTCCACAGGCCGCACTGCGCGCCGATGACCAGGTCCGCCGCCGGCGTGCCCCGCAGTTCCTCCGGGACCGGTTCGAAGGCGTAGACCTCCTCCACCGGAAGCACTGTGCCCACCGGGACCGGTTCTTCCGGGGCGTCCGAGGCGCGGTAGTCGAGGTAGACCTGGCGGGCCGGGCTGGTGATCACCTGGTGGCCGTCGCGGGCCGCCCGGACCGCGCCGTGGTTGTCGCGCCACGACACGATCGTCGCGGCGGGCGGCAGGCCGCCCTCCAGGATCTCGTCCCAGCCGAGCAACTGCCGTCCGCGCGCCTCCAGATGGTCCGACACCCGGCGGATGAACCAGCTCTGCAGCTCGTCCTCGTTGCGCAGCCCCAGCTCCGCCATCCGCGCCTGCGCCGCCGGGCTCGCCTTCCACTGGTCCTTCGGGCACTCGTCGCCGCCGACGCAGATGATCGGGCTGGGGAACAGCTCGATCACCTCGTCGAAGACGTGCCGTACGAAGTCCAGCGTCCCGTCGGAGACGTTGAGGATGTTCGACTTCACACCCCAGCCGGTCTCCACCTCCAACCGCTCCCCGGTGTTGCCCAGTTCGGGGTACGCCGCGATGGCGGCCTGTGTGTGCCCCGGCACGTCGACCTCCGGGACGACCAGGATGTGCCTCGCCGCCGCGTACGCGACGATCTCGCGGATGTCGTCGTGCGTGTAGTAGCCGCCGTGCGGCCGGCCGTCGCCCGTCTCGTTCCAGCCGGGCTTCGACTCGGTGCGCCAGGAGCCGATCTCCGTCAGCCGCGGGTAGCGCTTGATCTCCAGGCGCCAGCCCTGGTCGTCGGTGAGGTGGAAGTGGAGCACGTTCAGCTTGTGCAGGGCCATCTGGTCCAGCACGCGCAGCACGTCCCTCTTGGTGAAGAAGTGCCTGGCCACGTCCAGCAGGACGCCCCGCCACGCGAACCGCGGCCGGTCCTCGATCTCGACGCAGCCGACGTCCCACGGGCCCTCGTCGAGCGCGGTACGGCGCAGGGTGTGCGGCGGCAGGAGCTGGCGCAGCGTCTGCACGCCGTAGAAGGCGCCGGCCGGGCCGCCGGCGGCGATGCGGATGCCGTCCGGGCTGACCGTCAGGCGGTACGCCTCGGCCCCTGCGCCCACGCCCACGTCCCCGTCCACGCCCCCGCCCCCGTCCCCAGCGGTCAGTTCCTCGTCCAGCGTCAGCTCTATCCCGCCCCGCCCCGGCGGCAGGGTGCACCCCGTGCCCGGCAGGAGCTGTTCGCGCAGGACGCGGGCGACCGGGGCGAGCGCCGGATCGGCGACGTGCAGCGGGGTGTCCGGGCCCAGGGCGTACGAACCGGGGCGGGGGGAGCTGCGCGACGGCGTGGGGATGATCAAGGTCGGTCTCCGTTCGACGGGTTGACGATCAGCTTCGCCACTCCATATAAAGGGCTCCATCGTAAATATGTAAAGGAGTCCATCGTTAGTCGTTCGCGGCTGGTCGACGGACGACCCGTGGGCTCGGGAGGGGCGTCACGCAATGGCATCGGCAGCGGAGCTGGGCGGGGACCTGTCCCGGCTGCGGCACCTGAACTCGCTCGCGGTCGTGGACGTCCTGCGCGGCGCCGAGCCGCTCACCCTCACCGCCGTGGCCGAGCGCACCGGCCTGTCGCGGCCGTCCACCAAGGACGTCGTCGGCCAACTCGTCGGGCTGGGCTGGGTCGAGGAGATGGGGCCCGCGCCGGGCACCGTCGGCCGGCCCGCGCGGCGGTACCGGTTCCGTGCCGACGCCGGGCACGTGGCCGGCATCGACATCGGCGTGCACAGCGTGCGCGCCGCCATCGCCGACCTCGACGGCACCGTCCACGTCCAGACCCACCGCACCGTCGACCCCGCGACCCCCGTCGACGACCGCATCGCCGCCGCCGACCGGGCCGTCGCCGACTGCCTGGCCGCCGTCGGGCTGCGGCGTACGGACCTGTGGGCCGTCGGCGCGGGCACCACCGGCGTCGTGGACCGCGCCGGGACCGTGCAGTACTGCGCCGGCGTCGCGAACTGGACCGGCGTCGACCTCGCCGACCGCATCGGCGCGCTCTTCCCCTGCGCCGTGCAGATCGACAACGACTCCCGTCTCGCCGCACTCGCCGAGCGCCAGTGGGGCGTGGCCAAAGGCGTCGACGACGCCGTGTTCCTGCACGCCGGCCGGCGCACCGGCGCCGCGCTGGTCGTCGGGGGGCAGGTGCACCGCGGGTTCGGCGGCGTCGCCGGCGAGGTCGGCATGCACCCCGTGACGCACTGGGTCACCGCCGCCTCGTACCTCCACGACTGCCCGGCCGTCCCCCCGGGCGTGCCCAAGAGCGACGCCGCCCGGCACACCTTCGCCGCCGCCCGCGGCGGCGACCCCGTCGCGGTGGCGGCCGTGGAGCGGTACTGCGACGACCTGGCGCTGGGCACGTCGGCGATGGTCATGACCCTCGACCCCGAACTGGTCGTCCTCGGCGGCGCCTTCTCGCGCGCCGCCGACGTGCTGCTGCCGCGGCTGCGGCGCCGGCTGGAGGACGTGTGCCTGCGGGTGCCGGAGCTGCGCGCCTCCGCGCTTGACGAGGAGTGCGTCGCCGTCGGCGCGATCGGGCGGGCCGTGGCCCATCTGGACGGGGAACTGTTCGGCGGTGCCGCCGGGCAGATCGTCCCGCTCCACGACCTCGGCCCCGGCGGCGGCGAGCGCGCCCCCGGCGCGGCCCTCTCCGAAGGCGCCCCCCTCGCCCCCGGCAGCGCCCAGCGCGCCGAGCCGGCGGCAGAAACCCCAGGCCACCCGGGCGCCCCGCGCCACCCGGGCGTGCGGGCCCAGCGGCGCGATCCGGGCGGCCAGGGCACCCCGGGACCTGACCGAGCAGCAGGAGGTGCCCGTTGACGTCGACGCCCCGCACCGAGGCGACCGGCCATCCGACCGGCCGTCCGACCGCCCATCCCGTACGGAACGAAGGCGGCGCCCCGCCGACGTCCCCGGCCCTCCGCGCCGGTACCGCCCCGCCGCCCGCCGGCCCGCTGCGCACTCTGTGGCGGCGGACCGTCCCCGTCCGCTGGCTGGCGCCCAGCACCCTGCTCATCGCGGCCGTGATCGTCTTCCCGGCGGTCTACATGGTCGGGATGTCCTTCGTCGAGATCAACCGCATCGGCCTGACCGACGGCTTCGCCGGGCTGGAGAACTACCGCAACCTCTTCGCCGAGGACGAGCTCCCCGGCGTCGTCGGCAACACCCTCCTGTGGGTCGTGGTCGTCGTGGGCCTCACGGTCCTCCTCTCCCTCGCGCTCGCGCAGTTCCTCGCCAAGGACTTCTTCGGCCGCCGCCTCGTCCGGCTCGCGCTGATCGTGCCCTGGGCGACGTCCCTGGTGATGACCGCGACCGTCTGGCGCTTCATCTACGAGGGCGGGAACGGCCTGCTCAACCGGCTGCTGATGGATCTGCGGATCCTCGACTCGCCGGTCGACTGGTACAAGGACCCGGACATCGCCTTCTACTCCCTCATGGCGGTCGGGATCGTCACCTCGGTCCCCTTCACGGCGTACGTCCTGCTCTCCGGCCTCCAGACCATCCCCGGCGAGCTGACGGAGGCGGCGAAGATCGACGGCGCCGGGCCGTGGACCACCTGGCGGCGGGTGACGCTGCCGATGCTGCGGCCCTCGCTGACGGTCGCGCTCGTGCTCAACATGCTGCACGTCTTCAACGCCTTCGCCCTCATCTGGGTGATCATGGGCAAGACGGCCGGCAACCACGCCGACACCTCCGTCACCTTCATGTACAAGATCGCCTTCACCGGCCGGCTCGACACCGGCGAGGCCGCCGCCCTCGGCGTGCTCAACGTGATCGCGATCAGCATCCTCATCGCCGTACTCATCCGGCTGCTCAAGGGCCGCGAGAGCGCCGCGTCCGCCGGGCCGCGCCCGGGCGGCGAGGCCGCCGAGGCGCTCGGCCGCCGCGCGCGGCTCGCCTCGGCCGCCGTCGCCCGCGGCGTACGTCCGGTGACCGGGCCGCTGGCCGCCGGGTGGCGGCGGGTGCGGCACGTCGGGCTGCCGCTCGCGGGGCTCTGCGTCGCGCTGTTCTTCCTCGCGCCGTACGTCGCGATGTTCCTCGGCTCGCTGAAGACCGACGCCGAGCTGTTCCAGGTGCCCGCCGACTACCTGCCGGACGAGTGGGCCTGGTCCAACTACGCCGACGTGTGGGACAAGATCCCGCTGGCGAGCTACTTCAGGGTCAGCCTGATCGTGGCGCTGGTCTCGACGGCCGTGGTGCTGCTGATCGCCGCGCCCGCCGCCTTCATCCTGGCGCGCACCCACTTCCGCGGCCGGGGCGCGTTCCTCGGGCTCGTGCTGGTGTCCCAGATGTTCCCCGCCGTGGCGCTGCTCATCGGCCTGTACCGGGAGGCGGTGTTCACCGGCGGGATCCACAGCTACTGGTTCATCATCGCCGTCAACTGCGCCTTCAACATCGCCTTCGCCATCTGGATCCTGCACACCCAGTTCGCCTCCATACCCCTGGAGATCGACGAGGCGGCGATGCTCGACGGGCTCGGCCGCTTCCGGATCATGGTGCGGATGGCGCTGCCGCTCGCGGCCCCCGCGCTCATCACCGTCACCATCTTCACGTTCATCCAGGTCTGGAACGAGTTCGTCATCTCGCTGACCGTCTTCAACGAGCCCACCGAGAACCGGGTGCCGCTCACCGTCGGCGTCCAGCAGTTCGTGGGCCTGTACGAGACGAACTACCAGTACCTCTTCGCCGCCTCCCTGATGGCGATCGTGCCCGCGGTGATCCTGTTCGCGCTCATCGAGCGGTACCTGGTGAGCGGCCTGACGAAGGGCAGCACGAAATGAGCCACCCCATGCCCGGCAGAAGGGCCGTCCTGCGCGCCGGCGGCGCGCTCGCCTCCGCGTCGGCGCTCGCCGCGCTGGCGGCCTGCGGGCGGCCGATCCAGGCCGGCGACCCGAACGCCATCAAGGTCGTCATCGCGCAGTACACCGACGGCACGCAGCCGTACTGGCGCAGGCTCGTCGCGAAGTTCGAGGCCCTGCACCCCGGCAAGAGCGTCAAGCTGCAGATCATCGACTGGGGCAACCTGCAGACCCAGATCAACACCATGGTGCAGACGGGCCAGTTGCCCGACATCGCCAACCTCAACCTCTTCGCCGACTACGCCGACGCCGACCTGCTACACCCCGCCGAGGACGTCCTCACCCCCGAGGTCCGCGCCGACTTCCTGCCCGCCTTCGCCGACAACGCCTCCTTCCGCGGCCGGCAGTACGCGCTGCCGTTCCTCGCCACCGTCAACGGCATGTACTACAACAAGGCGATCCTCCGCGAGGCCGGCTTCGACGGGCCGCCGGCCACCCGCGACCAGTTCCTCGACGCCGTCGACCGGATCAAGGCGCTGCCCGGCGCGTACGTCCCGTACGGGCTGGCCCTCGGCATCGAGTCCGGGCACTACGAGTTCGGCACCTGGGCCCGCGCCCACGGCGGCGGCTGGACCGCGAACGGCAGGTGGGCCATCGACAGCGATCGCAACGTCGAAACGCTTGGCTTCCTCCAGGACCTCGGCAAGCGCGGCTACACCCAGCCCAACCCCGGCCAGACCAACCGCCCCGACGGCACCTGGCCGCTGTTCGCCCAGGGCAAGGCGGCGATGGTCTACGGCGCCTTCGGCGCACGGGCGTTCCTGGACCTGATCGAGAAGGGCGACGTCGACTACGGGCTGGCCGTGCACCCGGTCGCCCACGGCGCCGAGCCCGTCGCGCACGGGATCCAGGACTACCTGATGGCGTTCAGGAAGTCCGGCAACCGCGAGCTGGTCCGCGACTTCCTCAGCTTCTTCTACCGGCCCGGGAACTACGTGCCGTACCTGAAGACCGAGGGCCTGCTGCCCACGACCCGGTCGGCCGTCGACGTGCTCGAAGACGACCGGCGGGTCGGGCGGTACGTGGGGATGACGGGCCGGGCCCGGTTCGACCCCACCACGCGGCCGGTCTGGGCCGAACTGCTCGGGGTGATGGGCAACGACCTGGGCAAGGCCGTCAGCCAGAACACGGCGCCGCGGAAGGTGCTCCGCGAGTTCCAGTCGATCGCCGTCTCCGGCGGCTGACGGCCCCGACACGTCCGCGGCGGGCGGCCGTCCTCCCGCCCGCCGCGGACCACCACACCGATCAGCCGGTGCGGTGGTTGCCCTTCACCACCAGGGACGGCAGCCGCACCGCCGAGTCGTCCTCGGCGACCACGGCGAGCGCCACGGTGTTGCGCCCGTCGTCGCGGAGCAGCCCCGCGGGGAGGGTGAAGTCCCGCTGCGGGCCGATGCCGGCGCCGTACTGGCCGACGTTCCAGCCGTTGACGTACATCAGCAGCCGGTGCCCGGCGGGCGGCTCGCCGAACCGCAGGGCGAGGGCGGTGTCCTGGCCGTGCGGCAGGCCGAGCCGGAACGACGTGCGGTACCAGGTCACGGTGCCGCCCTCGACGTCCGGCCGGGACCGGCGCCAGTCACCGGACGCGGGAGCCTGCGGCAGGTGCCAGCCGTGCCGCTCGCCGTACAGGCCGCCGTTGTTGAACGGGCCGCGCTCGGTGTCGGCGAGGTCCTCGCCGCCGCGGGTCCCCTGGATCCGCCAGGCGATGTCCGCGGCCGAGCCGGGCAGCTCCGCCCGGACCAGGCCGCGCGGCTGCTTGAAGCGGGTGTCGTCGGCGATCCAGTCGTCGTTGTGGCCCATGTTCTGCACGAGGACGGCGACGACGACCTCCTCGCCCGGGGCGGTGTCCGGCAGCGTGAACGCGCCCGGCCCCGGGTCCTCGTTGACCGGCGGGTCGGAGTCCGCCTGAACGCCGCCCTGCGCCGAGCCGAGGTAGCGGCCGTCGGCCCACACCTGGTAGATCCCGCGGCGGCCGGTGATCGCGTTCAGCTTCAGCCCGGTCTCGGCGCCGGTGGCGGTGAACCGCCCGCGGTACCACAGGCTGCCGTGGTGGAAACCGTGGTCGTCGGCGTGCAGCGTCCGGTCCGCCGCCCGCCAGCGGGAGTCGTCGAAGTCCGGCCGCGCCTCCGGCGCCTCCGCCGCCGCCCGCCAGCCGGTCAGCTCCGGCGGCTCGACCGCCCGCGGCCCGGGCAGCGAGCCGAGCAGCGAACCGCTCGCGGTCCGCCGTACGGGCACCCGGTCGCCGTTCACCGCCAGCCGCCCGGCGCCGGTGAACACCTCGACCTCCCCGGCCCGTTCGGTGTCCGCCCGCAGCAGCGCCGTGCCGCCGCGGACCGCCCCGTCGCGGAGCAGCGCCGTGCCGCGTACCAGCAGCCCGCTCTCCGCGTCCTGCCAGAACTCCGCCGCGGTGGCGTCGGTGCCGAGCAGGAGCAGCAGCGGCGGCCGGCCGCCGCCGGTGATCCGCACCCGGGTCAGGTCTTCGTGGACGTAGTCGAGCGTCAGCGCGTCTCCTTCGCGGGCGTACGAGACGTCCGCGGCGCCGTCGAGCACCTCGACCCCGGGGCGGGACCCGTACTCCAGCACCGTCCGCCCGGCCTCGCCCTCGCGCCCGTACAGCAGCGCGACGTCCCGGCCGCCGGCGCTCGTGTGCGTCATCAGCTCGGAGCTGGAGAGCGCGAGCCGCTGCCCGCCGAAGGCGTAGTCGGAGAGGAGCACCTTGGCGTCCCGGCCGTCGAGGCGCACCGGCAGCGTCCGTCCGTCGCCGTAGTCGAGGACGGCGGAGTCGTCGGTGGTGGCGGGCGGGTCGGCGTGGCGGAGGAGGGTGAAGCGGGCGCCGGTGTCGGGGTTGACGCGGGCGGCGGTCTCCAGCGCCGGGTTGTCGGACGCCGGTGCCGCCGCCTCGTCCGTCTTCGCCAGTTGCCCGGCCGCCGCCCGCAGGAAGTGCGACTGCAGCTTGAACTCGTCGTACTTCTCCGTCAACTGCCGGTCCTCGGTGATCATCGCGCCGTAGTCGTACGAGGTGTAGACGTCGTTCGGCTGCGCCAGGTAGCCCCAGTTGGTGCCGCCGAAGCCCATGTAGTAGCTGAAGAGGGTGGCGCCGCTCCTGATCAGGTTGGACTTGTAGAAGTACTTCATGTAGGCGGGGCCGGTGAGCTTCCGGCACGCCTCGTACCCGGCGTTGTTGAGATCGATCGCCCCGCCCTGGTACTCGGCGGCGTACACGGGCGCGTCGGCCTTGAGCCGCCGCGTGATGCCGTCGCCCCACGGGCCCCAGACGGTGTCTGCGTTCTGGCACTCGAAGGACTGCGGGTAGTCGTCCAGACCGGGGATGTCGACGGCGCCCAGGCCCTCCGCCCAGTGCGGCGTCCAGGACGCCTGGCAGCACTGGTTGTGCGTGACGGGCACGTCCACGCCCTGCGCGTGCGCGAGGTCCTGGAGGTCCTGCATGTACTGCGCGTCGGTGTTCTGCGCGTACTCGTTCTCGACGTTGTAGAGGACGACCGGGCCGCCGCGGGTGACCTGGTGCGGCACGATGATCCGGTTGATCTCGGTCAGCCACTCCCGGTACGCGGCGGTGTACCCGGCGTCCGACGACCGGGCCCGCCCCTCGACGGTCTTCAGCCACGCGGGCAGCCCGCCGCCGCTGGTCTCGGCGTTGATGTACGGACCGGGCCGGACGACGGCGTACAGCCCGACGTCCTCGACGACGTCGAGCAGCCGGTCGACGTCGCGGACGCCGGAGAAGTCGTAGACGCCGCGCTTGGGGGAGTGGTAGCCCCAGTGGAAGTACAGGGACACGGTGTTGAACCCGGCGGCCTTGTACTTCTCCAGGACGTCCCGCCAGGTGTCCGGCGACGGCAGCCGGAAGTAGTGGAACTCGGCGCCCTGGAGCAGGACGCGCTCGCCGTCGACGATCAGCGAGTGGCGGTCGTAGGAGACGGTGTGAGCGGTGCGCGCGTCCGCGCGGGCGACGGGCTGCGGCCGTGCCTCCGGCGCGCGTTCCGGCGCCGGGGCGCCGGAGACCAGCCCGAGGCAGGCCGCCGCGGCGAGCGCGAGCAGCGCCGCGAGCGCGCGGCGCGGCCGCGCGTGGCGGCGGGTGACGAGTGGGTGCATGACGCTTCCTTCCGTGAGAAGGGCGAACGGCCGCCCGCCGGGTGCTGGCTGCGGCGGGCCGGGTGTGGCGGGGGCCGGTGGGGCCGGGTGGGTTGGGGGGTGTCCGGCTCGGGTGCGCTGTGCGGGGCGGTTGCGCGGGTGGTTCGGCGGGCGCTGCGCGCCGCCGTCCGGACGCCGCCCCGCGGCCCCGGAGGGCCTGGGCGACGCCTCGGACGGTCGTCGTGGCTGCGGGCCCGAGGCGCCCACCGCCGCCGGGACGCGACGCCGCGATGCCGCGGTCCCGCAGTGCCGCGAGGCGCGGGTGGTTCGGCGGGCGCTGCGCGCCGCCGTCCGGACGCCGCCCCGCGGCTCCGGAGGGCCGGGGCGACGCCTCGGACGGTCGTCGTGGCTGCGCGGCCCGAGGCGCCCACCGCCGCAGTGCCGCGATGCCGCGGTCCCCCCCCGGTGCCGCGATGCCGCGCTGCCGTGATTCCGTGCGCGCCTCGCTCCTCGTGATGCCGGGATGTCGCGCCTCGCGATGCCGCGGCTCGACCCCGCGACCCCGCGACCCCGCGGCTTCGCGAGCCCGCGCTCTCACGGCTCCGCGGCTCGGTCTCCGCGGCCCGCGGGCAGCGGCCGAAGGCTCAGCGCAGCGAGAACTCGGACAGGCGCAGCCCTTCGGAGAGGACCAGGTACACGTCCTGGCGGCGGGACGCCCCCTTCAGCGCCGCGGTGACCTCCGTGTACGTGTACCGCGACCCCGTGCTCGGCACGGGCACCCTGCCCGCCAGGCGGCCGTCCGGGCCGCCCAGGCGGACCTCCAGCGCGCCGTCGCCCGGCGACTCCTTCGCCACCCGGGCCACCAGCCGCCGCGCCCCGCCCCGCAGGTCCGCGTCCGCGAACAGCAGCCACGCGCCCGCCGACTCCGCGCCCACCGCCGTGCCCCGCGGCTTCGACTCGTCGACCAGCCGCACGCCCGCGTAGTCGTCGAAGTTCTCCGCCCGGGTCGTCCGCCGCAGATCCCGCGGCGGCACCGTCTCGCCGTCGACGGCCAGCTCCGCCCGCCCCCTGATGTCCCCGGACGAGGCGCCGACCAGCACCTCGTACGTGCTGCGCTCCACCACCCAGCGCTCCCGGGTGACGTCCCAGTGCGCCAGCGCGTCGCGCTCCAGCGGCAGCGTCACCGTGCGCGTCTCGCCCGGCCGCAGCGACACCTTCGCGAACGCCTGGAGCTTCTTCAGCGGCTGCTTCACCCGCGAGCTGCGCTGCCGCGTGTACAACTGCACGACCTCCGCGCCCGCCCGCCGGCCGGTGTTGGTGACCGCCACCGCGACCGCGCCGCGCAGCAGCCGCGGGCGGCCGTAGCGGAACGTGGTGTACGACAGGCCGTGGCCGAAGGGGTAGAGCACGTCGCCCGTGAAGTACTGGTACGTGCGGTCGTACTTGATGTTGTCGTACTCCAGGATCGGCGGCAGATCGGCCGTCGAGCGGTACCAGGTCTGGGTGAGCCGGCCCGCCGGGTTCACGTCGCCGAAGAGCACATCGGCGAGGGCGCGGCCCGTCTCCTGGCCGGCGTGGGTCGTCCACACCAGCGCCGGGACGTGCTCCTGCTCCCAGGTCAGCGTCGTGGGGTAGCTGTTCTCGACCACGACGACGGTCCTGGGGTTGGCCGCCAGCACGGCGCGTACCAGCGCGGACTGGGGGGCGGCCAGGCCCATGTCCTCGCGGTCGTCGGTCTCCCGGGCGGTGATGAACGGCATCGAGCCGACGACGACGATCGCGGTGTCCGCGGCCCGGGCCGCCGCCACGGCCTCGTCGATGCCGTCTCGAAGCGTTTCGAGGGTGTAGCGGGAGGCTTCGGCGGCGGGGCCGAGGACGAGCCCGCCGTCCTCGGCGCGGGCGCGGAGATAGACGGCGTCGCCGAGCCAGTTCTCGTACCCCGCGTACCTGAGCACCACCGTGCCGTCGTCCTGCTCCTCCGGCCGGAACAACTGCGAGACGAACCAGCCGTTGGGCTGGTCCTGGTCGTTGAAGAACCGGTAGCCCTCCGGCCCGTCGCCGTCCGGGTCGCGCATGCCGACGACCTTGCCGTTGGCGACGGACCGCAGCGTGACGATGCCCTCGCCCCAGCCGAAGACGTCGAACTGCTCGGTCTCGCCCGCCGCCGTCGCGCTCTCGGCCAGCGCCGCGCCCTCCGCGCCGGCCCCGGCGGTGACGTAGCGGCCGGTCGCGGCGTTCTTCAGCGCGACGCGGTCGACGGCCTCGCTCGTGGTGACCTCCGCGCCGGCGCCGAGCCGGTCGGCGATGCCCTTCAGCGGCGTGATCGCGTACGGCAGGCTGCCCGAGTACCAGTCGGTGTACAGGGTGTCGGCCAGCGGGCCGACGACCGCGACCTTCCGCAGCGCGCGGGCGTCGAGCGGCAGCGCGCCGCGGTCGTTCTTCAGCAGCACGACGGCCTCGGCGGCGGTGCGGCGGGCGAGCCTGCGGTGCGCGGGGCTGTCGATGACGGACCTGTCGAGGTGCCCGTACGGGCCGCCGTCCGCGGTGAAGTCGCCGAGGCGCGCGCGGATGTCGAGGATGTGCCGTACGGCGGTGTCCACGTCCGCCTCGGTGAGCAGACCCTGCGCCAGGGCCTCCCGGACGGCGGCGGCGGTCGGGCCGCCGTCGGTGTCGTCGGTGGTGAAGCTGTCGACCCCCGCCTTGAGGATGGCGGCGTCGGCCTCGGCGAGGGTGTCGAAGTACTTCTGCGAGCCGGTGGCCGGCAGGTTGTTGGGGGCCCAGGCGTCGGTGACGTTGAGCAGGGCGCGGTCGGTCCAGGTGCGTACCGAGGCGTTCAGGTCGGTGACCGTGCAGGGGCGGCCGTTGACGAGGTTGTACGCGGTCATGACGCCGCACGCCGCGTCGGCGGAGATCGCCGCCCGGTAGGCCGGCTCCTCGTACTCCCTGAGCACCCGCGGGCGGAGGTCCGAGGAGGTCTGGTCGCGGCGGACCTCGTTGTTGTTGGCCAGGTAGTGCTTGACGAGGGGTGCCGTCTTGAGGTTGTCGGGGTCGCCGCCGCTCAGCCCGCCCGCGTACGCCGTGGAGATCACGCCGGTCAGGTACGGATCCTCGGAGTAGCCCTCCTCGTTGCGGCCCCAGCGCGGGTCGCGCAGCAGGTTCACCACCGGCGCCCACACGTTCAGGCCCCAGCCGGCGGGGCGTTCGTGCTGGAGGCCGCGCACCTCGTCGCCGACGGCGGCGCCGACCTCGCGGATCAGCGCCGGGTTCCAGGTGGACGCGAGGCCGACGGCCTGCGGGAAGACGGTGGCGGGGCCGAGCCAGGCCAGGCCGTGCAGGGCCTCCGTGCCGGTGCGGAACGCCTTCATCCCGAGCCTGGGGATGGCGGGTTGCCACTGGTGGAGCAGGGAGATCTTCTCGTCCAGGGTGAGTTCGGCGAGCAGCGCGCGGACCCTGGCGGCGGTCGCCGGGGGCGCGGCGGCTGCCGGGGCGGTTCCGGCGAGCGTGGTCACGAGCGGGACGGCCAGCGGGACGGCGAGGACTGTTCTGCGTTTCACGTGTGCGACTCCTTCTGATCTTGTCGAATCGCTTCGACTGCGAGATGAGTTGCTCCGTTCCGTAGCGCGCGGCCGTGAGCCGGTCGGCCAATCGGCCGGCCGGCGGCTCGGCTAGCCGGCGCGCGGCGCCGTCGTGGCCCGCCGGGTCAGCCACGGCGGCAGCATCGTCGCCTCCGGCACGTCCAGCCGGTCGAGCTTGCGCATCAGCAGCTCCACGGCCCGCGCCCCGATCTGCGCGGACGGCACGGCCACCGACGAGATCGGCAGCGGCGCCTGCTCCGCCAGCTCGTCCGGGCAGATCGCCACCACCGACAGGTCCTCCGGCACCCGCAGCCCGAGCCGCCGAAACGCTTCGATCAGCGGCTGCACCACCGGCTCGTTGTGCACCACGACCCCGGTCAGCTCCGGGTGCTCGCGCAGCAGCCGCTCCGCCATCGCCTGCGCCGCCGCCGGGGTCGCCTCGCAGGGGTGCACCGTCGACGTCAGCCCCCGCTCGTCGGCCGCCGCGGTGAAGCCCTGCGTCACGCGCTGCGCGAAGCCCGTCCGGCGCAGGTACACGGCCGGTGGCGAGCCGACGAGGGCCACGCACCGGTGGCCCAGCTCCGCCAGATGCGTCACGCACGCCCCGCCGGCCGCCGCGAAGTCCAGGTCGATGCAGGTCAGTCCGGCCGCGTCGGCGGGGAAGCCGATGAGCACCGAGGGCCGGTCCAGGGTGCGCAGCAGCGGCAGCCGCGCGTCGTGCAACTGCACGTCCATGACGATGAGCGCGTCCACCAGCGCCGTGTCCGCCACCCGCCGCAGCCCCTCCTCGCCCTCCTCCTGGGTGAGCAGCAGCACGTCGTGGTCGTGCTGCCGGGCCGTCGTCACCACCGACACCGCGAACTGCATGACCACCGGCACGTGGATCCCGCTGCGGAACGGGATCACCAACGCCAGCACGTTGGACCGGCTGCTCGCCAGCGCGCGGGCGCCGGCGTGCGGGCGGTAGCCCAGCTCGCGGATGCTGGCCTCGATGCGCAGCCGGGTCTCCTCGGAGATCGGGCGCTTGCCGCTGAGCGCGTACGAGACGGTGCTCGGCGACACCCCGGCGTGCCGGGCCACATCGGTGATCTTGACCATCAACTCCCCCTGCTCCCCGCGCTCGACGTACCGGCCGTTCGGCATGCCGGACAGCCGGACCCTAGCCCAGCTCCGCCACGACGACCCCGCGGCCCGCCTCCGCGCGCACCGTCGGACCGCCCACGACCTCCAGCGCCCACGGCTTCCCGGCCCCGTCCGCTGTGCCGTCCTCCGCACCGCCCGCCGACGCCCGTACCGTGCCGCCCTCGCACACCACCGTGAAGACCGTCCCCCCGACCGGCACCCGGACCCGCTGCCCCGGCCGCAGCCCGTACGCCCGCAGCGTCACCCCGTCCGCGTAGTCGTAGTCCGGCCGGTCGTCCACCGCCCCCACCGGCAGCACCGCGCCCGGCCGCACCAGCACCGGCGCGCTCGCGAACCCGTGCCGCTCCCGCACCCACCGCGGCCCCGCCACCTCCGCGCCGCTCAGCAGATGCGTCCACGTGCCCTCCGGCACGTAGTACGACACCTCGCCCCCGTCGCTGAACACCGGCGCCACCAGCAGGTCGGGACCCAGCATGTACTGCCGCTCCAGATGCGTGCACGCCCGGTCCTCCGGGAACTCCAGCGCCATCGGCCGCATCATCGGCACCCCCGACTCGTGCGCCTCGCGCGCCACCGCGTCCAGATACGGCATCAGCCGCAGCTTCAGCTTGGTGAACACCCGCAGCACGTCCACGGCCTCCTCGTCGAAGAGCCACGGCACCCGGTACGACGACGAGCCGTGCAGCCGGCTGTGCGACGACAGCAGCCCGAAGGCGATCCACCGCTTGAACAGCGCGGGCGACGGCGTGCCCTCGAAGCCCCCGATGTCGTGGCTCCAGTAGCCGAAGCCCGACATCCCCAGCGACAGACCGCCGCGCAGCGACTCCGCCATCGCCTCGTACGTCGACTCGCAGTCGCCGCCCCAGTGCACCGGGAACTGCTGGCTGCCGGCCGTCGCAGACCGCGCGAAGACCACCGCCTCGCCCTCGCCGCGGTGCTTCTTCAGCACGTCGAAGACCGTCTGGTTGTAGAGGTAGGTGTAGTAGTTGTGCATCCGCTCCGGGTCGGAGCCGTCGAAGTACGCGACGTCGGTGGGCACCCGCTCGCCGAAGTCGGTCTTGAAGCAGTCGACGCCCATGTCGAGCAGCGCCGCCAGCTTGCCCGCGTACCAGGCGCACGCCTCGGGATTGGTGAAGTCCACCAGCGCCATCCCCGGCTGCCACAGGTCCCACTGCCACACCCCGCCGTCCGGCTTGCGCAGCAGATAGCCGGCGTCGCGGCCCTCGGCGAACAGCGGGGAGCGCTGCGCGATGTACGGGTTGATCCACACGCAGATCTTCAGGCCCCGCTCCTTCAGCCGCCGCAGCATGCCCGCCGGGTCGGGGAAGACCCGCGGGTCCCACTCGAAGTCGCACCAGTGGAACTCGCGCATCCAGAAGCAGTCGAAGTGGAAGACGGACAGCGGCAGGTCGCGTTCGGCCATCCCGTCGATGAAGGAGGTGACGGTCTCCTCGTCGTACGAGGTCGTGAACGACGTCGACAGCCACAGCCCGAACGACCAGGCCGGCGGCAGCGCGGGCCGCCCGGTCAGCGCCGTGTACTTGCGCAGGATCTCCTTCGGCGTCGGCCCGTGGATGACGTAGTACGTCAGCTCCTGCCCCTCGACGCTGAACTGCACCCGCGACACCGCCTCGGAGCCCACCTCCAGCGACACCCGCCCGGGGTGGTCGACGAAGACGCCGTAGCCGGCGTCGGTGAGGTAGAACGGCACGTTCTTGTACGCCTGCTCGGTGGCGGTGCCGCCGTCGGCGTTCCAGATGTCGACGACCTGGCCGTTCTTCACCAGCGGCCCGAAGCGCTCGCCGAGCCCGTAGACGTGGGTGCCGACGGTGAGCCCGAGCTGCTCGCGCAGGTAGTGCCGGGCCGGGCCGCCGCCGGGCGGCTCCGTCTCCATGATGCCCATGCCCTTGGGTCCCGAGGAGGTCAGCGGCCTCAGCCCGTCGGCGGTGAGGAAGTCCAGCCGCCACGGCCCGCCGCGCGCCACCCGCAGGGCGAGGCTGCCGGCGGTGAGCAGGGCGTGTTCGTCGTCGTAGCTGACGTGCGCGTGCGGCCCGGAGTCCGCGAGCTGGAAGCGGGGCCCGGTGTCGGTGCCGCCGTCGAAGTGGGTGAGCGTCACCCCGATCACGTCGGGCATGGGGGAGTGGCAGGAGACCGTCATGACCGGGCCCTTCAGCAGATCGCCGCGGTGCCGGATGGGCTGGGTCGGTGCGTGGACGTCCAGCGTGCCGTCCCCGGCGGTGACGTCGAGCACCTCCACGGGGTACGCGGCGCGGACTCCCGCACGCAGCATCCAGTAGCCGTCGGTGAACTTCATGCGCAGCCTCTCGGGGGTCGGTTCCGGGTCACTTCACCGCGCCCACGGCGATGCCGCGGGTCAGGGTCCGCTGGAAGAGGAGGAAGAACGCGATCGCCGGCAGCACGCCCAGCAGGGCGGCGGCGTTCGTCATCGTGGCGTCCATGTCCCGCTGGCCCTGGAGCACGCCGAGGGCGACGGACACGGTCTGGTTGTCGTCCGAGACGAGCATGACCAGCGGCAGCAGGAACTCGTTCCACGTCCAGATGAAGAACAGCACCAGCAGCACGCCGATCGTCGGCCGGCTGACGGGCACCACCACCCGCCACAGCACCTGCCACTTGCCCGCCCCGTCGATCCGCGCCGCCTCGATCACCTCGCGCGGGAACCCGCCGAGCACCGAGGCCAGCAGGTACGTGCCGAAGGCGGACTGCACGACGGTGAAGACGATCACCACGCTGAGACGGGTGTCGTACAGGCCCGCCTCCTTCGACAGGTAGTAGACCGGGTAGACCAGCGCCTCCTGCGGCAGCATGTTCGCCAGCACGAAGAACGCCAGCACCCACGCCCGCCCGCGGATCCGCCCGATGCCGATCGCGTACGCGCTCAGCACCGACAGCACCACCGCGAGCACCGCGACCGACCCGGAGATCAGCACCGAGTTCCACAGCTTCTGCCCGAAGTCGACGCGCTCCCAGAAGTCCGCGAGCCCGTCGAGGTACACGCCGTCGGGCATGCTCAGCGGCCCGTCGCTGCTGTACTCCTCCGGCGACTTCACCGCGTTCATCAGCACGACGAGGAACGGCAGCACCATGAACGCCGCGCCCAGCACCAGCGCCACGAGCACGGGATACTTCCTGACCGCGGTCATGTGGCCTCGTCCTCCGCCCTCGTCTGCAGCTTCAGGGCGACGACCGCCAGCGCGAGGATGAGCACGGTGAGGACCGTGGAGATCGCGGCGCCGTAGCCGGCCTGGAAGTTCTCGAAGAAGTTCTGGTACGCGAAGTACGACGGGACGTTCGTCGCCCCGCCCGGACCGCCGCCGGTCAGGACGTACACCATGCCGAAGACCTTCAGCGCCGCGATCGTGCACCACAGCAGCACCACCGCGATCTCCGGCCGCAGTTGCGGCAGCGTCACGTGCAGGAACCGCCGCCACCAGCCCGCGCCGTCCAGCTCCGCCGCCTCGTGCAGCGCCGGGTCGAGGCGCTGGAGTCCGGCCATGAAGATCACCAGCGGAAAGCCGATCTGCACCCACACCATCACGGCCATCACGCTGTACAGCGCCCAGTCAGGGTCGCCCAGCCAGTCCTGCTGGAGGGCGTCGAGCCCCATGGCGCCCAGGAGTTCGTTGAGCGAGCCGCTCTCCGGCGCCAGGATCCAGCTCCACACGATGCCGGCGACCGCGATCGGCAGCACCTGCGGCAGGTAGAAGCAGGCGCGCAGCACGGCCACCCAGCGGCTGCCGGCGTGCCGGCCGACGAAGTCGAAGAGCGCCGAGGCCAGCACGAGACCGAGCGCGGTCGGCAGCAGCGCCATCGCCGCGACCATGGCCAGGCTGTGCCGGAAGGACTCCCAGAAGTCCTCGTCGCCGAGGAGCCGGTCGTAGTTCTCCAGACCGGTGAACTCCGGCGAGCCGACGCCGCTCCACTCGGTGAAGCTGATCCCGGTGTTCATCACGAACGGCACGACGATGACGACGAGGAACGCCAGCGCGCCGGGGAGCAGGAAGAGCGCGTACGAGCCTTCGGTGGACGACCGGCGCGCACCGCCGGGGCGGCCTTTGCGCCACCGCCGGCGGGAGGGGGTTCGGCTCCCGCCGGCGGGGCGAGCCGCGTCCTTGGAGGCCGCGGTGACCGGGGCGCTCATTCCTGCAGCACGTTCTCGTCGTACTCGGCCTGGAGCGACTCCAGCACGTCGGCGGGCTCCGCGCTGCCGGTGAGGAGCTTCTGCGTCTCGGACGTCATCGAGTCGTAGAAGCCGTTGGCGGGCCAGTCGGGGTAGTAGGCGAGGCCGTCGGCGCCGGCGAGCGCCGTGTAGTCCTCGATGAGGGCCTTCGACTTCGGGTCGGTGATCGCGGCGGCGTCGGCCGCGACCGGGACGCCGCCGTTGTCGCCCAGGATGTTCTGGATGCCCTTCTTCATCGTGATGTCGATGAAGTCGTACGCGAGCTCCTTGTTCTCGGCGCCCTCCGGGACCACCCACAGGTTGCCGCCGGAGCCGAGGGTCAGGTCGCTCTCGGGCCACAGGAAGGTGTCCCAGTCGAACTTCTGCACCTCCGCCTGGAAGCGGCCGAACCACCAACTGCCGGAGAACAGCATCGGGTGCTTGCCCTGGATGAAGGAGACGCCGGCGTCCTCGGCCTTGGTGCCCGAGGAGTTCTCGGCGATGTAGCCCTTGTCGACCCAGTCGGCGAAGGTCTCGGCGGCGTAGGTCCAGGCGGCGTCGGAGAAGTCGGTCTCGCCGCCCATCTGGAAGGAGTCGACCCACGCCTTGTCGGCCCGGCTGAGGGCGAGCTGGTAGAGGTACTGCTGCGCCACGTACTCGGCGCCGGCGTTGGCGAACGGGGTGATCCCGGCGTCCGCGAACGTCGCGAGCGCGTCCTCCAGCTCCGCGAACGTGGTCGGGACCTCGACGCCGTGCTCCTCGAAGAGGTCCTTGTTGTAGTAGACCATCGTGAACTCGGCGTAGTTGGGGATGCCGTACCAGGCGCCGGAGCCCATGACGCCGCTCTCGTCGTACTGGCTGGTGGTCGCGACGGTCGGCGGGATGGCGTCGGCCCAGCCGCGCTTCTCCGCCTCCTCGCTGAGATCGGTGAGGAGCCCCTGCCGGGAGAGCTGGCCGGTGGTGGCGTTGCCCTTGTTGTACTCCAGGAGGTCGGGTGCCTCGTCGGAGTTGAGCACCTGCGGGGCGGTCTTCTGGATCTGCTCGAAGCCCTTCTCCTCGAACTCGACCTTCACCCCCGGGTGGCTCTTCTCGAACTCCTCGATGGCCTCGGCCCAGGCCTTGCCCATGGCGCTTTCGGGATTCTCGTAGTGCCAGAGCCGCAGGGTCTTGCCGTCACCCGACCCGCCGTCGCCGGAGTCGCCGCACGCCGCGAGCGTGCTCAGCGACAGGGCTCCCGCCAGGGCGGCGGCCAGCAGGCGCGCCCTTCTCCGTGCCTTCAACATCCACTGCCTCCGGGAGAGTCGTCCTCGCCTCGTCGAACCGTTTCGATGAGAGGTGTCGAAGCGCTTCGACGGAGGAACGTAGGGAGGGCCCGCCGGTATGTCAATGGCGTTGACAAAAGGCGTCGAGAAAGGGGACGGGCGCCCGCCGGCACCCGTCCCCTGCTGCGGTGGCGGCGGTACGCCGCGCGCCGCCCACGGCAGCCCGCCGCCTTTGGCGGTACGCCGCCTGCGGCAGAACACCCCCTACGGCAGTGCGCCCCCGAAGGCCACGCACGCCGGGCTCGGCGCGGCGGTGGTGGCGCCCGTGCGGCGCAGGGCGCCGGAGCGGGTGACGCGGAACGACACCACGTCGTCGCTGTTCTGGTTCGCCACCAGCAGCACGTCGCCGCCCGGGGCGAGCGCGAAGTGCCGCGGCCACGCGCCGCCGGTCGAGGTGGTCTCGCGCAGGTCCAACCGGCCGTCGGCGCCGACGGCGAACCGGGCGATGCTGTCGTGCCCCCGGTTGGACACGTACACCGTCCTGCCGTCCGGGTGCACGGCGACCTCCGCGCAGTAGCTCTCGCCGGTGAAGCCGCGCGGCAGCGTGCCGAGGGTCTGCAGCCAGCGGAACGTGCCGCGTTCCGCGTCGTACGTGAAGGCCGTCACCGACGACGTCAGCTCGTTCACCACGTAGACGAACCGCCCGCCCGGGTGGAACGCCAGGTGGCGGGTGCCCGAGCCGGAGGCGACCTGCATGAAGGGCAGCGGGTTCGGCGTCAGCTTGCCGGCCGCGGCGTCCAGCCGCCACGCCCAGACGCGGTCGGTGCCCAGGTCGGCGCCGAAGACGTGGCCGTACGCCGGGTCGAAGACGACCTGGTGCGGGTGCGGCCCGGTCTGGCGGTCCGGGTCGGGGCCGGTGCCCGTGACGGTGACCGTGTCCGAGACGGGTGCGGGGGTGCCGTCCGCGCGGAGCGGGACGACGGCGAAGGTGCCGCCGCCGTAGTTCGCGACGACCAGGTGGTCGCCGCGCTCGTCGAGCGCGCCGTGCGCGGGGACGCCGGGCACGGGCTGGTCGCCGGTGCGGGTCAGCTCGCCGGTGGCGGCGTCGATGGCGTACGAGACGACGCCGCCGCCCTTCTGCCCGTTCCAGGTGCTCACCTCGCAGACGGCGTACAGCACGGGCAGCCGCGGATGCACCGCCAGCCACGAGGGGTTGGGGACGCCGGGCACCTCCTGGACGGGGGTGAGGCGCCCGTCGCCGGCCATGCGGAACACGGCGAGTCCGGCGGGCGCGCCGGGGCCGCCGGCGTAGCCGCCGACGTAGACGGCACGGGGTCCGCGGGCAGCCGCCGCGGCGGCGGCGGGCGCCGCGGGTGCGGCCGACGCGGGCGAGGCGGAGCCCAGCGCGGGCACGACGCCGGCCAGCGCCGCGGCGCCGAAGACCGGCAGCATCTGGCGCCGGCTCGGTCCCGCGGGGTTCTCGGGGGCGGCGTCGGAGTCGGGATCGGGGGCGGCGTGCAAGGCGGTGCTCCTTTCGTGGCGGGCCGGTCACCGGTGGAGCGGAAGGGGCTCGGGGGCTGGAACGGCACGGTACGTGAACCGGTTCGACGGGCAACCGAGCCCGCTGGGCGGGCCGTTGCCGTACGGAACCGGCCGCGGCCCTCCGCCCGTACACCATCGGCTCACCGGCCCGTATCCGTCCACGGCGCGCACCGCCCTGCCCGGGTCCCCCGGTCCCCGGGCCGGCCGGCGGAGCGCCCCGTCCGCCCTACTCGGGCAGGCGGACGGACTGGGCGTGGCGGAAGACGTTCCCCGGGTCGTACGCGGCCTTGACCTGCTGGAGCCGGGGGTAGGCCTGCTTGTAGTACAGGTCGTGCCAGGGCGTGTCCGAGGTGTTCCAGCGCGGGTCGCCGAGGTCGATGTCCGGGTAGTTGATGTAGCAGCCGTCGTTGACCTCGTCGGGGACCGGGACGCCGCCGGTGGCCGCGTACACGTCGCGGTACATGTTCCGGATCCAGTCGAGCTTCGCGGCCTCCTCGGCGTCCTCGCTCCAGTACGCCTGGTACTGGAGCTTGAGGATCGAGTCCCGCTGCGGCGCCGCGGTGTCGTCCGTGCCGACGGCGTTGACCTGGGCCCCGTACGAGTCGATCGACACCAGCGCGCTGCGCTGGTCGGTCTCGGTGAGGTTCTCGTACATGGCGGATATCTGCTCGTCCGGGAACGCCTGCCGCAGGTACGCCGACTTGTAGTCGCCGCGCCCGCCCCAGCCGGAGCCGCCGAGCTGCCGGGTGGCGACCAGCCAGGGCCGCGCCTGCGGCGCGAACAGCTCGGGCATCGCCCGCATCTCGTTCGTCGACAGCGTCGTCGGCTGCGCCTCGCCCATGTGGCCGCCGATCTCGGCGAGGAAGTCGTCCAGCTTGCGCGCCGCGTCCGGCTGGGTGGCGTCGATCTGGGTGGTCATCGAGATCGAGCCGCTGGCCTTCGTGCTGCACACGAGCATGCTGAACATGCCGGCGTACGGATTGCCGGGGGCGCTGTACTCCTCGTAGAACGCGCTGTAGTTGCGCAGCAGCGTGCGGAAGCGGTCCTCGGTGATGGTGCTCCAGGACCACGACTGCTGGTGCACGTACACCTCGCCGGGCGGCTGCGGCAACTGCTTCTCCGGCGCCATCCCCTCGGTGCCGGGGGCGCGCAGGAAGTAGCGGGTGACGATGCCGAAGTTGCCGCCGCCACCGCCGGTGTGGGCCCACCACAAGTCGCGGTGCGGGTCGTTCTCGGCGCGGGTGGCCACGATGGCGCGGGCCTTGCCGGCGGCGTCCACGACGACGACCTCGACGGCGTAGATGTAGTCGCACGTCAGCCCGAACTGCCGGGACAGCAGCCCGAAACCGCCGCCCTGGATATGGCCGCCGGCGCCGACGGAGGAGCAGGAGCCGCCGGGGATCGTCACGCCCCAGACGCGATAGAGCTCCATATAGACCTCCATCAGCGTGCAGCCCGGCTCGATGACGAAAGCGCGCCGCTTCTGGTCGTACGAGACGTTGTTCATCGCCGACAGGTCGATGATGACCTGGGTGTCGGAGTGGTAGACGAACGCCTCGTAGCAGTGGCCGCCGCTGCGTACGGCGACGCGCTTTCCGGCACGTACGGCCTCCTCCACCGCGGCCACCACCTGCTCGGTGGTGGTCGCCACCCGCACCGCCTCGGGGCGGGCGCGCCAGCGGCCGTTGCTGCCGGAGACGAAGTCGGGATAGCGGGCGTCGGCGGGCGTGATGGTCGAGGCGGGGACGGCGCGGGAGGCGGCTCCGGCCGAGGTCGCGGCGGCGAGCTGGCCGGTGCCGAGGGCGGCGGCACCGCCTACGGCCGCGCTCGAAAGAAGTATTTTCCGGCGTGAGACGTTGTCCATGAGAAACTCCCGGCGGCGCAGAGGGAAATGGGCAGCACAAATTCCGGCGGCACGCACGTGCGTAGGCAGAAGAATTTCGTCGGGGGCGGCGCTCGATGCGGGAAGATGTTAATCCGGGGTGGCCGGGACGTAAACGCCGGTTTGGGAATGGCGGTATCCGGTTCCCTGATACTCGGGGGGAGTCGGGGCGCTGCCGTGGGGCGTTGCACGGAGCGCAGCCGGCGGAATGCGGCGGTCTGCTCGGTGGGGCCGTACGAGACGCCCTGCCGGCCGCCCCGAGGGCCTGCTCGACCCGGGACCGAGGCCCTACGACCGAACCGGCCGGACCGCGGTGGGCCGTCACCCCTGGGCCGGCAGTATGGTCCACCGCGTCCGCTGCGGCGACCCGCCGTCTCTCCGGTGGCGCGGGAACGGTCAGCGCATGGCGCAGAAGAGGATGCTCGGACAGTTTGCGGCAAAGGCCTAGAAGGAGATGTTCAGTCGCGTGACAGCATGGCTGTCACTGACCAGCGCTTGGCGAGGGAATCCCCGTTTAACGCGACCTCTTCGGGCGGGGAGGCGGAGTCGGAGAACGCCGCTGTGCCGGCTGATTGGTGGAGTGTTGTTGACCCTCAGGAGACCTTTCCGGGGCGCTCCCGGTCGGCCCTGAGCGGCCTGGCAAAAAATCTCCGGCGGTACCACGAATATTCGGCAGCGGCCACTGACGTTTTCTCAGCGAGTTGGTTTTCGTGAAGCGGGTTGATGTGGGGTGCGCCCTTGGGTCAGGCCGGACAGTGGTGCCCCCGAGTGCAGACGGACGTGAAGCCCCTGGTAGGACGGTTCTCACCACAAGATCGTCCACGTCACCAGAGGCTTCACGTTGGTCCCCTATGCTGCCATGCTCGACGTCCCGCGCCACGTGGTCGAGTACACCGCCCGCTTACTGGCCGCCCACCGCCGCCAGATCGGCACCCCGAAGGGCTCACGTGCACTGGGCCCGTTCCGCCAGGCCGTGTTCGTACTGCGCTGGTTCCGCGAGGCCGGCTGCGTGCACTGCCTGGCCCGCGACGCCGGCATCTCCCAGGCCACCGGCTACCGCTACCTTCACGAAGCCATCGATGTCCTGGCCGAACGCGCGCCCGACCTCCACGACGTCCTTGCCCGCTGCCGCATGCAGGGCATGAGCCATGTGGTCCTGGACGGCACCCTGATCTCCTGTGACCGGGTCGCCGGCACCACCGAGAACGGCAACGACCTGTGGTACTCCGGCAAAGCGAAACACTTCGCCGGGAACGTCCAGTTCCTCGCCGCCCCGGACGGCACCCCGCTGTGGGTCTCCGACGTCGAGCCCGGCTCGGTCCACGACCTGCGTGCCGCCCGGATCCATGCCCTGCCGGCCCTCTACCCGGCGGCCCGCGACGGCGTGCCCACCCTGGCCGACGTCGGCTACACCGGCGCCGGCATCGGCGTGCACACCCCCTTCCGCCCCCACCCCGACATCACCTCCCCGCTCGCCACCGACACCCGCGCCCACAACCGGCTCCTGCGCGGCATCCGCGCCCTGGGCGAACGCGCCGCCGCCGAACTCAAACAACGCTGGCGTGCCCTCCAGCACGTCACCCTCAGCCCAAGCCGCATCGGACACATCGCCCAGGCCGCCCTCACCCTCAACAACACATGGAAATGAATGACGTTGAGAAACCGTCACTGTGTACTGTTGCCAGAGTAGTGCGGCGGCGGCGAATATGGAGGAACAGCAGGTGATGTCGGATATACAGGAAGCTGGACCTGGAGCTGACTGAGTCGATCCGGTGGGTTTACCCTGAGCGCGAGCTGCGTCTGTTGTATCCTGCCCCATTTTGCTTCGTGGTCATAGCTTGATTGCCAAGTGTCAGCATTGCGACGCAGTTCGCCCAGCCTACGCAGGTCAGCGTCAGCACTTGCGTGGTGCCCTACGCTGTCTACATCTGCAAACCATTCATTCTCGAGCCGTAGCCAGTTTTCCGCCTCCCGATACAGCTAATGCCCTCGAGTCTGACGCTGACCCTGATCCATTTTTTCATTCAGGGCCTGATCGTGGCTCTTATGCAATTTATCGAACTTGCGCTCAAGTTCAGCCCGACGCTTCTGAAGATCTGCCAATCGCATGCTGACCGTCTGCGGTAGCAGTCGCTCCCACTCGGACGGACCCGGCCCTGTCGGGCTCCCTTGTCGTGGCTGCCCATCGCCGCCCGGGCGCGGATTACCCCAAGTGGGCTCTGGTTTCCTTGGATCGACCATTATGTCTACCTCGCCGGTCCCTTCACGATTTACCCGTCTCCTTTCTCGGCGTGTCGATGAGCCGCCTCGGCTGTGTGGCACGGATCGGTCTCCTCGCGCACTCGGCGAGTAGCTGGGAGCCGTTGAGGCGATGACGGTGTCGGAGTCGCCGTAGCCCCTGGACGGCGTCAGCCAGTGCCGAGGCAAGAGCGCAGTTCCCTGGCAATCTTCAGGGCCTCGTTCCGGGCCGGCTTCTCAGCCATCTGTGACGCATCGTGTCGGGTAATCTCATGCGCAGCAGCTTCTGCCGGAGACGCGGGGCCGGCGCGTGCTCAGGCGCCGCTTTGAATCAGACGGTCGTGGACTCCCACCATCTGATTCACTTGCGGTGCCAGGCATCGCGCCTCACCGGTTCCTTCCACATCACCATCCGCTGCAGTGAGAAAGCCGCTCCACAGGAGTCGAGACGCCGTTCAGCAGCGGGATGGCGCTCAGCCGTCAGGTGAACATGGCACAGTCCACACGTGATAACGCATCAGCCGCCCGTCTGGTTCAATACCGCTGCCGTGTGCTTGTGGTCACGCAGACACGTCCCCACTTTGCCGGGTTCCGATCGCGTTCAGGCCGTTACCTGGAGGGAGGGAGTCCCGACGAGTTGACTCAGGCCGGGCGGCGTTGCGCCGTGGCCGCGAGGGCCGCCGCCACGGCCGCGGCGAGGGGGACGGCGTAGCCGGCGGCGGGGTGCTGGTCCGCCCAACCGCCCGCCGCCCAGCCGCCGGTGGCGGAGCCGGCGGCGATGCCGGCGAGGAGGGCGGTGACGGCGAGGGTCATGCCCTCGTTGAGCTGCCCCGGCGGGGTCCGGGCCTGGACCAGGGACATGCCGGTGATCATCGTCGGGGCGGTGGCCATGCCGGCGACGAGGAGGGCGAGGGCGAGGAGCGGCAGGCGGCCGGTGGTGGCGGCGAGGAGCGGGAGGAACATGAGGGCCGCCATGGCGAGGACGCAGCGGAGGAAGAGGGGTTCGGGGGCCGCGTCCGTGCCCGTACGCCCGGCCGCTCCGGGTCCCCGCGCCCCGTAGACCAGGCCCGCCGCGCACGAACCGGCCGCCAGCAGCGCGAGGATGCCGCCCGCCGCAGCCTGCCGCCCGAGGCGGTCCGCATACGCGATCGTGACCACCTCCATCGAGCCGAACACCGCCCCCGCACAGCAGAACGCCGCGAGCAGCGGCGGGAACCCGGGCCGCCGCAGCGGCGACCGCGCCCGCTCGCCCGGCGCCCGCGGCCGGGGCGGGGGCTCGGTGGCGCGCTGGGCGGCGAAGAGGAGGATGCCGGTCATCAACAGGACGGCGCCGGTGACCGTGCCCGCCTCGGGGAAGACCGCGGTACAGAGCAGGGCGGCGAGGACGGGCCCGGTCATGAAGCACAGTTCGTCGGCGGCCTGTTCGAAGGAGTTGGCGGTGTGCAGGGCGGCTGCGTTGTCGGGGTCGGAGCCCGGGCCGGGGCCGCGGAAGGCGTGGGCCCAGCGGGCGCGGGACATGCCGCCGGTGTTGGGGGTGGTGGCGGTCAGGACGTACGCGGCGAAGAGTGTCCACGCGGGCGCGCGCAGATGGACGCAGAGCGCGAGTGCGAGGGAGCCGAGCGCGGCCGTCGCCGCCGCGGGGACGGCGATACGGGCCTGGCCGCGCCGGTCGACGAGGCGGGCGGTGAGCGGGCCGACGACGGCGGTGGCGGCGAGCCCGGCGGCGGGGACGGCGCCGGCGAGGGCGTACGAGCCGTAGCGCTCGGCGATCATGATGACGGCGCTGACGGAGAACATGCCCATGGGCAGCCGAGCGACGAGGTTGCCGACGGTGAAGGCGCGGGCGCCGGGGACGGCGAAGAGCCGGCGGTACGGGCCGAGGGCGGCGGCGAGCGGGTGCCTCGGGGTACGGGGAGGGGACATGCCGGAAAGGCTGGCCGCAGGCGGCCGCGGGGGTCCAACACCTGATCGCTGGCCATTCACGCGCGTACGTTGTCAAATAGCCGGATGCCCACCGCACCGAGGGACGTCGAGCCGCGGCTGCTGCGTGCCTTCGCGGCGGTCGCCGAGACCCTGCACTTCACCCGCGCCGCCGGCCGCCTGTACGTCGCGCAGCAGGCGCTGAGCCGCGACATCCGCAGGCTGGAACGCGAACTGGGCGCGGAGCTGTTCGTCCGCACCACGCGCCAGGTGCGGCTGACCGCGGAGGGCGAGCGGCTGCTGCCGTACGCCCACCGGGTGCTCGCCGCGTACGACGACCTGGCCGGCGCCGCGGACCCGCGGACCCGGCCGCTGCTCGTCGACGTCAGCGCCCGCTACAGCACGGGGCAGCGGGTCCTGGACGCGGCCCGCACGACGGCTCCGGACCTGGAGCTGGTCGCCCGGTTCCACAGCGGCCTGACCGGCGCGGCGGCGGAGATCGCCGCGGGGCGGCTGGACGTGTCCTTCGGCCGGGTGGCGGGTCTTGCGCCCGGGACCCGGGAGGGGCTGCGGCACGAGCTGGTCCGGCTGGAGCCGATGGCGGTGCTGCTGCCGTCGGCCCACCCACTGGCGGCCCGGCCCACGGTGCCGCTGGCGGCGCTGGCGGGCGAGACGCTGTACGCGGCCGACGGCAACGCGGCGACGGCGGAGTGGACGGACCTGGCCCGCGAACTCTTCGCCGCCCACGGCATCCGCCTCGCGGCGCCGTTCCCGGAGATCGACGGCGAGGCGGAGTTCGTCCGGCTGGTGCACAAGCACGGCTGGTCGGTGCTGGCGACGACGGAGTTCGCCGACATCCCCGGCATGACCCTGCGCCCCCTGACCGACCCGGTCCCGCTGTCCCCGGTCTCCCTGACCTGGCGCCGCGGCCTGACCCACCCGGGCCTCCGCGCCCTGCGCACGGCGGCCGCCCGCCTGGCCCGCGCACACGACTGGCTGCACCGCCCCGGCGGCGCCTGGCTCCCGGAGGCGGACCGCCACCTGCACGGGATTCCCGCCGAGCCCGCTCACGGGGGTCAGGCCGGGGGCGGGGCGGTCAGCTCGGAGGTGGCCCAGCCGGCCAGCAGGGGGAGCGCGCGGGCGGTGGCGGAGCCGGGTTCCACGTTGTAGACGCACAGGGTCTGCTCGGCGTCGCCGGGGACCTGGAACGACTCGTACGCGAAGTGGAGTTCGCCCGCGAGCGGGTGGACGTAGCGCTTCGCGCCGTGGGTGCGGCGCAGCACCTTGTGGTCGTGCCACCAGACCGGGAACTCCGGGCAGGCGACGGTGAGTTCGCCGACGAGCTCGGCGAGGCGCCGGTCGCCCGGGTGGCGGCCGGCCTCCAGCCGCAGGATCGCCACCGTCTCCGCGGCGATCCGCTCCCAGTCGCCGACGCGCTCGCGCGCCTGCGGGTCCAGGAGGTAGTAGCGGGCGAGGTTGCGCCGGGTGGCCGGGAGGGCGTCGAAGTCGGTGAGGACGGCCCGCGCGAGGTGGTTGGCCGCCAGCACGTCGGTACGGCGGCCGAGGATGAACGCCGGCACGTGGCTGAGCGTCTCCAGCATCAGATACAGGCCGGTCCTGACCCGCTGGGGCCGGTGGGGCGCGCGGCGTGCCGCGTGCGGCGCGGGCAGCAGGAGGTCGCTGAGGTGCTCGCGCTCCGACGCGTCGAGCCGCAGGGCGCGGGCCAGGGCCCCGACGACCTCGGCGGACGGGTTGCCCGCCCGGCCCTGTTCCAGGCGGGTGTAGTACTCGGTGCTGACGCCCGCAAGGCGCGCGACCTCGTCCCGGCGCAGGCCCGGGACGCGGCGGACCCGCCCGTCGGCGGGCAGCCCGGCGCGTTCCGGGCTGAGCGCGGCGCGCCGCCCGCGGAGGAAGTCGGCGGTCTCTCTGCTGCGGTCCATGGCTTCCAGTGTGGAGCGCCGCGCGCCGTTGCGGCCGCCTGAGGGTGGCCCTGGCAGTACCTGCCTGGTCAGGGCCTCTTCGGGCGCCCCGGCGGGGGGCGCCGGGCTGGTGTGCTTGAGCCGTGCCCCGGAGCAGCCCGGGGCGCGATCCCGTACCTCACTCACTTCCTTCGGAAGGTGTCTGCACCATGTCTGTACAGAACTCCGCCGGCCCGCTCCAGGGCCGCGTCGCGGTCGTCACCGGAGCCTCCAGCGGCATCGGCGAGGCCACCGCCGAGAAGCTCGCCGCTCTGGGCGCCCACGTGGCCGTGCTGGCACGCCGCGCCGAGCGGCTGGAGGAGCTGGCGGCCCGGATCGTCAAGAACGGCGGTCGCGCCCTCGCGATCACCGCGGACGTGACCGACCGGGCGGCGGTCCGGTCGGCGGCCCGGCGGGTGGCCGCCGAGCTGGGCGGCGCGGACCTGCTCTTCAACAACGCCGGCGTCATGCTTCCCGCGCCCGTCGAGGAGCAGGCGACGGGCCAGTGGCAGCACCAGATCGACCTGAACGTCACCGCCCTGACCCACGTGACCGGCGCGTTCGTCCCGCAGTTGGTGAAGGCCGCGGGGGAGCGCGGCGTCGCCGACCTCGTCAGCACCTCCTCGATCGCGGCGCAGAACATCTTCCCCACCTTCGCCGTCTACTCCGCCACCAAGGCGTACGTCACGCACTTCTCCCGCCATCTGCGCACCGAGCTGGGCCCGAAGAACGTACGGGTGTCGGCGATCGAGCCGGGCATCGTGGGCACCGAGCTGCAGAGCCACGTCACGGACGAGGGCGCGCGGCAATGGCTGGCCGGCTCGAAGGAGACCATGGAGTGGCTCACCCCGCAGGACGTCGCCGACACGGTCGCCTTCCTGGCCACGCTGCCCCCGCGGGCGAACCTCCAGCAGGTCACCCTGATGCCCACGGCCCAGCCCGCCTGATCCGGGCGCCGGGGTGGCCTCCCGGTGTCCATGACCGGGAGGAACGCGGGCGACCTTCCGGGACCGGTTCCTGTCCGGCCGGTGCGGACAAAGAGGCGTCCTGCCGCCGTCTCGCCGCCGGATCAGGTTTTGTCCAGCTTTCGTCAAGAAGCTGCCTCCAGAATGCCCGGGAACAGGTGGGAGCCGTGGACAGCGGTCCGGACGCCGGGGCATAGGGGTGAAGGTGGAAGGACCGGGCGGAGGCGGCGGGGCCGCGGTGGACGTGGCAGAGGGGCGCGGGGACACCGCAGGGCTCGACGGGCTGCTGCACGAGGTGAGACGCCAGGTGTCCCGCGGAGCCGAGCCGGATGAGCGGCAGGTCCTGGACTGGCTGCACGGACGCACCGGCGCGGACTTCGCGCTGGTCGCGGAGGACGGGGACACGGTGGAATCGTCCACCGCGGGTTTTCCCCGGGAGCTTCTGCGTTCGCTCGCTCCGCTGCTCGCGCGACTGTCAGGCGGGCAGTTGGCTGCTGCCGTGACGCGCGTCGACGTGTGGAACGTGCGCTGCGAGGTTCTCGGCGTGCACGGGGCGCGCCCGGTGCTGGTGGCCGCCGCCCGGTCGGTGCTGCGTCCGGAGGCGATCGCGCTGACCACGCACACCGGGAGCGTCATCACGCTGCTGCGCCGCGCCAGGGACGGCGAGCGGACGTGGCGCGGCTTCCACTACAAGGCGCGCCAGGTGCGGTTCGGCGTGTTCTCGGCGCTGCTGGTCGGAGAGCCGCTGCTGGCCCGCCGCATGACGACCGGTGCCGTTCCACCCTTGCTGCAGGCCGGCATGCTGCGGGTCCATCTGCTGCATTGCCCGCCTGCCGACCGCGACCGGATCGTGCGGACCTACCAGGATCCCTCCGGGTACCACGGCTCAGACCTGATGGTGCACTGCCCCGTCTTCAAGGAGCACGTGATCTGTCTCATCGCCGACGACACCGGTGCCCGGGCCGGACACGGCTCCGGCAACCACACCACCGGCCTGGGCGAGGCGCTGCGCCGCCTGGTGCGGGACAACGCCGGCTATGCGCTGGGCGCCAGCGGTCCGCATCCGCTCGGCGCGACGGCTGAGGCGTACGGACAGGCTGCCCATGCCCTGGCGGCCGCCCGCACCACTCCGGGCCGCCTGGCCTCCTACCACGGGCAGACGGCGCTGGACGGTGTGCTGCCCCGCCGGCCCGCTCTCGCCTGGGCTCGTGCCGTCCTGCGCCCGCTCGACTCCTTACCGAAGACCACCGTCGACATCACCCGCCTCCTGATGAGCATGCCCCGCGGGGCCGTGGCCCGCCTGCTCGACCTCAGCCGCAACACCGTCACCGCCCACATCAGACGTGCGGAACTGGCCCTCGGGCTGGATCTTGCCGATGTCCGCTCCCGCGCCGCCGTCCACCTCGCCCTCGCCCTCACCGGCGGCAGCACCACACACGAACCCGACGAGCCCCAACCACCCCCCAGCCTGGACGACTTGCTGCACACCGAGCCTGCCGCCGTCTGGGCCCGAACGTTCCTGAAGCCTGTGCGACCCCCGCAGCGCCGCACCCTTCAGGCGTGGATCGACGCCAACACCGACGGCCAGCAGGCGGCCCTCCGCCTCGGCATCAGCCGCAACACCGTCCGCGCCCACCTGCGAACCGCCGAGAGCCACCTCCGCCGCGACCTGCTGACCGCCGGCGCCGGCATCCACGACGTCGTCCACGCCCTCCACGTCGGTAACGCCCCGGCCATCTGAGCAACGTGCACAACCAGGACCCGAAGTTCAGCACCGTGCACATTGCCCCGCGTGTAAAGCGTCTCCTACGGTTCCTTGACGACGGCCCATCTGCCGAACGGTGAACAATGGCGGCCGTCCCACGAATGCCGAAGGAGAATGCCGTGGCAACCGTCAGGAATTTCTCGCTCCCCGGAATGGCCGCGGCGTCCTGCGCCGCCCTCGCGCTGACCCTCTCGATGCCGGGTACCTCCGCCGCAACGCCGGCCCCGGACCCGGACGGCGAGCACTGTGTCCTCGTCCTCAGCGAGTCGAGCGAGGAAACGGTGTGCTTCGCAACGGCGCAGGAGTCGACCACCTACAGGTCTGTCAAGCAACTGCGGAACTGGGTGACCCTCTACGACTGGGTCAACTTCAATGACTCGGGCCCTACCACCGCGATCGTCGCGGACGACTTCGAGGTGTGCACGGCGGGTACCGGCGACACCGACGCGGTACGGAAATCCCTCTACGGTCAGCTCTTCGTCTCGCGAAATCCCGACGGCGTTTCCGAGAACAACGCGTACAGCTCGATTCAAACGTTCAACGGGTGCGACATCAAACTCGCCGACTGGGTCAACAACAACGTCGACGGCGGTCGCTCAAGCTGGATCAACTCCTGCTCCAACCTCGACGGGAGCGGCGAGGGGGACTGCCCCACCGAGCACAACTGGAACAACCGCGCCAGTTCCTGGCGGATCAGCTAAGACACGAGAAGCTCGTCTCACCTCAACCGTGCCCTCCGGCGGCCCATGCCCCGGAGGGCAGGTCGGTGCTGCCCGGAAAGGGGCGACATGACACACCGGCACGGATTGCGCAGACGCCGCCTGTGGGCGACCGGCGTGCTCGCGCTGGCGCTCGGCGCCGGTCTCATCCAGGCACCGGCCTCGCGGGCGGAGGCGCCCCCGCCCTCGTCGGTCGAGGAGGTGTGGGACCAGCTCCAGCCGGCCGTGCCGGCCGGCGAGCCCGTCTCCGCACCCCCGGCCGCCGACGCGGTGGCCCCCGGCGAACGGGCCGAAGTGCTGGGTGAGAACTGGAAGTCCTCCGGCGACCGGGCCTGGACCACGTCCGGGGACGCCACGGGCTTCCACGTCCTCGTCGCCGACTCGCGCGACGGCTACGCCTGGCGCACGGCGGCCACACTCTCCGAGCCCGGCTTCGACACCGACACCTGGATCGGCAACGCGTGCGTGACCGGCTCCGGCGACCGGGCCGTGGTGGTGTACGCACCGCGGACGTTCACCAACGATCCCGTGCTGATGGGGCGTGGCGGGTTCACGGCCGTGGTCGACCTGGAGACGGGCAAGGTACGCAAGCTGCCCGTGAAGAGTTCGCTGTCGTACTACAACCCCGGCTGCGGAACGGGTGACTCGGCCGTGCTGACCCAGTCGGGCGGGGACCGCGACGCCACCCGGCTGACGCTCGTGGACGTGCCGCGTGCGGCCCCGGCCGAGCCGGTGGAGGTGGCGGGACAGGTCACCTCGGCGGTGCCCGTCGACGGCGAGGTGTACGCCGCTGCCGCGGGCCGGGTCGTACGGGTGGCGGAGTCCGGGCGGATGGAGGCCGTCGCCCGTACCGGCGGGGTTCCGTACCGGCTGACGCCGGACGCCGACGGCGGCCTGGCCTTCCTGGACCACGGCGGCCGGGAGACGGCGCGCGCGGCGCACCTGACCGCCGGGCAGCTCGCGGAGGGCCCGGCCACGCCGCGTACGCTCGCTGAGGGCCCGCTGAACGGCGCCGGCCTGACCCGGACCGCCGCCGGCGAGGTCTGGCTGACCGGCGAGATCAAGCAGGTGGCCGCCGGTCTGCCGGACGGCGTCAGGGTGAAGGCCGGTATCCCGCGGGACGCCGCGGCGTCCACCCGCGGCGCGGCGGTGGTGACCGCCGTGACCGGTGCGGACGGCGGCCAGACCGACGGTGCGGTGGCCGATGCCGCCGCGCCGCGTCCGGTGCGTATCGAGATGACCGCGCTCGCCACCGGCGAGGACGTCTCCTTCAGCCTCGCCCCCGGGACGGTCGCCTCCGGCGAGGCCGCCGACGCCGCGGCGGCCGAAGAGCCGCCCCGCACCATGGCCTCCCGCACCGAGCTGATCGAGAGTGAGCGGACCTGTTCCGTGCCGCGCAACGCCCCCCGCAACCAGGCGATGCAGCCGAAACCGCGGCAGGTGGAGTGGGCGGTCGACCAGGCGGTCAAGGGCACGCTGAACAGCCACATCTCGCGTCCGGCCAACTGGAAGAACCTGGACATGCCCGCCTACCAGCCGCAGTCGGCCGACATGTTCCCCAGGCCCACGCTCTCCGGCGGCGGCCAGATCCCCGCGCAGATCGCGCTCGGGGTGGCCATGCAGGAGTCCAACATGTGGCAGGCGTCCCGCTACACCGTCCCCGGTGTCACCGGCAACCCGCTGATCGGGAACTACTACGGCATCGACCTGTACGACGGCGACTCCGCGAACGACTGGGACATCAACTGGGCGGAGGCCGACTGCGGCTACGGCATCATGCAGATCACCGACCACATGCGGCGCTCCGGGAAGGAGGACGGCGCGCCGACGGCCTGGCCGTACCAGAAGCAGCGTGCGGTGGCCCTGGACTACACCGCCAACATCGCCGCCGGCCTGACCATCCTGGCCGAGAAGTGGAACCAGACCCGCAACGCCGGAATGACCCTGAACAACGGCGATCCGGCGAAGCTGGAGAACTGGTTCTTCGCCCTGTGGGCCTACAACTCCGGCTTCTATCCGGAGTCCGAGGCCGGGGCGAACGGCGGTGCCTGGGGCGTCGGCTGGTTCAACAACCCCGCCAACCCCGAGTGGGATCCGGCCCGTGACAACTTCATGGAGGACCGCTACGGCAACCCGCAGCACTCGGACGCCGCCCACCCGCAGGACTGGCCGTACCCGGAGAAGGTGCTCGGCTTCGCCGCCCAGCCGCCGGAGGCACTGGAGGCGCCCAGCACCACCGTCCCGGCCTTCCGCCCGGCCACCTGGAACGGGACCGACGGCGACGCGCTGACCCCGGGCTCCGCCAAGTACCACCGGGCCGGTGTCAAGCCGCCGATGACACTGTTCTGCACCGGCGCCAACGACTGCGATCCGGAGGCCGTCACCTCGCCCGCCGGGCCCTGCGGGCGCTCGGACTCCAAGTGCTGGTGGAACGGGGACGCGACCTGGAAGGACGACTGCGCCGCCACGTGCGGCAACGAGTTCGTACGGTTCAACTCCAGCTATCCCGAGGAGGCCGACGGGACCGCCTACCCGCCCAACTGCGCGCTCGACGACGTTCCCGCAAACGCGCTCCTCATCGACAACCTCGGCGAGAACATGCCGTCCATCCGGCCGGGGTGCGAGAAACGGTGGACCAACGCGGGCGAGTTCACCGCCGACTTCGGACCTGGTGAGACCCAGAACGGCACGCAGGTCTGGCCCGCCAAGACGGACTTCCACCAGATCGGCGGGGGCTTCGGCGCCGGGTTCTACTTCGCGCACGGCCGGGCCCCCGACGAGAAGGGCTGGCGCCTGCGGGTCGAGGGCACCTGGGCCTTCGACAGGGGGGTGACCGGCCCCGGCCTGGTCGCCGTCCACCTGCCCGACCACGGCGCCCGAACGGAGTACGCCCGGTACGAGATCGAGACGGCGAACGGCACCGAGGAACGGATCATCAAGCAGCACGGCGAGGGCAACCGCTGGGTGCTGCTCGGCGCGTTCCCGTTCGACAACAAGCCCATCGTCCGGCTGGACAACCTCGTACCCGGCGGCCAGGGCGAGGACAACGTCGCCTTCGACGCAGCCATGGTGATCCCCGTCGCCGGCGAGTTCGTGGAGAACCGAGTCGACGCGGCAGCCTACTTCGACGAGAACCAGAACCTGGACGCATACCCGTTCGCCGAGGTCCTGGCCACGCCCTTCGCCGACCGCGGCGAACTGCACGACTGGGCAACGAAACGCAGTGGCGACGCCATCGGCGCCGACGCCTGCTCCGGCGACCCCACCAGCAGTTGCGTGGGCCCGGCCATGAAGCAGGCCATGCAGTCCTGGCACAACCAGGCCGAGGCAGCCGGCACCGACCCGGTCGACCATCCACCGGGCACTTCCATACCGGCCTGGCTGAACTTCTCCAACCCCCACACCCAGCGGCCGGACAGTGCCGACAAACCCGGCTGGTTCGACCTGGACGACGGATCGTTCAAGATCAGATCCAGCGTGACGGTGTCCTACATCGTGCTCGATACCGGGGACATCCTCCAGGGAACGGAACGCGCCGAGTTCGACGACCGCACGGGAGACACCCATCTGCCGCAGTTCGTCCGGGACACCTTCGCCGCCGTCGAGGAGGACTACGGAATCGAGGCCCCGAACCTCGACTTCAGCGCCACCGACCTCAACGAGCACACCGGCACGACCACCCCCACCGACACCAACCGCACCGGCGTCATCCCCGGCCGTGCGTACGAGCCCGCCGCCAGCGGACCCACGCCGATCACCGACACGGGACAGCCGGCCTCAGACAGCGTGCCGGCAGACTGCGTGGCCGTTCAGTACACCTCCGGCGGATCGATCGGCTACCGGATCGCGGTGAGCGACGAGGCGCTTCTCCACCAGTCCGTCGGCAACTGGGCTTCCGAGCTGCAGTTCCACCCCAACGTGGCACCGGAGGTCTGGCTGGTGGCATCCGACATCACCAACTACTTCTTCAAGGACACCATCGGCGCGCTGTTCAGCCACGCGCCACCGATCTGGCAGGAGCTGCACTTCTGGTCCTGCGCCGACGGCAGCGTCCGCAAGCCCGGCGACCACGAACTGCTCCGCTCCAGCTACATGCCCAACCAGTACCTGTACGTCAACGACCGCGCGGCAGGCACGGACGGCCGCCCCTCCAACTCCGCGGCGCCCGTCCGGCGCGGTGACTACTACGCCTTCACCAACCCGCTCGGCGGCGACAGCCCGTACGGCCGGTGTACGAACACCTCCGGGCATGCCAGCAACCCCTGGGACATCGACCTTCTCGACAGCCCCGGCATCAATCCCGAGGGAGGGCACTGCACGACGGCTTCGTACTTCGACTAGGGAAGCCGGGTCTTCGATCTCGACGGGTCACGGCGGTGACGGGCGGGCTCACGTAGCCCGCCCGTCTTCGTGGTCACGGTTGCCGTCCGGCTAGTCCGCTACCGGTTCCTCCGCGTTGCGCCAGATCGTGAGGTCGAAGGTGACGTACGTCGCGTCGCCCGACTCGCCCTCGCCGCCGTACGTCGCCACCGCGATATGGCCCGCGTCGCTGAGCACGCAGAACTGCGATCCCGCGCTGATCTGGTCGAGGGTGATCTTCTCGGTGTAGCGGGTTTCCGCACGGCAGGTCTCCAGAGAGCCTTCCTGCGCGTTGTTCAGCAGGATGAACTTCCCGTTGTCGGAGCCGATCCAGGAGTCCGAGAAGAGGGTGTCGACGTAGTAGTACAGGTCGTGGCCGCTGTACTGGACGTCCCCCTCCTCCGGCCGCGGGGGGTCGTCGGCGAGCATGACCGCGTAGTTCTGCGTGATGTCGATGCCCTCGTACGAGACCGGCTCCGGGTCGGGCCGCGGCTTGTCCTTCGCGCCCGAGGCCGCCTCCTCCTCCGGACCGTCGGCGCCGCCACCGGTGTTGGCGCCGGCGCTGCTGCCCGGTGACTTGCTCGCGTCGTCCTTGCCGGAGTCGTTCGGCAGCAGGGCGCCGATGATCGCGAGGACCGCGATGGCTCCCACGACCGACGCGGCGACGATCAGCCCGGTCCGCTTGCGCTTGGGCGGCTGAGGGTGTGCGTAGGGACCGTGGACGGCCGGCGGCGGGGGGCGGTGGCCCGGCGGGGGAGTGGGCCGCATCGGGTGGCCGGGCGGGGGCGGCATCGCTCCGGGGACGCCCGGCGCGGTCTGCGTCGGCGCGGCGGCGGCCGGGGGGAACCCGGCCGGCGGGTACGGGTTGGCCGGGCCCGGCGCCGGTTGCTGCGGCGCGTACTGGGTCGGTGTCGGCGCGACGGTCGGCTGCGGCGGCGGGGTCTTCGCCGGTTCCGGCAACTGCAGCCGCTCGGTGATCGAACCGGCGACCGACCGGGGCAGCCAGTCCTCGCCCTGGCGCAGCGGCTCGGGCGAGATCTCGTGGCACAGCTCGATGACCTCCGTCAGGCTCGGCCGGCCGTCCGGGTCGCGGGTCAGGCAGCGGGTCACCAGGGGCAGCAACTCCGCCGGCACCCGGCTGAGATCGGGGTCCTCGTGCACGATCCGGTAGAGCACCGCGTGCGAGGACCCCTCGCCGTAGGCCGGTGAACCGATCGCCGCGAAGGCCGCGATCTGGCCGAGGGCGAAGATGTCGGTGGCCGGCCCGATCGTGCCGGCCGCCGCCTGTTCCGGCGCCATGAACGACGGGGTGCCCACGCTGACCCCGGTGCCGGTGAGCGCCGTGCTCTCCGCGGCGCGGGCGATACCGAAGTCGATCACGCGGGGGCCGTCGGAGGCGAGCAGCACGTTGGCGGGCTTGAGGTCGCGGTGGACGATGCCCGCGCCGTGGATGACGTGCAGGGCCTCGGCGACCCCGACGGACAGCAGCAGCACGCTGCCCAGCGGCAGTGCGCCGTGCTGCGCCACGGCGTGCGCAAGCGAGGGGCCCGGCACGTACGCGGTGGCCAGCCAGGGCTGCGGGCCTTCGGTGTCGGAGTCGATGACCGGCGCGGTGTACAGGCCCTGCACCCGCTGCGCGGCCTGGACCTCCCGCTGGAAGCGCCGCCGGAACTCGGGGTCCTCACTGAACTCGGCCCGGATCACCTTGATCGCGATGGGCCGGCCGCCGGGCGTGTAGGAGAGATACACCTTTCCCATGCCGCCCGTGCCGAGCACGGCGGCGAGCCGATAACCCCCGACGACGGCCGGGTCGCTCTGTTCCAGCGGCTTGAAAAGGCCGGCTGAAGGCGTGCTTGTCATGGTGATCGTCCCCCTGTTCACGGCGGTCGGGCTCCTGCCGACACCCCGAAGTCAACGCGGAGCGTACCGACTTTCCTTCGATGTCCTCGCCGCGGAGCGCAACAACCCTGCAACAACGGGTTGTGCGCGGGGGGTTGACGGGCCGCGTGGGCGTCCCTAGCTTCCGAAATCGATTTCATATCGAGGCGTCGAGGGATGCGGAGGCCCGCCATGACCGTCGACCACGCCGGCAGAACCGGCGCTCACGACTGCCGTCCCGGCACCGGCTGCTGCCCGCCACGGGGCTCCGCCGTGCCGGACGGGCTCAACCGGCGCGGGTTCGTCGCGCTCGGGGCCGCCGCCGCCGTGGCGCTGGGGCTGCCGCCCCGGGGTGCCGTGGCCGTGCCGGCCGAGAAGGGGCTGGACCAGAGGTGGTTCAAGGAACTGGGGCGGCGGGGGGAGGGGACCGCGTACCGCGGGGACGCGCTCCGCAACGTCGGGATGCCCGTGGGCGGGGTGGCGGCCGGGCAGGTCTATCTCGCCGGGGACGGGCGGCTGTGGCTGTGGGAGGTGGACAACCCCGACAGCTTCCCCTACGGCGGCGCCGACTGGCAGGGGCTCCACTACGCCGAACCGCTCCCGGTGACCACGCCGTTCGCCACCGGGTTCGCCCTGCGCTGGAAGTCGGAGAAGGGGACGGGCGGAACCCGGGCGCTCGACGGCACCGGGTTCGGGGACGTGGTCTTCCGCGGGCGCTATCCCGTCGGCACCGTCACCTACGCCGACCCCGCCGTCCCGCTCGCCGTCACCCTCGACGCGTACTCCCCCTTCGTCCCCACCGCCGTCGACGACTCCTCGCTCCCCGTCACCGTTCTCGAGTACGCCCTGCGCAACACCTCCGACCGTCCCCTCGCCGCCGAACTCCTCGGCTTCGCCGAGAACCCCGTGTGCCTGCGCAGCCGCACCGCCCAGCCGGTCACCCTCACCGCCGCCGCCTTCGACGGGGAAGCCGTCGGTGTGCAGTTCGGCGCCCGTCGGGGCACGCTTCCCGAGCCGCCGCGTGAAGAAATCGTTTTCGAAGACTGGGAGCGTACGGACTACGCCCGCTGGACCGCCACCGGCACCGCCTTCGGCACCGGACCCGTCACCGAGGTCGAATGCCCCGACTACTTCAAGCGCTTCGGCGACCTCGGCGTCTCCGGCACCCGCTTCGTCACCTCCCACCACTTCCGCGCCGGCGGCGACGCCGCCGCGGCCGACGGCCATCAGGGCAAGCTCGTCAGCGAGCCGTTCACCATCGAGCGCCGCTACGTCGCCGTCAGCGTCGGCGGCGGCAGCCAGGCCGGCAAGGCGTGCGTCAACGTCGTCGTGGACGGCGCGACCGTCGCCTCCTTCACCGGCCGCAACGCCGAGCCGATGGCCCCACGCGCGTACGACGTCAGCGCCCACGAGGGCAAGCGCGCCACCATCGAGATCGTGGACGAGTCGACCGGCGGCTGGGGCCACCTCAACGTCGACCGCATCCGGTTCACCGACGTCCCCGTGGCCGAGCAGCCCCTCGACGACCTCACCGACCACGGCACCTTCGCGCTCGCCGCCGCCCACCCCGACGCCCGTGTCCGCCCCTCCGTCGCCGACTGGTCCACCCCCGGCGCCCTCTTCGACTCCCCCGACGCCCCCGCGGAAGCGGACGGCGGGCGCGCCCGCTCCGGGGAGGGCCAAGCCGGGACCGTCACCGTCCCCGTACGCCTCGCGCCCGGCGCGACCGCCCGGGTCCGCTTCGTCCTCGCCTGGCACTTCGACCGCGTCGACCGGCAGCTCTTCGGCTACCTCACCGGCGCCGGCTCGCTCCGCCGCCACTACGGCACCCGCTTCGCCGACGCCCGCGCCGCCGCCGCGCACATCGGGCGGCGCGGCGACGAACTCGCCGCCGCCACGCACGACTTCGTCCGCACCTGGTACGAGGACGCGACCCTCCCGCACTGGTTCCTCGAACGGACCCTCGCCCCCGCCTCCACCCTCGCCACCTCCACCGCCCACCGCTTCCAGGACGGCCGCTTCTACGCCTGGGAGGGCCTCTACTGCTGCGACGGCACCTGCACCCACGTGTGGAACTACGCCCAGTCCGCGGCCCGCCTCTTCCCCGCGCTGGAGCGCGACACCCGCGAGCGCGTCGACCTCGGCCTCGCCTTCCACGAGGACACCGGCGCCGTCGACTACCGCGGCGAGGCCGCCCGGCACGTCGCCCACGACGGCCAGTGCGGCAACGTGCTGCGCACGTACCGCGAACACCTCATGGCCCCCGACGCCGCGTTCCTCACCCGCGTCTGGCCGCGCGTCAGGAAGGCCACCGAGTACCTGACACGCGCCGACGCGCTCGACGGCCGCCTGGCGGACGGCGTACTCGAAGGCGAGCAGTACAACACCCTCGACGCCTCCTGGTACGGCGAGATCCCCTGGATCTCCGGCCTCTACGTCGCCGCCCTGCACGCCGCCGCGGCCATGGCCGACGAGATGGCCGACGCCGCCTTCGCCGCCGAGTGCCGCGAGCTGGCCGCGCGCGGCACGAAGGAGCTGGAGGCGCGGATGTGGAACGAGCGCTACGGCTACTTCGAGCACCTCGTCGACCCCGCCCACGCGGACGCCATCAACTCCAACCGCGGCTGCCACATCGACCAGATGTACGGCCAGGCGTACGCCTTCCAGCTCGGCCTGCCGCGCGTCTTCCCCGAGGACAAGGCGCGTACCGCGCTCGCGAACCTCTACCGGCACAACTTCCTGCCCGACGCGCAGTCCTACAAGGAGGTCTCCGGCATCCCCGGCGGCCGGGTGTACTCCACCGCGGGCGAGGCGGGCACCGTCATGTGCACCTGGCCCTTCGGCGGCAGCGACACCGCGCCCGGCACCGGCGAGCCCTTCGCGATCGGTTACTTCAACGAGGTGTGGACCGGGCAGGAGTACCAGTTCGCCGCCCACCTCATGCACGAGGGCATGACCGACGAGGCGCTGGCCGTCACCCGCGCCGTGCACGACCGGCACAGCGCCGAGAAGCGGAACCCGTACAACGAGATCGAGTGCTCCGACCACTACGCGCGCGCCATGATGAGCCACGCCGTCTACCTCGCCGCCACCGGCTTCGACTACCACGGGCCGCGCGGGCGCCTCGGCTTCGCGCCCCGGATGGAGCGCGGCGGGGACTTCGCGGCGGCGTTCGTCACCGCCGCGGGCTGGGGCCTGTACCGCCAGCGCCGCCGGGGCCGCACGCTGACCGCCCGCGCGGAGCTGCGCTACGGGGTGCTGCGGCTGACGTCGCTGGCCGCGCCGGCGCGCGCGGGCGCGCGGGCCGCCACTGCGGAGGTGACCGGGCGGGACGGGCGCCGCCGGCGCGTCACGGTACGCGGGACGGTGGCGGAAGGGGCGCGGACGGCGGCGGAGTTCGCCGAGGAGGTCGTGCTGCGCGCGGGGGAGACGCTGGAGGTGACGTACCGGTGAGGCCGTCGCGTACGGGGACGGGGCCGGCCGGCGCGCCCGGCCCGGCTGCACCGGCCGGCCCGGCTGATCCAGCCGCCCCCGTGACCTTCGCCGCCGTCGGCGGCTTCCTCGGCGCCGGCAAGACCACCACCCTCGCCGCCCTCGCCCGCGAACTGCGCGCCCGCGGGCGGCGGGTGGCGATCGTCGCCAACGACCAGGGCGACGACCTCGTGGACACCCGCCTCGCCGCGGCCGCCGCCGGCTGGGCCGGCGAGGTCACCGGCGGCTGCTTCTGCTGCCGCTTCGAGGACCTGCTCGACGTCGTCACCCGGGCGGTCGGGGAGTACGGCGCGGACACCGTCCTCGCCGAGGCGGTCGGAAGCTGTACGGACCTCAGGGCCACGGTCGTACGGCCGCTGCAGCGGCTGTACGGGGCGCGGTTCCGCGTCGCGCCGCTGCTCACGGTGGTGGACCCGGCCCGCTTCGCGGCCATCGGCCGGGCCGGGGAGGCGGACCTCGCGTACCTCTTCGACCGGCAGCTCGCCGACGCCGACGTGATCGCGCTCAACAAGGCGGACACGACGGACCCGGCGCTGCTGACGGCGGTACGGGCAGCGCTGGCGGCACTGCACCCGACCACGCCGGTGCGGACGTACGCGGCCCGCACCGGCACGGGCGTGCCGGCGCTGGCGGCGATGCTGACGGGCGGAGGCGCGGAGGCCCCTGCGGGGGCGGCGGGCGCGGACACGCCTGCGGGCGTCGATGCGGTTCGGGGCCTGGACGCCCGCGGAGGTCCGGGCGCCCCTGCGGGCCGGGATGCGTCTGCGGGGCCGGACGCGCCCGCGGGGCCGGATGCCCCCGCCGGGCCGGATGCCCCCGCCGGGCCGGACGGCCCCGCGGGCGCCGGCGGCCTCATGTCCCCGAACCCCTCCGCGGGCTCGAACGCCGCCGCGGACCCCGCCCCCGCCGGGCCCGGCGTCGCCGCCGGTCCCGGGCCGGGCGCCGACCGCGACCTCGTCATCGACTACGACCGCTACGCCGCCGCCGAAGCACGCCTCGCCTGGCTCAACCACACCGCCGAGATCCGCGCCGTGCCGCAGGCCCCCGCCGCCGGCTTCTCCTCCGCGCGCTGGGTCGCGGTCCTGCTCGCCGAGCTGACCGCCGGCGTCGCGCTCGTCGGCCACGCCAAGGTCCACCTCACCGCGCCCGACGGGCGTACGACGAAGGCGTCCGCCGTCGGCGACGGCCGGGCGCCGGAGGTCGACTCCGACGGCGGCGCCATGCGCTCGGCGCGGGCGCTGGTCAACGCCCGCCTCGCCTGCCCCGCGGCCGAGCTGGACGCCGCGCTCGCCAGCGCGGTGCGCGCCGCCGACGCCGCGGCGGGCGCGGCCACCACGGCCGCGGCACCGCCCGCCGCGTTCCACCCCGCCTACCCCCGCCCCGTCCACCGCCTCCCGGCCTCCGCACCCCCGCCCTGACGCCCGCGGTGCCCGCGCCGCGGCCCCCGCATGACCGCCGCCGCACCCCTGTTACATCTGCGTGAAATCCGGCGATACACCAGGACCTGCGCGCGTAAACCGCCTGCCCACCGCCCTCCCCGCGACCGCGACACCCGTTTCCTCACCTGTCAAGACCCCCTCCCGTGAGGGCACGGTTGCGCGCGCGTCACTTGTCAACACAGGGTGGAAACCCGCCGTCCCTACGGTCACCCTGAACCAGATCCGCCGCCCCCGAAGGGCCGGCGACCCGCGACGAAGGGCAGGGACGGCTGCGATGACCGGCTCCGGGCAGACCGCGCGCAGGGGGAAGCGCTGGATCGAGGAGTGGGATCCCGAGAACGAGGAGTTCTGGGCGGAGAAGGGCGAGAAGACCGCCAACCGCAACCTCCTCTACTCCGTCTTCTCCGAGCACATCGGCTTCTCCATCTGGACTCTCTTCTCGGTGCTCGTCCTCTTCATGGGCGACGAGTACGGCATCGACGCGGCCGGGAAGTTCTTCCTCGTCTCCGTCGCCACCCTCGTCGGCGCCTGCGTGCGCGTGCCGTACACCTTCGCCGTCGCACGCTTCGGCGGGCGCAACTGGACGGTGTTCAGCGCGCTGATGCTCCTGCTGCCGACCACCGCCGCGTTCGCGGTGATGGAGCCGGGAACGTCGTATGGCACTTTCTTGTTGGTCGCCGCGCTCGCCGGGGTCGGCGGCGGGAACTTCGCCTCGTCGATGACGAACATCAACGCCTTCTTCCCGCTGCACCGCAAGGGCTGGGCCCTCGGCCTCAACGCCGGCGGCGGCAACATCGGGGTGCCCGTCATCCAGCTCGTCGCGCTGCTCGTCATCGCCGTCGCCGGCGACGGCCGGCCGCGGGTGCTGCTGGCGGTGTACATGCCGCTGATCATCGTCGCCGCGACGCTCGCGTGGCTGCGGATGGACAACCTGGCGCCCGTACGGAACGACACCGGGGCGGCGAAGGAGTCGGTCAGGGACGCGCACACGTGGATCATGTCGTTCCTGTACGTGGGCACCTTCGGCTCGTTCATCGGCTACAGCTTCGCCTTCGGGCTCGTGCTGCAGACCCAGTTCGACCGCACCCCGCTGCAGGCCGCGGCCGTCACGTTCATCGGGCCGCTGCTCGGCTCGGTGATCCGGCCGGTCGGCGGGTGGCTGGCCGACCGGTACGGCGGGGCGCGGATCACGCTGTGGAACTTCGCCGCGATGGCCGGCGCGACGGCCGTCGTCGTCTTCGCCTCCGTACGCGAGTCGCTGCCGGTGTACCTGGTCGGCTTCGTCGCGCTGTTCCTCTTCTCCGGGCTCGGCAACGGCTCCACGTACAAGATGATCCCCGGCATCTACCAGGCCAAGGCCTTCGCCATGGGGCTGCGGGGCGAGCAGGCGAACACGTACGCGCGGCGGCTGTCCGGCGCCGCGATCGGGCTCATCGGGGCGGTCGGCGCGCTCGGCGGCCTCGGCATCAACCTCGCGTTCCGGCAGTCCTTCCTCGCCAACGGCAACGGCACGGCCGCCTGCGTGGCCTTCCTCGTCTTCTACGCTGTGTGCTTCGTGGTGACCTGGGCCGTGTACCTGCGCGGGCCGCGCACGCGCGCGGCCCGCGCGGACGGCGCGGACGACCCGGAACCCCGGCAGCCCGCGTACGCCGGGGTGTGAGCGGAACGCCACAAACGGCACAGAACGGCACGAACGGCACCGACCGGGGAGCAGCGAACCATGACCGTAACCGCCGGGGTCAAACCCCTGGAGGGCTTCTCCGTCGGAGTCACGGCCGCCCGCCGCGCGGACGAGCTGAGCACCCTGCTGGAGCGGCGCGGCGCGGTCGTGCAGCGCGCGCCCGCGCTGCGGATCGTGCCCCTGCACGACGACGACGAACTGCTCCACACCACCCGCGCGCTCATCGACGACCCGCCGGACGTCGTCGTCGCCACCACCGCCATCGGCTTCCGCGGCTGGGTCGAGGCCGCCGGCGGCTGGGGCCTCGGCGAGGCGCTGCTCGACAAGCTCGCGGGCGTGGAGCTGCTGGCGCGCGGCCCGAAGGTGCGGGGCGCGATCCGGGCCGCGGGGCTGACCGAGTCGTGGTCGCCGGCGTCGGAGTCGATGGCGGAGGTGCTGGAGCGGCTGCTCGCGGAGGGCGCCGAGGGGCGGCGGGTGGTGCTGCAACAGCACGGCGAGCCGCTGCCGGGGTTCGTCGAGTCGCTCCGCGTCGCGGGGGCGGAGGTCATCGTGGTGCCGGTCTACCGGTGGATGCCGCCGGAGGACCCGGCGCCGCTGGACCGGCTGCTGGAGGCGGTCGTCGTCCGCGGCGTCGACGCGGTGACGTTCACCAGCGCCCCGGCCGCCGCGAGCTTCCTGGACCGGGCGGCGGCCCGGCGCTGCCGCGACGAGGTCCTCGACGCCCTGCGCCACGACGTGCTGCCCGCCTGCGTCGGACCGCTCACGGCGCTGCCGCTGGAGCGGCACGACGTGCCGACCTTCCAGCCGGAGCGCTACCGCCTCGGGCCGCTCGTCCAGCTCGTCGCCCTCGAACTGCCCGGCCGCGTACGGCCGCTGCCGGTCGCCGGCCACCGCATGGAGATCCGCGGCCACGCCGTGATCATCGACGGCGGGCTGCGCGCGGTGCCGCCGGCGGGCATGGCGCTGCTGCGGGCCCTGGCCCACCGGCCGGGCTGGGTCGTCTCCCGCGCGGAACTGCTGCGCGCGCTGCCGGGCGCGGGCAGCGACGAGCACGCGGTGGAGACGGCGATGACCCGGCTGCGTACGGCACTGGGCGTGCCGAAGCTCATCCAGACCGTCGTCAAACGCGGCTACCGGCTGTCCCTGGACCCGCCCACGGACGACAAGTACGCCGAAGGGTAGGCACCGCCGCGTATCCGCGGGTGCGCCGCTTTGAACGCTCCGGCAGCGCTCTCCGTACTCCTCGACCCGGAGGTGAGGAATGCGGGACGATGCCGTGGTGGCAGCGCAGCGCTCGAAGCCGACTCCCGACGAGGAGTTGATGCGGGTCCTCTACCGCGAGCACGCGGGCCCGCTGTTCGGCTTCGTCCTGCGCCTGGTCGCCGGGGACCGGCACCGGGCGGAGGACGTCGTGCAGGAGACGCTGCTGCGCGCCTGGCGGCACGCCGACGAGCTGGCCGCCGCCGACGGCTCGGTGCGGCCCTGGCTCGTCACCGTGGCCCGCCGGATAGTGATCGACGGGCACCGCAGCCGGCAGGCGCGCCCGCGCGAGACCGACCCCGCGCCGCTGGAGAGCGTCCCGGCCGCCGACGACACCGACCGGGTGCTGCGGCTGATGACGATCTCCGACGCGCTCGCCGACCTGACGCCCGCCCACCGCGCCGCGCTGGTGGAGACGTACTTCAGGGGCCGGACGGCGAACGAGGCGGCCGAGGTGCTGGGCGTACCGGCGGGAACGGTGCGCTCCCGGGTGTTCTACGCGCTGCGCTCGCTGCGGTTGTCCCTGGAGGAACGGGGAGTGGTGCCGTGACCGAGCAACGGCATCCGGACGTCGGCGCGTACGCGATCGGCGCGCTGGAGCACGACGAGGCGGAGCGGTTCGAGGAGCATCTCGCCGGCTGCGAGCGGTGCGCCGCCGCGCTGGCGGAGCTGGTCCCGGTCGCCGACATGCTGGCCGACGTGCCGCCGCCGCAGGAGCAGGAGCCGCCGCCCGGCGCGCTCGACCGGCTGCTGGCGGAGCTGACCGCGGTACGGGCCCGGCAGCGCCGGGTGCGCCGGAAGCTGGTCGTCGCGGTGGCGGCGGCGGCCGTGGTGGCGGTCGCGGCGCCGGTGGTGACGGCGGTGGTGCTGACCGGTGACGAGCCGGCGGAGCAGCGGCAGGAGGACGTCGCGGGGCAGGAGGTCAGGGCCGTGGACCCGGAGACGGGTGTGGAGGCCAGGATCGGCATGCGCCCGGTGACCTGGGGGACGAGCGTGGACCTGGATCTGCGCGGGGTGACGGGCCCGCGCCGCTGCGACCTCCAGGCCGTGGGCAAGGACGGCTCGCACGAGACCGTGACGAGCTGGGGTGTCCCGGCGGACGGCTACGGCGCCGGGACCGGCAGAAACGCGGGCGCCAGCGGCCAGGGCGGCGGGAACAGCCTGCGGACCTCCGGGGGGACGAGCATGTCGCCGGACGACATCGACCACTTCGAGGTGGTCACGTCGGACGGCGACCGCCTGGTGGTCGTCCCGACGGACGCCGGCTGAGGGCGGCGGACCGGCCGCCCCCGCCCCGCCGTCTCCGCCCCGCCGCCCTGCCTGCACCCGGCCACTCCGCCCCGCTGCCGGCTCCGTCACGCCCGCACACCCCCGCCGACCTGGGCTGACCTCTGCTCGCCTGTGCGCGAGAGGTAAGATGAACGGCTGCCTTGTCCGCACGAAGGGGGCCGCGGGTGACCGCGCACATCACCGCCCCGGACTCCGTCCGGGACCGCGAGATCCAGGCCGAGCAGGACCACCTGGACCGCGTGTACGACCGCCTTGAGGAGAAGATCCACGAGGCGGAGTTCCTCATGAGCGACGCCGCCAAGCGCGGCCAGGTCGGCACCCCCGGCGCGCTCGCCGAGCGCGACGCGCAGGTCTTCCGCGCCGGCGTCCATCTCAACCGGCTGAACAGCGAGTTCGAGGACTTCCTCTTCGGCCGCATCGACCTCCTGCCCGGCAAGGACGGCGTCCGCGGCCCTGACGGCGCGTACACCTCCGTCGAGCCCGCCGACGACGCCGTGGAGGGCGGCACAGCCGACACGGACGGCACGGGCACCGCCACCGGCACCGACACCGGCGGCGGCGGGCCACGCGCGCGGATCGCCGAGACGCTGCACATCGGCCGCCTCGGCGTCCTCGACGCCGACTACGCCCCGCTGGTCATCGACTGGCGTGCCCCCGCCGCCGCGCCGTTCTACCGCGCCACCCCCGTCGCGCCCGGCCGGGTCGTCCGCCGGCGCGTGATCCGCTCCAAGGGCCGCCGGGTGCTCGGCGTCGAGGACGACCTGCTGCGGCCGGAGCTGTCGGTGACGCTGGCCGGCGCCGCGCTGCCGGTCGTCGGCGACGGCGCGCTGATGGCGGCGCTCGGCCGGGCCCGTACGCACGCGATGCGCGACATCGTCTCCTCCATCCAGGCCGAGCAGGACACCGTCATCCGCGCGCCCGCCGCGTCCGTCACGGAGGTGGAGGGCGGGCCGGGCACCGGCAAGACGGCGGTGGCGCTGCACCGCGCCGCGTACCTGCTCTACCAGGACCGGCGGCGGTACGCGGGCGGGATCCTCGTCGTCAGCCCGACGCCGCTGCTCGTGGCGTACACCGAGGGCGTGCTGCCGTCGCTGGGCGAGGAGGGGCAGGTCGCGATCCGGGCGGTGGGCTCGCTCGTCGAGGGCGCCGAGGCGGCTCTCTACGACGAGCCCGCGGTGGCCCGGGTCAAGGGGTCGGCGCGGATGGTGCGGGTGCTGCGCCGGGCGGCGCGCGGGGCGCTGACGGCGGGCGACGTGCCGCAGCGGCTGCGGGTGGTCGCGTTCGGCGCCCGGGTGGAGCTGGACGCGCGGGAGCTGCGGCGCGTACGGCAGGCGGTCCTGGGCGGTACGGCGCCGGTCAACCTGCTGCGGGCCAGGGCCCGCCGGTTCCTGCTGGACGCGCTGTGGCAGAAGTCCGGCTCCCGGCCGCGCTACGACGATCCGGAGCTGGCCGCGGAGGCGCGGGCGGCGTTCGACGAGGACATCGCGACCGAGGACGACTTCCTCGCCTTTCTCGACGCCTGGTGGCCGGAGTTGACGCCGCGCGCGGTGCTCGCGTCGCTCGCCGACGAGCGGCGGCTCGCGGGCTTCGCCCGGCGCGTGCTGAATCCGGCGGAGGTCCGCGGCCTGGCCCGCTCGCTGGCCCGCGACGGGCTGACCGTGCACGACGTGGCGCTGCTGGACGAGCTCCAGGTGCTCCTCGGCGCGCCCGCGCGGCCGGCCAGGAAGCGGGAGCAGGACCCGCTGGACCAGTTGACGGGCCTGGAGGAGCTGACGACGTACGCGGAGCGCACCGCGCCGGCGGTGCGCCGCCGCGACGAGGAGCGGCAGGAGTACGCGCACGTCATCGTCGACGAGGCGCAGGACCTCACCCCCATGCAGTGGCGGATGGTGGGCCGCCGCGGCCGGCACGCGACGTGGACGGTCGTCGGCGACCCGGCGCAGAGCTCGTGGCCGGACCCGGAGGAGGCCGCCGCGGCCCGCGCGGAGGCGCTGGGCACCCGCCCCCGGCGCCGCTTCACCCTGACCGTCAACTACCGCAACCCGGCGGAGATCGCCGAGGTCGCCTCCCGGGTGCTGGCGCTGGCGATGCCCGGCACCGAGCCGCCGGAGGCGGTGCGGTCGACCGGAGTGGTGCCGGCGTTCGCCGTGGCCGGCGCGGATCCGTACGACACGGTGCGCGGGGAGGTCGGCCGGCTGCTGGCGGACGTGGACGGCACGGTGGGCGTGGTGGTGCCGATGGGCCGCCGCGACGAGGCCCGCGGGCGGCTGGCGGACCTCGGCGAGCGGGTGGTGGTGCTGGGCAGCCTGGAGGCCAAGGGGCTGGAGTACGACGCGACGGTGGTGCTCTCGCCGGCGGAGATGGCGGACGAGTCGCCGGCGGGCCTGCGGGTGCTGTACGTGGCACTGACCCGCGCGACGCAGCGGCTGACGGTCGTCGCCGCGCCGCCGGACCTGCCCGACGCCGACGGCGTCCCGGACCTGCTGCGCGCGTAGGTCCCGGCGACCGCGGGGAGCCGGGGGGCCGCCGAGACGGGAATGGCCTTACGGGGACGGTTTGTTAGCCTGGCAAGTGGCACCGGCCCGATCCATGCCCCCGGGCCCAACCATCGGCGCTTCGAGCGCCCACTTGCCGCGAGGCGAGCTGGCGGGTCGGTGCCACCAGGCTTCTCCGGGCCGGGTGTGCGGCAGTGCCGCGCACCCGGCCCGCGGTCTTTCCGGAGCCGCGTGTGCGTCCGGGAGCCGCGCGTTGCCCGCCGTCCCGTGCTGTGGAAAAGTGATTCCGCTTCCCGGAGGGTTTCCGGATACCGCCCGGTAGGTGCGACCATCAAACCGATCCGCAGCGGGGCGTGTCGCGCCCCGTGGCTTCACCACACAAGAGGGAACACACGGCCATGGCAACGGCGCCAAGCGTCTCCTACTCGAACACGGTCCGGCTTGAGGTGCCCGCGGGGGGCAACGCCGTCAGCCAGCTCACCTCCGCCGTGGAGTCCTCCGGCGGCAGCGTCACCGGCCTCGACGTCACCGCCTCCGGCCACGAGCGGCTGCGCATCGACGTCACCATCGCCGCCGCCTCCACCGACCACGCGCGCTCCATCGTCGAGAAGCTGCGCGGCATCGAGGGCGTCAGCGTCGGCAAGGTCTCCGACCGTACGTTCCTGATGCACCTCGGCGGCAAGATCGAGATGCAGTCCAAGCACCCGATCCGCAACCGCGACGACCTGTCGATGATCTACACCCCCGGCGTCGCCCGCGTCTGCCTGCAGATCGCCGAGAACCCCGAGGACGCGCGCCGGCTGACCATCAAGCGCAACAGCGTCGCCGTCGTCACCGACGGCTCCGCCGTCCTGGGCCTGGGCAACATCGGCCCCAAGGCCGCGCTGCCGGTGATGGAGGGCAAGGCCGCGCTGTTCAAGCGCTTCGCCGGCATCGACGCCTGGCCGCTGTGCCTGGACACCCAGGACACCGACGCGATCGTGGAGATCGTCAAGTCCATCGCCCCCGGCTTCGCCGGCATCAACCTGGAGGACATCTCCGCGCCCCGCTGCTTCGAGATCGAGGCGCGGCTGCGCGAGGCGCTGGACATCCCGGTCTTCCACGACGACCAGCACGGCACCGCCATCGTCGTGCTCGCCGCGCTCACCAACGCGCTGCGGGTGGTCGGCAAGGAGCTGGCCGACGTGCGCGTGGTGATGTCCGGGGCCGGCGCCGCCGGCACGGCGATCCTCAAGCTTCTGATCGACGCCGGCGCCAAACACGCCGTCGTCGCCGACATCAACGGCGTCGTCCACTCCGGCCGCGCCGACCTGGTGGACTCCGCGCCCGGCACCGCGCTGCACTGGATCGCCGAGAACACCAACCGCGACGGCCTCACCGGCACGCTCAAGGACGCCGTGCGCGGCGCGGACGTGTTCATCGGTGTCTCCGCCCCCGACGTCATCGACGGCGACGACGTGGCCGCCATGGCGCCCGACGCGATCGTCTTCGCGCTGGCCAACCCCGACCCCGAGGTGGACCCGGCCGCCGCCCGCGAGCACGCCGCCGTCGTCGCCACCGGGCGCAGCGACTTCCCGAACCAGATCAACAACGTGCTCGTCTTCCCCGGCGTCTTCCGCGGCCTGCTCGACGCGCACTCGCGGACCGTCAACTCCGTGATGATGATCGCCGCGGCCCGCGCCATCGCCGACGTCGTGCACGCGGACGAGCTGAACCCGAACTACATCGTCCCGAGCGTCTTCAACGACCGGGTGGCCCCCACGGTCGCCGACGCGGTCCGCGACGCCGCCCAGGCGGCGGGCGTCACGGAGCCCCCGACCAGCGGACCGTAACCGCCCCTGTACGCCGCGTGGGAACGGGCCCGGCCCCGGCGCGTCGGCTGGCTTTCGGACCGTGCGTACGTCATAAGTGTGCGGATGGACGGGCTGCGGTGTACGACGCGCCAGGGCGCCGGATTGGCGTTTCCGCCGCAGGTGAGGGCAGGATGCGTAGTCGGGCGCGAGGCGCTGTCACGGGACCCGGTTACGGGGACTGTCAGCGGGTCCTGGCAGCATCGGCTTTGATCTCACGCCTCAATGGCAAGAAAACACGGGAGACAGATATGAACCGCAGTGAGCTGGTGGCCGCGATCGCAGAACGCGCCGAGGTGACCCGCAAGGACGCCGACGCCGTCGTGGCCGCCCTCGCCGAGGTCGCCGGGGAGGTCGTCAGCAAGGGCGACGAGAGGATCACCATCCCCGGCTTCCTGACCTTCGAGCGCACGCACCGCAAGGCGCGCTCCGCCCGCAACCCGCAGACCGGCGAGCCGATCCAGATTCCCGCTGGCTACAGCGTGAAGGTCACGGCCGGCTCGAAGCTCAAGGAAGCGGCGAAGGGCAAGTAAGGCCCGCAGACCGAAGGAGGGCGGCCGAACCCCGGCAGGGGCGGCCGCCCTTCGCCTGTCCCGGCCGCCCTCCGCCTGTGCCGCTTGTACGGGCCCGTACGGCCCGTGCGCGCCCGCCGGTGCTCAGCCGGCCGCGGCGGCGACGGCCGGGACCTCCGGCAGCTCGGCGCGCGCGCCGAGGTCCGCGAGCTTCTGCAGGAAGTTCTCGTAGCCGCGGTTGATCAGGTCGATGCCGTGCACCCGCGAGGTGCCCTGGGCCGCCAGTGCCGCGATGAGGTACGAGAAGCCGCCGCGCAGGTCCGGGATGACCAGGTCGGCGCCCTCCAGCTTCGTGGGTCCCGACACGACCGCGGAGTGCAGGAAGTTGTGCTGCCCGAAGCGGCAGGGCGTGCCGCCCAGGCACTCGCGGTAGAGCTGGATGTGCGCGCCCATCTGGTTCAGCGCCGAGGTGAAGCCGAGACGCGACTCGTAGACCGTCTCGTGCACGATCGACAGCCCCGATGCCTGCGTCAGGGCGACGACCAGCGGCTGCTGCCAGTCGGTCTGGAAGCCCGGGTGGACGTCGGTCTCCAGCGCGATGGCGTTCAGCGGGCCGCCGGGGTGCCAGAAGCGGATGCCGTCGTCGCCGATGTCGAAGGCGCCGCCGACCTTGCGGAAGGTGTTGAGGAACGTCATCATCGAGCGCTGCTGCGCGCCGCGTACGAAGATGTCGCCCTCGGTCGCGAGCGCCGCGGACGCCCAGGAGGCGGCCTCCAGCCGGTCCGGCAGGGCGCGGTGGGTGTAGCCGCCGAGCTTGTCGACGCCGGTGATACGGATGGTCCTGTCGGTGTCCATCGCGATGATCGCGCCCATCTTCTGCAGGACGCAGATGAGGTCCTCGATCTCCGGCTCGACGGCAGCGTTGGACAGCTCGGTGACGCCCTCCGCCAGCACCGCCGTCAGCAGCACCTGCTCGGTGGCCCCGACCGACGGGTAGGGCAGCCGGATCTTCGTGCCGCGCAGCCGCTGCGGCGCCTCCAGGTACTGCCCGTCCGCGCGCTTGTCGATCCGGGCGCCGAACTGGCGCAGCACGTCGAAGTGGAAGTCGATGGGCCGGCCGCCGATGTCGCAGCCGCCGAGGCCGGGGATGAAGGCGTGGCCGAGGCGGTGCAGGAGCGGGCCGCAGAAGAGGATCGGGATCCGGGACGAGCCCGCGTGCGCGTCGATGTCCGCGACGTGTGCGCTCTCGACGTGCGTCGGGTCCAGCACCAGCTCGCCGGGCTCCTCGCCGGGGCCCACGGTCACGCCGTGGAGCTGCAGCAGGCCGCGCACCACCCGCACGTCGCGGATGTCCGGGACGTTGCGCAGCCGGCTGGGGGAGCTGCCGAGCAGCGCGGCCACCATCGCCTTGGGCACGAGGTTCTTGGCCCCGCGGACGTGGATTTCGCCCCTGAGGGGCGTACCGCCGTGGACGAGAAGGACATCGGCGCTGTCAGGAGCTGTCATGAGGCTCGCGATCCTGGAGACGGGCTGGGACAGACAGAAATGCTAATGCCCCGCCTACCCCCGTTCCCCGGGTCGGGTCGGGCCGGGGAACGTCATGAATTCGCTACAGAACCGGAACGGCGCCTTCGGGGGACTCTGCGTACGGCACGTGGGTACGCGGGGTGACCGCGCGGCGCGGTGCGGCACGGCGTGCGGGTGCGCGTGGTGACCGGCGGGGGCGTGGGGGAGTGCGGGTCGGGGGCGGTGTGGGCCAAGGCGCGGGTCCGCGGGTACGGGACCGCGCAGCGTGGCGACCGGCCGGGGCCCAGGGGTGTGGCGCCCCCGGGGAGCGCGCGCGCTGCCGGGCCCCGCACAACCGCCGGGGGTCCGGGGCGTGGCGCCCCCGGGGGTCGCGCCCCGCGCGCGCTCGTGCGCGCCCCGCAGGGCGTCGCGTGCGGACCCGGTGGGCCGGGAGAGGCGCCCGGGCCGGGGCGCGCGGCGCGCGGGTGCGCGCATTGCCGTATTCCTGAGACGTCCGCTCCCCACACGCCCGTAACTGCGGGATCATGTCCGCATGACGGAGGTGTCATCCCTCACGGGCCGGTTGCTGGTCGCGACGCCGGCCCTGACCGATCCGAACTTCACCCGCACCGTGGTGCTCCTGCTCGACCACGACGAGGAGGGGTCGCTCGGCGTCGTGCTCAACCGCCCGACGCCCGTCGGCGTGAGCGACGTGCTGCGGGACTGGGCCGACCTCGCCGGCGACCCCGGTGTGGTCTTCCAGGGCGGGCCGGTCTCCCTCGACTCCGCGCTCGGCCTCGCGGTGGTCCCCGGCGACCAGGGCGGCGGATCCAGCGGAGAGGGGCCGCTCGGCTGGCGCCGGGTGCACGGGGCCATCGGGCTGGTCGACCTGGACGCGCCGCCGGAGCTGCTGGCGGCGGAGCTGGGCACGCTGCGGATCTTCGCGGGGTACGCGGGGTGGGGCCCCGGGCAGTTGGAGGAGGAGCTGGACGACGGCGCGTGGTACGTCGTGGAGTCCGAGCCCGGGGACGTGTCCTCGCCTGCGCCGGAGGGGCTGTGGCGGGCGGTGCTGCGGCGGCAGCGCGGCGAGCTCGCCATGGTCGCGACATATCCGGACGACCCGAGCCTGAACTGATCCGCGCCGCCGTCGGTACCCTTGGCCACCATGAGCACTCCTCTCCCCGAGCCCGAACGCGGAACCGGCACCGGCACCCTCGTCGAACCGACGCCGGAGGTGTCGCACGGCGACGGCGACCACGAGCGCTTCGCCCACTACGTCCAGAAGGACAAGATCATGGCCAGCGCGCTCGACGGCACGCCCGTCGTGGCGCTCTGCGGCAAGGTGTGGGTCCCGGGGCGCGATCCGAAGAAGTACCCCGTCTGCCCCATGTGCAAGGAGATCTACGAGTCCATGGGCGCCGGCGGCGGCAAGGACCGCGACAAGGACGGCGGCAAGAAGAAGTAGCGGCACTCGGCCACGGTCCCCGGTCCCCGGACCGCGCCGGCGGCGCCCGCGGCGACGCGGGGCCCGTACCCCCGCCCGCGTCGCGTACGCCCCGTGTGCGGGCCGGGCTGCCCGCGTACGGGGCCGTCCGGGCGGCCCGATCCGCGGACGGAATGGTCTAGTCCAAATCGCCGTCCTGGGGCAGGATGAGTTCATGGATCTCATCCCCGCGCCACGCAGCGCCGCCCGCACCAGCGACACCGCGACCTTCGCCCTGGGCCAGGGCACCGTCCTCGCCGCAGGCGCCGGGGCCGACGACGTCGCCCGGTGGCTGCGCGCCCAGCTCGGCGCGGCCACCGGGCTGCCGCTCGCCCCGGGAGACCCGGACGACGGCACCCTCACCGACGCCGTACGCCTCGCCGTCGACCCCGCGCTCGCCCTCGCCGGCGGCCCCGCGGGCGGCCCGGTGGGTACGGCGGGCCCCGAGGCGTACCGGCTGGAGATCGGCCCCGACGGCGTCCGCCTCACCGGCGGCGGCCCCGCCGGGCTGTTCTGGGGCGCGCAGACCCTGCGCCAGCTCCTCGGCCCCCGGGCGTACCGCACCGCCCCCCTCGGCGAGCACGCCTGGGAACTGCCCCACTGCCGCGTCGAGGACGCCCCGCGGTTCGGCTGGCGCGGCTTCATGCTCGACGTCAGCCGGCACTTCCTCACCAAGCGCGAAGTGCTGCGCCACCTCGACCTGATGGCCGCGCACAAGCTCAACGTGCTGCACTTCCACCTCACCGACGACCAGGGCTGGCGCATCGAGATCAAGCGCCACCCCAAGCTCGCCGAGGACGCCTCCTGGCGTCCGCGCACCAAGGTCGGCCACCGCGCCTCCGACATCTGGGACGAGCGCCCGCACGGCGGCTTCTACACCCAGGACGACATCCGCGAGATCGTCGCGTACGCCGCCGCCCGGCACATCACCGTCGTCCCCGAGGTCGACATCCCCGGCCACTCCCAGGCCGCCATCCACGCCTACCCCTGGCTCGGCAACACCGACGTCGTCGACACCGAGGCGCTCGGCGTCTGGTGCGAGTGGGGCGTCTCGGAGAACGTCCTCGCGCCCACCGAGGAGGTGCTGCGCTTCTACGAGGGCGTCTTCGAGGAGGTGCTCGACCTCTTCCCGTCCACGTTCGTCCACGTCGGTGGCGACGAGTGCCCCAAGCACCAGTGGAAGTCCTCGCCGGCCGCCCAGGCCCGTATCCGCGAACTCGGCCTCGCCGACGAGGACGAGCTGCAGTCGTGGTTCATCCGGCACTTCGACCGCTGGCTCGCCGACCGCGGCCGGCGCCTCATCGGCTGGGACGAGATCCTTGAGGGCGGCCTCGCCGACGGCGCCACCGTCTCCTCCTGGCGCGGCTACGCCGGCGGCATCGCCGCGGCGCGGGCGGGCCACGACGTCGTCATGTGCCCGGAGCAGCAGGTCTACCTCAACTACCGCGAATCGGGCGCCCCGGACGAGCCCGTACCGATCGCCCAGGTGCGCACGCTGGAGGACTTCTACCGCTTCGAGCCCGTACCGCCGCAGCTCGACGGCGACGCGGCGGCGCGCGTCATCGGCACCCAGGCCAACGTCTGGAGCGAGGTGCTGGAGAGCCCGCAGCGCTTCGACTACCAGGTCTACCCGCGGCTCGCGGCCTTCGCCGAGGTCGCCTGGTCCGCCCTGCCGCCGTCCGCGGAGCGGGACTTCGCCGGGTTCGCGGCCCGCATGGAGGAGCACTACGGGCGCCTCGACGCCCTCGGCGTCGACTACCGCCCGCCCGGCGGCCCGCGGCCGTGGCAGCGGCGCCCCGGGGTGCTCGGACGCCCGATCGAAGGGCCGCCCCCGATCGTGTGACCCGGACGGCTGCCCCGGAAGTCGTACAAGCCTCCCCGAAGAGTGACAATCCCCACTCGGCGTCGCCGACCAGGTCCCCGTCCGGGCCCGCGAGTTGGCCGCCGAGCGGGGTACGCTCGTGTTCTTCCGCGCCGCCGGAGGCGGCCCCGGACCGTGACGGATGTGCCAGAGTTGCCACGTCCCGGCCGGGAGCCCGTACCGTACGGCGGAACGGCCGGAACTCCTGGGGGACACTGCGGAAGGGGCAGCCGGGTTGACCACTCACGCACCGCAGGCCGCACAGACGGTGGTGCTGCCGGACTCGCTCGACGAAGCGGTCGCGGCGCTCACCGCCATGCCCGCCGCCGTGCCCGTCGCCGGCGGGACCGACCTCATGGCGGCCGTCAACGCGGGCCTGCTGCGCCCGTCCGCGCTCGTCGGCCTCGGCCGGATCAGTGAGCTGCGCGGCTGGCACTACCAGGACGGCGCCGCCCTCCTCGGCAGCGGCCTGACCCACGCGCGCATCGGCCGGCCCGACTTCGCCGCGCTCATCCCCGCGCTCGCCGCCGCCGCGCGCGCCGCGGGCCCGCCGCAGGTGCGCAACGCGGGCACCCTCGGCGGCAACATCGCCTCCGCCGGCCGCACCGGCGACGCGCTGCCGGTGCTCGCCGCGCTCGACGCCACCGTGCTCATCGCCGAACCCGAAGGCGGACACCGCGAGATCCCGGTCAGCCACCTGCTCGCGGGCGTGGAGATGCTGCGCACCGGCGAGCTGATCGCGTTCGTACGGGCGCCGCTGCTGCACGCGCCGCAGGTGTTCCTGAAGGCAACGGGCCGCACGGGGCCGGGACGCGCGGTCGCCTCCGTCGCGTTGGTGCTCGACCCGGCGCGCCGCTCGGTGCGGTGCGCCGTCGGCGCGGTGGCGCCGGCGCCGCTGCGGCCGATGGAGGCCGAGCAGTGGGTCGCGGGGCTCATGGACTGGGACGGCCACCGCGGGCTGCCCCCGGAGGCGCTGGCCGCCTTCGGCGAGTACGTCGCCGCCGCGTGCATCCCCGACCCGCCGCCCGGCCCGGAGGGCGAGGAGGCGCCGCGGCTGCCGGCGGCGGCGTTGCACCTGCGGCGCACGGTGGCGGTGCTGGCGCGCCGGGCACTGGGGAGGGCGCTGTCGTGAGCCGGGAGCAGACGGGCGGAGAGCAGCAGCCGCAGTACGGCACCGGGGGCTGGCAGCCGATGCCGCAGGGCCCGGAGGGCGACCCGGACGCCACGGCGTTCGTGCAGTTGCCGCCGGAGGTGTTCCAGGAGGCGGACGCGGGCGCGCCGCTCGCGGCGCCGGGGCACGGGTACGTGCCGCCGCCGATAGCGGTTCCGGCGACGGACCCGGGGCAGACGGGGGCGTTCCAGATCCCGGAGGGGCTCAGCGGGCAGACCGCCGGGCAGGTGCCGGAGGCTCCGGAGGAGTACGGGCAGGGCGCGCCGTACGGATACGGGGAGGGCGCGCCGGATCCGGGCCAGGGCGGCGGCTACGGACAGGCCGAGGGCCAGGGCCGGCGGCCCGGGCCCGGGGCCGGGGGCTTCGGGCAGGCGGGCAGGCGCGCGGTGGCGGAGAGCCGGCGCGCGGCGATGGCGGACGGCGCCGCAGGCTACGCGCAGGGTGCGGGAGGTGCCCCGCAGGGCGCGGGGGGTGACCCGCAGGGCGCGTACGGACTTCAGCAGGACCCGGGCCGGACCGCGCCGAGGTGGAGCGCCGACCCCGCCTACCCCGCGGACCACGACCCGGATCCGGGCACCTGGTCCGGCGCCGCGCACCCCGGAGCCGGCGACGGCCCGTACGGCGACGTGCCGGGCCACGCCGAGCACCCCGCCGACCGCGAAGGACCGCCCGCCGAGGGCCAGATCAGCGCGTGGCGCCCGGTGCGGCAGGACGGCGGGACGGCGCCCTCGTGGGCGATCCCGACCGCGCCCGACGACCTGCCGGAGGACTCCGGCGAGTACGCGCTGCACGATCGTTCCGCGGGCGAGGCGCAGCCGGACGGCGAGGCGCGGGAGCACGCGGCGCCGGAGGCCCGGGACGTACCGCCCGGCCCACCGGACGCGGACCAGACAGAGCAGACAGACCAGACAGACGAGCTCCCGGAGGCGGCCGCCGTCGGGACGGCCCCGTCGCCCGCCCTGCCGCCCGACGAACACCCCCTCGCGTCGTACGTGCTGCGCGTCAACGGCGCCGACCGCCCGGTGACCGGCGCGTGGATCGGGGAGTCCCTGCTGTACGTGCTGCGCGAGCGGCTCGGCCTCGCCGGCGCGAAGGACGGGTGCTCGCAGGGCGAGTGCGGCGCGTGCTCGGTGAAGGTCGACGGCCGGCTCGTGGCGGCGTGCCTGGTGCCGGCGGCGACGGCCGCGGGCGCGGAGATCCGCACGGTCGAGGGCCTGGCCGACCAGGGTGTGCACTCCGACGTCCAGCGGGCGCTGGCCGCGTCGGGCGCGGTGCAGTGCGGGTTCTGCGTGCCGGGCCTGGCGATGACGGTGCACGACCTGCTGGAGGGCAACCACTCGCCGAGCGACCTGGAGGCCCGCCGGGCGCTGAGCGGCAACCTGTGCCGCTGCACGGGCTACCGCGCGGTCCTCGACGCCGTCCAGGAGGTCATCGCGGGCCGCCGCGCCCCCGAGGACGAGGACGCCGCGGACGACGCCGAGCGGGCCCGTATCCCGCAGCAGGCGGGCCCGGGCGAAGGCGGCGCCCACCCCGTCCAGGACACGGTCCGCATGCCCCCGCCCCGCCCCCCGAACCCCCACGAGGGAGGCCCACGGTGACGCCCCCCGCCCCGGAGCACACGGCCGCGACCGCTCTCCCCGCGTGCGCGGGGACGGACCGCGGGCGTGCGCCGCGGGACGACGCCGGACCGGGCGTTCCGCGCGTGCGCGAAGCCCGCCCCGCGCCCGGGCGCCCTCGTGACCACCGTCTCCACAGGAGGGAATCCGCCCCGTGAACCCTTCCCAGGAGCGCACCGCCACGCCCTCCGCCACGAGCGCCCTTCCTCCCGCGGACCCGGAGGGGCACGGCATCGGGGCCTCGCTCCCCCCGGCCGACCTCGCCGCCAAGACCGAGGGCACCTTCCCGTACGCCGCCGACCTGTGGGCCGAGGGCCTGCTGTGGGCCGCCCTCCACCGCTCCCCGCACGCGCACGCGCGGATCGTCTCCGTCGACACCTCCGCCGCCGAGGCCATGCCCGGCGTCCGCGTCGTCGTCACCCACCGCGACCTGCCGGACGCCGCCGACCACGGCCGCGGCGTGCGTGACCGGCCCGTCTTCGCGCACGACGTCGTGCGGCACCACGGCGAGCCCGTCGCCGCCGTCGCCGCCGACCACCCCGACACCGCGCGCCTCGCCGCCGCCGCCATCGCCGTCGAGTACGAGCTGCTCGACCCGGTCACCGACCCGCAGACCGCCTTCGAGGCCGAACCCCTGCACCCCGACGGCAACCTGATCCGGCACATCCCGCTGCGCTACGGCGACCCGCAGGCCGCCGGCGAGGTCGTCGTCGAGGGCACGTACCGCATCGGCCGCCAGGACCCCGCCCCCATCGGCGCCGAGGCCGGCCTCGCCGTGCCGCGCCCCGACGGCGGCGTGGAGATTTACGCCGCCGCCACCGACCCCCATGCCGTACGCGACCAGGTCTCGGCCTGCCTGGGGCTGGCCGCGGACCGGGTCAAGGTCGTCGTCACCGGCGTCCCCGGCGCCACCGCCGACCGCGAGGACGGCTCGATGCAGTTGCCCCTCGGGCTGCTCGCGCTGCGCACCGGGTCGCCCGTGAAGCTCCTCGCCACCCGCGAGGAGTCGTTCCTCGGCCACGCCCACCGCCACCCCACCCTGCTGCGCTACCGGCACCACGCCGACGCCGGCGGCAAGCTCGTCAAGGTCGAGGCGCAGATCCTGATGGACGGCGGCGCCTACGCCGACACCTCCGCCGAAGCCCTGGCCGCCGCGGTGTCCTTCTCCTGCGGCCCGTACGTCGTCCCGCACGCCTTCGTCGACGGCTGGGTGGTCCGGACGAACAACCCGCCCTCCGGCCACGTCCGCGGCGAGGGCGCCATGCAGGTGTGCGCCGCGTACGAGGGGCAGATGGACAAGCTCGCCGCCGCCCTCGGCATGGACCCCGCCGAGCTGCGCGCGCGCAACGTGATGGCCACCGGCGACCTGCTGCCCACCGGCCAGACCGTCACCTGCCCCGCGCCCGTCGCCGAACTGCTCACCGCCGTACGGGAGGCGCCGCTGCCGCCCGAGGAGGAGGCCCTGCTGCCCGGCGGCCCCGAGGGCGCGGGCGAGCCGGGCGTCGTGCGCCGGGGCGTGGGATTCGGGCTGGGCATGGTGCACATGCTGGGTGCCGAGGGCGCCGACGAGGTGGCCACCGCGACCGTGCGCGTCAGCGGCGGCGTCGCCACCGTCATCTGCGCGGCCGTCGAGACCGGCCAGGGCTTCGCCACGCTGGCCCGGCAGATCGTGCAGGAGGTCCTCGGCGTCGACGAGGTGAACACCGCGCCCGTCGACACCGACCAGCCCGCCGCGGGACCCGCCTGCCACGGGCGGCACACCTGGGTCTCGGGCGGCGCGGTGGAGCGGGCCGCGAAGATGGTCCGTACGCAACTGCTGCAGCCGCTGGCGCAGAAGTTCGGGATGTCCACGGAGCTGCTGACGATCGCCGACGGCAAGATCACGTCGTACGACGGCGTGCTGTCGACGACGGTCGCGGAGGCCCTGGAGGGCAAGGAGCTGTGGGCCACGGCGCAGTGCCGCCCGCACCCGACGGAGCCGCTGGACGGCAACGGGCAGGGCGACGCGTTCGTGGGCATGGCGTTCTGCGCGGTGCGCGCGGTGGTGGACGTCGACGTGGAGCTGGGCGCGGTCAGGGTGGTGGAGATGGCCGTCGCGCAGGACGTCGGCAAGGTCCTCAACCCGCGGCAGCTCGCCGCCCGGATCGAGGCGGGCGTCACGCAGGGCGTGGGCGCGGCGCTGATGGAGAACCTCCGTACGAACAAGGGCATCGTCCGCCGCCCCGACCTCACCGGCTACCCGCTGCCCACGGCGCTGGACGCGCCGGACGTGCGGATCGTGAAGCTGGTGGAGGAGCGGGACGTGGTGGCCCCGTTCGGCGCGAAGGCGGCGAGCGCGGCGCCGGTGGTCACGTCCCCGGCGGCGGTCGCGGCGGCGGTGCGGGCGGCGACGGGCCGGCCGGTGAGCCGGCTGCCGATCCGGCCGCAGTCGGCGGCGGTGCAGTAGGGCCGTGCGCTAGCGGCACGGGGTCGTGCGAGAGGTGACACCTCGCGGGCCGCCGGGCGCCCAATGCCCGTTATGCGGTGGTTGGGGCGGTACGGTCCGCGGGGAGCCGCGGCGCCACCGATGCCGCGCAGGCAAGGAGCACGTATGAAGACCTCGGCCCCCTCGACCCGGGCGACGTCCCAGGCCCCGCTGCCTCCCCAGGTCACCATGACCCTCGCCGCGCTCGCCGCCACGGCGGCGACCCCGCGCCCGTCGGGGGAGACGGTGGCGGAGCAGGCCGCGCGCGCCCGGCGCGGCATCGTGCAGCAGTTGGCGAACTCCCCGATCGTCAGCGGGTGGCACCTGCTGTGGCTCGCCCTCAGCCCGGACCACGCCCACCTCGTCTACGTCGCCCACAACACCGACGGCTCGAACCAGATCGCCGTCGTCGTCCGCGGCACCGCCGGCAGCCCGGCCGACATGGTGGAAGACCTCGACGTCGGCACGCTGGTGGCGTTCGCCCCGGCCGGCGGGGCTGAGCTGCTGCCGGTCTCGGCGGGCGCGATGGCGGCGTTCACGCGGGTGGTCACGGCGCGCGGCGCGACGGGGCCGGCGGCGGCCACGCCGGCCGGCGGGGACGGCCCGACGCTCACGGAGGAACTCGCCACCTTCCTTGAGAGCGCCCCGACCTCACCGCAGCCGACGGTCTGCGTCATCGGGCACAGCCTCGGCGGCTGCGTCGCCACCATGCTGGCGCCGTACCTCCAGGCGTGGGACTGGCCGGCGAACCCGCCGCGGTTCGGGCTCGTCACGTACGCCGCGCCGACCGCCGGCGGGAAGAGCTTCGCCGACTACGTCGACTCCCTGCCCTGGGTCCCGTACGAGCGTCACGTGAACGCCTACGACCTGGTCCCGGCGGCCTGGTGCGACCTGCGGACGGCGCTGGACTGGTACCCGGCGCCGGGGCCGCCGGCGACCGACGAGGTGAAGGAGCTGCTCCGCGCGATCGACGGTCTCCGCAGGGGCACCGTGTACGTCCAGCCCAGCGCGGACAACCCCCTCACGGTGAACCCCCACTACGAGACGCACGACCCCGCGCTCGTCAACAAGACGACGGCGGACTTCCTTCGCCAGGTCGCGTACCAGCACGCCGACGCCACCTATCTGGCCCTGCTCGGCGCCCCGCCCGTCCCCGGCGGCCCGACGGTCACCGGCCTGAGCCCCACCACCGGGCAGCGCGGCACGAAGGTCGCCCTCACCGGCAGCGGCTTCGACGCGGACACCACGGTCGACTTCGGCACGGTGCCCTGCACGGACTTCAGCGTCGACTCCGCCACCGGCATCACGGCGTACGCCCCGGACGGCGCCGGCCTCGCCGACATCCGCGTCACCAACCTCCTCGGCACGTCCCCCGCCGCCCCGGCGGCCCGCTTCGCCTACGGCCCCTCGTCCCCGGTGGCGATCACGGCCATCTCCCCGAACCGCGGCGGGGCCGACACCGTGGTCACCGTCGACGGCACCGGCTTCACCCCGGACGCCAGGGTCCTCTTCAGGAACCACCCCGCGGCACACGTCGACCACGAGTCCTCCACCCGCCTCACCGCCAGGGCCCCCCGCCACCTCCCGACCGACCCGGCGACGATGGACATCACGATCGCCACCGGCGTCGCCACGTCCCCGACGGGCCCGTACGACGAGTTCACCTACGGCGACTGAGCCGGCGCGCCGCCGGCCCGGGCGATGAGTTCCGCCGGGCCGGCTGGTCGGTCCGTGGTGAGCACAGAACCCGACGAGAGAGGTACGCGACATGAGCCACGACGGGATGAAGGTCGGCATGTACTCCTTCGACTGCGCCGACGCGGCGGCCCTGGCGGGCTTCTGGGCGGCCGTGCTGGAACGCCCGGTCGACGAGGGCGCGACGGCGGCGTACGCGACGATCGGCTTCGACGACGACGGCCCCACGTGGATGTTCCACCAGCCCGACGGCGACCTCCCCACGGGCGACAACCGCCTGATGCTCGACCTCGGCGGCGAAGCCGACTGGTCGCGGCAGGCCGACCGCGTGGAGGCCCTGGGCGCGGAGCGCGTCAGCGACAACGAGGTGACCGGCGTCCGCTGGGTCGTCTTCCGCGACCCGGAGGGCAACACCTTCCGCATCTTCGCCCCCCGCCCGCCGGCGGAGTGAGAAGCCCGCGCCGGAAAGAGGCCGGGACCGGTCCCGGGGCCCGGCCGTTAACCTGCGGCGCACGGTGCCCGACCGGGCGGGGCGGTCGGGCCCGGCCGGGCGAGAACGAAAGGGAGAGCCATGCGCCGTGCGCCTTCGCGCCACCTGATCGCCTGGACGGTCCTCGCAGCCGCCGCGGCCCCCCTCCTCACCGGCTGCGGAGACGACGGCGAGAACACCACCGACAACGCCGCCCGCAACACACCCCGCTCCTCGCCCCCGGCGACACCGAAGCCGGCCGAATCCCCGTCCCCACCGAAGCCCATCGCGGTCGACGGCGCCAAACTCGGCGCCATGGACACCGTGCTCGTCTACTGCGGCCCCGGCCTGCCGGGCAGCCCGAGGGAGGGCTGCGACTTGGGCCGCATCGGCACCGGGATCACCGATATCACCCGCCCGATCCACAAGAAGATCGCGGCGAGCCAGGACGAGGAGCAGTACGCCGACGTCTCCTCGGCGGCCAAGGGGCTGGAAAAGGCGGTGAAGACCCTGGAGAACTGCGGTGACTGGTACAGCGGGCGCGGTTCCGGCGGGGAGCGGGACGTGGCATGCGGTGTCGCGTGGAACACCCTCACCCACGAGTGGGGGGCCCTCAAAACGGCCCTGCCCTGGCCGTCCGCATAACCTCAGCCCTCGTTCACAGGGCCTCCGGCGGGAGGCCGTGGCGGGAATCGAACCCGCGTAACTCGCTTTGCAGGTTGGCCCCGCAGGTCAGCCCCATGATCCGCCCCCGTCCGCAACCGTTCAGACCCGTACGAACTCTGCGCTGGCCGGGCCTGACCGCACCCCCCTGGACGCCCGCGTACGGGTGCGAACGAGACGGAAGCTGAGACGGCACTGGGCCTCGCTGCTAGTACTCCAGCCGTAGATCGTGATCTTGCGGGTGGGGCACCGCTGATATGGGCGTGGCCACCGTTGGCCATCTGGACGAGATCGGCCGCGCCATCGGTGGCGTCCGTCGTTCTTCGCCTACTCAAGTCCACCGAGGCGAAGGGCGTCCTCGATCTCGCCGAGCTTCGCGGACGGCAGGACGCCCACCTGCCCGATCAGGTCTTCCCTGGTCAGGGTGACCAGCCAAGTGCAAGGGATGAGGCCGGGACGTGGCAGCGCGACTCTGAGGACGCCTTCGAGGGGCAGTCCTTCGGGGGCGCCTACTGTCACCTCAACGGCCACGCCGCTGAGATCGGTGCCCGCGGGAGCGACGACCTGCATCGCCAGGAAACCGGACGCCTCTTCTCCGGACAGCAGTACGACTGCCCTGCGCTCGTCGAAATCTGCCCACCAGACCTCGCCACGTCGCATATGTCCTCCTGACACGGGACGGCGCGCCTGCATCGCCCCTTCGGTCGCCGCCTACTCCAGCCACAGATCGTGAGGTTGGCTGGTCAGCGCCTGGTGAGGAGACGGCTGCGGCCACTGCTGATCATCGGTGTGTGAAGACAGAAGATCATGTGGTGGCCGCAGGTAACAGCGTAGTCCCTGCTGGCTGGCGGGATGTGTTCGAGGGCCTGATGGGTCGGATCGCGGGCCGGTTCGCCCGGGTCGAACCCCGTTTTCGGGCACGGCAGTTGGTACTGGGGCTGCTTGCGGACCTGCCGCGCAAGAACTGCTGGACGATCGCCGAGCACGTCGGGGACGCCACTCCGGGCGGGCTGCAGCACCTGCTGGGGCGAGCGAAGTGGGACGCCGATCTGGTCCGTGACGACCTGCGCGAGTTCGTGCTGGAGCACCTGGCCGACGACGAGGCCGTGCTGGTGGTCGACGAGACCGGTGATCTGAAGAAGGGCACGCACACCGTGGGCGTCCAGCGCCAGTACACCGGCACCGCGGGCAGGATCGAGAACTCCCAGGTTGCCGTCTACCTCACCTACACCTGCTGCCACGGTCACGCGGGCATCGACCGCGCCCTGTACCTGCCGAAGTCCTGGACCGGCGACCGGGACCGCTGCGAGCAGGTCTCTGTTCCGGACGAGGTCGGCTTCGCGACCAAGCCGCGGCTGGCCCAGCAGATGATCGAACGTGTCCTGGACGCCGGAGCCCCCGCTGCCTGGGCCGCCGGCGACGAGGTCTACGGCGACAACCCGAAACTGCGCGCCGCGCTGGAGAAGCGCGGGCTCGGCTACGTGCTCGCGGTCTCGTGCACCCACCGTGTCCTCACCGCGGCCGGTCCCCAGCGCGCCGACCACCTGGCCAAACGCGTCCCGCGCCGGGCCTGGCAGAAGCTGTCCGCCGGACGCGGCGCGAAGGGACACCGCTGGTACGACTGGGCGCTGGTCGCCATCACCGCAGGTGATCCGGCGGCCATCAGCACCTGATGATCCGCCGCAACCGCACCACCGGTGAACTGGCCTACTACCGCTGCTACTCACCCCGACCCGTGCCGCTCTCCACGCTGGTCAAGGTCGCGGGAAGCCGCTGGACCGTGGAGGAGACGTTCCAGAGCTCGAAGGGCCTGGCGGGGCTGGACGAGCACCAAGTGCGCCGCTGGGACTCCTGGCACCGGTGGGTCACGCTGGCCCTGCTCGCGCACGCCTTCCTCGCCGTCACCGCCACCCTCGAACGCCGCGACCAGGTCCCGACAGACGACGGGACCAGCCCAGGCGGACTCATCCCGCTCACCTGCAACGAGATCCAGCGACTGTTCACCGCCCTGGTCGTCCGGCCCGTCCGCGACACCGCCCACCGACTGCGCTGGTCGACCTGGCGCCGACGCCATCAAGCCCGCGCCCGCCACAGCCACTACCGCCGCCAGACCACCCTGCAGCCATGAAGATCACGATCTACGGCTGGAGTATTAGGCGCCCATCGGCTCGACAAGCTCAAGCCCGAGCACATCGAGACCTTCTACGCGAAGATGCAGGCCAACGGCAGCAAGCTCGCGACCGCTCACCAGGTGCACCGCACGTTCCGGACTGCGCTGAATGAGGCGGTACGCCGCGGGCACCTCGGCAGGAATCCGGTGCAGTTGGCCAAGGCCCCGAAAGTTGGTGAGTACGAGGTGGAGCCCTACTCCGTGGCGGAGGTTCAGCGGCTACTGAAGGCGGCCGACCGACACCGGAATTCCGCGCGCTGGGCTGTCGCGCTCGCGCTCGGACTCCGACAAGGGGAAGTGCTTGGACTCCGGTGGGAGGACGTAGACCTTGATGTCGGGTTCCTGGTGGTGCGCCGTAGTCGGCACCGGCCGCAGTACGCGCACGGGTGCACGGAGCCCTGCGGGCGGAAAGCCGGGTATTGCCCTGAGAGGAGACGAAGCAACCCGGAGACGTCCACCACGAAATCCCGCGCCGGCCGCCGCGCGGTCGGCCTCCCGCAACAGCTCGTAGACCTCCTCAAGGCTCGCCGAAAGGAGCAGGACGCGGAACGGCAGGCGGCCGGGGATCGCTGGGAGGAAGGAGGGTGGGTCTTCCCCGACGCACACGGCCGGATCGCCTCCCACCGCCACGACTGGGCCGCATGGAAGGTTCTGCTCACCGACGCGAAATTACGTGACGGGCGGCTGCACGACGCGCGCCACACCGCCGCGACGGTGCTTCTCATCCTCGGGGTCCCCGAGCGGGGCCGTCATGGTCCTCATGGGGTGGTCCACCACCGCCATGGCCGCGCGGTATCAGCACATGGTCGACGCGGTACGGCCGACGTCGCGCGCCAGGTCGACGGGCTGATCTGGAAGGCCGAGGGGACGGACCCGCCGGAGGACGACGACGGCGCGGCCGGCGCGCTCGTACCGGCCAACTGAGACGGGAACTGAGACGGACGCGCGAAGAAGGCGGCACCCGCGAGGGTGCCGCCTTTTCGTCTTTGCTGGTCACCGCATAGAGGCCGTGGCGGGAATCGAACCCGCGTTACTCGCTTTGCAGGCGAGCCCCTCAGCCACTCGGGCACACGGCCTTGGTGCACCGTCGAGCGTAGGCCGGGGGCGGGCGCGGCTCAATGCGGGGCGGGGGGATGTCACACGGTGGCAACGGCGCGTGCACACCGGGGACGTGCCGGGCGCGCGGGCGGGTCGGGGAGGCGCGGCCTAGGACCAAGGGACCGGGTGGGGCCCGACCTTCGACAGGGGCACATGTCGGTGTCGGGCCTTACCCTGCTGCTCATGGCCAGCCTCGAATCGCGCGACACCGACGTCGCCCCCGCCGGCGCCCCCGTCGCCCCCGAGGGTGTGCTGCGGCGGCCGTACCGGGCGCTCAGCATCGGGATCGTCACCGTCGTTCTGCTCATCGCCTTCGAGGCCACCGCCGTGGGTACCGCCATGCCCGTCGCCGCGCACGACCTGGACGGCATCGGGCTCTACGCCTACGCCTTCTCCGCGTTCTACACGACCGCGCTCTTCGCCATGGTCTTCTCCGGCCAGTGGTGCGACCGCAGCGGGCCGCTGCGGCCGCTGACCGCGGGGATCGGCGCGTTCGCCGTGGGGCTGGTCCTGTCCGGGACCGCGCAGGCCATGTGGGCGTTCGTCGCCGGGCGGGCGGTGCAGGGGCTCGGGGGCGGGCTCGTCATCGTCGCCTTGTACGTGACTGTGAGCCGGGCGTATCCGGAGCGGCTGCGGCCGTCGATCCTCGCCGCGTTCGCCGCGTCCTGGGTGGTGCCGTCCGTCGTGGGGCCGCTCGCGGCCGGGGGTGTCACCGAGCACCTGGGGTGGCGCTGGGTGTTCCTCGGCATACCGCCGCTGGTCGTCGTACCGCTGGTCGTCGCCCTCCCCGCGATACGCCGCCGCGCCCGCGGCCCCGTCGACCCCGCCGCGCCGCCCGCCCTCGACCGGCGCCGCATCCGGCTCGCGCTGGCCATCGCCGCCGGCGGCGGGCTGCTGCAGTACGCGGGGCAGGACCTGCGCTGGGTCTCGCTGCTGCCGGCCCTGGCCGGCGCCGTGCTGCTCGTGCCCGCGGTGCGCGTGCTGCTGCCGCGCGGTACGTACGTCGCCGCCCGCGGGCTGCCCACCGTCGTGCTGATGCGCGGCATCGCGGCGGGGTCGTTCATCGCCGCGGAGAGCTTCGTGCCGCTGATGCTCGTCACGCAGCGCGGGCTGTCGGTGACCGAGGCCGGCATGTGTCTGGCGGTCGGCGGCGCGACCTGGGCGCTGGGTTCCTGGACGCAGGCGCGGCCGCGGCTGGACCCGTACCGGACGCGGCTCGTCCGGATCGGCATGCTGCTGGCGGCCACGGCCATCGCGACCGCGCCGCTGGTGCTGGTGGAGTCGCTGCCGGTGTGGATCGTCCCCGTCGAGTGGGCCTTCGGGTGCTACGGGATGGGGATGGTCATCTCCGGCACGAGCGTGCTGCTGCTGAAGCTCTCCGCCCCCGAGGAGGCCGGCACCAACTCCGCCGCCCTGCAACTCTCCGACAGCCTCGCCAATGTCGTCCTCCTGGCTGTCGCCGGCGTCATCTTCGCCGCCCTCGGCGGCGCGGCCGTCGGCCACGGCGCCCTGGGCGCGGGCGGCGAGGCGCGGCCGGGCGCGTTCGTGGCGGTGCTGCTGCCAATGGCGGCGGTGGCGCTGGTCGGCGCGGCGGTGGCGGGGCGGCTGCGGACGACGCCGGGGTCTCATCCGGTACCGCATTGATACGCCTCGCGGTACCATTCTGGTATGGCCATGAACCTGAGGCTGCCGGATGACCTCCAGGAGGCGCTGAAGGAGCGCGCCGACGAGGAGGGCCGGAGCATGCACGCCATAGTGCTGGTGGCGGTCGAGCGGTATCTGACCGAAGAGGCCGACCGGGCCACGGTCCGCAAGCTGGGGGCGAAGTACGCCACGAACCATGCGGATCTGCTCCGGAGGCTGGGGGAGTAGCGCGTGAAGTACCTGACGGTCCAGGAAGCCCTGGACCTGGCGGAACTTGCCTGCGCCGGACAGCGGGTGGTGGTACGGGATCTGGGGCTGCTCACGTCGGCGCTGGGCCGGCCGCAGTCGCAGATGTTCGGCATCGAGGCGTATCCCGACCTGGTCGAGAAGGCCGCGGCGCTGCTGCAGTCCCTCACGACCAACCACCCGCTCGTCGACGGCAACAAGCGCATGGCCTGGATGTGCACGGTCGTCTTCCTCGACATCAACGGGGTGGAGATGCTGGACATCGACCAGGACCGGGCCTTCGACCTCGTCATCGACATCGCGACCGGCAAGACCGAGGACGTCGCCGTGATCGCGGCGGAGCTCCGGGCCCTGCGCCGGGGCGAGTCGGGCGAGTTGGGCGAAACGGGCGGCACGCGGCCCGGGTTCGTGTGAGGCTCCTCTCGTCCGGTGCGCCGCGGGCGGCGCGCGGCGCACCGGTAGGCTGACGCGGTTGCCGACGACCGACCGACCCCACCCGGAGACCGTGAGCACCACCTCTCATCACCTCTCACCGGCCTTCCCCGGCCGTGCCCCCTGGGGCACCGCCGGCAAGCTGCGTGCCTGGCAGGAAGCGGCCATGGACCGCTATCTCCAGGCCCAGCCCCGCGACTTCCTCGCCGTCGCCACCCCCGGCGCCGGCAAGACGACCTTCGCGCTCACCCTCGCGTCCTGGCTGCTGCACCACCACGTCGTCCAGCAGATCACCGTCGTCGCGCCCACCGAGCACCTCAAGACCCAGTGGGCCGAGGCCGCCGCCCGGATCGGCATCCGCCTCGACCCCGAGTACAGCGCCGGACCGGTCGGGAAGAACTACCACGGCGTCGCCGTCACCTACGCCGGCGTCGGCGTCCGGCCCATGCTGCACCGCAACCGCTGCGAGCAGCGCAAGACGCTCGTCATCCTCGACGAGATCCACCACGCCGGCGACTCCCGCTCCTGGGGCGAGGCGTGCCTGGAGGCGTTCGAGCCCGCGGCGCGCCGGCTCGCGCTCACCGGCACCCCGTTCCGCTCCGACACCAACCCCATCCCCTTCGTCGTCTACGAAGAGGGCAACGACGGCATCCGCCGCTCCTCCGCCGACTACACCTACGGCTACGGCAACGCCCTCGGCGACGGCGTCGTCCGCCCGGTCATCTTCCTCTCCTACAGCGGCAACATGCGCTGGCGCACCAAGGCCGGCGACGAGATCGCCGCCCGCCTCGGCGAGCCGATGACCAAGGACGCCACCGCCCAGGCCTGGCGCACCGCCCTCGACCCCCGCGGCGACTGGATGCCCAACGTCCTCACCGCCGCCGACCGCCGCCTCACCGAGGTCCGCCGCGGCATCCCCGACGCCGGCGGCCTCGTCATCGCCTCCGACCAGGACTCCGCCCGCGCCTACGCCAAGCTCATCAAGGAGATCACCGGCCACCGCGCCACCGTCGTCCTCTCCGACGACACGGGCTCGTCGAAGCGTATCGACGAGTTCACGGAGTCCGAGGACCGCTGGATGGTCGCGGTGCGGATGGTGTCGGAGGGCGTGGACGTGCCGCGGCTGGCGGTCGGGGTGTACGCGACGACGATCTCGACGCCGCTGTTCTTCGCGCAGGCGGTGGGCCGGTTCGTACGGTCGCGAAGGCGCGGCGAGACCGCGTCGGTGTTCCTGCCGACGATCCCCGCGCTGCTCGGCTTCGCCCACGAGATGGAGGTCGAGCGCGACCACGTCCTTGACAAGCCGAAGCCGGACGGCGAGGAGGACCCGTACGCCGAGAGCGAGAAGGAACTCGCCGAGGCGGAGAAGCAGCAGGACGAGGACACCGGCGACCAGGACGAACTGCCCTTCGAAGCGCTTGAATCGGACGCGGTCTTCGACCGGGTCGTCTACGAGGGCGCCGAGTTCGGCATGCAGGCCCACCCGGGCAGCGAGGAGGAGCAGGACTACCTCGGCATCCCCGGCCTGCTGGAGCCGGACCAGGTGCAGATGCTGCTCCAGAAGCGGCAGGCCCGCCAGATCGCGCACAGCAGGAAGAAGCCGGCGGAGGACGCGGACCTCCTGGAACTCCCCGCCGACCGGCGCCCGGTGGTCACCCACCGCGAGCTGATGGAGCTGCGCAAGGAGCTGAACTCCCTGGTCGGCGCGTACGTCCACCAGAGCGGCAAGCCGCACGGGGTGATCCACACCGAACTGCGCCGCGTCTGCGGCGGCCCGCCGAGCGCGGAGGCGACACCGGGGCAGATCCGGCAGCGGATAGCCAAGGTGCGGGAGTGGGCTACGCGGATGAAGTGAGGAGGGGGAGAGGGAGGGGGGCGGGGGCAAGCGCGCGCCGTCGGGCTGTCAGACCCGGCGTCTAGGCTGATCCGGCAGCCGACCTCCCGGGACGTACACATGCCCCCTTCAGACAGCAAGTACGACGTCAAGCGCGTGCTCAAGGAGTGCTACGCGCCGAAGAACACCGACTGGGCCCTCGTCGACGTACCGGCGCAGCGCTTCGTCGCCGTCGACGGCAGGGGCGACCCCAACACCAGCGCCGACTACACGCACGCGGTCGAGGCGCTGTACTCGGTCGCGTACACGATCAAGTTCGCGAGCAAGCGCACCCTGGGCCGGGACTTCGTCGTCGGACCGCTCGAAGGGCTGTGGTGGGCGGACCGCCCGGAGGTGTTCGTGACGCGGGACAAGGCCGCGTGGCAGTGGCGCATGCTGATCAGCCTGCCCGAGTGGATCACGGACGAGTTCGTCGAGGAGGCCAGGGCGACGGCGCTGGCGAAGAAGGGCGTCGACGCGCTGCCCGCGCTTCCCGCGCTGCGCGTCGAGACGCTGCACGAGGGGACGAGCGCGCAGCTCCTGCACGTGGGCCCGTACGACGACGAGGGACCGGCGCTGGCCAGGCTCCACGACGAGTACCTGGCCGCGAACGGCCTCCGGATGACCGGGCACCACCACGAGGTCTACCTCAGCGACCCGCGACGCACCCGGCCGGAGAAGCTGAAGACGGTACTCAGGCAGCCGGTCGCACGGGCCGGGTGAGGGTGATCACTCAGGCGTGGCGCAGGAGTGCGGAGGTCCGGCCGGTGACCGGATCGTGCTCCAGGACGACGTAGCGGCCGAGGACGGCCAGGGCGACGACGCAGGCGCCCATCTCCAGCCCCTCCTCCACGAGGGTGCCGAGCATGAGCGTGAGGCTGTGGTCGTTCTTGTGCGCCCAGCCGTTGAACGCCTCGACGACCAGCGCGCCCCCGAGATACACCCCCAGCGAACCCAGCAGCCCGTACCGCAGATCCCGCGGCAGGCGCCGCGCCCAGACCACGGCGCACACGGTGCCCGCCACGGCGAGGAGCGCCCCGGGCAGCACCCACGCGTGCGACGGCAGCGCGACCCCGGCGGTGTCCTTCCACGACTTGCCGACCTCGCCGAGGCGTTCGTGGAGGGAGACGGTCTCGTCGATGCTCAGCAGCGCGGTGGCGGCGGAGAACCCGAGCCACGACACCCGCCCGGGCCGGGCGCCGGGCCCGGTGAGCAGCGCCGCCGCGAGGGCGACGCCGGCGACGGCGAGGAGGAGGGTGCTGTTCCACCAGGTGGCGAGGTTGGCTTCGAGGTCGACGTTGAGCATCCGGCGGACGCTGGGTATGTCCTCGTAGGCGTTGATGGCGCGCGAGGTGAGGTCGGCGGCGAGGACGGCCAGGGTGATGCCCCCGGCTCCCCACAGCACCCACCGCCGGCCGCCGGGGGTGTGGGGTCCGGGCTTGGGCTCGGGTACGGCCGCCGCGGCGGCCGGGGGCGCGCCGGCCCCGGCGGGTTCGCCATCGGGGCCGTCCGCGTCCGGCCGGTGTGTCTCAAGGTCGGTCATAGTCGCGGAGATTAACGGCAGACCGTGGGGGAGAACTGCCCGGGGTGCCCTTGTATGAAGCAGTTCTCACGTCTCCTTCATGCATGAGGTGAACTTACCCCCGACGGCGGAAAATCAGGCAACCGGCGCCCATGCCCGCTTCATCAGCACGTCAGCGGGTGGGGGGCTCGCCGGGGCCGGGAGCCGGGCGGGGGGCGGGGGCCGGGCCCGGGGGTGGCTCAGCCGGGCTCGCCGGCGCCGGTGGCGCCTGGGGCGCCTGGGGCGTCGGCGGTGTCGTGGGCGAGGGCCCGGCGGCAGGCGGCGCGCGCCTCGGCCTCCTCGTCGGCGTCGCCGTCAGCCCCGCGGGCGTGCAGGATGTCCGCGAACCCGGTCGCCACCCTGACCAGGTTCTTCCGGTGTCTCGGCCGGTCGAGGTCGCGTTCGGCGGCCATGCGGTACGCCGTGCGCGCGGCGGCCACGGCGTCGTCGTACTCCCGCAGTTCGACGAGCACCGAGGCGAGTTCGTGGGAGGCGTGGAGGGCGTCGGAGATCCCGCCGGACTCCACGGCCCTGCGGAGCGCCTCGGCGGCGCCGGGCAGGTCGCCCGTGCCCCGTAGGACGGTGGCCTTGTCCCGGTAGGCCCGGCCGACGGCGGCGGGGTCCTCCTCGCGTTCGGCCAGCCGGTCGTAGAGGAAGACGAGGTCGCGCGGGAGGTACGTGTTCTTGATCATTTTGCGTACGTCGGCGGCCGTCGGCTCCACGTGCGCCGGCGGCTCGACGGGCGGCCCGGCGCGGTAGATCCGCACCCCGCCCCCGTACCCCTCGTGCCCGGTGATCACGCTGGCCGCGAGCATGCTGCCGTCGGGCGACCAGGTCAGGGTGGAGAGGTAACGGCCGCCCGTCCGGCAGCGCATCAGCAGCTCACCGTCGGAGACCCGCCACAGATCGATCAGCCTGGCCTCCATCCGCGTCGCGGAACTCGGACCGCAGGCCGCGACGTACTCCCCGTCCGGCCGGACGACCGCCGGGCCGCCGGCTACGGCGAGCGTGCCCAGGGCATGCCCGGTCTCCGGATCCAGGACGTGGACGTCCTTCCCCTGCCGGGCGAACATCCGGGTTTCGTCGCCGGTGAAGCAGACGTCCGAGACGGACCCCTGGCCTGGCAGAGGCAGGCGCCGCGCCGTACCGGACGAGGTCAGCACCTCGACCCGGTCCCGGGAGCCGTCGACCCGGTACCGGCCGGTGCGCGAGCGGGCCTCCCGCGGCTGCGGGGGGACGTCGACCTCGGTGCCGGTGTCCACGTCGTAGGCGCGGGTCGGAGCCTCGTCGTCCAGCGTCCCGCCGCCCTCGATGACGCGGCCGGTGATCCGGTGGGTGCCGGGCACCCACTGGATGTCCTGGCCCCAGAGGGCGCTGTCCGCGACGCGCGCGTGTTCGCTCCAGTCGTCGGTGCGGAGCACCACCAGCTCGCACGCCTGGCTGGTCATCGCGAGGTACTGCCCGTCGTCGGAGAAGGCCAGGTCGCTGGGCGTACCGGCATCGGTTTCCCCGCCCGCGAACACGTCGAGCGTCAGGGCGGGTTCGCGTAGGTCGAGGACCGTGGGGGCGTCGTCCGCCGGTATCTGGTCGGAGTCCGTCGGGTACGAGGTGGTGCCCCAGCCGTCACCGGGGCGCAGCGACTCCAGCCAGCGGCGGTCGGTCACCTCGACGTCGTAGTCGGCCTGCACGAGGAGGTCCTCGTCTTGCCAGGCGCCCTTGCGTTCGTAGTAGAAGTCGTGGAGGTCTGCCCATTTTTTAGGGAGTACGGGGTGGTTGCGGGTGGCGACCTGCTTGATGCGGCGGACGTAGCGGTGACTGTTCGCGGCCACCCAGTCGGGTTCGAGGACCTGGTCGGTGTCGAGCATGCGCAGCGGGTGGAAGGAGTCGCCGGGGCGCTCGCGGGTGGCTTCCCAGAGGACGCGGAAGAAGAAACTCGGATCGTGGGGGAGGGGCGCGTGGCTCCGGTCGTGGGTGTCGTAGTAGACGACGAAGACGCGGAGGCGTGCGCTTAGGGCGTCGGGGGCGATGGAGAGGATGCGGACGCCGTAGAGGTCGGTGGACATGTGCCCTCCGGGGTGGGGGACTTCGGAAGTGCCCCATGGTCACAGAGAGGTCTGACAGCGGGGTGGGGGGCCTGGGGGATGGGGGCCTGGTGGCCTGGGGAGGAGGGGGCCTGGTGGCCTGGGGGGTGAGGGCCTTGGGGCCTGCGCGGGTGTGCGGGTGTGCGGGGGAGCTTGATTCTTGCTCGGGTCACCCTGGCCGCTGCCCGTAGAGCCCCGCGCCTTCGGGCCTTCGGGTCTTCGCGCCCCCGCGCCCCCGCGCCTACTCCCTCCGCCCCGGTTCGCACGCCGCCTCCTGGGCTGCCATCACCTCGTCCCCGTGCGCGAAAGCCCACGCCCCCACCGCGCCGATCGGCGCCAGCAAGCTCTCCCCCAGCGCGGTCAGCCCGTACTCCACCCGCCCCGCCGCCGGCCCACGTCCCTCCACCCGTTCGACCAGGCCGTTGAACTGCAGCCGCCGCAGCGTCTCCGTCAGCACCTTCGAACTGATCCCCCCGATCCGTGCCCGCAGGTCGACCGGCCGTCTCGGGCCGTCGCGCAGCGCCCACAGCACCACCGCGTTCCAGGTGTTGGAGAGCAGGTCGAAAGCGAGGCGGGCGCGGCAGTCGGCGAGGAAGGCATCTGTCGTCACGTACCAAATGGTGCCTGAACAGCCTTCTAGCGTCGGTGGAAAAGCTCGGGCAGCAAGGCTCGTGCAGCAAGAGAGGAACGACGCGTGATGAGAATCGGCGTACTCGGAACCGGCAACATGGCCCACGCCCTCGCCACCCACTGGGTGCGCGCCGGCCACCACGTCACCATCGGCGGGCGCGACCCCCGCAAAGCGCAGCACCTCGCCTCACGCCTCGGCGCCGGTACCACGGCCGGCGGCCTCCGCGCCGCCGCCGAGTCCGGCCAGGACGTCGTGCTTGCCGCCCTCCCCTTCGAGGCAGGCGCCCCCGTCGTACGGGACCTGCGCGCCGCCCTCGACGGCAAGGTGCTGCTCGACTGTGCCAACCCCGTCGGGCCCGGCTTCCGCCTCCTGACCGACGGCGGCCCCTCGGCCGCGCAGCGCCTCGCCGCGGCGGCGCCCGGGGCCCACGTGGTCAAAGCCTTCAACCTCTGCCACGAAGACGTGTGGCGCATGCGCCCGCCCGTCTTCGGCGGGCGCCCGCTGGCCGTGCCGGTCTGCGGCGACGACGAGGCGGCCCTCGCGCCCGTACGCCGGTTGGTACGGGACGTCGGCTGCGTACCCGTCGCCGGCGGCGGGCTCGAACGGGCCGGGCTCCTGGAAGCGACCGCCGCCCTGTTCATCTCCCTCTGGGTCGGTGAAGGCGCGGACGCGCAAGCGATTGCGCCACCCCTGGCCTACGCGACCGGGCCGGCCGGGCCGACCGGCCACCAGGGAAGCGCGGTCGGCACGACCCCGTAGCCCCGCGACGGCGCGCCGCCATCTCGGTGAATCTCGACGCACGTGGCGGTGCCCCCTGGGCCCACGGACTGCCGAGAAGTCTTAAATCAGGCAATCTGCCATTATTCGGCCCACCACCATCGGGCCTCACGAATTGTGGAGCTGAGATGAGGCGTATCCGCCTGGCCGTCGTGAGCGCGGCCGCGATTGTGATGATGACCGCCGCGAGCGGGTGTTCCAGCGACGACGGAGGTTCCTCGGCCTCGGCAGAGGCGACCGCCTCGACCAAGGCATCAACCAAGGCAACGAGCAAGGCGTCGAGCGTCGCGGAGGACAGCGACAAGGGCACCGTGAAGACGGCCTCGGCCGGCAAGCTCGGCACCATCCTGGTCGACGAAGAGGGCAACACCCTCTACCTGTTCGAGAAGGACACGTCCACGACCTCGACCTGCGACGGAGAATGCGCCAAAGCCTGGCCGCCGCTGGAGACCTCCGGAACCCCCAAGGCCGGCGGCTCGGCGCAGGACAAGATGCTCGACACCTCGAAGCGGTCCGACGGGAAGACCCAGGTCACCTACAACGGCCACCCCCTCTACACCTACCAGGGCGACTCCAACCCCGGCGACACCAACGGCCAGGGCCTCGACCAGTTCGGCGCCAAGTGGTACGTCCTCGACGCCGACGGCAACAAGGTCGTCAAGGGCGACTCGGGGAAGTCGAGTTCGCCGGGCGGGTCGGGTTACTAGTCACGTCCCGACGAACGGGCCATCGACGTGACCTCGAAGACCGCTCACCGATCCCACCGCCGGCCCTCACCGGCACGCGGCGCCTTCTTCGTCGTCGGCGCCGCGCTGCCGGTGGCCACGGCGGTGGTGATCTGGCTGGTCGCTGAGCACCACACACCCGTCTACACGACGAGCCTCTTCGGCGAAACGGGCGAGGCCGCGGTCACCCTCAAGGCCCGCCTGGGCACCGCCCTGTTCGGCCTCGCAGTCGTCCAGGTCCTGCTGGCCCTCTGGATGTACGGGCTCCTGCCCGCCCTCTCCGCCGGGTCCCGCCCCGTGCGCCTCACGCACCGGGTGCTGGGGTGGGGAGCCTTCCTGCTGTCCGTGCCCATCGCCATCCACTGCATCCGCACCTACGGCGTGGAAACCACCAGCACCCGGGTCCACCTGCACTCCGTCATGGGCTGCGCGCTGTACGGAGCCTTCGTCGCCAAGGTCCTGGTGGTACGCAGCCGCCGTTTGCCCGGCTGGATGCTCCCCGCGGCGGGCAGCGCGTTGTTCGTCGCGATCGGGGTGATGTGGTACTCGGGAGCCCTGTGGGTCCTGAACGACTTCACCGTTCCCGGTCTGGAGTGACGACCAGGGCGATGAACTCGGTCCAGGCTTCGGGGGTGAAGCGGAGTACGGGCCCGTGGGGGTCCTTCGAGTCCCGTACGTGGATGGTGTCGGGGGACGGGGCTATCTCGATGCAGTCGCCGCCCTGCACGCTGCTGTAGCTCGACTTGAACCAGGCCAGCTCGTTCATAGCTCTCCTGCCACTTGCTCGATCAAGCGCACCGACTCCTCGGTGCTGAGGGCGCATGCGCGCATTGAACCGTAACGGAGCCAGAAGGCGCTCGTCTGGTCCCGGCCAACCCGAGACATCACGCAGCCTTGTGCCTCGACGTAGACGAACTGCTTACCATCGGCCGTTTCCAACAACACCATGTGCCCGTCCAGGCCGACATGCACCGCTCGTGATGAGGGCATGATCTGGACCTCGACATTCAGCAGCTCCGCGCACTCCAGCAGTCGGCGGAGCTGCACTCGCATCACCTCGCGACCCCCCACCATGCGTTGCAGCGTGGCCTCCTCGATGAGGAAGGCGAACGTCACCATGGGCTTTCTGCGGGTGAGCAGAGACTGCCGCGCGAGGCGTGCCGTCAACAACTTTTCGACCGTCTCCTCGTCGATGGGTGGGTATGCGCCGCTCAGCAGTGTCCGCGCGTATTCCTCCGTCTGAAGCAGGCCCGGGATCACCAGCGGATCGTACGAGAACCGGATCACCGCCTCCTTCTCCAGCACCGCCAAGTCGCGGAAGAATGTGGGTAACTGGGCGAAGTCCACCTCATCCTGCAACTCCGCCAACACGCCCCCCGCCTCCACCACATCCTCCGCCCGCTCCGTGAACTCCCCCTTCGCCGGCCGCCGCCCCTGCTCCACCGACGCGCAGTGATCCGGCGAATACCCCATCCGGTCGGCCAACTCCTCCTGCGTCAGCCCCGCCTTCGTGCGGAAGAACTTCAGCAGCTTGCCGTACGCGACCCAGCTCCCCGGCCTGTCGTCGTCGTTGATGCGCTTTCCCCGGCGGCGGTTGTTGTTCCCCATCTGTCCCACGCCCCTGTCTCGTCGTACGCGCGTGCTATCCGGGTACAACGACACGTATCGGCAAGGGTTTCGGTCATGGGCTCGTACAAAGCCAGCCCCCTCTCGTACGTGATGCTCCTGTCGGCCGGCAACCCTGCCCGCCCCCTCCCACCCCCCGCCACGGTTGCTTCATGCACGCACCAACCGCCGAACCGGCCCTCCCCGCCCTCCCCGTCCTCTCCGTCCTCTTCAGCCCCACCCCCCGCGGCGCCCGCCGCGCCCGCCTCCTCGCCCTGCACCAGCTCGGCGAGTGGGGCATCCCCCGCGACAGCTCCACCGCCGAGGCCGTCGCCGTCGTCACCGCCGAGCTGGCCGCCAACGCGGCCGTGCACGGGCGGCTGCGGGGGCGGTACTTCAGGCTGCGGCTGCATCTGCAGGAGCACGTCGTACGGATCGAGGTCTCCGACGCCCGCCCCGAACGCCCCGTGCCCACCGCCGCGATGGCCGGTACGACCCAGACCCACGCGGACAGCGACCACGGGCGCGGGCTCGTCCTCGTCGCCGCGTTCGCGGAACGGTGGGGGTGCTTTCAGCCCCACGTCGCCGTCAAGACCGTCTGGGCCGAAGTCCGCCGGTAGTCCCGGCCCTACTCCCCGCGCCTCAGAACAGCTTGCCCGGGTTCATGATGCCCAGCGGGTCGAAGACCGCCTTGATCTCCCGCTGCAACTCCAGTCCCACCGGCCCCAGCTCCTTCGCCAGCCACTCCTTCTTCAGCAGCCCCACCCCGTGCTCCCCCGTGATCGTGCCGCCGAGCTCCAGCCCCAGCGCCATGATCGCGTCGAACGACTTCCGGGCCCGCGCCGACTCGTCTTCGTCGGCCGGGTCGAAGCAGACGTTCGGGTGGGTGTTGCCGTCGCCGGCGTGGACGCAGGTGCCGATGGTCAGGTCGTACGTCGTGGCGATCTCGGCGACGCCGTCGAGGAAGGCGCCGAGGCGGCTGCGGGGGACGCAGACGTCGTCGATCATCGTGGTGCCGGTCATCGCCTCCAGGGCCGGGAGGGCGGCGCGGCGGGCGGCGAGGAGCAGCTCCGACTCGGCGGCGTCCGCGGCCGGGACGACCTCCGTGGCGCCGGCCGCCGTGCAGAGGGCGCCCAGGGCGGCGAGGTCGGCGGCCGGGTCGGGGGTGTCGAAGGCGGCGAGGAGGAGGGCCTCGGTGGTTTCGGGGAGGCCCATCTTCGTGAGGGCGTTGACGGCTCGTACCGTCGTACGGTCCATCAGCTCCAGCAGCGACGGCACGTGTCCGCCCGCCATGATGCGGCAGATCGCGTCGCACGCCGCCGCCGCCGACGGGAACTCCGCCGCCAGCGCCAACTGCTGCCCGGGCGCCGGCTTGAGGGCCAGCGTGGCGCCGACCACCGCGCCGAGGCTGCCCTCCGACCCGACGAAGAGGCGGGTCAGGTCGTAGCCCGCGACGCCCTTGGCGGTGCGGCGGCCGGTGGTGAGCAGGCGGCCGTCCGGGAGGACGACGTCGAGGCCGAGGACGTACTCCGCGGTGACGCCGTACTTCACGCAGCACAGGCCGCCGGAGCCGGTGCCGATGTTGCCGCCGATCGTGCATGACTCCCAGCTCGACGGGTCCGGCGGGTAGAAGAGGCCCTGGTCGGCGACGGCGCGGGAGAGCGCGGCGTTGACGACGCCGGGTTCGACGACGGCGATCCGGTTGACCGGGTCGATCTCCACGATGCGGTCCATCTTCAGGAAGGACAGCACGATCGCCCCGTCGTCCGCGTTCGCCGCGCCCGACAGGCCCGTGCGGGCGCCCTGCGGGACGACGGGGACGCGCATCGACGTCGCCGTCCGCATCACGTGCTGCACCTGCTCGACCGTCTGCGGCAGCACCACCGCCGCGGGCGTGCCGGAGGGGCAGAACCCGGCCATGTCGCCCGCGTACGACGCGGTGACGTCCGGGTCCGTCAGCACCGCCGCGGCGGGCAGGCCCGTGCGGAGTGCGGTGATCAGTGCCTCGTCCCCGACTGCTGCCTGACCGCTCATCTCTTCAGCCTGCATGTATTCAGCCTGCAACGACTCCGCTTCCGGCGAAACCCCTCACGTCACCCTCACGCCACCCGCGGGAGCTGGGCGTCCAGCCAGGGGAGACCCGCGTGGGAGAGCAGGACGAGCCCGAGCGCCACCGCCCGGAGCCCTCCACCTCCACGTCGGGGGCGGAACGCCGGGCGGCGGCGCTCGTGCGGCATAGCGAAGCCGGCGGATCAGAGGTTGCCGCGCTTGTCCTGTTCGCGCTCGATGGCCTCGAACAGCGCCTTGAAGTTGCCCTTTCCGAAGCCCATCGAGCCGTGCCGCTCGATGATCTCGAAGAACACCGTCGGCCGGTCCTGCACCGGCTTGGTGAAGATCTGCAGCAGGTAGCCGTCCTCGTCGCGGTCGGCGAGGATCTTCAACTCCCGCAGCTCGTCGAGCGGTACGCGGGTGTCGCCGACCCACTCGCCGAGGGTGTCGTAGTACGCGTCCGGCACGCCGAGGAACGCGACGCCGGCCGCGCGCATGGTCCGTACCGTGGCGACGATGTCGTTCGTGGCCAGCGCGATGTGCTGCACGCCGGGGGAGTTGTAGAACTCCAGGTACTCGTCGATCTGGGACTTCTTCTTGCCCGGCGCCGGCTCGTTGATCGGGAACTTGACCTTCAGCGTGCCGTCCGCGACGACCTTCGACATGAGCGCGGAGTACTCGGTGGCGATGTCGTCGCCCACGAACTCCTTCATGTTCGTGAAGCCCATGACCTTGTTGTAGAAGGCCACCCACTCGTCCATCTTCCCGAGCTCGACGTTGCCGACGCAGTGGTCGACGGCCTGGAACGTCCGCCGCGCCGGCGGCGCGACCAGGGGTTCCGCGGCCGCGTAGCCCGGCAGGTACGGGCCGTCGTAGCCGGTGCGCTCGACGAGGGTGTGGCGGGTCTGGCCGTACGTCGCGATGGCGGCGAGCACCACGGTGCCGTGCTCGTCCTTCAGCTCGTACGGCTCCTCCAGGCCGGTGGCGCCCTGCGCGACCGCGTGCGCGTACGCGGCGCGGGCGTCGGGGACTTCGAGGGCGAGGTCGATGACGCCGTCGCCGTGCTCGGCGACGTGCGCGTCGAGGAACCGGCCGCGGTCGGTGGCGGCCTTGACGACGGAGGTGAAGACGAAACGGGCGGAGCCGTTTTCCAGGACGTAACTGGCCGTCTCGCGGCTGCCGTTCTCCGGTCCGGAGTACGCGACCAGTTTCATGCCGAACGCGGTGGAGTAGAAGTGGGCGGCCTGCTTGGCGTTGCCGACCGCGAACACCACGGCGTCCATCCCCTTCACCGGGAAGGGGTCGTCCTGCCGGATCTGCGGAGCGGGCTGATCAATGGTCTCGGTCATGCTCAAAAGGGTCTCTCCGGTTGGCAAGGTGTGCAATAGTTGCCGAAATCACTGGACACCTTGACCGGTGTGACGCGGGACGGGCCGGGCTATCTGTGCAAGCTGACCAGCGAGGAGCGCGCGAAATGATCGATCAGCTCGACGGCCGGCTGCTGGAGCTGCTCGCGAACGAGCCGCGCATAGGCGTGCTGGAGGCCAGCCGCCGCCTCGGCGTCGCCCGCGGCACCACGCAGGCCCGCCTCGACCGACTGCGCTCCCGGGGCGTCATCCGCGGCTTCGGCCCGGACGTCGACCCGGCGGCTCTGGGCTACCCGGTGACCGCGTTCGCCACCCTGGAGATCAAGCAGGGCCAGGGCACGGACGTCCGCAGCCACCTCGCGCGGGTGCCGGAGGTGCTGGAGCTGCACACGATCACGGGCCACGGCGACATGCTGTGCCGGCTGGTGGCGCGGTCGAACGCCGACCTGCAGCGGGTGATCGACCTCGTCGTCGGCTTCGACGGCATCGTGCGGGCGTCGACGGCGATCGTGATGGAGAACCCGGTGCCGCTGCGGATCGTCCCGCTGGTGCGCCAGGCGGCTGGGGGCGCACCCGAGGGGGATCGGAGCGGGGGGAGCACCGGCGGGCCTACGGGCCCGCCGGGGCGGTGACCTTCGTCACGAAGCCCTCAAGGTTGCCCCACATGCGCGCGACGCGCTCGGCCTCCGTCAGCGACTCCTCCTGGGGCACGGTACGCAGCTTCGGCTGCCGCCTCCCGCGCAGGTAGAGCGAGCAGGCCAGGTCGGCGCAGACGTACAGGCCGACCGTGTTCCCCTGCCGCCCCCGCGCGCCCGCCAGCGGGGCGGCGAGGAGGCGGACGCCGGAGGAGGAGTGCGCGGTCAGACAGAGCTGGCACATGCGGGAGCGCACCGCGCTGGCGCGGCCGGCCGCCGGGACGCGCAGGGCTATCCCGAGGGGCCCGTCCGGGCGGGGGACGACGAGGTGGGCGCGGAGCGGGGCTCCTGGGTCCACCCAGCCGAGGAAGTCCAGGTCCGCCCAGGGCACCGCGGCGAAGTCGAGCGGCAGCCTGAGCCGGGCGGCGTCGCCTTTGGTGCTGTTCACGAAGGAGGCACGGATCTGTTTCTCACTGAGCGGTTCCACGTCGGCCGACCTTACGGAGCGGGCGTACGGACCGCACGCGAATTCCGGCCCGTACGGGCCCCGCGCCGGTCCGCGCAGCCCCTGCCGGGGCAGGAGTCAGCAGCTCGGCACGTCGCCGCCGGACTTCAGCGCCTTCAGCGACGCCACCGCGTCCGACAGCTCCTCCACCGGCACCAGCCGCAGCCCGTCGGGCAGCTCCGACTCCGCGTCGGCGCACTCCGCCGCCGGCACCAGGAAGACCGTCGCCCCGTCGCGCTTCGCGGCCTGCGTCTTCAGCGGCACGCCGCCGACCGCGCCGACGGTGCCGTCGCGGGCGATCGTGCCCGTACCGGCGATGACCTCGCCGCCGGTCAGGTCGTCGGGGCCGAGCTTGTCGATGATCCCGAGGGCGAAGAAGAGCCCGGCACTGGGCCCGCCGACGTCGGTGAGGCGCAGCTCGACGTCCACGCTGCCGGGGTCGCGGCCGAGGTGGTTCAGGGCGGCGGTGACGGCGGTGTTCTGGGACTCCCGCATCTGCTCAGCGTTGTACTCCCGGATCTCCTTTCGGGAGTCGCCCACGGGATAGACGGAGTCCTTGGGCATCACGGCCTCGTCGGTGGCGAACCAGCCGGACGCGATGTCCGCGAGGCGCAGGTCGACCTCCGGTCCGGTCGCGGCGATCGTCGTCATCCGCAACTCGCCGTCCGTGGGGTGCTGTTCCGCCCCGGAGACGGAGATGACCGGACTGCCCCGGTGGTCGCCGAGCACGTCGGCTGTCATCCCGGGCTTGGCGAGCGAGAACGGCAGCGGGACGAACGCCGCGGCGGCGAGCAGCCCGGCGACGGGCACCGCGGCGAGCGCGAGGGTCACACGGCGAGAGGGCACGGCCCCAATCTACGGTGCCCTCGCCGGGCGGGCGGAGCCGGATCCGCGCGGGGCGGGCCGCGCGGTGCCCTGGCCGGGCGCGCGGTGCCCGCCGGAGCGGGCTGCGCAGGATGCCGGGTCCGGCGCGCCGTGCCGCGTACGTTCCCGCGCCGGGCAGGCGGCGCCGGGTGGTCCCTCACCGGTCGCACCGCGCTCCGCGCGGCTAGCGCAGCGCCTGGGCCACCTCTCTGGCCGCCGTGACCACCCGCGGGCCCACCTCGCCCGGCACGATCTCGTGCAGCATCACCACGCCCACGCTGCCCTCGATGCCCGACACCCCCAGCAGCGGCGCCGCCGCCCCGCTCGCGCCCGCCTCCAGTTCGCCGTGGGTCAGGGCCAGCGCCAGCTCCGCGTCCGTCTCGCACGCGCCCGGGCCGAGGCCGCGGCCCTTGAGTATCGCCCGTCCCGCCGCGCCCTGGTCCAGGGCGTGCCGGAAGCCGGCGCGGTAGGCGACGTGGTAGTCGGTCCAGCTCGGCTCGACGACCGCGACGGCCAGCGCCTCGCTGCCGTCGACCAGCGTCAGGTGCGCGGTCGCGCCGACGTCCTCGGCGAGCGAGCGCAGCGCCGGCAGCGCCGCCTCCCGTACCAGGGGGTGCACCTGCCGGCCCAGCCGCAGCACGCCGAGCCCGACCCGCGCGCGGCCCCCGAGGTCGCGGCGGACGAGGGCGTGCTGCTCCAGGGTCGCGAGCAGGCGGTACACCACGGTGCGGTTGACGCCGAGCTTGTGCGACAACTCGGTGACGGTCAGGCCGTGGTCGGTGTCGGCGAGCAGCTTCAGCACGCGGAGTCCACGGTCGAGGGTCTGGGAGGTCTCTGCGGGCACGCCGCCTCCTCAAGTGATGTGCGGCCCTTCCCGCGCCGACGCACCCGTCCCTTGCAGCGCCGGCGCCTGGAGCCGCCGGCCGCACGTGGCGCCGGCTTGTGTCCACGGCGGCTCTGCCGTGGATCTGGGAGCCCCGCCTCCGCCTGTGCGGCGGGGTGTGCGGAAACCTAGCGAGCGGCACCGCTCAGCGGAAGACCCCGTCCAGAATCCGGTCAGGATCTTCCACGCGGGTCGCCTTTTGTGATCGTTGCGTGCGGCGCAACGGACTTGAGTGGCCGGATTAACCGCACATGGAAGAATCGTGCCATGACCGGCTCCGCAGAGATCGCCCCCACCGGCCCGCCGCACCGCGTCGCCGTCCTCGTACGGGACGGCGTGATGCCCCTCGAACTCGGCCTCGTCCACCAGATGTTCGGCTCCGCCGAGGCCGCGGGGCGGCGGCTGTACGAGGTCGTCACCTGCGCGCTGCGGCCGGGCCCGGTGCGTACCGACGCGGACTTCCCGGTGCTCGTCGAGCGCGGCCCGGAGGCGCTGGACGACGCCGGGACCGTCGTGGTGCCCGCGTCGCACGCCGAGGACGCGATCGAGGGCGCGGCGGAGGGCGCGGGGCAGGGGGAGCCGTCGCCCGCGCTGCGGGCGGCCCTCGGGCGGGTACGGCCCGACGCGCGCGTCGCGTCCGTCTGCACCGGCGCGTTCGTGCTCGCCGCCGTGGGCCTGCTCGACGGGCGCCTGGCCACGACGCACTGGAAGTCCGCCGAGCTGTTCCGCCGCCGCTTCCCGGCCGTACGGCTCCGGCCCGACGTGCTCTACACCGAGGACCGCGGCGTCCTCACCTCCGCGGGCGAGGCCGCCGGCATCGACCTGTGCCTGCACATGATCAGGTCCGACCACGGCGCCGCCGTCGCCAACGACGTCGCCCGCCGCACCGTCGTGCCCCCGCACCGCGACGGCGGGCAGGCGCAGTACGTGCCGCGGCCGGTGGCCGAGCCGGAGCTGTCCACCACCGGCCGCGCCCGCGCCTGGGCGCTGGCGCACCTCGACCGGCCCCTCGCGCTGCGCGACCTGGCCGCGCGGGAGTCGATGAGCGTACGGACCTTCAGCCGCCGGTTCCGCGAGGAGACCGGCGTGACGCCGCTGCAGTGGCTCACCCGGCAGCGCATCGAGCGGGCCCGGCACCTGCTGGAGGAGACGGACCGGAGCATCGACCGGGTCGCGGCGGACGCGGGGTTCGGCACGGCGGCGTCGCTGCGGCAGCACATGCAGGCGGCGCTGGGCGTCTCGCCGACCGCGTACCGGGGCACGTTCCGCGGCCCGGGGCAGCTCCCGGCGGGGACGGCGGCGTAACGGGCGGCGGGACAACGGGCCGCCGGGCAACGGGTCGCGGCGCTCACGTGTCGCCGGACTCGTCCGACGGCCACGGGTCGCTCAGCCACAACTCGTCCCGCGTCGCGGACCCCAGCAGCTCCCGCAGCCCCTCGTCCAGACCGAGCTGCGTCACCTCCGCACCCGGGGGCACGGCCCGCAGCGTGCGCTCCAGCCAGGTGGAGACCGCGGCGGCCGGGGCCTCGATCAACGCGTCGCCGTCCGAGGACGTCAGCGCCAGGCAGATGACGCTCCCGGCCGCGGACTTCGTCGGCCAGACGCGCACGTCCCCGTGGCCGCACGGCCGGAACACCCCCTCCACGAGCAGCTCGCGGGCGAACGACCATCGCACCGGGGCCGCCGAGCCGATGTGGAAGCTGATGTGGACGGCGTACGGGTCGGACGACCGGTACGTCAGTCTGGACGGAACCGGAACACTTCTTTCCGGCGACAGGACGAGCCGCAGCTCCAGTTCGCGTTCCACCACGGTCCGCATGGTGTGGCACCTCTCTTGTCGAGCCTCACGCAGGTCCGGCGGGCCTGTGTGAGAAGAGAGGGGCCAACCGCCGTGCTCTTACGCGACTTCCGCAGAGTTCCCCCGATCGTTCGACAAGTCTCTTAAGGCGGAACGGGGGTGAGGCGGACCCGGCCGTCCGCGGGTTCTGGTAGATGTGGTCCCTATGAGCGCCCCGACACCACCCTCCGGCGGCGGGATCCCCGGCCCCGGTTACTACCCCGACCCCTCCATCCCGGGCTACGTCCGGTACTGGAACGGTGCGGCGTGGGTTCCCGGCACCAGCCGCCGCGCACAGGAGGGCGAGGAGGAGCCGGCCGCGACCGCCGAGGGGCGGGAGAGCGCGGGCGGCACCGAAGGCCCTGCGGGCACCGGGAGCCCGGAGGGCACGGAGGGTCCCGCGGACGCCCCGCCCGCCGCCGCGTCCGGCCCGTCGCCGAGCGAGACGGGACCGGTGTTCCTCGACGAGGAGGAGCCGCTCGACGCCCCGCCCGCCCCCCGCGGGCGGCACGCGCGCGGGGGAGCCCAGGACGACGTACGCGACGACGTCCGGGACGCGGCCGAGGCCGCGGCCGCCGCCGGGGAGCCGGCGGACGCGCAGGGCGCGTGGCAGGCGGTCGACGTCGTGGACGTGGCGGAACGGGCCGACAGCCGCGTCGCCTGGGGCGCGCGTGACCCGCAGGAACCGCCGGCGCTCACGGTGCCGGCCGAGCTGGGCGGCGGCGCGCCGGACCCGGCCCGCGCCGAGGAGGAGCCCCGGGTGCCGGGAGCGCGCCGGGCGGGCGAGAGCGCGGCGGAGCAGGAGGGCGGGCAGGCCGCCCCGGGTGCGTACGACGAGGACCGGCCGGGCGTGCCGCTCGGCCGCGACCCGCGCGTGGGCGGCGGCTCGTGGGGCGAGCAGGTGCGGCGGCTGGCGGGGCCGGCACCCGTACCGGCGCCCGCGGCTCCCGAGGAGACGCGCGAGCCCGGGCCCACGGGGCGGGGTGAAGCAGGCGCCGACTCCGGGTTCGGGGCCGCGGACCCGCGGCAGGCCGCCGGCGGCTACGCGCCGTCGCCGACCGAGCCCGACGTGCCCCACGCCCTCCCCGCACCGGCCACCCCCGAACCGCCGCAGGCGCGGCCGGCGCCCACGGCCCCCGACGTACCGGTGTCCCCGCCGCCGTCGCCGGGCACGCCCGAGCTGCCGCAGCCGCGCCCCGCGCAGCCGCAGCTCGCGCCGCAGGGCGGGCACGCCGCGCCGCCGCTGACCCCGGCCGCGCGCACGGCCCCGCCCGCCGCCCCGCAGCAGCCGCCCGCCGCGCAGCTCCCCGAGCGGGCCGCCCGCGCCGAGCTGCCGCAGGGCGGCGGCGCGGGGGCGGGCGAACCGCCGGTCGTGCCGTGGCGCCCGCCGACGGAGGACCCCTTCCTCAGCGCCGCGCAGGGCACCGCCCCGCCCGCCGGGCTCGGCCGCCGCCTCGGCGCCCGGCTCGTGGACGCGCTGCTGGTCGGCGGCGTCGTCGCCGCGGTCGCGGTGCCGCTGGTGAGCAAGTCCGTGGACCACGTGCAGGACAAGATCGACGCGGCCGAGGAGTCCGGCAAGACCGTCACGGTCTGGCTCGTCGACGGCACCACGGGTCCGTACCTCGCCCTGGTCCTCGGCCTCTTCCTCGTGCTCGGCCTGATCGTGGAGGCGCTGCCGACCGCGAAGTGGGGGCGTACGCCCGGGAAGCGCCTCTTCGGCGTGCGGGTGCTGGACATCGAGTCGCAGGACCCGCCGGCGACCGGCTCGGCGCTGCGCCGGTGGCTGACGTACGCGGTGTTCCTGCTGCTGCCGCTGATCGGGCTGGTGAACGTCATCTGGTGCGCCTTCGACAAGCCGTGGCGGCAGTGCTGGCACGACAAGGCGGGGCGCACGTACGTGGCGCGCGGCTGAGCCGTTCGGCCGCGCCCGGAGTGCGGGCCGGTGGCGCCCGCGGTCGACTCGGTGCATGACGAGCTCCGACCACGGCGAGGGCGCCGACCCGCACCGCAGGAGGCCCACGCGCGCGCAGCAGCCGGCGGAAGGCGCGCCGTCCGACGGCACGCGGCGGCCGGAGGAGGAGGCGGAACCGCCGCCTGGCGACGAGCACGGGGCGCAGGAGTCACACGAGGGGCACGGGCCGCCGGCCCGCGGCAGTGGTACGACGCGTCCGGTGGGCCGCCCGACGACGTCCGAGCGGCCGGGCGGCGGCCCGGCACAGGGCGCCGCACCCGGTCCCGGCGTCACTCCGCCCACGGGTCCCGACGCGACCTCGTCCGAGGGCCCCGCCGCCACCCCGCCCACCGGGCCTGAGGCCACGCCGTCCGCCGGTCCTGCCGCCGCCCCGCCCACCGGTCCCGACGCGGCCTCGCCCGAAGGTCCCGCCGCCACACCGCCCACGGGCCCGGACGCCACGTCGCCGTCCGGTCCCGGCGCACCCCCGTCCCCGGGCGCCGGACCCGACTACGGCGGTGCGCCGCCCCCCGGCGCCGGCTCCCCGTACGACCAGCCGCCCGGCGCCATGCCCCCGCCCCCGCCCGCGTACGGCGTCGGCGACCAGGGCGGCTACGGCAGCCAGCCCGGCCCCGGCAGCCACCCCGGCTACGGCGGCTCCCCGTACGGCGCGCCCGATCCGCGGCTCGCCGGCATGCCGCCGCTCGGCGGCCTCGGCCGCCGGCTGCTGGCGCGCATCATCGACGCCCTGATCGTCTACATCCCGGTGTCGCTCTTCCTCACCCTCATCGGCCAGATCGACGACTTCGCCGACACCGACAACACCGGCTCCCAGTACGGCTGGGGCCTCTTCGGCATCCTCGTCTACCTCGTGTACGAGGGCCTGATGCTCACCCGCAGCGGCCAGACCGTCGGCAAGAAGCTCATGGGCATCCGCGTCGGCATGCTGGAGAACGGCGCGGTCCCCGCCGGGAATCCGGGCTGGATCCGGGCGGCCGTGTACTCGCTGCCGGGGCTCGTGCCCTGCATCGGCACCCTGTTCTGGCTCTACAACGTGCTGTCGTGCACCTGGGACAGGCCGTACCGCCAGTGCGTGCACGACAAGGCGGCCAGGACCGTCGTGGTCTCGACCGAGGGCCAGCGCTTCACCCCCTGACCCGCCGGGCACAGCGAAGCGGCCGGCGACCCCTCGGTCGCCGACCGCTTCGCGTGCTGTCCTGCCTCGGCCCGTCCCCCGTGGGCGCCCGGGCGGGCGCCCCCGTTGCCGTCTCAGTGCGGCGCGGACTGCGCGCCGACCGGCCGCCGGTCCGCCGCGGGTGCGGCGATCCCGTCCGGCCGCGCCACCACGACCGCCTCTTCCGCCGGTAAGGCGGGAGCGCGGCGGGAGCGCGGCACGGGAGCGGTCAGTGCGACGAGCACCCCGAGCGCCAGGGCGGTGACACAGATCGCCACGAGGGCGATGGCTGCGCCGGCCTGCGAGAGCAGCAGCATGGCTGCGGCTGAGGCGATGACTGTGGCCGACCCGTACAGGATTTGGGAGAGAGTCGGACGCGGCATGGCAGCCCCCCTGGTGGGCTCAGCATCGGTACGGACGGGTGAACGTGCCGAAGGGCGGCCCCGTGCGTGCAGCCGCCCCCCACTACCCAAGCCGTTGCCCGGCCCGGACTGCAAGTAAGCGTGACCTTACCCACTCGGGGGGTGCACGAGGGGGCGCACGGTGTCATGGCGGGGGCTGCGGCGCGGTGTTCCGGTGCCGTAGTCCTCTGAAGTGTCCAAGTCAAGACTGTCTTTTCTCTGTTCACTCCGGTCGAATGCAGGCACACCTATTCGTGCGGCGACGCGGGAGGGACAGCTCAAACGTGAAGAGCAGGCAAAGAAAGTTGTCAAATACTGCCGTCACCACGGTGGTTGCAGCCGCACTCGGCGCGGCTCTCCTGCCCCTGGGCCAGGCGGCCGCCGACACCGGCGACGGAGCGGCCCAGCTTGAGCGCCGGGACCCGGCGCAGGCGCCGAAGCATCAGGAGCACGATCTCGACGGCCCGTTCAGCAAGGAGCAGGAGGCGCGCCAGAAGGCCGCGCTGGAGCAGTTGCTGTCCGGCGAGACCGAGGCGCTGCCGCGGGCGAAGAAGGACGGCTCGACCGTCGTCAAGCTGGACGACGGCAAGTACGCCGAGCTGGGCCCCGGGACGAAGACCGACAAGATCTTCACCGTGCTGGTCGAGTTCGGCGACGACGTCGACAACGAGACCATGTACGACCCGGACGGGCCCGAAGGACCCGAGCCGCCCGTCGTGAAGTACGGCGGCGACCCGGGCCCCGCGCACAACCGGATAGCCGAGCCCGACCGGGCGGTGGACAACTCCACCGACTGGAAGGGCGACTTCAACCGGGAGCACTACCAGGACCTCTACTTCTCCAAGGACGCGGACAAGCAGTCCATGGCGAAGTACTACGAGAAGCAGTCCTCCGGAAAGTACACGGTGGACGGCGAGGTCAGCGACTGGGTCTCGGTGAAGTGGAACGAGGCCCGCTACGGCTCCAACTACTGCGGCGACTCCACCTGCGCCTCCGTCTGGGACCTGGTGCGCGACGCGACCGCGAAGTGGGCCGAGGACCAGAAGGCCGCCGGGAAGACCGACGCCGAGATCAAGGCGCAGCTCGCCGAGTACGACGCCTGGGACCGCTACGACTTCGACGGCGACGGCACCTTCGACGAGCCCGACGGCTACATCGACCACTTCCAGCTCGTGCACGCCGGCGAGGACGAGTCCGCCGGCGGCGGCGTTCAGGGCGAGGACGCCATCTGGGCGCACCGCTGGTACGCCTACGGCACCGACGCCGGCAGCACGGGCCCCGGCGAGAACAAGGCCGGCGGCACCCAGATCGGCGACACCGGCGTGTGGGTCGGCGACTACACCGTCCAGCCGGAGAACGGCGGACTCGGCGTCTTCGCCCACGAGTACGGCCACGACCTCGGCCTGCCCGACCTGTACGACACCGCGGGCGGCGAGAACTCCACCGCCTTCTGGTCGCTGATGTCCTCCGGCTCCTGGCTCGGCCGCGGCAAGGAAGCCATCGGCGACCTGCCCGGCGACATGACCGCCTGGGACAAGCTGCAACTCGGCTGGCTGGACTACGAGACGGCCAAGGCCGCGACGCGTTCGAAGCACACTCTCGGCCGCGCCGAGGAGCAGAAGGACGGCAGGCCGCAGGCGCTCGTCGTCGAGCTGCCGGAGAAGGCCGTCACCACGACCATCACCAAGCCCGCCGAGGGCACCAGGCAGTGGTGGAGCGGCATGGGCGACGACCTGTCGAACACCCTGACCCGCACGCTCGACCTGACGGGCAGGTCCGCCGCCTCGCTGAGCCTCAAGGGCTGGTGGGACATCGAGGAGGACTACGACTTCCTCTACGCCGAGGTCTCCACGGACGACGGCGCCACCTTCACCCCGCTCGACGGCACCGCCGACGGCGCGCAGATCCCGCGCGACGGCGGCGACCGGCCGGCGCTGACCGGCGTCTCCGGCCAGTACCGCGACCTGGCGTACTCCCTCGACGCCTACGCGGGCCAGGAGGTCCAGCTCCGTTTCCGCTACCAGACCGACGGCGGGGTGGCGCAGAAGGGCTTCGCCGCCGACGCGTTGACGATCACGGCGGACGGCGAGGAGGTCTTCGCGGACGGCGCCGAGGGCGACGACGCGGGCTGGACGGCGGACGGGTTCTCGCGCGTCGAGGAGTCGTTCACCAAGGACTACCCGCAGTACTACATCGCCGAGAACCGGCAGTACGTGTCGTACGACAAGACGCTCAAGACCGGCCCGTACAACTTCGGCTGGACGACCGACAAGCCCGACTGGGTCGAGCACTTCCCGTACCAGAACGGCCTGGTGGTGTGGCTGTGGGACACCTCGCAGCTCGACAACAACACCAGCGTGCACCCCGGCGAGGGGCTGGTGCTGCCGGTCGACGCGCACGCGAAGCCGGAGAAGTGGGCGGACGGCTCGCTGATGCGCAACCGCATCCAGTCGTACGACTCCGCCTTCAGCACCCAGCGGACCGACGGCTTCACCCTGCACAAGGACGGGAAGCCGGCGAAGATCAGGTCGAAGAAGGGCGTCTCGGTCTTCGACGACCGTAAGGGGACGTACTGGTACGAAAGCAACAAGGGCGGCAGCGTGAAGGTGCCCGACACCAACACGAAGATCTCCATCGTCCAGGAGCCCGGTCATGGCCGGACCATGACGGTCCAGGTGGCGCCCTCGGCTCGGTGATCCGGTAAAACAGCAGGTCAAAGGCGTATCGGCCGCTGCCCCTGGCGGGGCGGCGGCCGATCGCGTAAAGATGGCGTGAGCAGCCGGACCGCAGGACGACCACGTGAGGAGCGCCATGGGCGGTGGAGGATTCACCAAGCTGCCGGACGGCAGCATGGTCGTCGCCGTCTCCGTGCCGGGCCCCGTGCCGGGCCGGCGGATACGCGTCCTGGTCCACGCCGCGAACCGCGCCAGGGCCCTGACGCGGCTGCGCAACCTCGGCCTGCGCTCCGTCTACCTCCGCGGCAACGCGCACCCGCCCACGCCGGACGAGGTGACCGCCGTGCTGTGCCACCCCGACGGGCTGGTCTGGCGCGGCTCGCTCGACGACGACACCGAGCCCTGGCACCCGATAGCGGCGCTGTTCCGGCTGGCGACGTAGGCGGCGTCAGCCGACGACCGGCTTGCCCGTCAGCTCCACGCCCGCGTCCGCCAGCTCCCCCAGCGCCCGGTGCGTGGTGTCCTCGGCCACCCCCGCCGTCAGGTCCAGCAGCACCTGCGTGCGGAAACCCTCCGCCGCCGCGTCCAGCGCCGTCGCCTTCACGCAGTGGTCGGTGGCGATGCCCACCACGTCGACCTCCGTCACCTCCCGGGCGCGCAGCCAGTCCGCCAGCGGCACGCCGTTCTCGTCCGCCCCCTGGAAGCCGCTGTACGCCCCCGCGTACGCACCCTTGTCGAAGACCGCCGAGATCGCGCCGGAGGCGACGGTCGGGGCGAAGTTCGGGTGGAAGCCGACGCCCTCCGTACCGGCCACGCAGTGCCGCGGCCAGGTGTGCTCGAAGTCCGGGTGCGCCGAGAAGTGGTCGCCCGGCTCGATGTGGTGGTCGCGGGTGGCGACGACGTGCTGGTAGCCGGCGGTGGACCGGCCGATCAGGTCGGTGATCGCGGCGGCGACGTCCGCGCCGCCGGTCACCCCCATGCTGCCGCCCTCGCAGAAGTCGTTCTGCACGTCAACGACGATCAGTGCACGATGCATGGTGCGATGCCCTTCGTGAGTCGGCGTCGGAAGGACGGAGCGCTGGGGAACGAAGCGCCGCGCGTCCCGGTTCTCTGCCCGCTGGGCCGGGCGTCATACGTGTTCCGATAGGTACTCCGTCGGCAGGACCGGCTCGCCCCTGGAGAGCTGGGTGGCGGACAGCGGCAGCCCGTCCCTGGCCTCGACGTGCCGCGCCCTGGCGTCGTCCATCGGCTCGCGGCCCACGATCTTCCCGCCGCGCACCAGCGGCACCAGCAGCTCCCGCCCGGCCAGCTCCGCCGGCAGCTCCCCGGTGCCGACGACCTCCGCCTCCGCCACCCCGTACGCGTCCAGCCGCCGGGCCGCCCACTTCCGTCCGCCGATGGACGTCTTCCCGCCGGTCGACCGCTTCGCCACCGGCACCAGCGGCGCGTTTGGGGCGTCGGAGGCGGCGCGGGCCACCAGCTTGTAGACCATCGAGCAGGTCGGGTGCCCGCTGCCGGTGACGAGCCGGGTGCCGACCCCGTACGCGTCCACGGGGGCGGCGGCGAGCGAGGCGATGGCGTACTCGTCGAGGTCGCTGGTGACGATGATCCGGGTCTTCTCCGCGCCCAGCTCGTCGAGCTGCTGGCGCACCCGGTGCGCGACCAGCAGCAGGTCGCCGGAGTCGATGCGCACGGCGCCCAGCTCCGGACCCGCGACCTCCACGGCGGTACGGACCGCGTCGGCCACGTCGTACGTGTCGACCAGCAGCGTGGTCCCCACGCCCATGGACTCCACCTGCGCGGTGAACGCCTCGCGCTCGCTGTCGTGCAGCAGCGTGAAGGCGTGCGCGGCGGTGCCGACGGTGGGGATCGCGTAGCGGAAGCCGGCCGCCAGGTCGGAGGTGGAGGTGAAGCCGCCGACGTACGCGGCCCGCGAGGCGGCCACCGCGGACAGCTCGTGCGTGCGCCGGGCGCCCATCTCGATCAGCGGCCGGCCGCCGGCGGCGACGGCCATCCGGGACGCGGCGGCGGCGATGGCGGAGTCGTGGTTGAGGATCGACAGCACCACGGTCTCCAGCAGCACGCACTCGGCGAAGCCGCCCTCGACGCGCAGCACGGGGGAGCCGGGGAAGTACACCTCGCCCTCGGGGTAGCCCCAGATGTCGCCGGTGAAGCGGAAGTCCGCGAGCCAGTCCAGGGTCGGGGCGTCGACCACGTCGTGCTCGCGGAGGAAGGCCAGCACCTCGGGCTCGAAGCGGAAGCTCTCCAGGGCGTCCAGCACGCGGCCGGTGCCGGCCACGACGCCGTAGCGGCGGCCCTCGGGCAGCCGGCGGGTGAAGGTCTCGAAGACCGAGCGCCGCTCCGCGGTGCCGGCGTGCAGCGCGGCCTGGACCATGGTCAACTCGTAGTGATCGGTGAAGAGGGCCGTCGAGGGGACGGTGACCGGCAGCTTCAGTTCCGACATGCACCTGATCCTACGCCCATACTCGTCACACTGACGATTTCGGGTGTCCGAATGGCTGCGGCACGGCCTCGGGTGGCAGCATGGGGGGCGTCAGGGCTGCGGTAGCAGCCGGAGCTAACGAGGAGTTGCCGCCAACCGTGAGCGTCGCACCCACGGAGATCGAGCGCCCGGAGACCGTCGAGTCCCAGTCACCCGCGGCGGTGCCTGAACCGGACGTCCCCTGGGTGACGATCGTCCACAACGACCCGGTGAACCTCATGAGCTACGTGACGTACGTCTTCCAGGCGTACTTCGGATATCCCAGGGAGAAGGCACGCAAGCTCATGATGGACGTACACACCAAGGGGAGGGCCATCGTCTCCAGCGGCAGCCGCGAGGAGATGGAGCGGGACGTGCAGGCGATGCACGGCTACGGCCTGTGGGCCACCCTCCAGCAGGACCGCTGATGGCGGGGCACTTCGAGGCGGTCCCCGGCGGCGGCGCGGCCGTCGCGCTGGACGAGCTGGAGATCTCCATCCTGCGTACGCTCACCGTGCAGTTGCTGGAGCTGATCGGCCCCGGCGACGAACCCGCGGACGCCCCGCCCGCCGCCGACCCGCTGGACGCGCTCTTCGCCGAGGGCCCCAGCAAGCCGCCGGCCGACCCGGCGCTGGCGCGGCTCTTCCCCGACGCGTACGGCGAGCCCGGCAAGGGGCCGGACGACGAGGAGCGGGCCCGCTCCGCGGAGTTCCGCCGCTACACCGAGCCGGAGCTGCGCGAGAGCAAGCGGGAGAACGCCCTGGCGGTCGTCCGCGGGCTCGACATGCTGACCATGCAGGGCGACGGCGGCGCGGTGCTCAAGATCGGCCCCGAGGAGTCGCGGCAGTGGCTCGCGACGCTCAACGACCTGCGGCTGGCCATAGGCGCGCGGCTCGACATCCGGGACGACGACGACGGCGAGGTGCTCTTCCGGCTGCCGGACGAGGACGAGCGCAAGCCGATGGTGATGGCGTACCTGTGGCTGGGCGGGCTCCAGGAGACCCTGATCGAGACGCTGATGGCGTAGGCCCGTGGGCCCCGCCGCGGGACGGCCCGTTCGGGTGAATGTGCACATAATCACCCTTTTTCCGTGGTAAAGCTGCAGTCGGGGGACTGCACGGGAAAGGGCACAACTCCACATGACCACTGCGAAGGTCCCGGAGGACGGCCGCGCGGCCAGGGCCTCCGACGAGGGCTACGAGCGCGGGCTCGGCAGCCGCCAGATCCAGATGATAGCCATCGGCGGCGCCATCGGAGTGGGCCTCTTCCTGGGTGCCGGCAAGATCATCGAGAAGGCCGGGCCCAGCCTCATCCTCCTCTACGCGCTCGCCGGCGTCGTCATCTTCTTCATCATGCGGGCCCTGGGCGAACTGCTGCTCTACCGGCCGGTCTCGGGCAGCTTCGCCGAGTACGCGCGCGAGTTCCTCGGCCCCTACTTCGGGTACGTCACGGGCTGGACGTACTGGCTGATGTGGGCCGTCACCGGCATGACCGAGCTGACCGCCGCAGCGATCTACATCAACTACTGGTGGCCCGCCGTCCCGCAGTGGCTCAGCGCGCTCGGCTTCCTTCTGCTCCTCTTCGGCGTCAACCTGATCTCGGTGAAGATCTTCGGTGAGCTGGAGTTCTGGTTCTCGATGGTCAAGGTCACCGCGATCATCGGCATGATCGTCATCGGCGTCGGCGTCCTCACCCTCGGCTTCTCCGCCGCCGGATCCACCGCCACCACCACGAACCTCTGGAGCCACGGCGGCTTCTTCCCCCACGGCGTCGGCGACAGCCTCATGACCCTCCAGGGCGTGATGTTCGCCTACCTCGCCGTCGAACTCGTCGGCGTCACCGCGGGCGAGAGCGCGCACCCCGAGAAGAGCCTGCCCAAGGCGATCAACACGCTGCCGTGGCGGATCGTCGTCTTCTACGTCGGCTCGCTGATCGTCATCCTGTCCGTGGTCCGGTGGACGGAGTTCAGCGACGGCGTCAGCCCGTTCGTCGCCGCCTTCGGCAGGATCGGCATCCCGCTGGCCGCCGGCATCGTGAACTTCGTCGTGCTCACCGCCGCCCTGTCGTCGTGCAACTCCGGCATGTACTCCACCGGCCGCATGCTGCGCGACCTGGCCGCCAACGCCGAGGCGCCGAAGCTCTTCGGCAGACTGAGCCCGCGCCGGGTGCCGGCCGCGGGCATCGCCATGTCGGTCGTGGTCATGTCCGTCGGCGTGGTGCTCAACTACCTCGTGCCGGAGAAGGCGTTCGGCTACGTCATGTCCGTGGCCACCGCCGCCGGCATCTGGACGTGGGCGATGATCCTCGTCAGCCACATCCGCTACCGCCGCGCGGTCGTCGCCGGCCGGCTGCCCGCCTCGTCGTTCCCGGCGCCGGGCGGGGTGGTGTGCAGTTGGCTGGCGTTGGCGTTCCTCGCCTTCGTCACCGTGCTCACCGCGCTGGACGCCGACGCCCGCGTCTCGCTGTACGTGGGCGCCGGGTGGGCGGTGCTGCTGTCGGGCGGCTGGGCGCTGAGCCGGCGGCGGGCCGCGGCCCGCACGGGGGAGGCGGCGCCGGAGTACGCCGCGGGGGCGCAGTAGGCGGCGGGCCCGGCCCCGGGGGTGCCGCGCCCGCCGCCCGGCGCGTAGGGTCCGCGGGCTACGCCCAGAGCTGGCCGTGCAGCGCGGCGACGGCCTCCTCCGTGGTCGCGGCGGTGTAGATGCCCGTCGACAGGTACTTCCAGCCGCCGTCCGCGACGAGGAACGCGATGTCCGCGCTCTCCCCGGCCCGTACCGCCTTGCGGCCCACGCCGATCGCGGCGTGCAGCGAGGCCCCGGTGGAGACGCCCGCGAAGATGCCCTCCTCGCTGAGCAGTTCGCGGGTACGGGTCACGGCGTCCTCGGAGCCGACGGAGTAGCGGGTGGTGAGCACCGACTCGTCGTACAGCTCGGGGACGAAGCCCTCGTCGAGGTTGCGCAGCCCGTAGACGAGGTCGTCGTAGCGCGGCTCGGCGGCCACGATCTGCACGTCGGGGCGCTGCTCGCGCAGGAACCGGCCGGCGCCCATGAGCGTGCCCGTGGTGCCGAGGCCGGCGACGAAATGGGTGATCGAGGGCAGGTCGGCGAGGATCTCGGGGCCGGTGGTGGCGTAGTGGGCGCCGGCGTTGTCGGGGTTGCCGTACTGGTAGAGCATCACCCAGTCCGGGTGCTCGGCGGCCAGTTCCTTGGCGACCCGCACGGCGGTGTTGGAGCCGCCCGCGGCGGGGGAGGAGATGATCTCCGCGCCCCACATGGCGAGCAGTTGGCGGCGCTCCTCGCTGGTGTTCTCCGGCATCACGCAGACGATGCGGTAGCCCTTGAGCTTCGCCGCCATGGCCAGCGAGATGCCGGTGTTGCCCGAGGTGGGCTCCAGGATCGTGCAGCCGGGGGTGAGCCGGCCGTCCTTCTCCGCCTGCTCGACCATGAAGAGCGCCGGCCGGTCCTTCACGGAGCCGGTGGGGTTGCGGTCCTCCAGCTTGGCCCAGATCCGCACCTCGGGGGCGGGGGAGAGGCGCGGCAGGTGCACCAGCGGCGTGTTGCCGACCGCGGCGAGCGTGTTGTCGTACCGCATCAGACCGAGCCGCCGGCGACGGCGGGCAGGATCGTCACGCTGTCGCCGTCGGCGAGCTTGGTGGCGATGCCGTCGAGGAAGCGGACGTCCTCGTCGTTGAGGTACACGTTGACGAAGCGGCGCAGGTCGTCGCCGTCGACCAGGCGCTCGCGGATCCCGGCGTGCCGGGACTCCAGGTCGTCGATCAGCTCGGCCAGGGTGGTGCCGTCGCCCTGCACGGCCTTCTGACCGTCGGTGTAGCTGCGGAGGATGGTCGGGATGCGGACCTCGATGGCCATTTCGGGGCTCCTGTGGGATACGGGGAGTCGGGCTGCGGGCGCCGGCGGGCGCGGGCCGGCCGCGTCCGCGGGCGGGCGTACGCGGCCGGGGCCGCCGGGGTCGGGCCGGCGTCAGGCGCGGCCGGCCGCGCGGGGCGGCGCGGGCGGACAGGCGGCACTGGCGAGACGGCAGAGGTCGACGTGCAGACGGGCGACGAGCAGCACCTGCCGGCCCGGGGCTTTCCGGGTCACGTCGTGGTCAACCATGAACTCATCGTATCGATTCCCCGTCCGCGTGCCGGATCGCCGTTTCATGATGCGGACCGGGTGCTCAGCGCGCGGGCGCGTCGTCGTAGGAGGCGACCACGGTGACGTCCTCCTCGGTGATCACACCGTCCACGATGCGGAACGACCGGAAGGAGACGGGCCCTTCACCGTTGCCGGACTCGGCGGTGGAGACCAGGACGTAGTGCGCGCCGGGCTCGTTGGCGTAGGAGACGTCGGTGCGGGACGGGTACGCCTCGGTGGCGGTGTGCGAGTGGTAGATCACCACCGGCTCCTCGTCGCGGTCGTCCATCTCCCGGTAGAGCCTGAGCAGGTCCTGCGAGTCGAACTCGTAGAACGTGGGGGAGCGGGCGGCGTTGAGCATGGGGATGAAGCGCCGCGGCCGGCCGTCGGCGGGTGCGGGGGCCGGGCCCGCGACGACGCCGCACGCCTCGTCGGGGTGGTCCTTGCGGGCGTGGGCGACGATCTGCTCGTACAGCTCCTCCGAGATGGTCAGCATGGGCGCAAGGATGACACGGCGGCGGAGGGCGTACCTCGTACGTTCCGAACGCTGAGACGAATCGGCTCGGATGCCGGGCGGGCGCCGCCGGGCAGGGGTGCCGGGCGGCCTCAGGTGTCCGACAGGTGGCGGACCTGGTCCCACACCGCCGGGTCCACCGGGCCGGACCTGCGGCGGAAGTCCCGGAGGTGGATCTCGCGCAACTCGTCCGTCGCCAGGAACCCCGGGCGGCCCCGGGCGTCGTCGACGGTGGCGGGCGGCAGCGGGATCACGCCGGGCCGCTCGCCGTCCCGCCGGGTGGTGATCCGGGCCACCGTCACGGTGACGCCGGCGGTCTTCACCACCAGGCACGGCGCCACGCCGTCGGCGGCGTACCCGTCCTCGTCTCCGTCGTCGTCCCCGTCCGGGACGCGCGCCCACCACACCTCGCCCGGCCGCGGCCCGGCGCCCCGCTCGCCCTCCGGCCGCCGGTGCGCGCGCCGCACCCGCCCGAAGCTGTCGACCAGCCCGGCGATCACGGCCAGCACCACCACGGCCACGATGGCCGGCCACCACGAGGTGTCCATGCGCCGATCCTAGGACCTGCCCCCGTCTCCCGCCCGCGTCGTGACACCGGCGCCCCCGCGTCGTGCCGCGGCCGACGCCGCGCAGGTGGGCACGCGGACCGTGCCCCGTCGCCATACTGGTGATTCCGCCCACAACCGGGATGGCCGGGGGACCGCTGCGGCCCGTCCCGGCTTACCCTCGGCAGAGCCGGCGGGGCATCGTCGCCCCGTCCCGACCGTGCCGGAGGTCCCTCCCCGATGAAGCTCACCGTCGTCGGTTGCTCGGGCTCGTTCCCGTCCGCGGACTCCGCGTGTTCGAGCTACCTGGTCGAGGCGGAGGGCTTTTCGCTCCTGCTCGACATGGGCAACGGCGCGCTGGGGGCACTGCAGCAGCACTGCGGACTGTACGACCTCGACGCCATCCTGCTGAGCCACCTGCACGCGGACCACTGCATCGACATGTGCGCCTACTTCGTCGCGCGCTACTACCGCCACGACGGCGGCCCCGCCGAGGTGCTCCCCGTCTACGGCCCCAAGGGCACGGAGCAGCGGCTGACCACGGCATACGCGGACACCCCCTCGGAGACGTCGATGAGCGAGGTCTTCGACTTCCGGGCGCTGGAGCGCAGCGCGTTCGAGATCGGCCCGTTCACGGTGCACGCGGACCGGGTGAGCCACCCCGTCGAGGCGTACGCCTTCCGGATCGAGCACGGCGGGCGCAGCCTCGTCTACTCCGGCGACACCGGCCCCTGCGGGGCGCTGACCGAACTGAGCGCGGACGCCGATCTGCTGCTGTGCGAGGCGGCGTTCACGCACGGCCGCGAGGAGATCCCCGACCTCCACCTCAACGGCCGCGAGGCGGGCGAGGCCGCCGCGGCGGCGGGGGTGGGGCGGCTGGTGCTGACCCACATCCCGCCGTGGACGGACCCGCAGGTGAACCTGCGGGACGCGAAGGGCGCGTACGAGGGGCCCGTCGAACTGGCGCGCGCGGGCGCGGTGTACGAGGTCTGAGGGTCCCCCTCACGCCTTGTACTGGGCCTTCTCCTCCTCCGCTATCTCCTCGTCGGTCTCCCGGCCCGGGGTGGGCAGGTTGAACCTGACGATGGCGAAGCGGAAGATCACGTAGTAGACCGCCGCGAAGCACAGCCCCATCAGCGCCAGCCCCCACGGGTTGGTCGCGATGCCGAGGTTGTGCAGGCCCGTACCGAGGACCGGCCAGATGTAGCCGAAGGCGACGCCGAGGAGCAGGCCCGCGAAGGACCATGCTGCCTATCGCGACGCTGCCTGCCGCCGCGCTGCTCACCCGGCTCGGCGCCCCCGACATGCTGGGCAAGGAGTCCCTGCCGGACTCCCTCAACAGGATCGGCGAGTTCATGGCCGCGGGCGGCTGCGCGCTGCTCGACAACATGGCGATCCTCTTCGCCATCGGCATCGCGATCGGCTTCGCGCGCAAGTCCGACGGCTCCACCGCGCTCGCCGCCGTCGTCGGCTACCTGGTCTTCAGCAACGTCCTCGGCACCTTCCACGACGACAACACCGACGCCCCCGTCGACGCCGGCGTCCTCGGCGTCGTCGTCGTCATCGGCCTCGTCGCCGCGCTTCTCTACCAGCGGTACAGCCGCACCAAACTCCCCGACTAGCTCGGCTTCTTCGGCGGTCGCCGGCTCGTGCCGATCCTCACAGGCTGCGGCCCAGGCGCTGGGCGTTGGCCATGATGCGGGACCCGCGGCCCTCTTGCCGGCCTGGTCGGCACCGGCCGATACGGAAGCCGTGGACATCACACTCCTCCATCGGAACGCAGGTGGTCTACACCTTTGAGTGATGTAGGCCTGTTCTCATACGGGGAGTGCGGCTGACGGAATATTCTATTCCGATCGCGGGCGCTGCCGGGGTATTAAGTCCCGTTTTGCGGATATCGGCGAGGTCGGCGCTTCTCGCCGGCTGGCGCATAGTGGAGTAGACCAGTGCCCTCATGGGAGAAACCTGGAGCGTGTGGCATGCCCAGCAAGGCTGAGAAGATCGTCGCTGGCCTCGGCGGGATCGGGAACATCGACGAGATTGAGGGCTGCATCACCCGCCTCCGCACGGAGGTCGTGGACCCGGCGCTGGTCGACGACGCCGCGCTGAAGGCCGCGGGCGCCCACGGCGTCGTCCACCTGGGCACGGCGGTCCAGGTCGTCGTCGGCACGGACGCGGACCCCCTGGCCGCGGAGATCGAGGACATGATGTAGTCGACGGGGACGGGGACGGGGACGGGGACGGGGACGGGGACGGGCCGCGGGGCCTCGTCCGGGGGTGGGGGCTGTGGCGGGGGTCGGGGCGGGGCGCGTTGCGTATCCGTCGACGGAGCGCGTTCGGCGAGGACCGGGTGTCTGCTTCGTCCGACCTGCCTGAGTTTGCCTCCGGCTTGGTCTCCGAAATCACCAACGATCCGGATGCCTGCGGAACTTTGCCACGCCCTGCGCGTAACCGGAGCGGAGCGTTCGGATATGCCGGTTCCGGCAACTCTCATCCTGCGGAATGCAGAATGGAATTTCAGTTGCCTGGGTGTGGCGGCAGCGGAACGCACCCCTGCCTCCACGTTATCCACAGGCTCAAATCCGGGGTGGTGGAGGCCGCGGCGGCTCCGATAGCGTCGTCTGCCTGACGTATCGTCACCGCTACCGGGAGTTGATCGTGTCCCCCCGCGCCCTTTCCGCCGCCGCGCTGGCGGCTGTTGCCACCCTGAGCCTGCTGCTGACCGCGTGCGGCGGCGACGAGGAAGGTGACCCCCCTTCGGACGACAAGATCCAGGGCGCCGACAAGGGGGAGGAGTCGCCCTCGCCGAGCGCTCCGGAGGAGGCGGCGGGCAGACCGGAGATCAAGCTTCCTGAGGACATCACGTACCAGTTCGAGTGGTCCAAGACCGGTGATCCGGACAAGGACGCCGTGCTCCAGGACGGGGAGCAGCTCATCAAGGCGATCGACATGGCGATTGTGGAGCAGGATCCGACCCACGAGGCGTTGCTGTTCTACACCGAGGGTGATGCAGCGGCGGAAGCTGAGCGGTTCGTCCAGGGCTACGTAGACGACAAGGACCGCACGACAGGGCGTTACCGCTTCTACAACGAGCAGGTGCAAGTCGCAGGAGACGGCACGGCGACGCTGCTGTATTGCGAAGACCAGTCGAAGGCGTATGCCAAGTCATTGAAGACCGGCAAGGTTTACGTGACGGATCCTTCCGCAGATGACTACGTCGTCTACAACTCCAAGATGCGCAAAGACGGCAACGGCGTGTGGGTCACCGAGGAGATCTTGGCGGAGAGGGGGGCCGCACAGTGTCAGTAGTGCGAATGCTGCGCAGGATCGCCGTTGTGGTCGGTGCTTCGGTGGTCTTAGCAATCACCGCTGCACCGGTTCATGCAGGAGATGACAAGGGGGACGGCGACGTTTTCGGTGGTGGCGGCGACGGCGGCGAGTACACCGATGGCGGTGCCGAGGGGCAAGTGCTCGACGCAGGGTCCGGCGGGATGGTGATCGACGAGTCTGCGAATGGGCCGGGGGCTGGGGGAGGGCCCCGCGGGTCCGGTGGAGCGCTGGATCCGGTGGGAGATTGGTCGCCGCCGCCGTGCTGGTATGCGCCGAAGTACACGCCCGAGCAACTGAAGAAGGAGCGGGAGCACACCTGGTCGCTGGACTCCACGGGCCATCAGTTCGACAGTATGGAGCGGGCCAAGTACGTGACGGGCGGTATTGAACCGGGAACGTACAAAGACTTCAACATGGCCAAGTCTGGTAAGGGCTTCTGGTGGGACGGCTACGTGCCGGACGGTGGTGAGGGCGTCCCCGGAGCGATGGACTGCGACGAGGGGCCGTTCTGGGTGGACAGGGGCGATCCCCCGCCGGCCCAGTACGAGAATGCCGTCACGCCGCAGATTCTCGCGGAGCTCGCTTACGACCGTATTCGCGTGCCGGACACCGAGATCAGCCTCAAGCCCGACGCGGAGAACGCGCAGAAGGTGAACCTCCCCACCTGGGCCTGGCTGGACGACGCCACCTTCGAACCCGTCTCGGTCACCGCCAGGGTGCCGGTGCTGGGCTTATGGGCCAGAACCACCGCCACCCCCGTCTCGCTCACCATCGACCCCGGCACCGACGAGGCCGAGTTGCATCCCTCCTCGGGCACCTGCCCCATCAACGACGACGGCTCCATCGGCACCCCGTACTCACCGGGGTCGGCCGAGGAGACGCCGCCGTGCGGGCTGACCTACCTGCGTGCCACGCCGGACGGTGAGACCTATCCGTTCCGGGCCACGATCACCTGGTCCATCGAATGGGAAGGCTCCGGCGACACGGGCGGCGACCTGCCCGACGGTTCCTTCGGCGCGACCACCGAGCTGGAGGTCGACGAGATCCAGTCCATCGTCCGCTGACGCGCGTGAGGAGGGCATGTGAGCGATCTGTACGTGGACATGGAGACCCTCGACCGGGTCCGGCGCAACATCGAGCGCATATCGGAGCTGATGAAGCGGCCGGGCCGGGAGATGGAGGAGGTCGACGGCTGGTCCATGGGCGTGGACGCGCTGGCCAGTCGGATGGATGAGTTCGGGGACGAGTGGTCGTACGGCATCGGGCAGATCGAGAAGTTCTCCGATGCCGCGTCGGAGGCCCTGCTGAAGGTCAAGCAGGAGTTTCAACGGGTGGACGGTGAGCTTGCCGACGCCCTCCCGCGATCGCGCTCCCAGGCCGGCGGGGGACGTGCATGAGTGCGTTACAGCCGGCCGACTTCTCCTCCCTCGGGTTCATGCCCTGCCCGGGGGACCTGCGCGGGGCCGAGAACGTCGCCGGGGTGGTGCGGCGGACGGCGCGGGCGCTGTCGGAGATATCCCACGTGCTGCACGGCACCGGGCCGGGGGACTGGAAGGGAAAGGCGGCGGAGGCGTTCCGCGAGAAGTTCGAGGACGACTTCCGGCCCAAGATGGACGAGGCCCGTGACTCGTTCGGCATGGCCGCCACGGCCCTGGAGGGCTGGGCCGAGTACATGCGTGTCCAGCAGGCGACGGCGCGCCGGCTGGAGCGGGAGGCCGAGGACGCCGAGCGCGAACTGAGCAAGGCGCTGCGCAAACTGGACTCGGCCACCGATGACGACGAGCCCTCGGACAGCGGCTCCCCGGACCGGTACCGGCAAGCCAGCACGGCAGGGGACAAGCCAGATCGGGCCCGCGAGGAGGAGCAGCGCCGGGAGGCGCAGGGCGCGGTCGACGACGCCTCCGTGCGGCTGGAAGACGTACGCCGCCGCGCCCGTTCGCTGGCCGACGACTACCGGGCGGAAGGACACGCGGTCGCGAACCGCCTCCGCGGCGCGATGGAGATCGCCCCGGACGAGCCCGGACTGTTCGACAAGATCGGCGACACCATCAGCGATCTGTCCGGCTCGTTCGGCGAGTACCTGGAGACGGTCACCGAGGGCATCGCCAAGCTGGCCGACGACGTCGTCCAGTGGGTGGAGGACCACGCGGCCAACATCGCTGCGGTCGGGGATGTGTTCGCGGCCGTCAGCGCGGTATTCGGGGCAATCTCTACGGCTCTCTACATCGCTACCGCGGCGACTAAGATTCCCCACCTCGCATTGGCTGCTGCCGCTTTCGGTAACGTGGCGGAGGGTACGGCAACCCTTGCCTTCGCCGCGCACGGTCTAGCTCGGTTGGCAGGGGCCGATGTCTCAGATCGCACGTTAGCGCAGGATGCGGCGGGTGCAATCCCCTTCGGAGCTAACGTGCGATTTGTAGGGAACACTGGACGGGCTATTGCGGATAGTCGACACGCTGCAGGTGCCTCTATGCTCGGACTGCTCGACTCGTGGGCTGGGCTTAAGGAGAATCCCGAGGTGTTCGGTAATTTCATTCCCCAAAGCAACCGGCAGAAGGCGCAGATGTTCCTGCCCGGTGGGGGTGGCGTCATGCTCGTCGGGCTGGAGAACGCATGGAAATCGGCCTGATTGTCTGGGAGTGATGTGGGATGAATGATGGAGAAGTCATCGCCTACTTCGACGGACGGCCGACCGCGGAGATCACGATTCACTCGGCCTGGGACGTCCCGCGGATGGCCGACATGGCCTATGAGTTCGGTTATGTGCTTTGCCGGGTCTTTCATTGGCGGAGCACGACACGGCTGGTCTTCGAGCGAGATGACACAGATCACGCACGGCGCAGAGCCGTATGGTCCCTGAACTACTATCGAGCGTATGGAAGATGGGGTCGCCAGCAGCCCCAGTTTCAGCTTCCCAGCTATATGGGTCGCCGTGTTGAACCGCTGGATGCGGCGCGAGCACGCTATGCCTTGGCGCTTTTTCGGAACAAGGTGTGGCACGTGCGCCTGGCCATATCTGGGGCCGCGCTCATCGCCGTCGTCGTTTGGCACTACCGAGACAGCGTCGCGGTGGTTGTCCCGGTGGCGCTGGCTGGCGGTTCACTGATGTTGGTCGCGGGCATTTCACCGTGGCTGCCGAGTAAGCGACTGAGGCGGTATGAGCAGACGGTGAAGACATTCGAGCTGCAGCAGGCGGTTGAGCGGGGGTTCATCCCGCCTCCGCCGCCCAGTAACGGAGACTGAGGGCGGGCCTCATGGCATTGGTTACCTTCGAGGTTCCTGCGGGCTATAGCCAGATTCCCGTTGGGGTGACTCTGGCTCAGAGCCGTGAGTTTGTGGCCGGTCCTGCTGCTGCGTGGGGGGTGGCGGGCGACGAAGCGGAGAACCAAGCGGTCCAACTGCAGCAGTGGTCTACTGCACTGCAAGTGCTCGGTGCCATGTACGCGGGGGCGTACTGGCAGGGGGAGGGTGATCAGCCGCGGTTCGGGGTTCTGCTCGTGGCTGCTCAGCCGCTCGCCCACGGTGACCCCCACCTCGCCTCGCGGGGACTCCCGCATGCTCTGCGTGACCCCGAGGACGGTGCGATAGCCGCCAAGCCGTTCGACTTGCCCTGCGGCCCGGCGTCCGTCTTCGTACGACAGGTCGGCCTGCCCATGGGCGAGGAGCAGTCCGCCGCGGGGGGCGATGCTGTGGTGCCGGTCGGGGAGTTCCAGGCGTTCGTTCCGGTGCCTCGCGATCTGTCGGCCGGGCGTGAGGAGATGGTCGTCGTCGCCTTCCAGACGCCGGATCTGGACCACTGGGACACGTACGCGCAGCACCTCGTGTCCCTGCTGAAGAGCATCGAGTTCGACGAGGAGCCGGGGGACGGCTGAGCGGGACGTCCGTCGGCGCAGTGTCGGGCGATTGAGACAGGCAGACCGTGGCAGATTGACGACGATGCGAAGCTCCGGCGGTTCCAGGCAGCTCGGGAAGGGGTACCTGGGACAACCGGAGCTTCGTTGCGTGCGAAACGACTTTTGAATCAGCCCTGGTCGGTGGGGAACTCGTTCGCCTTGACTGCTGTCACGAAGGACCGCCAGGCGTCGCCGGTGAAGACGAGGGCGGGGCCGTGGGGGTCTTTGGAGTCGCGTACGGGGACGGCGGGGTGGCCGTCGGCGATCTCGATGCAGCTCCCGTTGCTGCCCCCGCTGTAGCTGGACTTACGCCACGTCGTCAACGTTGACGCAACGGCGATGACATGATCACGCATTCCGGAACTCCTCTGCTGCTGCCTCTAGGAGAGAAATGGACGCACGGTGAGACAGTGCATCACCGAGTGCGAGACCGTAGTACGTGTGGCACGTCGCGACCCGGCCCGGATCGTCGAGCAACTGCCCCGTGGTCACGCCCTCAACGTACGACACCGGCGCCATGGCGTCGAACGACATAAGGCTCATCATTCCCTCCATCAGCGAGTGCGCCCCGGCAGAGAAGGGGACCACGTGTAACCGGATGCGCCCGGCGTCAGCGAGGCTCGCGATGTGCTCTACCTGCGCTGCCATGACCTCCGGGCCTCCGACCGCGCGCCGAATGACGCCCTCGTCAAGGACCGTCCACAGGGCCGGAGACTTCGGATCGTCGAGGATCCGAGCCCGTTCAAGCCGGTTGAGGACCCGCCGGTCAAGCTCCTCCCACGTGTGGTTGGGCTGCACCGCCCGGAAGATCGCGCGGGCGTAGTCCGCTGTCTGGAGCAGCCCGGGTACCGCAGAGACGGCAAACTCACGAATGACAACGGCCAGTCGCTCCAGCTCTGCTGCCTCCGCGAAGTGGTCGGCGTAGGGGCCCTCAAGGTTCACGAGCCAGCGCGCGAAGAACCCGTCGGTCCCCAGAGCCTGGTCGATCCGCTGGGCGTCCTCCATCCGAGGCAGCCGCCGCCCGGCCTCGAAGTGGCTGATCAGCGTCGGAGAACACACCACCACCTCGGCCAGCGCCTCCTGCGTCATCCCCTTCGCCAGCCGCCGGAGCCTCAGTTCCTCGCCGTACTTCTGGCGCGGGGTCTTGCACGTCTCCATGTTGCCTCCCACGTGAACGACGCACCGTCAGCCGAACAACTCTGGTGCAGCGTAGTAGCACCAAGTAATGCTTGATGTACAGAAAGCGATGATTCGACAGAAGGGGTAAATCCATGGGTGAGGAAGGTCAGTGCGGGGGACGGCGCCCGGGTGGTCGCCCCCCGGTTGCAGTCGCTGGGCGACCCGCGGGGACGGGGGCGTTGGGCTTCATGGCGGGCGGATAGGGTCGGAGTCATGGCTACCTCTGAGACCCCCGGCGGCTTCGGCCGTGTCGACGGACGTACCCCCGCCGAACTGCGTCCCGTGGCGCTGGAACGCGGCTGGAGCATGCACGCCGAGGGGTCGGTGCTGGTGTCCTTCGGCGACACCCGGGTGCTGTGCACCGCCAGCTTCACCGAGGGAGTGCCGCGCTGGCGCAAGGGCAGCGGGGAGGGGTGGGTCACCGCGGAGTACGCGATGCTGCCGCGGTCCACGAACACCCGGGGCGACCGCGAGTCCGTCCGCGGCAAGATCGGCGGGCGGACGCACGAGATCTCCCGGCTGATCGGCCGGTCGCTGCGCGCCGTCATCGACTTCAAGGCGCTGGGCGAGAACACCGTCGTGCTCGACTGCGACGTCCTCCAGGCCGACGGCGGCACCCGTACCGCCGCCATCACCGGGGCGTACGTGGCCCTCGCCGACGCCGTCGCGTGGGGCCGGCGGAACAAGCTGATCAAGTCCAAGGCGACACCGCTGACCGGCACCGTGGCCGCGGTCAGCGTCGGCATCGTCGGCTCCGTGCCGCTGCTCGACCTCTGCTACGAGGAGGACGTGCGGGCGGAGACCGACATGAACGTCGTCTGCACCGGCGACGGACGCTTCGTCGAGGTGCAGGGCACCGCCGAGGGCGAGCCGTTCGCCCGCGCCGAACTCGACGCGCTGCTCGACCTCGCGGTCGGCGGCTGCGCGCAGCTCGACACGCTGCAGCGCAAGGCACTGGAGGGAGACCAGTCAACTACCCGGCCCTGAAGGGCCGGGCTTGCAGGCAGAGTGAGACGTGATGCCCCACTGTGGTTCCCTGCGTCCGGTACCGCTAGGCGGTACTGGGGCGGTTGACTGCGCCCCGCTTCCACACAGCATCGGCCCGGTGGGCGATGTTGCGGGAGCCGTTGTGGTCCGCGTGCAGGACGATCCCGCAGGACTTGCACGCGAACCGGGCCTGGCTGGTCCGGTTGGACCGGTGCGTGTGCCAGCACTCGGAGCACTGGCGGGAGGTGTTGCGCGGGTCCACATGGACCACGGGCACACCTGCCCGCTTGGCTTTGTACTCGACGAACGCGCCGAGCTGGGCGAATGCCCAGGAGCGCAGTCGTGCCCGCTGGTCTTTCTTGGCCGTGACCCTCTGGCGGATACCGGACAGGTCTTCCAGTCCGATGCCCCGGGAGGTGCGTTCAGCGGTGGCGACGAGCTTCTTGGCGATGATGTGGTTGCGCTGGGTGGCGTACCGGGATTCCTTGCGCCGCTGGCGCTTGAGGGCCCGGGCCGTGCTCTTGGTGCGCTTCTTCTGGAGCTTGGTGCGCAGGTCGCGCTTGCGCTGCCGGTACCGGTTGACCTGACGTCCGGCCATGATCTCGCCGTCGGAGGTGGTGGCGATGTTGACGATGCCGAGATCCACCCCGAGGAAACCGTCAGGCGCGTACGCCTCGGGTTCGGGGGCGTCGATGGTGGCGACCAGGAAGAACATGCCGTCCCGCATCACCAGGTCGGATTCTCCCTTGCGGGAGGCCAGGAGCGTCATCGCCTCGGGCGCGCACACGAACGGGATGCCCTTGATCCGCCCGGCAACCGTCCAGATGGACACGGTCTGGGCGTCCAGGTTCCAGGTCAGGATGCGGTCGTCGTACGGCTGCGCCGCACCCTCCCGGAAACGGATCGGCTTCGACTCCACCCGCGTACGGCGCTTGGAGCCCTCCGGGCCGTAGTTCCCCGCCCGCAGGTTGCCCTTGAGCGTGGCGTACGCATCACACACCTTCTTGACGGTGCGTACAGCAGCCTGCGCCCCGAGATCAAAGTCCGCCTTGATGTGGTGGTACACGGCATCCTGCAACCCGTTCCGGCGCTTCAGGTCCTTCGCGAACGCCACCTCGGATGCCGCGTTCGCGGCCCGGTTGCAGGCGCGCAAGGTCGCTGCCAGTGCGTCCGCGTCATGAGCGGACGCAGGCAACAACTTCACCTGCGCGACAATCTTCACGCAGAACACGCTATTACGGTGGATCATCGGAGGCCAACTTGCCGTACAGGCACGGTCTTTCGCCCTGGCGGCGAAACCCCGCCCCTAGCCCCGCTACGCGGGAGCTTCGATTCCTCCCCGGCCTGAAGGCCGGGGCATCCTCGAAGGAGACACAGTGAAGGGAAAGAAGTTCTTCGTGCGCGGAGGCGCCGCGCTCGCGGCGGCCGCCGCCGCGGTGACGCTCACCGGCGCGTGTGACGCGGTGAACAAGGCCATCGACTGCGGCCAGCTCGCCACCGAGATAGCGGCCGACGTCGACCGGTTGCAGGAGGCCGTTTCCGGCGCCGGCGAGAGCCCGCAGGGCGCCGCGAACGCGCTCGACGAGATCGACAAGAGCCTCAACGACTTCGGCGACAAGTCCGACGACGCCGACGTCGGCGCCGCCGTCGACGACCTCCAGCAGGCCGTCGACAACGCCCAGCAGGCCGCCGACCGCGGCGACGTGCCCGACTTCCGGCCGGTCGGCGACGCCGCCGGCGAGCTGACGAACGTCTGCACCCCGTGACCGCGCACCGCCTCGTCCTCGCCACCCGCAACGCGGGCAAGATCACCGAACTGCGCACCATCCTCGGCGAGGCCGGCGTCGACGCGGAGCTGCTCGGCGCCGACGACTTCCCCGACGCCCCCGACGTGCCCGAGACCGGCGTCACCTTCGCCGCGAACGCGCTGCTCAAGGCGCACGCGCTGGCGCAGGCCACCGGGCTGCCCGCGGTCGCCGACGACTCCGGGCTCTGCGTCGACGTGCTCGGCGGCGCGCCCGGCATCTTCTCCGCCCGCTGGGCGGGCCGGCACGGTGACGACGCGGCGAACCTCGCCCTGCTCCTCGCCCAGCTCTCCGACGTCGGCCCCGAGCACCGCGCCGCGCACTTCGCCTGCGCCGCGGCGCTCGCGCTGCCCGACGGCACGGAGCGCGTCGCGGAGGGGCGGCTGGAGGGCACGCTGCGGTACGAGCCGGCGGGCACCGGCGGCTTCGGGTACGACCCGATCCTCCAGCCCCTGGGCGAGGACCGTACCTGCGCGGAGCTGACCCCCGAGGAGAAGAACGCCATCAGCCACCGCGGCAAGGCCTTCCGCGCCCTGGCCCCGTCGGTGCGGGAGCTGCTCAAGGGCTGAGAACCGCCGCCTCGCGTACGGGCCGCCCCGCGCCCCCGTACCTGCGCGGAACGGGCGCCGCCGGAACCCTCCGGCGGCGCCCCTCGCGCGGTTCTGCCGCTACGCTGCCTTGATCTCCTGCCGCTGCCGGCCCAGCCCGTCGACCTCCAGCTCCACCACGTCCCCCGCCTTCAGGTACGGCTTCGGCTCCGCCATCCCGAGCGCGACCCCCGCCGGCGTACCGGTGTTGATCACATCGCCCGGGTAGAGCGTCATGAACTGGCTGAGATACCGGACCACGTGCGCCACCGGGAAGATCTGGTCGGCCGTCGTGCCGTCCTGCCGCTTCTCGCCGTTCACCCACAGCCGCAGCCCCAGGGCCTGCGGGTCCGGCACCTCGTCGGCCGTCACCAGCCACGGGCCCAGCGGGTTGAACGTCTCGCAGTTCTTGCCCTTGTCCCACTGCCCGCCCCGCTCCAACTGGAAGGCGCGCTCGGAGACGTCGTGCGCCACGGCGTAGCCGGCGACGGCGGCCAGCGCGTCCGCGTCGGACTCCAGGTAGCGGGCCGTACGGCCGATGACCACCGCCAGCTCCACCTCCCAGTCCGTCTTCTCGCTGCCGCGCGGCACGAGGACGGCGTCCTCGGGGCCCACCACCGTGTCCGGGGCCTTCATGAAGAGGATCGGCTCCGCCGGGATGGCCGCGCCGGTCTCGGCGGCGTGGTCGTGGTAGTTCAGCCCGATGCACACGATCTTGCCGATCCGGGCCAGCGGCGGGCCCGTCCGCAGGCCCTCGCCGGCCAGCGCCGGCAGCTCGCCGGCCGCGGCGGCGTCCCGTACGCGGGCGAGCGCCGCGTCGTCGGACAGCAGCGCTCCGTCCACGTCGGACACGACTCCGGAGAGGTCCCGCAGGGTCCCTCCGTCGTCCAGCAGGGCCGGGCGCTCGCTCCCCGGCGGTCCGACACGCAGCAGCTTCATGTGATGACTCCCCTCTCCGCGGTCGATCGATCATCCGTTGACCGGTGTTCACTCCGCAAGGCCCCGTTCAGCCCGTGGACCCGGTTGGCGGGGCGGGGCGGTAGAGGAGGGTGCGTTCCGCGGCGGTCCAGGCGGTGGTGGTCGCCAGGTAGAGTCCGGCGGCGAGCGGCACGATCGCGGCCGTGACCAGGGTGCCGAAGGACAGCAGGGGCAGCCAGCGGGTCAGCCCGGCGGCGGGGCCGGGCAGTTGGGCGGGCTCAGGTGCGGGCTTCCCGCCCTTCTTCCCCTTCCTGCCCGCCGCCTGCCCCGCCTGTGCCGCCTTCTGTACGGCCGCCGCCTCCGCCTTCCGCTCGGCGAGCATCCGCCGGCCGCGCCAGAACGTGTACGCGGCCACCGCGGCGATCACCGCGAACAGCCCCGCGTACACCCGCCCGTGCGCGCCGAACACCCCGCCGTCGGCGAGCGCGTCGGACCACCGCCCGCCCAGCGGGGCGCCGAGCAGGGTGTGGGTGAGCAGGTCGTGGTCGTGGCCGGTGAAGAGCCGGTACATCACCATGAACACCGGGATCTGCAGGACCATCGGCCCGCAGCCCGCCAGCGGCGAGGCGCCGGCGTCCGCGTACGTCTCGGTGAGCGCGCGGCGCAGCCGCTCGGGATCGCCGCGGTGCTTGCGCTGCACCTCGGCCACCTGCGGCGCGAGGTCCCTGCGCACGCGGTCGCCGCGCGCCGCCGCGCGGGCGAGGGGGTGCAGGGCGAGGCGTACGCACAGGGTGAAGACGATGATCGCGACGGCGGTGGCGGAGGCGCCGAAGAGGGGGTCGAGGGTGTCTGCGAGCGTGGACAGGAGCGCGGAGAGCGCGCCGAATACGGACATGGAAGGGCTCCACGGGTCTCGTCGTGCCGGATGAGGGGGCGGCGTGACGAGCCGTGCGGGGCGCCCGGCGGGCGGTGATCGCGGGGTAACGGGCAGCGCACGGGCTGCGCGCTACGGGCGGGGGTGCGCCGGTGCGCCTACACGGCCGTCGACAGGCGACGGCCGGGCGCCCGGGGCCGCGGGCGGCCCGCGGAGTCGGGGTCCCGCTGGGGCAGGAAGGCGGTGCGCAGCGCCCGTTCGCGCAGCGCGGTGCGGATCTGCGCCTGCGACGGCGGCGGTACGGCGGCGGCGACGCAGGCCACCGCGGCGAGCAGCGTCAGCGCGGCGGAGGCGGCGGCGCCGGCGAGGCCGGTGGCCACGCCGGTCTCGTCGAGGACGACGTCGGCGGCGAGGAGCAGCAGGGCGACGGCAAGCGCGCGCGTGCGGGTCATGGCCCCCAGGACGCGCAGCGTCCCGGTGGTCCTCCCCGCGCCGTCCGCCGTCTCGCCGTGCATGGGGGCATCGTACGCCGTACGCCCCGGCCCGTGAGCCCGGACTCAGCCCGCGACGGCCCGGTACACGGTGTAGATGACCAGGCCCGCGAGCGAGCCCACCACCGTGCCGTTGATGCGGATGAACTGCAGGTCCCGGCCGATGTTCGCCTCGATCTTGCGCGACGTCTGGTCCGCGTCCCAGCTCGCGACCGTGTCCGAGATCAGCGAGGTGATCTGGTGCTGGTACGTCGTCACCACGTGGGTCGCGACGTCCTCCGCCCAGCCGTCGACCTTCGCCTGCAGCCGCTCGTCCGCCGCCATCCGCTGCCCGAACGACAGCAGCGCCGCCCGCGCCCGCAGCCGCAGCTCGCTGCGCTCGTCCTCCGCCGCGCCGACGATCATGCCGCGCAGCGACGTCCACGCCGAGGCGATGAAGTCCTGCACCTCGTCGCGGGCGAGGATCTCGCCCTTGAGCCGCTCGACGCGCGCCCGGGTCGGGGTGTCGCCCTGGAGGTCGGCGGCGAAGTCGGTGAGGAACCGGTCGAGCGCGCCGCGCGCCGGGTGCTCCGGCGAGTCGCGCATCTCGCCGATGAACCGCAGCAGTTCCTTGTAGACGCGCTCGCCGACCCGGCGGTCGACGAACTTCGGGGTCCAGCCGGGCGCGCCCCCGGCGACCGCGCCGACGACCGACGGGCCGTTGAGGATCAGCCACGCCTCGGCGCGTTCGCAGACCAGGTCGACGACGCGGCGGTGGCCGCCGTCCGCGACGACCTTCTCCAGCAGCTTGCCGAGGCCGGGACCGACCTCCAGGGCGGCGGCCCGGCGGTTGATGGCCTCGCCGACGATGGCCTGCACGTCGTTGTCCCGCAGGACGGCCAGAGCGCCGCGCAGCACGGTCGACGCCTCGGCGGTGACGCGGTCGGCGTTGGCGGGCTCGGCGAGCCAGCCGCCGACGCGGCTGCCGAGGCCGAGAGCGTGCAGCCGGGTGCGGACGACGTCGGCGGAGAGGAAGTTCTCGCCGACGAAGTCGCCGAGGCTCTGGCCGAGCTGGTCCTTCTTGGTGGGGATGATCGCGGTGTGCGGGATGGGCAGCCCGAGGGGCCGTTTGAAGAGCGCCGTGACCGCGAACCAGTCGGCCAGCGCGCCGACCATGCCCGCCTCCGCCGCCGCGGCGACGTAGCCGGACCAGGCGCCGGCGCCGTTGTGCTGTGCCCAGCGGGCGAGCGTGAAGACCGCGGCGGCCAGCAGCAGCAGGCCGGTGGCGATGGTCTTCATGCGGCGCACGCCGCGCCGCTTCTCCGCGTCGGCGTCCGTGTACGCGAAGCCCCCGGGTCCTTCCGCTGCCGCTCGGTCCATCCCGCTCCGTCCGCTCACGCCGTTTCCTGACGGCCATTGTCCCCGGGCCCGGCACCATCTTTCACTTCAGGAACGGTTGGCGGGTTCCCGGTGTCCCGGGCGGGGGCCGGGGCCACGTTCGTAACTTTACCTTCCGGATGGTAAAGTTACGCTCCATGCGACCGAGCTCCCGCACCCCCATCCTCGAAGCGGCGGTCCGCGTGGTCGAACGGTCGGGCATCACCGCCCTGACGCTCGACGCCGCCGCGGCCGAGGCCGGGCTGACCAAGCCCGGGCTGATGTACCACTTCCCCACCCGCGACGCGCTGCTGCTGGCCATCCAGCGGCACCTGACCGAGTTGCTGGACGCCCAGCTCCGGGCCGAGTTGGGCAAGCCGTTCGAGGAGGCCACCGCCCGCGAGCGCGCCGCCGCCTACGTGCGGTGCTGCGGGCAGGGCGCCGGCGCGGGGACGGCGGACTTCGTCTTCATGGTCGCGTCGGCGACCCGGCCGGAGCTGGCGCGGATCTGGGACGAGTTCGCGGACCGCTGGGCGCCGGAGCCGCCCGGTCCCGATCCGGATCCGGAGGCGCTCGACCTGTTCCTGGCCCGGGTGGCGGCGGACGGGCTGTGGCTGTACCACGCCACCGCGCACGCCCCGCTCTCCCCCGAGGTGGCGGAGGCGGTGCGCCGCCGGCTCGCCGCGCTGACCGACCCGGCGCCCTGACGCCCGCCCCCGTACGCACACGCAGAAAGGAGGGTTCTCCGTGATCATGGCGCGCCGCTGGTGGGTGCTCGCGACCGTCTCGGCGGGGCTGCTGCTCATCTCCCTCGACATGACGATCCTCTACACGGCGCTGCCCACCCTCACCGCCGACCTGGAGGCCGACGCCTCCGCGAAGCTGTGGATCATCAACGCCTACCCGCTGGTGATGGCCGGGCTGCTGCTGGGCGCCGGCACGCTGGGCGACCGCGTGGGCCACAAGCGGATGTTCCTGACCGGGCTCGTCCTCTTCGGCGCCGCGTCCACGGTCGCCGCCTTCGCGCCCTCGTCCGCCGTGCTGATCGGCGCCCGCGCGTTCCTCGCGGTCGGCGCGGCGGCGATGATGCCCGCGACGCTGGCGCTGGTCCGGCTCACCTTCGACGACGAGCGCGAGCGCGGCATCGCCATCGGCATCTGGGGCACGATCGCCGTCGTCGGCGCGGCCCTCGGGCCGGTCGCGGGCGGACTGCTGCTCGACCACTTCTGGTGGGGCTCGGTCTTCCTCGTCAACGTCCCCGTCGTGCTGGTGGCGCTGGTGGCCACCGCGGTGCTCGCGCCCGGCGGCTCCGGCCGCAGGGACCGGCCGTGGGACCCGGTGGCCTCCGTGCAGGTCATGGCCGGGCTCGTCGGCCTCGTGTACGCGATCAAGGAGGGCTCCCGGCCGGAGCCCGACCCGCTGCACATCGCGGTGGCGCTGCTCGTCTCCGCCGCCGGGTTCACCGTCTTCGTACGCCGCCAGCGCACCCGTACGTACCCGCTGATCGACTTCGCGCTCTTCCGCAGCCGGCAGTTGCTCGCCGGCGTGCTCGGCGCCGGTCTTTCGATGTTCGCCACCGCGGGCATCGAGCTGATCCTCGCCCAGCGGCTCCAGCTCGTGCTCGGCCTCAGCCCGCTGCACGCCGGGCTGCTGGTGGCCAGTTCGGCCGTCGGCGCGCTCCCGGCGGGCGTCGTCGCCGGGAGCCTGGTCTACCGGGTACCGACGCGGCACCTCATCGGCGGCGGCCTGCTCGTCGGCGCCCTCGGCGCCGCGCTGGCCCTGCTGCTCACCCCGGGCGTCGGCCTGCCGGCCGCCGGGCACTCCGCGGGCTGGGTGATCCCCGGCACGGTCCTGATGGGCCTGGGGCTCGGCGCGGCCATGACCGCGGCGTCCGCGGCGATCATCGGCGGCGCGCCGCCGCACCGGGCCGGCATGGCGTCCTCGGTCGAGGAGGTCTCGTTCGAACTGGGCAGCCTCACCGGCGTCGCCGTCCTGGGCAGCGTCCTGACCGCCGTCTACACCGCCACCGTCGAGCTGCCCGCCGGCGCCCCCGGGGCGGCCTCCGACAGCCTGGACGAGGCCCGCGCGGTCGCCGGCGAACTCCCGCCGGGCGACGGGCGGTCGCTGCTGGAGGCCGCCGCCTCGGCCTTCGACAACGGCTACACGCTCACGCTGGCCGTCACGGTCGCCGTCCTGGCGGTCGGCGGCGTCGTCACCCGCCTCCTCCTCGGCCACCGCACGGCCGGCGCCGCGCCGGAGGAGCCGGAGGAGCCGGAGGAGAAGGACTCCGGCGACGGCCCGGAGGGCGTCGGGGCCACGACCGGAACGTCCGCCTCCCCTCGCTAAGATGGCGGACCGCCGCACACGGCGCGTACGGACGAACGGGGGAGCAGGCTGACGTGACGACCAGGACGGGGTACGCCGTGCTCGCCGCCCTGGTGGCGGTCGTGGCGCTGCTCACCTTCGGCGTCCACACCGTCACCGACCGCCCCGACGCGCCCGTGCCCCCCGGCGCCGGCGGCGGCGCGGACCCCGCCGCCCCCGCGTCCGTCGGCGGCTGGGCCGGCACGTGGGCCGCCGCGCAGGCCGCGGCCGAGCCGGGGACGCGGGACGGTTTCGCGGGGATGTCCGTGCGGAACGTCGTGCACACCTCCATCGGCGGCGCCCGGGCCCGGATACAGCTCTCCAACGAGTACGGCAGCACCCCGCTGACCCTCACCCGCGCCAGCGTCGCCGTCGCCGCCGGGGCCGGCGCCCCCGCGGCGCAGCCGGAGACGATGCGCCCGCTGACCTTCGCCGGCACCGGCGCGGTGACGATCCCCGCGGGGCGGACGGTGACCAGCGACCCCGTGCGGCTGCGGGTGCCCGCCGACACGGACCTGCTGGTGACGACGTACGCGCCCGCGCCGGCCGGCCCCGTCACGTACCACCCGCACGCGCCGCAGACCTCCTACCTCGCCGCGGGCGACCACACCCGGGACACCGAAGGGGCGGCGTACGACCGGGAGTTCCGGTCCTGGCGCTACGTCACCGCCGTCGACGTCTGGAGCGAGCACGCCACCGGCGCCGTCGCCGTCCTCGGCGACTCGCTCACCGACGGCACCTCCTCCACCCCCGGTGCCAACCGCCGCTGGACCGACTACCTCGCCCTGCGCCTGCGCCAGGAGCCCGGCGCCCCGCGGTACGGGGTGCTCAACCTCGGCCTTTCCGGCAACCGGCTGCTCGCCGACGGCGGCACCCGCTACCCCGGCAACGGCCCCTCCGGGCTGAACCGCCTGGACCGCGACGTGCTCGCGCGCACCGGCGTCAAGGCCGTCGTCGTGGAGCTGGGCATCAACGACATCCTCAAGTCCCCCCGGACCGCCGACCCGGACGCCCTCGTCGCCGGCCTGCGCGAGACCGCCCGGCTCTCCCGCGACCGGGGCCTTCGGGTGCTCGGCGCGACGCTGATGCCGTTCCGGGGGCACCCGGCGTACACGCCGCGGGCGGAGCGCGTACGGCAGGAGGTCAACGAGCGGATACGCGCGGGCGGCGTCTTCGACGCGGTCGTCGACTTCGACGCCGCCCTGCGCGACCCGGACCGCCCCCGGCGCCTGCACCCCGCGTACGACGCGGGCGACCACCTGCACCTGACGGACCTGGGCTACCGGGAGATGGCCCGCACCCTGGACCCCGCGGACCTGGGGCCCCGCGCCCAGGCCGTGCTCTGAGCGCGCCGCCCGGCACCCCCTAGGGGTACTCCAGCCCTACTCCAGCCGCTTGCGGCGCTCCTCGCGCGCCAGCCGCCGCTCTTCCCTGGCCAGCCGCCGCTGCTCCCTGGCCGCCTCCGCCTCCGCGCGCCGGGCGGCCTTCGTCTTCTTCCGGCTCGTCCCCACGCCGCCCCAGAAGGCGAAGCCGGTGAGCGTGACGCGCGGGGTGCCGGGGGTGTGGGGGATACCGGTCTGGGAGTGGTCGAAGCCGCCCATGATGCCGATGCCGCGCACCTCCAGCGCCATGTCCGGCGGCAGGATGACGTTTGCGCCGCCCATGACGCAGAAGCAGCGGATCTCCGCCTCCGCGGCCTCGAAGTCCGCCTCGCGCAGGTCCAGCTCGCCGCCGCCCCAGAACGAGACCATCGTGAACCGCCGCGGCACGGTCCACCGGCCCTTGCGCTGGAAGCCGCTCATGATCGCGATGCCCCTGTGCGACGTCGCCTCGCCGCCGATGCGCCCGGCCCAGCCGGACACCGGCCGGGCCGCCGGGGCCGCGGGGGCCGCCGCGCGCGGCGCGACCGCGGGCGGGGCGGCCCCGGGCGCGGGCAGGTCGCGGGTGAGCGGTTCGAGCTGGGCGTAGGTCTTCGCCCGGTACGTCTCCTCCAGCCGCTCCTCGAACTCGTCCATCGCGAGCCGGCCCTCCGCCAGCGCGTCACGCAGGATGTCGGCGACCCGCTCCCGGTCGGCGTCCGAGGCACGCAGCTCCGGCAGATGCTCCTCGCTCGTCATACGACCGAGCCTAGGCGTACATCCGCGCGATGACGTCCTCGATGTCGGGTTCCCGCACCGAGAGGTCCACCAGCGGCCACCGCTCGGCCACCTCGGCGACGAGCGGCGCCGCGCTCGCCCCGGCGGGGAACGCGAGCCACTGCCGCGGGCCCTCCACCTTCACCGTGCGGCAGCCGGCGACGTCGATGGGCGGCAGTTCGCGCTCCAGGTCGACGACGAGCATCCGCTCGCTCTCGCCGACCGCGTGCAGCCCGTCGAGGTCGCCGTCGTACATCAGCCGGCCGTGGTCGATGACCATCACCCGCTTGCAGAGCTGCTCGATGTCGGACAGGTCGTGCGTGGTGAGCAGCACCGTCGTGCCGCGCTCGGCGTTCAGCTCGCGCAGGAACTCCCGCACCTTCGCCTTGCTCAGCACGTCGAGACCGATCGTCGGCTCGTCCAGATACAGCACGTCGGGGTCGTGCAGCAGGGCCGCCGCGATGTCGCCGCGCATCCGCTGGCCGAGCGAGAGCTGCCGCACCGGCACCTCCAGCAGGTCGCCGAGGCCGAGCAGTTCGGTGCAGCGCTCCAGGTTCGCGTGGTAGCGGTCGTCCGGGATGCGGTACATGCGGCGCATCAGCCGGTACGAGTCGAGCAGCGGCAGGTCCCACCACAGGGTGGTGCGCTGGCCGAAGACGACGCCGATGCGCCGGGCCAGCCGCGTCCGCTCGCGCGCCGGGTCGATGCCCGCGACGCGCAGCCGGCCGCCGCTGGGGGTGAGGATGCCCGTCAGCATCTTGATGGTGGTGGACTTGCCCGCGCCGTTGGGGCCGATGTAGCCGACCATCTCGCCGCGCGGCACGGAGAACCCGATGCCGTCGACCGCGCGCACCTCGTGCCGCGTCCGGCGCAGCCGGCCCGCCCGGCGGCGTACGACGAAGACCTTCTCCAGGTCCTCGACCTCGATCACGTGTTCCTCCCCTTCCTCTTCTTCCTCCTCGCGCTGCCCGCACCGGCCAGGTCAGCTTCCGGTGCTGCGGTACCCGCGCAGCCCCGCGCGCCACGCCAGCCCGGCCAGCGCGCAGCAGGCGGCGGCGACCAGCGGCGAGGCGAAGTCCACCCAGCCGGGCAGGCCCAGCGGGTCGTCCCGGCCGAGGATGTGCAGGGCCGGCATCCAGTTCACGAACGCCAGCGGCACGACGAACGTGACGCCGCGCACCAGCTCCTTGCTGAAGATCGTCGGCGGGTACTGGGTCATCGTGTTCCCGCCGTAGGTGAACGAGTTCTGCACCTCCGCGGCGTCCGTGGCCCAGAACTGGAACGCCGCGCCGACGGCGAACACCGCCCCGTAGATCGCCGCCCCCGACACCACCATGACCGGGAGCAGCAGCACCGCGACCGGCGTCCACGCCACGCCGTCCAGCGCCGTCAGCGACCAGACGAGCACGATCAGCCCCTGCAGCACCCGCCCGACCCGGCGCAGCGCGAAGCGGTCGGCGGCTATCTGCGCGAACACCGGCACCGGCCGGACCAGCAGCGTGTCCATCGTGCCGTCGCGGATCCGCCTGCCGACCCGGTCCAGATTGCCCAGCAGCAGGTCGGCCAGGCCCAGGGAGGTGGAGGTGGCGCCGTACAGGAGCGCGACCTCGGCGAACGTGAAGCCGCCCAGCACGTCGGTGTGCGAGAACATGATCGCGATCGCGGCGAAGTCGGCGGCGGTCATCAGCAGATTGCCGAGCGCGGTCATCGCGAACGACATGCGGTACGCCATCGTCGTACGCACCCACATGGCGACGATCAGCCCGTACCCCCGCGCCCCCGTGGCCAGGTCAGCCACCCTGCACCACCACCCTGCGGGTCGCGACCGCCTGCAGCGCCCGCCCGGCGGCCAGCAGCGCCGCCGCCCAGCCCGCCTGGAACGCCAGCGCCCCGGCGAGACCCGCGCCGGTGTGCCGGCCGAGCAGCACGTCGGCGGGGACCTGGAGCATCGCCGCCCAGGGCAGCGCCTGGGCGACGTCGCCGAAGACGCCGGGGAAGACGGTCAGCGGCAGCAGGGTGCCGGAAAGGAGCATCGCCACCAGCGAGTTGAGCAGGTTGATCCCCTGGCCGTCGAGCAGCCAGAACGCGGTCAGCCCGACCAGGTAGCGGAGGGCGAAGCTCACCAGGCAGCCCAGCGTCACGGAGACCAGGAACAGCAGCCAGGTGTGCGCCGCCGTGGGCAGCGCCAGCTCGAACGCCAGCGCCCCCGCCGCCATCGGGACGACGCCCCGGCCGAGCAACTGGAACGCGGCCCGGCCGAGGTCGTGGGTGAGCCACCAGAGCTGGAGGTCCGCGGGCCGGTAGAGGTCCACGGCGACGTCGCCGGAGCGGATGCGCTCCTGCAACTCCTCCTGGAAGCCGTAGCCGAGGAGGGCGGCGGGCGCGAGCAGCGCCTGGCCGACCCAGACGAAGGTGAGCGCCTGCGCCTGGTCGTAGCCGCCGAGCTGCGGGCGCTCGTGCCACAGCGCGATGAAGGTGTACGCCAGGATGAAGCCGAAGACCGTGTTGGTGAAGACGCCGGCGGCGGTGGCCGCCCGGTACGTCGCGAACCGGCGGAAGCCGCCGGCGGCCACCAGCCCGTACAGCCGCAGCGCCTGCACGGCCGGTGCGTCCCCGAGGGCGTCCGTGCCGCGCATCCCCCGCCACCTCCGCTTTCTCCGGAGGGCTCCGCCGGGAGCCCCGCGCACAAAGGCCCCGACTCTAGTCCAGTCGGGTTGAGCCGGGCGACCGGTTATCCACGCGCCGCGGATATCTGCATTCAGAATGACAAACTGCTCGCAAGTCTCATATCAGGTGACAGATCGAGCCCCACGGACGGCAGATGAGCCACACGGAGATGCGACGGCCCACCCGGAGCTTCGGCCCCGAGGAGGAACCGGAGGACGCCGACGTCCCGGACGGCGCACCGGCATCCCCGCCCGTCCTGCCCCCGCCCCCGCCCCCGGCCCGGTCCGCGCCGGTCCGCCGGCGGGGCGCGTACCGCAGGACCTGGTGGAAGGTGCTGCTGGGGGCCGCGATGCTGACGGTGGCGCTGGCCTCCGGGGCGTTCGCCGTGGGCTACCTGACCGTCGACATCCCGCGGCCCAACGACATGGCGACCGCCCAGAGCAACCACTACTTCTACGCCGACGGCTCCAAACTCGCCGACAAGGGCGAGGTCGACCGCGAGAGCGTGCAGCTCCAGCGCGTTCCCGACCACGTGCGCATGGCCGTCCTGGCCGCCGAGGACCGCGCGTTCTACTCCGACTCCGCGGTCAACCCGATGGCGATGGTCCGGGCCGGCTTCCACACGCTGACCGGCAAGGGCACCCAGTCGGGCTCGACCATCACCCAGCAGTACGTGAAGAACTACTACCTCGACCAGGCGCAGACGATCAGCCGCAAGCTCCGCGAGGCGTTCATCGCGATCAAGCTGGACCGCGAGGTCACCAAGGACGACGTCCTGGAGGGCTACCTCAACACCAGCTACTTCGGCCGCAACGCCTACGGCGTCCAGGCCGCCGCCCGGGCGTACTACGACAAGGACGTCGAGGAGCTGACCGTCGCCGAGGGCGCGTTCCTCGCGACGCTGCTGCAGGCCCCGAGCACGTACGACGTGGCCGTGTACCCCGACAACCGGCCCGCCGCCGAGGCCCGCTGGGACTACGTGCTGGACGGCATGGTCAAGGAGGGCTGGCTCGCGCCCGGCGTCCGCGACAGCCTGAAGTTCCCCGTGCCGGAGCCGTCCCGGCTCGACCCCGGCCTGTCCGGGCAGCGGGGCTATCTCGTCGAGGCCATCAACAGCTACCTCATCGAGCACCGCATCATCGACGAGAAGACCCTCGCCGCCGGCGGCTTCCGCATCGTCACGACGCTGCAGCCCGGCAAGCAGGACGCGTTCGTCGGCGCCGTCGAGGAGCAACTGACGTACTACCTCGACCCGGAGTCCAACCCCGCCGACTCCTACGTGCGCGTCGGCGGTGCCTCCATCGACGTCGGCAGCGGCGAGGTCGTCGCGCTGTACGGCGGCACGGACTACACCCAGCAGTACGTGAGCAACGCCACCCGCCGCGACTACCAGGCCGGCTCCACCTTCAAGCCGTTCGTCTTCGCCGCCGCCGTGCAGGAGAAGGCCCACAACTGGGAGGGCAGGCGGATCACGCCGCGGACGATGTACGACGGCGACAACGACCGCCGGGTGATCGGCAGGAAGGGCAAGCCCCTGCGCTACTCGCCGAGCAACCAGGACGACGTCTCCTACGGCCGCATCAGCGTCGCCGACGCCACCAACGACTCGGTCAACTCCGTCTACGCGCAGATGGCCCAGGACGTCGGCCCCAAGAAGGTCCGCCGCACCGCCGTCCGCCTCGGGCTGCCGTCCGA